>NZ_JAYXUH010000001.1:0-754363 GCF_036040035.1 Photobacterium sp. S4TG1
TCAATAGCAAAAAGCCCTCCTAATTTGAAGTGAGGGCTTTTTATATGGTAGGTATTAGAAATACCTACCAATAACACTCGACTTTTGTCAATACCAACCTTCATGATATTCGCAATATTTACCTATATAAGTTGGCTTGTTTATGTTCAATACTTTTTTAAGTTCTAGGATAATTTAATTAACGTGTTAGCAGCTGCTCATCAAAATCATCAATACTGAAGCCTAGACTTGCGATACCAATGTTCACATTTACAGTCATATTTAAAATATCAAACAGTTTATCATTGTGTGTTTTCGGCAAGACAAAATTCACTCCAGCTTTAAAATAAAGACTTGCCAACGTTCGAAGTAGTATAGATTGTTCTTTTTCAGTCAAGCTATTCTCATCACGTATTAAATATGGGACTGCCTTATTTATGAATCCAGCATAGAGATCTGCCACTTGCAGCCCAATTGCTTCTTTATCATCTTTAAACTCCAAATTCGATTGGTTTGTGAAATTAAATTTTGTATATTTAAATGCAGAAGGATTATCAACTTTGGTATTTATAGCATTTTCATGATAATACTTTAAAATATCATCAAAATGAGATTGGTTATCATGAATTATAACTACATTTGATAAATCTTGGTCAACAAGATAATTTAACCTTGCATGAATATTAGAGAACGAGCCTATATATGGTAAAATTGCTAATACTTCTCCTCTTTTATTTAAATCAGGTAAAGGAAAGAAATAGGTGTACGCCTCTCTATCTAGATTACTTTTTTGTTTAAATTGATAAAAATCATCTAAAGACTCCTCAATTCCCATAAAAATAGTATTTGCTAATGGATCTTTAGCCATTTTAGCTATATTAAGTAAATCATCAAATAAACCTTTTAAAGACTCTTCTGATGCTACTCTAGATGCATTTGTGAATTTGATAAAAAACTCTTCTGGTACATAGTCATAAACCCATTGACTAAGTTCCAAATGCATCAATTTAGCTTGCTCTGGTTCCATTTTAGGTTGAAAATACGGAGGATTTATAAGACAATTTACTATATTGGTCGAAACTATATATTTTTTATCCACAATTTCGATAATAAAATCACTTTCTTCTATGTATTTTGTTAGTTCAAGCATGAAGCCGATTTTTTTGCCAAACAACCCCTTAATTTTAGAAAATTTTAATTCTTTTGACTGAATTTTATATTTTTGCTTTAATTTTTCTATATATTCAAATAAGGCACTTAACTTTGAAGTCTCTAAACCTATGCAAGCTAATGTAAAATACTCTTGGGAGCTAAAATTCGTATTTCCCTCTGTTATTAACAAATCACCTGTATTACCACTTTCATCAATATAATATTTTTTATGCATAATTCTTTTTATTAAGATTCAGCGTACTGAAACCCACTCCTCCATAATACAAAAAACTCATATTACCTTTATAGACAATATGTTATTCCTAAAATCCCACTAAGTAAATATAAATGGTTATAGTCAACTCAGCATTTGAATAAATCACCCGATGAGTTAACATCTAATGTTCTAAAACATTTTTTCTCAAATCATTTAAAACCATAAAAATTGATCGTAATAGATTACAAGTTATACTTCAGAAACTTAAATATAAATTGCGTAGAAAACTAATGTTTAACTATATCACTTCAACTTCATACAAGAGGAATAAATAAAATTAATCAAACTCACGTTAATAAAATATGAATGAGTATTAGGTCTAACCCATAACGGGTCAAAAACTCGTTAGATTCATATTTCACATCATTGTGATCACCAAGCGATTCTGTAGTACCCTAACTACCAAGTCTATTAACCTACTCAATATAATCACATTTCTAAAAACCATAATGCTCCATATTAAACCCTACCTATTTAAATAATTAATTTCGACTATTACGGTCAGAATAAATAGCTAAACCCCACCATATTAAATTCATTTATTTTAAATAATTATGCACGTTCATTTTCTGAAAAAACACAAAATAATCATTTATATTAGCAATTCATATTAGCAATTCATATTAGCAAAACGTTAGCAATTGGGATTTAGCAGGAAAATAAGAAGAAATGTGAATACTACAGAAGGGAGAAAAGGAGGTAAAACCTAGTTCACCTCCATAGCTATAACTTATTGTATCTTATGATTTTTAGCTAATAAAGCATCAAGTTTATTAGCGAAGTTTTGGCGGTCAGCTTGTGTTAATGCAGACGGTCCACCTGTCTGAATTCCACTACTCCGCATGGTTTCCATAATATAAAATAAACACCTGTATATATATACAGTTATCGTTGTTTTTGCTAACTCCTTGTAATCTATAAGGCATTGAATTTATTGATAGCACAGTTAGAGTATTAGCAGCAATTTAATTATGAATGATTACGTAGATAATGAATTACTATTCATAAAATACTGCTTGTTGAATTGACTCTAATATGTCACTTATAACCATTTAGCATGTTCTATCACCTTCTCTGCAGACCTAAGTACTGCTTTTTAAAACATTTAGCACTAACAATGCTGTTCTTATCACACATCACACCAAAACATATTGAGTAAATAAATACTAAGAATATCCTAGCTGTATATTACATATAAGCTATTGAGTATATTATGATTAAAGCTAAATTTAGAGATAATGGCTCAGAATGTAGTACTGAAGACTACGCACAAAACCCAGATAAATATCGAGGGCTAATAGACTGTATCGAATGCTCCCAAAAAGCTTGGTTTATAAAAGGGTTTGAAACAGAAAAAATGAGTCGTATGGCTTGTTTTGGTGCAAGGCATTTAGATGGATGTAATGCTTCTACTGTAGATTTAAAATCAGAAGCAACAGATGAAAACATTGATGACCCAAATAGCCCAGGCTCTAGCTTATATGTAAATTTAGATAAATCAGCGACATCTAATATTTATGTCTCACAGGATAATGACAAACATGGTGATGAAGAATCAACTCGCCCATCACCAGCAATAAAAAATCCACTTGGCAACTCTAGCGGATATCCTTTAAATAAATCACTAAGAGGAATTCTAACTAATCTTATCCGCAACCCAAATTATGGTGAAAATGGTCTAGAAATTAAAATCGTTTCGAATGGTGGCCGTACAATTATAGACGGAAAATTAAAAGACAATATTGTAAACATTAAACATGTATCAAAAGACCATATGAGACAAGAATATATTTTCTGGGGACCAATTAATAACCTAAATATAGATAAAAAAGGTGTTCTTTGGCTAAATTATGGTGATTATCGAACAGAGCCGAGCATTCGTCTAAACCCTGAACTATCTCAAGAATTAATAAAGAACTTTAGACTTAAAGATGTTTCTGAGCTTGATGGTTCTGATTTTATTATTGTTGGTCATCTTGGCTATTCTTCTGCAGGCAAAGCTATAATTTCTACTAGTTTTACCAAATACATCTCATTCAGAAAAATGAACATATCTAAAATCGATGACCATTTGAAGTCTAGTTCCAAAAAAGAAGCAGTACTATTTGATAACTAATCTTATTACCTCAAGGATTAATATGAGCACATATCTTTTAACATGGAATCCTCGTGTATGGCCTAAGGAACAATTTGAGATCTATTATCAAAAATATACACAAGGTAAAATATTGAAATGGAGCTGTGGTACAACAAAAAAAATCCTTGTTGGCGATAATATTTTTTTATTAAAACAGGGAAAAGGAAATAAAGGTGTTATTGGTTCAGGGGTAGTTACCGCTGTTCCATATTACGCACCACATTATCAAGAAGAAAAACGTAAAGAAGGTAAAGAATCTTTATACGTAGACGTGAAATTTGATTATTTATCAAACAATCAATTCAAAACTCCAATTTCACGAGATGAATTAAATACCCCCGAATTTATTAGTAACATTTGGGACTCGCAAGGTTCCGGTAAAACAATTCCAGCTAACATTGCTGACGGTCTATTTGATTTTTGGAATTCACGTATTGAAAGAAATGAGCAGGACTTTAGTGGTCCAGATGAAGCAGAATCATCAAAATTAAAAGAAGGAGGAAAAAAAGTTATAACGGTTAACGCTTATGAAAGAAATACAAAAGCAAGAAGGTTGTGCATTGAACACTGGAAATATAATTGTGGTGTATGTAATTTTCATTTTGAGAAAACTTATGGCCAACTAGGAAAAAATTACATTCATGTACATCATTTAAAACCCCTTTCTGAAATAAATGAAGAATATGAGATAGATCCAGTGAAAGATTTAAGGCCAGTTTGTCCTAACTGTCATGCAATGCTCCATCGTAAACAACCAGCACTTTCAATAGAAGAGCTAAAAGAAATATATACAATTTATAATAAATAAAATAAACGTTACGCATCACGCTCTGCCCTTCACCACCGAAAATGGTCTAAATCACCAACCTCGGTGGTGGTGGCTAAGAGAGCCCAAAAATTTTTATTTCCCGAGAGTCGGACTCGTTTGAGGTTTTTATACGCCCAGAAGAACCTAGCTTATTTAATATTACAAGTCATCACCTTATAAAGAGGCTTCCTGCCTTCTTTATATGTTAAAACCTTAGAATACTGCGAGTCTAAAAAAATCACACCATCTACTTTTTCAGAAAAAACGCAATAATAGTGAGAGTCAAAATCAAATGTGCTTGCAACTCTCTCAAAGTTTTTAGATATATGAGTACCTACCCCTAAACTTACGATAAATAAAACATATACTCCAACAAGAGCATTTATTAAATAAAACTTATTATCACCATCTTTATTTTTGAATAGGTCTGTTTTTTCATTAAAAACAATTATAAAAAAGAGAACAACAAAAGAAATAATCACAAAAAATGGGGATAATACAATGAACATTGACAATATAGTTGAAAATGGAAGATATTTAGCATTAATTCCAAAAGTTTCATTAACAAGTACAGAGGCATATCCATTAATAATAAAAGTCAAACTACTACCGAAAATAATAGTCACTATAATATATTCCCATGGCCCTCTCATTTTCTTTTGAAATACTGCTAACACAGGAACACTTACACAATAAATACTCAATAAGCAAGATAAACATAATAAAATAAAACACAGCATTGAGTACATATCAAAACAAATTCCAACCATAGCAATTAATGCAAAAACAATAGATATAAATCCTGCGATTATATGCATTCCGTATTCTAGTATTTTATACTGAGAAAAACCATACACCCACACAAACAGCATAATAACAAATAAGCCCCCAACCTGATAACGTGCGATCGTCTTTATAATGTCAATATGTGGGAGTAAAAAGCTAAACACTTGAAATAAAGATAAATAAGATAAAACTGGAGCAATAGTGATTAAAATAAAAACTAAAATTAATAAAAACTTTTTCATATAACCTTCTTATTAGCAGTAAGTGCTAATATGCTACTAAAGTAATATTCTTAATTCATTCATTATTTAACTTTTATATAAAAAAAATACGCCACCGCATTCTCTCACAAAGACGGTTCTCACCAAATACCCTCTTTCCCAAACTGTCTTCAACAAAGTACTGGCCCACGAACTCGACAAATTACAACGCTCGGCAATCTGCTCTGCTGTTACCTTTTCACCAGGCATAATCGACTGCAGAACTTTCAACTGGGTTTTACTCAATTTGATTAGACCAACTTGGTGAGGAACTGCTCGTGCAGCTCCCATCAAATTAGCGTTGATTTGTTCGTTTTTTGTACAAATCTGCATTCTTATTATCATCCGCTGAGGTTTATAATGAAAAGTGGCTTCAAGCCAGTCTGGATAAGGGTTTATCGATGATGGGATTTTGAATCGAGACAGGTGCTAGACAGGTACACCATCCTTCTTTAAGCCATTTATGGTACGTTTCTAACGCTTCTTTCTTCTGTAATTCCATATGTGTATGGATATAGGCTTGATCTAGCTTATCCCTCGCATGATTGAGCAAAGATTCACAGACAATATAATCAACACCCAATTCAGCCCATATTGATCGTGCTCGCTTCCTAAGATCATGTGCACTCCATGCTTTCTTTGATACTCCCCGCACCCATTCACTGGCTTTAGCACTGTGTATTGGTTGATTATTCCAACGAGATAACGGGAACAAGTGATCACTGCTATAGCCTAGCTCACGTTGCCATGCTTGATATGAACGTAATAGTTCAATCATCTCACTGGTAAGTGGATAACTCATTGCTACTCCGTTTTTGGCATCTTCTTTAGGAATTAGCCACCGCTTTTCAATAAAGCTGATGTTCTTCCATAAAGCCTTTCTAGTTTCACCAATACGTGAACCATGGGCTAACATCATCATTAGAAGTAATCGTTGTGGTGGTTGCTGTTGGCCAATCGCTGGCAAGATATCAATCAGGTCTTCAGTATTCACGCGGCAGCCTTTGATTTGAGCTTCTGTAACAGAGAACGTCTCAGGGAAAAACGTCTTAAATTGCACTTCTGATAGCGGATTGGCGGTGATGTGTTTCAATCGTCGAGCGATAGAGAAAGCCGTTTTCAATAAGAAGAAGTTCGCCCTCACATAACTCACTGAATAGCCTTGCTCAAACATAGGCTGAATCAAGGCACTGTCTATCTTTTGATGGTCCATATCCGTGATAGCAACACCATGGAATAAGCTCATCACATGAGTTTCTGCCATACTTTTTAGGTTATTCAATCGCTCTTTCGTAGAACGTTTTAAGGTACATTGCCGCTGAACATGCCAATCAACCAACTGATCTACGGTTTCAAAGCGATTACATTCGATGGCTTTTCCTTTGGCTATTTGGACTGATACCGCACTCACCACATCCATGATGTCTTTGGCCTGAGTACCAGGATATTTCGCAATCCGATATGGGTATTGTTTGCCAGCTTCATAACGATAAAACCACCACGTTCCACCAGTTCGAGATGCGTTAAACCGTAAGTAAAGTGGGCATCGAACATCTTTTAACTGACGAACACGTTGATCATTAATATGACGTTTGATTTGAGCATCAGAGATTTTTACGGGGAGGGTTGCAGAAAAGAAGGCATGTTGATTAAAGCGAATTTTACTGTTTGTGATCATTACTCACCTATTAACGTAGCTTGAATACTCATTCGATTGGGTTGTAATCCTTGGCCAGAGAACGACACTTGATCAACAGAACATTGACCTTTAAAGGCGCGAGGGAAAGTGTCATCAAGTACCACTAACCCTTCAGCAAAAATGGTGGGATTAGGCGGTGCTTCAATGCTGATTTTCCGCCCTTGCCGTTGCATTTTCCGAAGCTCTGCAGCACACGCTTGTTCTGCTTCCTTCTTGGTGTTCTTATCTTTGCCTAATGACTTAAACGGTTTACTCCCCACTTTGACCTGTTGCCGGCTTCCATCTGCCGTTGAACTATAAAAAGCCTTAACACCATTAAAATCTTGTCGACCATCTAATTCTGCAGACACATTAACAAAGTCACTATTACCCGGATGATTAACCACAGGCAGTGACAGCGTAACGCTTTCAATGTGCTTACCTGAAGCACTACGTTGTTCACCCATTGGCACAAAGATAAACCGCCCTTCAACAGGTTTCGCTATTGCATCATAAGACTTAGCCAAGCGGTTCATAAATGCCGGCGTACTTTCATCAGAACGATCTATATGCTCGATTTCAATTTTTTGTAATCGCGGATGAACAAAAACATCAAAGCCATGAGGGGTAAGACAGTCATACACGATTTGTCCTACTGTTGTTTTATCCCAACTGCACGACTTACGTTCACGATAACCACTTTCATCCTTGATAGAAAAAGGCGCAACGGTGAGAACTAACGTGATCTCTCGTGGGTATAAACTCACTGACCGTTTTGATATCTGAAAACTATCCCGTACAACATCCCCCAATCGCACCGAATAACGTTCACCTTTGGGTGGCAGTCCATCAACATCATCAGAGCTCACCACCAAAGTGACGTTATCGCCTTCGGTTCCATTGCCATCATTCAACCGCCATGACTTTAAACGGTCCAAGATCAAATCAGCATTATTGCCTATTAGATGAAACATTCTTTAATCCCATGATTTAATAACACGTTGCGTTTTAGGTACCTGCTTGACTTGAGGTAACACCACTTCAGTATCGACAAAAAAAACCTCACGCCGAACGTGAGGATTTAATTGATAGAAGGCTTGTTCTAATTGGTCATTATCTTGGCCTGTGTGCTTATAGAGTAAATCGGTGATCAACTCACCGGCTTTGGCGCTTACCTTCATTCGCGGTACTCCTTCAATTGCAGCATGACATCCGTAACCATGGCTTGACCGTTATGAATCAATGCCGACTTACCTTCTTTCAGTTGTTGGATAGTCCATTTACCTAAGTTAATACCTTGGCCATCACTGACTTGTTGTGGTAATTCAATCAACGTTCGAAGCTTTTCAACTGACTCCTGCGCCCCGTATTGTAACCATTTGGCGGTTATATCAAGGGTTTCAAGCGGTCTGCCCGTCATTTCAGAGCGGGCGTCATAGATCAAACTAACTTCTGAATACGCGCCTGGTGAAGTTCGTTCAAACTTCATAATCGGTGTTTTGTCACCCACAGAAAAAACGAACTCACCAATCACTAAATGGTGCATAACGATCCTTAGCTATCTCTATCAATAGCGGCATAACTAAATTGGGTTGATAAGGTGTTCTCGCCCATTAATGACGATAATTGTTGGTTCATTTGACGGGTAATTTCTTGCGCTATCAGCTTTTCATCTTGACCCGCTGCAGCTGTTATTTGAAAGGTAGGTGAAAATGAGATGGGTGGGCTTTGCTTGGCCATCGCCTCTTTGCTTTGAACTTCATCGACCTTTTTAGCGGTTTCTTCAGGTGAATCGAGTTTCTTACCAAACCAGCCGCCGAGCATTTCACCACCCATGCCACCAGCAATAGAGCCCAACAAACCACCAATCGCAGTACCGATACCAGGTAAAATAAAAGTACCAATGGCAGCACCTAACGCACCACCGCCCATAGAGCCACCAATATCCCCCAATGCACCGCCAGTTTGTTCCATATCACCATTAATGACACCTTCAGCAACAGAAGAAGCATTCATCATCATTCCTAGCGGTTTCAATACCTTGGTCAGCCCTGTTTTGCCTACGGTTTCTGCAATATCACTACCAACGCCAATCACATCCATTGCATCAGATGCCATCGCGCCCATTGGCATTAAGGCCAAACCTGAGCCGGCTAATGCCATTGCCGTACCTTTAGGAGTAACATGGCTCATTAAAGACTGAGCGCCAGAGCCCACCTTTTGAACCATTCGACTTTCCATAACAGAACGAAGCAACCCACCAAGTCCTTTACGACGACCACGAACACGGCGACGACCTTTACGCTTTTTACGGGAACGTGCGTCTTTACCGACACTGCTACTGCCTTTACTTTCTGGCCCTTGACTAGATGAAACTGCCGCATTTAAGCTTCGCCAACGTTTGGCAGCGAGTGCCGCAATCCGTCCACCGTCTTGGGTTTCACGATTTAAACCTTTCGTAAATAAACGGGTTTTATCCATCGAGTTACCAAAGACGAGCGATAACGCTTTACCCGCTAATAACACCCCTTTCAAACCAATAAATGCTGCAACACCAAGACCCACTGCTTGAGTAACACCGGTATTCGCTTCAGCAAAATTAGCCAGTAAATCAACACCTTTACCTAACGGCTCAAGTACCCAATTAAGGGCTGGTAATAATGCACTACCAAATACCACACTGAGTCGATTTAACTTATTCACGAACATATCAATGCCACTACCAGTGGTACTGATTCTGGCATTGTATTCTTGGTCAAGAGAATCAAGATGAACGGTAGAATCTTCTTTTGAAAGCGTTAACAGCTTGGTGAAATTCGCCATATTGCCCGATAGTGATGCCACTGCACCTTTGGCCTCTTCGCCAAATATCTGACTTAATATGGCGCTTTTATCTTCTTTTGGTGCCTGATTAACGGCATTAAGCACTTCAATCAAGGTACCTGATGCATCATCTTGCATTCTTGCGGCAATATCACCAGCATCTAAACCAATTGAGGCCATCGCCTTTTGTTGAGTACCACTTGCGGCATCACCTAACGTCAATCGACCGGAGATATTCTTCAAGGCTGTTGCTGCACGCTCTTCACCCATGCCTAATGACAATAATGAAGCTGATAATGCCGTGGACTCATTGACTTTAAAACCACCTGTTTTGGCTGATGCCCCTTCACGCGCCATCACACCTGCAATATCTTTCGCTTTGGCATTCGAGTTGTTTGAAAGGTAGTTAGCAAGACCAGCAACATTCATTGCCCCTTGTTGATCAACACCTAATACCGCCTTAAAGATTGATAAGGTTTCACCGGCTTGACCCGCATCCATATCAAAGGCAACACCCATCTTAGAAGAATCAAGTACAAAGCTTTTCAGCTCATTGATGTCTTTAATGCCGCTTTGACCACCTGCAGCTAACATCGCATTGATATTATCGGCACTCATGGGTGTGGTGGTTGAGGTTTTCAGCGCCCACGATTTCAATTCAGTGGACTGCTCATCACTCATGTTGACGACTTTTTTTACATCAGCAAATGAGGTTTCATTTTTAATCGCAGTCCAAATCGATCCAACAATGGGTGCTGCAGCTACCGCCAATCCTGTTGCTTCACTGCCAATTTCACCTAACTTCGCTTTACGACTATCAATCCGACCTTGAATTGATTGCATCTCTTTTAATCGCGTATTCTGCTTTTCAAGGGCTAAGGTGGCTTTATCCGCTTGTTGTTTTAAGCGACTTTGTTCATCACCAAGCTTATCGGTACTGACACCCGCCGCTTGCAGTGAACTTTTTAACTTATTCAAGGTGTTATGTTGTTTCTCTTGCCTATCAGTTAACTTACCCACTTTTCCGCTGGCACGTTTATAAGCGACAGAGAGATCATCTGTTTGAGCTTTATTCTGATAAATTTCAGTATTAAGCGATTCAAGTCGAAGTTGAGCCTCTTTTAGCTTAACTTGTAAGACCTGTGCCCCTTCCTTTGAGGCTTGTTGCATTTCTTTATTTAACCCACGAATTTCGTTCTGAGTTAAATTGTATTCACCCCGCAATTGGGTGGTTTTCTGCTTACTCTCAGCGATGGCAGCACTAAGAGACGTCATGGTACTTTTGGTTTCAGCTAATTGAGCAGACAGCTTTTCAGCTCTAAGCTCTGCCGCTTCAAAGCCTTTAATACCCTTTAGCTGACCATTTAATGACTGAACCTCACCCCGTTGTTCTGCCAATGCTGCAGTTAATCGTTCTGTCGCGGTAGTGGTTGAAACAATGTCTTTAACGCCTTTGACTGACGCATCTAAGACAAAACTAATCTTTTCGGTCATTGTTTGACTCCGAGCTTAGATAAGATCAATTCATAACGCCGTAATGCCTGGTCTTGTGACCATTCTCTGAGTTCACTTTCAGTGGTATTACGGTGCATTGGGATCAAATCAATCAGAGCTTCGACGTCACGGGGCGAAAGTAATCCCCCGCAAGTTGAAAAAAAGCGCCCACCTGCGGTTTAATGGCTAAGTAATCATTCAATGCCATGGCGTCCATATCTTGTTTGTCTAAATGACATACCACACGAAACATAAATTCTTCACGTTCGTAATGATCATCAATATCTGCCAATGCTTCAGAGTGTTTCACCTTAGGAACCGCAAATTTAATGTGGCTAATGGTTTCTTCTAGTTCATTGGTAAACGGAAACGCCAAATCAAATTCAAAGTCTTTACCCGTTAATGCGTGATCATTCATTTCATCGGATGGCGTTAAGATAAAAGCACGAATATCTTGATGTAATTGGGTGAAATCAGGCACCGACAGCTCTTCAAACTCAGTTGGTGTTAAGTCCGTACAGGCTAAAATCATCGCCTTAAACTGCTTAAATTGTTCCGCTGCAGACAGATCATCCTTCATCACAAAAGGCAGCTTACGAAACGCGCCTAAGGTAATGGTATTAATCGTTAATTTATGGCTACCTGAACGGGTAAAAAACGGAAGTGTGATTTGTTTATTCATTGTTTTTCCAAAAAATTCATCAAAAAAAAGCGCCCGTAGGCGCTATTCGTTATTCGTTATTCGTTATTCGTTATTCGTTATTCAAGATAAAATTAGATTGAAATGATGCCGGCTAATCCCATCAAATCGACACCACCAACAATCGTTTTACCGGTATTCACATTGATGTCATGAACCACAATGCCCGTATCATGTTGGGTATACGCTTTACAGGTACCTTCAATAGTAATGGTTGGCTTCTCGCCCATCTTCACCGCTTCTTTCTTAATGGCCGTAATCGGTCCATACATCGAATAGGTTTCCACATAAGGAACACCATCGGTACTTTTGCCTTTTTCAACCACGTTAATCTGGGCATTACCCATGGTGTACTTACCCAAAGAACGCGATAACACCCCATGCTCACCTTTCACTTTTAATGACCAACTGAGCTTTTCTAAGCCAACAGTATCTTCAGAAGCAACAAATGCCCCTTCGTTATTGGCTAACTTGGCTTTCACTTCCGGTGGCGTAAAGTCCACGATTTCATTCATCAATGGCACAGATTCAACCTGTGCCGTAATGCGCATACGAATACGATCAGCCATTTACCACCTCATCAAGCCATGCTGCAATTAACCCGTTATCAACACTCATTTCATACACCATGTGTTCATTTGGTGAATAGCGGCCATAGTTCACGCATAGGAACCATCGACCCGCCGTGTAATTTTCAATATTATTCTTGGTGGGATGAAGAAAGGCTTTAAACACCGGAATCACGGTCTGCGCCACTAAGTCCTGCCCCCAATTGGTTAAACGATCAACAACTTGCTGCATGAACTCTTCAGTCAGTTGTTTACCCAATAATGGTTGGCTGGTTTCTTCTAACTTACGTGCCATCAAGTCTTCTAAGCCAACATGAGAGATAAAACGTCCGGTATTAGTACGGTTACCAATAATTGAATAACCGCCCATGCGTGTATGCGCTATCGTCACCACACCATGTTTATTCAGAAAGTTCGCTTGCGTAGTTTTGTCATTTATTTTATAGGCAATATTACGGGCGGTTTCATCACACACCACAGAGCGATTTTGTGGACTTTCCCAACCGGATACCGAAGCCATTGCCGCAACTAAAGCGATGGATGCTGGCATTAATACCTGCACACCATCGTAAGTTTTCATAAACCAAGGATCGATAATGCACAGCTTATCTTCGCCCGTTCCTTCCGCGCCAAACCCTGCCGCAAACTCAGCGGCAGCCATATCATTGGTGTTTGGACCATCAAGCACCGGACGACAACGCACATCACGCCCAATTAACGCCAACTTTTGTCCTACTGCTTTTGAATGAAAACCAGGGGCGGCAATAATAGTGGGTGTTTCAGGGCAAGCCTTAACGGTTTCCAAACCACGAATGGCACCTGTAGCCGAATCTACACCACCAATCACATTGGCTTCTGTGGCTGCAGTAGTTGCACCAACTTCAACCACCGTGACATAGAGCGTGCATTTCACGTACTCAAACAAGTAACGCACCACTGTAGGTAATGAACCTTGACGATTACCGGTTGAATCTAATGCCATCATTGCATCAGCATAATTCCATAACCGTGTTGACTCGTTATAAGCAATAGTGCCGCGTTTATCGGGCGCCGTACCAATCAAGTGCACCACTTGTTGCGCTAATGGCCCCATACTTGGTTGCGGTTCAATGGTACGAACCTCAACCCCGTTTAATTCAAAATCTTGAATGGGTGCTAATGAACTCATTATTGCTGTCCTTTGGCTTTTTGTGGGATTGGAAGTTGTACTGGTTTACCAATCTTGCCATTCATCAGCAAAAAGGCGGTTTGGGTTGGATGTAACGCAATGGTGTTATCTGCAGGTGAATACCAACGCCCATTTAAACGAAAAGGCTGCAAGATCGGATGATCTTGCAGCCCTGTTTGATTCAAGGTTGCCATGTTATTCCTTTATGATTCAGATTTTAGATACAAAAAAACCGCTGACTAAGAGCGGTTTCTAAAGGGTTGGCTTCGTTGGCCATACAATGTTATCAGGATTATCGTAAGTTTGGGGAATGTCGCGTAATACTTGGCGATAAGCAGTAAATTCAGCTTTCTTTTCGGATGTTAATGGCGCATCGTTCGCCTGAGTCCAATCTGTTTTTATCATTAGTTGATCCCGCGTTCTTCGAGTTTCTAACCACTGATTTTGTTTTTTTAATATATCGGCTTGTTCTTTTGTTATACCAAAAAACGAATAAATCTGATCACCATTATAATCTTTATCATTTAAATTAAGACCATAAATACGCTGACCATTAATCAATATTGAATCCATAATATAATCACCCATTATGCTAATGAAATATTCGTTAATGTATTTGCCGCAGTTGCACCAGATAAACAATCTTTTAATGTTTTAGATGTATCAGATAATGAAACACCATTAAAAGTGCAATAAAACGTATCTCCTCCTGAGTTTAATTTAACTTGACGGCCAACATGATGAATAATGACTGCTCTAAAATTATAATCAACACGAGCATAATGAGATGAAAACTGATGATCTCTAATTTTAATTTCACTATGAGATAATGAAATTAACGCATTACCAACTTCACCTAACGATCCGTCTCTAGAAACAAAACCACCATATTCTGGCCACGGCTTTGCTTGATCTAATGGTAATGACATTGTATCAATCACACATTCAATAACGGTAATACTGCTAAAAGTCGATACTATAAAACCATTAAGAATACTCCCTGTTGGCTCATCTGTTGTTAACATTTTAATTACAGGTTTAGAACCTGCACTGTATGCTGCTAATTGTATTTTTTTATTTGTTGCATTAGTAAACCGAGGAACTGTTCCCGACATAAAATGATCCTGATTTTTCTTCAAAAAAATACTTACAGAGCCATTTATAGGTGTACGAATAACTGCTTCATATATTGTCTTGATCGGTAAGGATTGTGTCCCTAATGCATTGTCATTACCTGCAACACTATCGATATAATATGTTTTATGTAATTCAGGAATAGCTTTAACTGCAGCATCAACCTTCTTATCAATCTCCCCAATTTTGCCATTCACAGCACCCGTTAGGTTTTCTGAGGCTTTAACTAATGCCCCTATTTGTTGTTCTAAACTCATTGATTAACTTCCATTAATTGTATTCGCCGCATCATTAAACGATGCCGCAAGTCGTGTAAAACCATCCGCAATCTCTTGCTCTAATGTGGATATTTGGCCTGAGGTTGCATAGTGAGCGGGCGCATTACCACCAAACAGCGTGGTATCTGCCGCTTTTCCTCGTTTAGTTAGAAATTGTGCATCCGCCGCCGTAATGCTGTAGACCTGATTGGCATTGGCTTTCTTGGCTAATTCCGCTGTCATAGTGGCAGCAAAATGCGGATCATTACCTAGCGCCTTGGCCAACTCTTCAAAGGTATCTAATACTTCAGGTGCCACGCCTATCAATTGCTTAATACGGGCATCAATTTGTGCCAGTGTTAAGGTATCAATCGTATCGGCTTTATCATCAAGTGCAGGAATGGTGACCTGCAGCGTGACATTGCCTGAACCATCAAAGGACACTGAGCCATTGGCATCACGGCCAAGGGTGATGGTGCGGGCGACTTTGAGTTTATTGGCCGTTGCGGTGTTAGCACCTAAAGTAGAAAGCGGATCATCAAGATAAGAACGTGAATATATTTCTGTTTTGTCAGCTTTTAATCGCAACTTGCCATTAATCACACCCATCACGTTATTGAGTGCCGCTATCATTTGGTCAATTTTATTGTTTAACACTTTCACTCCTAAGCTGACAGTTCCCCCGCCTGAAAGTTAAACCCGTTAGTTATGCTGATAATGACACTATCTAACAATGTTGCGGTTGATTGGGTAACTTCAGAAGCCACTACCGCTAAGGCTTTAGCTTCTGCCGCCGTTGCTAAGACTTCTTCACTAACCGTACCCACAGGCCCTTGCTGACCAATCGTTACCACTTGAATATTGGGTTTCACTTGTTCTCGAACGACAGCTATCCCTTGCGGTAACCGCACTGTTATCACGCGGTCAGTATTGAGCGTGACCAACACTTTTGCATTCGCGTTAATCATCAACCGCCCCTTTTATCAGTACAGCAGGACCACGTAAGATGCTGTAAGGATCACCACTAGGAAACGTTACCCGCACTTCATAACTCGCGTTCTCCCATGCTGTTGGTTGATGGCCTTGAGTTTGGTCATGGGTGACTTTGATATCGAGTGCATCGCTTTGCTGTGGGTGTTCAATAATGGTGATATGTCCAGATTCTGTGGTCCCCCGCACCAACACTTCACCCTCAATAGAACGCACAACGAAAACAGCGGTACAGCCAAACAATTTTACATAGGGATTGCTATCATCACCCGTTGTCCAGCTAACACCAAAGCCAAAGGTTGTGCCGGCAATAATGCTCAGTAACGGCGGTCCCTCTATTGTGCATGCCATAATCCCTCACACTCTTTTCTCTAATGCATTAAAACGAAATAGCAATTCAAGATGACGCGACATATTGCCAATTTGAGCTGTGGCCATCGTGGTTAGCTCTTCACCCAATAACAGGTTTATATTGTCATTACCGACCTCAATCGTGATGCTATTTGACGGTAATGGGGAGACATCTAGCGTGAACTTCTGCAACCAGCTGGCATTGGCTGATTTATACGCCAATAGAGTATTTGGCACAGAATAGACAGCTAACAAGGTGCCTGTTTCTAAAAAGAACCCGACTTCTCGCACCTCATATTCCAGATTGCCTTTAAATACCGCCGCCATGCGTAGTTGTGTGGGGCTTAATTCTTCCCAATCTGAAATCAGTTCACGTTGCTTTTCGTTGTACAACGCTTTTTGTTCAGGTGTTGGCTGATAACTGCGGTCACCTGCCGCTATCCATTTAATTGCCCCTTTGATGCCTTGGTTTTTGGCGCTAATTAGCTCAGCCAATCCCACTTTAGTAAATTGAACAACGGGTGAACTCATGTTCTTGCTCCTAACGTTATATCGGTACTCATCACCATACGCATACCGCCTGCAAAATAGCTCCCACCTGCACACCACGCATCATTAGGCATGGATCCCTGATATGACTCATCACCAACCGTGGTATGAAAGTGAGCACCTGAAACACTCAAGGGAGCCAATACCAACGGGGATGGTGGCATGATGCCAGTCGCTGAATCATCGTAATCAACAACGGATGGCTGTTTTACCCCTGAGAACGTGAGTCCTGTGTCTAAACCAAAGGCTAAAATCAGTTCAACGGTGTCACGCTCAGATTTAGTGTTTTCAATCCGTGTCAGCATCCGTTTCGCCGTTTTTTGATTCACTGGCTCATTACGTTTCCAAGCTACCACCTCTATATGATAAGGACCTGGCGGCGCATCCATTTGATACCAAGGGGTAACTTCAATATCACAATCCAACGCATCCATAGCCACCGCTAAACCGTGACGAGTTCCCGCTTTGCGATGGATTTCAAAGGCGTTATCGGCTGTTTTACGTTGCTGCTCTAAGGAATCTTCAGGTCGCCAATCGGTTACCCCTCGCTCACCAGCGAGTAAGGAAACAAAGTGCTCTGAGGTTAATCGTGGTTGTTTCAGTTCAGGAAAGGGATCGCGTTGGTTCGCCAGTAAGGTATGCCAAGCATATTCTAAGGATTCTTCAATCAGGGTGCGGTTTTCAGGTTGAACAGAAATAAAAGGCTCAGTCACCTCGAACATCAATGATCACCTCCGTACAATACGGCGCTTGATCCCACTGGCAAATAACATCAGCGGCAGGTTCGTGGACTTTGGCGCGTTTTGCCCCTAACTCATAAAGAATGTGTGCCACTTCTTCTCTA
The DNA here is from genome assembly GCF_036040035.1 of Photobacterium sp. S4TG1. Lineage (NCBI taxonomy): Bacteria > Pseudomonadati > Pseudomonadota > Gammaproteobacteria > Vibrionales > Vibrionaceae > Photobacterium > Photobacterium sp. S4TG1. Next base: position 17,957 of record NZ_JAYXUH010000001.1, read on the forward strand.
TCAACAATGCCATTGAGCTTATGGCGTTTTTCAGCTAACGCCCATGCTGCTTGTTCGGCTTGGGCTTTATCAACATGCGAACTTGGATCTGAACCTGTATACACCGTAGCCACAATTCGATACAGCTTTGGAGCCGCACTTTTGGTGGTGATTTCATCAGACTCTTGAGCTATATCATCACGTTGAAGGTAATCAGCCACCCGCTTTAATAACGCAGCACTGGCAATGCCTTGTGGATGTTCTCGACTTAGCACTGCCACACACACTTTGCCAGAGTTAGGCACTAGCATTTTAGGCATCGCATCTTTAACTGGCATCGGTCTGTTTAAGTGCTGAAACTCATACCGCATCACCACTGCATCGGATTCTGATTCAATCTTTATCAATGGCCGTTCATCTAAGGTCAGCGCATGGAATTTATACCCCATTCGCGTACCTGTGGTATGAAACTGATAAGGCGCTAAATCAAACCGCTGCAGTAAGCTTTCATCTGATTCCATGATGGCGGGTTTAGGTGGGAAAATACTGTTATCACTTGGCGTTAATATTTGCCGCTTTAAGCCATATTGCAATGCCAGCAAATCCACCATATCGGATTCAGTGACGAACTTACGAAACATCTGTAAGGCTTGGTGGTTCTGCTCTCTAATTTCAGCCACCCGCTTTAATACAAACGCCTGAGTCACTTGAGCCAGCAGCTCACCATCATTAGTCATGGCTTGGTGTAATAATTGCGCCTTATCGGTATCGGACTTAGCACAATATGCCACCGCAGCTTCAATATACTCACTTAATAAGGTTTCAAATTCAGGTACCACAAACGCTTTAGGTAAACTCATAATCGCACCTGTAATTTAATATCATTGCCTTGCCATACGCCTTTCACCACCACTGAAAACCCCGTATCACTTGCTATGGCTTGGCACTGCTTGGCTTTAAATTGAATTAAACCATTGGCAGGATTAGCCAGCGCTTCAAGGGATAGGTTTTGCACTATCATGGCTTCCGTTGGGCTTTGCATGCGACCTAAACGGGCAATGGCTTTATTGCCTATTTGGCGGCGCTTAATGCGTGAGGTCATTTGTGTTGTCAGGATCCGTTCAAACCGACACGTTAACGCTGCAATACCTGTGACGGTTTTCCCTGTTTTAGGATCAATCCCTATCATTGTTGTTGCTCCGTTGTACTGGTGTTCGGGTTTCCATGCCTATGGATGTGACCGTTATAAATCTTACGATCCGCAGCCATCGAACGAGTACCATCAGCCACATCACCCGAAGCACGATAATTACCCTCTTGTTCTATATCACCCACCACTTTGACACCACCAGGATAATGCGCCGTTAATGCCCCGGTATCTAAGTTATAACACTCAGTCATGCCGTTACCGTAATCAGTCATCACTTGGTTTTCTTCAGTAGTAGGACAAGGAAAGTTTGTTGATGGTAATCCCATCAGAGCAACAGAATTATTGAGGTTATCGCCACAGCCTAAGTTAATCAGAATGCACTGCTCACCCACACTAGGACGCCGATAGTGACTAACACGCCCCGCACTATGAACAAAGAACGGCACCCGCGTTGCCTTATTCTGACCAGCGGTAACATCAACACTTTGTTCTGATGTCGCAGCCACCACACCAAGGCGAATAATATTGTTTGAAGAACGGCGGTTTTCTTCCATTTCTTCACGCAAAGCCATCACTTCTTTTTCTAACGAACGGATCCGTTCAACTAATGCCCTCAACATTGGCTTTCGTTCCTATAATCTCATGCCAATCGTGTTCAATCGGCCCCATAAAAATACGCTGCTTAATGGTGACAACCCGCAAGAACACCCCATTATCAGGATTAAAACGGCGCGGCAGATTTGAAATCAACCGCGCCTCTTCAACATCATCCACACAACCAAAACGTTGATTGAATAACTCACGTTCAATACGGCTGGATAAGTCCAGCGCCACCACATCAAAATTTGCTTGAGCAATAGGCACTTCAACTAAGAATCTCAGCTCAATTTCATGGATTTTACGGCCATCATTGTTGGTGTGATTAATGGATTGGCATTCACCACATTGGTAACGCACGATAGGCGCACTGGGCTCGGTTTCTTCACGTTGATAAGCGGTTTCTATCTTGCCGAGCTGTAAACGCTGCTCTAACCGTTCAATAACGGTCATCACCCATTCACTGGGTGCCCGAAAGAATGAATTGGAATTCACGATGAAAAAACTCCTCAAATTTACGGTTCAAATCAGGTAAGTAAGAATCAATGATCTCTTCGGTTTCTTCACTAATCTCTAACGATACGAGCTTAATAGATCCTCGACCTTTACTTTCACGACGAAAGACCAGCAGTTGATCACTGTCCATCGGTGAGATAAACGCATCATCATAAAAACGACTACCCACTTGCACCCCTTTACCATTTTGTACCGGCTTACCTAATCGATGCACACCAAGGCTTCTTACCCCCACCCACAGCTTTGACATACCGCCGTTTTTATAGGTTCTAAAACGGGTGGTCATGGCTTTTGAATCAATACTGAGTTCATAGCCTAAATCAGCCATCGAAGCCGCTCTTAACCAGCGATTGGTTTTGATCATCGCTTGTTTAGCGGCTTTGGCTAATTCATCAGGTAGGTAGGAAAGACGAGCAAGAAAACGGGTGTCCAATTCCATATTAGTATTCAGAGAAGTCATGCTTAATCCCTGCTTGAGACAGATTTAAAACATATTCACGCTGCAGCTGACTCTCGCGCTTTCCTTTGCCTTGTTCATGGCCAGAGAGCACCAAGCTATAACGCTTACCCTTTATCATCATGGTTGATAACGGTGGTAAACAACTCCCCGTTAATAACCGTTTAATGGCATGATTCTCTGATGATTGGTGTTTGATGTAACCTTGAATTTTTCGTTGTTGGCCATCAGGTAACATCACCACTAATTCACTGCCAAAGCACTGCTGAATAGAAGTTTGAATCAACTGCCGAGCATCATCAAACGCACTCTTCATTGATGATCACCACCCTTTGTGAATTAACCGTTTAAGGCAACGCCCATCAACAATACGCCGCTATCAATGAATGAGCCGATAGGAACGGTCACCACACCATCACCTGTTGGTGCGGTTTTAGTAAATACCCCACCATCAAAATAAGCCGCTTCACCCACAAAGGATGGAGAATCGCCGGCTTTAATGGGTCCATCAAACAAACCACGGTAAGTACAGCTCACTACTTGGCCTTCTTTAGCCGAATAATTAGGTACCACAATCAACGCACCATATTTAACCGGCACATCTTTCACAAAACCACCCACTGGCGCTTTTAAATCAATCTTTGAACCATCAGCAATACGCATAGTGTTCTCTGTTCCTGTTGTTTATTTCACTTATAAAAAAGGATGCCGAAGCACCCTATAACAATCGTTATTATTTATTGGTAAACGTTGCCTGAGCGATGCCACGACGATCGAGCACTTTCGAGGTCACATCATAAGTAATACGGAACTTCGCACCATCACTGCTCCAACCATCCCCCGTTTCTAACCAAGGATCTTGTGCACCATCAAGGAAACCCATCACCACCGAATCAAAGTCTTTACCGGTTAACGCAATCGCACCATTAATCGTGGCTAATCGAGCAGTTTCGACTACCTTGGCAAACTTCTTATAGGCAGGGTTAAACGTATCAGGTTTACTTGCAGTATTAAGTACCGCTTCTAAGAATGAAGCATGGTCAGGGTTAGCCAGCAGGATTTCACCGCGTAAATCTAACGCATCACCTTCAGAGGTGGTCGCGGTTGCAAAGGCTTTATGCAGCGCCATCACTAAGGCTTGGTAATCAGCGGCAGGAATATCATTAACTAAGTTGCCCCACTTATTCGCGCCACCCGCTTGGAACACACTCTTACCATCACCCATTTTTCCGCTAAGAATGGCGTTAAACATCAACTTATCCGACAAGCGATAAGCCGATTGCATGAACTTACGCGGAATTTTTGAGATCAAGGCAATCTCATCATTGATGATAGCTTGACGAGTAAAGGCAATTTCACGACCAAAACTGGCTAACTGAATTTTCTCACCGCTGCCTTTGATGGTGGCTGATTTGTATTCACCGTCTTCTGATACCGCCATTAAATCAGGCGCATCATTAATCAGAATTAAATCAGTCTCTTTAAAGTTAGGCAGGTTTTCAGTATTAGCAAGCTCTCGCCATAATGGTGCACGTACTTGCGCTTCATCTCGCATCACCGTTCGTACACTTTCGGTGATAATATCTGCAAAATCGCCGCTGTTAAACGCACGAGCGACTAATTCATTCTTGTTGCCGCAATATTTAGCATCCTTACCCACCGCTATTTCAGCCATATCAAGTAAGGTTTTTAAGCGGTACGGGTTATCTTTTTCAATTTCACCCGTACCACAACGAGCATTTAGGGCATTTTGCAGCGCATCTTTAGTGGTATTACCGTTACCCACATGAATATGGGTATTGGTTAACCCTGTTGGTGGTTGTTCGGCATTAGGCACTTGGCCATTAATGGAAATCGCCCCCAAGTATTGCAGTATCTTGAGTGAGCTATCTTCAGCACTGCACTGTAAATCATTGAGCATTTCATCACGCAGGGTGTCACTCACCTTATGGGTTGCACACAAAGCACGAATAGTCGATTGACGTTGGTTCTCGTTTTTTAACGCATTTTGTAATGCATCGTTATCGATAGGTTTAGGCATAGGATCACTTTGTTGGTTTATTAGAGGTTCAGGTATTGGCGTTGCTGGCGGTTGCACAAGCTGATTCAATAAATCATCAGGGGTATGTTTAAAGGCTTTGGCTTGCAGTTCAGTGGCAGAGACTTTTTTAAGGCAATTTGATAAGTCCACGGCATCAATCACCGCATCAATCAAACCAAACTCCAATGCTTGACTGGCGGTGAACCAGGTTTCTTTTGCCATCGCTTGCAGCACATCATCTAACGACTTACCACAGCGTTCGGCATAGGCTTCTGCAATGGTTTGCTTGGCGTTCTTTAGTTGGGTTAACGCACTTTCTATTTCATTTTCACCACCCCAAGCACCAATAGCGGGATCATGAATCATCAGCTTAGCGTTTTCAGGCATTTGAATTTCATCGCAAGCCATTAAGAAATAGCTAGAAATCGATGCTACTAACCCATCAACGATGCCAATGGTTTTACCTTTGTGGGCTTTAATGGCGTTATACATCGCCAACCCTTCATAGACCGAGCCACCATAACTTTGAATACGGAACTCAGCATCTTGCGTACCGACAGACTGCAGGGCTTTGATTAAATCAATGGCTTCAATGTCATAACTACCAATGTCACCATGGATCCACACCTTCACCGGTTGGCCTTCGCCTTGGTTATTAAGCGTGAACCACGATTTAGTTGTCTTTGGCATGTTGTGCCTCTTTGGTTGAATGTTGGATCTTCGTTTGAACGTTATGCGCAGGATCAGCCGTACTCACAATGGCATCATCATTCATGGCTTGGCGTTCGGCTTTTATCTCGCGGCGTACAGCGACTGGGTTATAGTTGCGTTCACGTTGGAAATGACTCAGTGATTGCAGCCCTAACCGAGTGCCTTTTTCAATGCCGGTCATTTCCTTAGCGGGATCAATCCACGGCATCACAGGGGCTTGATAAATGGCGTTAAGCACTGAAACCACATCCACTTCTTTAGGCACCACCAATTCACGCGATAAAATCGCCATCTGCAGTGCCATTCGATATTGAGGACGCGTCCAACTGGTGACAAACTTACGTTGTAAAATGCGATAACGAGCAAAGGAATCAATCAGCTCTTGCCGTTGGGCGGAATAAGAACCAGTGTAATGACGGGTTACGCTCGAGCAGTTAACCCCCGCACCTGATGCCGCTAATCGCATTTGAGCATCACGAAACGGACTGCTCATCGCTTCTTGGCGCTTACTTTCAACAATGCCAGCATCTTCACCAGGGGCGAGTTCAAAACTGTTCCCCATTCCTAGAAAGATATCGCCGCCACGTTCAAAGTTATCAGTCTCACCTGAGCCCGTATCTCGTTTAATGAAATAGGCAAAGCGGCTGGCAATCTGTGCACTGACACGCTCTGATTGATCGTAATCTTCAATATCGGCAATCAAATCTAGAACCGAATGCAGCAGTGTTACCCCTCGGTTTTGATGAAATCGACGGGTGAATTTTAAATGCGCCACAAACCGCGCATCGACTTCAGCAAAGGAAAAACCATGCGCATCACGCTGGATCAGTAATGACACCATCTGACCTAAACCATTACGGCGAATACCTTCATACATGCCCTTTTCAGGCTCGTTGATATTCAATGGTATGTAATCAGGTTCAAACGGCTGCACCCCAAACGGTGTTGATGATGGGTATTCAATCCCTGCATCTCGCCCTAGGTAATAACGGGCAAACACTTCACCATCTCGCAACCACGTTCGACAAGCTAACCATTCGGTTTCAGCCCGAGATAACTCACCATCAATGTTCTGTTGCAATGAAAACCGTTCAAACCATTCGCTGATCTTACGGGCAAACTCAGTGTGAACATCACCGTTCATGTCTAACGGCTGTGGTTCAATCATAATGCCGTTAGGTCCTACGACATTGGCACACAGTTCATCAAGGATGGCAGTGACATAAGGCGTGTTTTCATCCATATGTCGTGCACGTTCGCGTAAAGACTTCGCATCTTTATTGATTTGGTTGGCTTTGCCGGTAGAGCGACTATTACGTTTTTTGGTATGAGGATTAGCAGGCAGTGCAGCTTGGTATTTATTAATCAGGTTACGGTTATAAAGCCGTTCAGCCCCCGACTTAGGATTAAAATAACAAATGATACGATCGGCTATATTCAATTTACTCAAGGTAGTTTCTCCGGATCATACTGCGGCGTCCTCCCTGATTTTCACGGCTAATCAACTGCTGCAGACGTTCTATTTCACGGCGTACCGTTGCCAAACTCGCAAAGGTCAGCTTTTCCCCTTCTGCTGTTTCAACCGCTTGTTGCATCAAGATCTTTTTCTCGGCATCGAGATACCACTGCAGCCGTTCACGTTGGGTTGTCATCCAAAAATTCCTTTTGAGTGGTTATATCGTCGACGCGCCACCCGCTCAAACTTCGGCGTTTGGTCTGCATCAACCACATTGCTATTAAATTGCCAATCAGCGGCCCATGCTGGCGGATTATCCCAATGGATATCATCACCACCTTTGTAATGCATACCGGCTTCAGCATAGGCACATAAATCAAACGACTCATTACGTGCACCATCAGGCTTTTGCCAATGGCCAAGTTCATCAATATATTCAACGGTGAGTTCATCAAACCAAACTCGATCCGCCCAACCTGGTAAATGAAAGAACCGCGCACCAAACTCTAACCGTGAAAAACTGGCAGCTACGCGGTTTTTTAAACGGTTGGTATGCAGCATTAACAGCGGGATTTCACCGTTGGCTAACTTACTGCGTTTATCTGGATAGGTTTCTTTAACCAGATCATCAATGTCACGGCTTGCCCCTTTCACTAAGCGGAATAGATGCGATAAGCCATGCCCTTTAAGGCGGTTATAAAACTGATAAGCATGATCGGTAACGGATGAGCTTTTCTGCTTACCTTTTTTCTTCTCACCTGAGCCACCGGAATCACACAAGGTTAATACCGGTTTCATCACCCGCCCTGAGCCATCCGCTAAGGGATAGGTTTTCTTGATCACTTGTTCAATCAATAAATCCCAATCTTCGGCATACACCATTGGGTTAATGCGGTCATTATTACGATAGGGATTAGTAAGAATTTCAAAGCGGTCAATCACCCATCGTTGCAGCCCTTCACCATAGACATGGGCTTGCACCACAAAACGTGGGTTCTGTTTGCCGCCTTGCACATCGATGGACATCATTAAGAAGCGTCCACCTAATGGCACAATGCCACGTTCATGATCAGCAGCTCGCGCCATTAACTGATGCGCACCGACTTCTTGACCACGCGACTGCATCACATAAGGTCGTCCCATGCGCACATTGATAAAAGTTTTTAATGACTCTTCATCACCACAGTCTTGGAACAAGGCATTCGCATTTAAAAAGCGATACACCAAGTTTTCCCAACTGGCATACGCTGCCACAATGCCTTCAAACCAAAACGTTGCCCATTTACTGGTTCGAATGGCTGATTCATCGGTGACAACCTCACCATATTGGTCAATTGCACCATCACGAAACCAACGTCCTTCAAGGTTCATGGTCTGTTTTTGTGATTCAGTATGACGATGGCAACAGCGAGGACATTCAACCCATGCGGTTTTAGCGGCCTCTAAAGGCTCAGCATGTTGTTCCCATTTCAATGTTTCAAAATCAGGACGAAAATAGCTATGACAGTCTTGGCATAACCAATAGAAACGGCGGCGATCACCTTGGTTATATAAGTCAGCAATACCACCACAGGGTTGGGATTCATGCGGTGATAAGTCTTCAACCCGTTTAGGGTTACGCACAATACGACCAGGAGAAGATTCTGCCATCACCATGCCGGATGATTTCGCGTTTTGAACACGCATTAGCATCAGTTCAAACTTAGAACCTTCTTGGCCTACCGCATCATCAGCACGATCGTAATCGGTCGCGCCGGCATAACGATAGGTGGACGCAGATAAACTGGTTTCGGTGGCAGAATCCAACTTTAGGATCATGCCATTTTTAAATTTCTTCGAGGTGATATTGTCATCAGCTTTACGCCCTGTTCGCAGCTTGGCAATGCCTGCAGTAGCTGAAAAGCTCCGTTCTAAATCGACCTTCGACATATCAGTAGCTTTAGTCTTGGTACTGTAGATAAGCAGCATGTCACCAGGGGCTTGAGTGACGGTGTAATTTATCCAGCCTTCCACCATGGCTTTGGTTTTACCTGAACGCGCAGGACCAACCACAATCACTGCTTCATAAATACGCCGAGCCAAACAATTTAACGGCTCTCGCATGTACGGTACTTGCGACGATAGAAACTTAGTCACATCAGTACCATCAGAGATCCACAGTTCATCATCAGCCGCTTCCACCGGTGTTTTATCCGTGGGAGCACACAGGTAAGCAAAACTGCGCCGAATATCTTTGGCATTGGCAAACTCAATCCCTAAACGGGCATCAAACTGTCTCAAGCTCATCAGCGACCGCCTTTAAATCGAAATTAAGCAGAGTTTCTAAATCTTCAAGTTGTTGCGGTGTCGCGGTCGGAATAGCGGATTCAATACGGGTGATCACCTTGTCTTTAAAGCCTTTAACACTGGCAATACACACGGCAATTTCATTTTCATAATCTTCTTTGGTGACACTCTCACCAGATTCCCGCATCAAAATCAGCTTTTCACGTTCACTTTGCACATACGCCCGTAATTCAGCTGCGGTTTTAAACCCCATTAAATCGGGTGCATCTGATTCTTTACGCGGTTGTTGGCATAGGTACGGTGCGACTTGCACTACATCATAAAGTGGCGTGTTGCCCTTAAAGGCGACAGGTGAAACCCCTGCCGCTTTTAAGTTCTTACGAATGGTTGAACGATGTTTACCAAACTGTTCAAGTTCGGTGGTATTCCAAAAACGTTTTTCATTATTCATGGCACTCTCAATCGTGGTTATGGCTCTCCCTCTGTAATGGGTAACGCCGCACAGTGTGTTGGGTCGTTATAACAACGGCGTAGGTTTTCAATTTGTGCAGCACACAGCGAGAAATGGTGTAACCACACCGGATCACGTTTAGCGGCTTCACCCCAAGTCATGGGCGGTTTATGAAATGGTTGTTTGCAGCTAATCAAATACGCTGCAGGTGGTTTGATGTATTCAATTTTGTATTGAGTCACCACTTGCGGGCTTGGTGTAGTACAACCACTGACTAGCGTTAGGGATAGGCAAATCAGCACACTTTTCATGAGCAATATCCTTATCGATTTGACGTTGTGCTTTTAACGCTCGTTGTTGCCATTGCTGACGTTGACGCTCGTTATATTCAGCGGCTAATCGTTCTTGGTGGGATGCTTGCTCTAAACGGGTAATGGTAGATTGCATCGACTGATTAACGTCCACTAACTGCTTTGATTGGGTTTGTTGCTCCACAACCAATGCTTGAGCCGCTTCCAGCTTTTGCACTGTCTGTGAATACGTCCACGCCAATATCGATAATGCCGTTAATACACCTGCTGTTGCGATTAGCTTGAACTTACTGATAGCCATACAAGCAAACCTTTTGCTCTGCTAAACGGCGTTTAACGATGCCAGCACAGTGACTGCTATCAAGTCGGCAATCTTTACCATTCACAAATACCCACCGTGGAAACTCATTACAAGCTGCGGTTAACTGCCCTGCTTTAAGTTTCTTGAGATAGGTAGAACTGCGAAAGTTACCAGCCCCGAGGTTAAACACGAATGACACTGCCATATCGTATTGAGGGCCAGCAGCTAATGTCACTTGCCGATCAACCACTTTTTCCGCTGCGCTGATATCTTCAATGTACCAATCAGCAATGGTTTCGGTGGTTGCTTTGTCGCCTTGTTTTACTCCTGTGGTATGGCCTAACCCTGCAGTCCAACGATCGGCACTGCATTGATAAGCGGATGATGAACACCCCTCTAAATTACTGATAAACGCTAATCCATCAGGGGTGGTTTTTAATTCGTGATCGGTACCAGCTACAACCGCCAACACACTGGCGACCAAGCAGCCAATAACGCCACTAGTCTTCTTCAATTTGCTCATAGATTTTCTTCACCTCTGGATGGTTTTGCAGGGCTTTGAGGGTTCGATGTCGATAAAACCAGTTAATAAACGCGGTAAATACGGTGGCAAAAATAGAGATGAGCACCCCTATTTCGTTCATGGAAAGACCAGAGGCTACACCGGTTAAACCTGCCCAAAGGTAAGCAAACCAGCTAATAACTTTCTCTCTCATAGGCGAATTTCAGACATAAAAAAACCGCCTCAAAGGACGGTTATGGATTTAATGGAATCCTAAAACGACAAAACCCCACCGAGTAGGTGAGGTTCTGCAATGTGGGGATATTGCGGCATTAATAAAATAAAGTCAATATTTCTAAATAGATTATTTTAAATTTAAAAAACTATTATTTTTTTTTGAATATTTACTTAACATAATATACTGTATATAAACACAGCAAAACAAGTAAAACTGTAGAATTGATCACACAAAAACTTACAGAAAAACAAAATAAAAGTAATTAACAAGCAAATTCAAAACAATAGCGTAACATTAAAATATGAAATAGAATCATTAAACTGCTACTCATAATGAACTCTATTGTATATAATCCCTCACATAAAATACGGTGGTTTGACTTCGATGAGACAGAATAAGCTACAATTAGGGGCTAGGTTTTCACTCTTTATCGTGTCTTATTTCCCTTTATTTTTTATTATGTGCTTTACCCAAGTTTATAAATATAGCGAATATTTAAATTGGGGTGGATTTAACGAAAAAGCCATTTTAGTTTTTATTAAGTATTTTGGTGCTGTTACATTTTTATGCACCTTATCCTTAATAGGCATAATTGGCTTAATGACCTTATTAAAGAATGTATCAAGACGATGTGATACAAACGGTCGACTTGTGCAAATTAAAGATATAGAAAATAAAAATAGTGAATCAATTACCTATTTATTTACATACTTAATACCATTTGTATTTCAAGATTTATCATCAGTTACAAACGTTGTATCTATTACTGTTTTATTAATTGTTACATTCTTAATATATATTAATTCAGGAATGATTTTAATAAATCCAACAATTAGTTTGAAATATACTTTATTTCAAATTACGTATATAGACATTGAAAGTAAAAACAAAAGAAATGGGATGATATTAACAAAAAATAAATATCTAGAAGATGATGATTTAATTGATATTGAAATTGTTGGACATAAACTCTTTTATGCCAAACTAGCTGAGGAAGATTGATGTTAGCGTTAGAAGATTTGCTAGAGTATGCTGAAAAATTAGACGAGCAAAAAAAAGCAAAAATATCGTTATTTTTTATAACTAGAATATTAAAATCAGGCATGACTCGTAATGCAAAAGTTCTAGATAAATATAACTTTGAACTGCAGCAAGTATCTTTATCACCTGATATTTCAGAATATTTTAAAGGTATTTTATCAAATCAAATTAAATCTCATGCATCAAGAGATGAAGTCGAATTAAAAGAATACACTGTAATAGATGATGACCTTGATGACAAAATATACACTTATGCTTTAAATAATGCGCTATCATTTGCTAATGTAATTAATGAACAAATGAAAAAAGATAATATACCATTAATTACAAACCTTTCTGATATTCAATCTAATTTATGGGCTTATTGCATCAAAGTGAGAATGGGTGAAGAGTACACTTATTCATTCAGAAAGATTAGTAAATCAAAAGTTACAACAGATCAAGTTCAAGGCGTTAAGCAACGTTTCTCTGCCCTTTTTGACAAAACTGGTGGTGAACTAAAAGCGTTTGACGGTAACATAATTAGTTTTGATGACAAAATTGACTGTATTTATATAGATGATAGATTTTATGTCTTCAAAAAGAAAAGCTTTGAATCCATTGTAGGATTAGAAGAAGAATTTAAAATCGCAGCAACTGCAACAATAAATACTATAAAAGAATGTGGTATTGTCGATAATTTAAATATTATTGAAGAAATGATTAGCCATAAACCTTCAATATTAAAAACATTATCTCATATAGCAGAAAAAGGAAATCATTCAAACTTATGCTTAACTGATGTAAATAAAATGAATAATATATTAGATAAGTTTAAGGGCAAAAAATTTGACATTAGTAATGATGGTAAAATCATACTAAAAACAGCAGAAGATGCTCGTAATTTTTTAAAGCTATTAAATGATTATTATAAACAAGGTATGACGACTCAAAAATATTATGCTACTGAAGGTGGTAGTATTGTAAATCCAACAAGTTAATTAACATATATTAAATGGTCTCAATAAATAGAGACCATTTAAATTTTTTATTCAACTATTTTCTCTTAAATCTTCTTCAAGATCTTTTACTAAGTGTCTAACTCTTTTAGAAAAAATATTATTTATATTAACATCATTTAATGTTGCTAATACTTTATTATCCATAAATTGACTTAACATCTTCCTTTTTTCATCTACTGTATACCCATCAAAATTCACTATATACTTATGATTATCTAACCGATTTCTTTTAATTTCCATAAATGTTTTAGCAAACGTCTTTGGCTTAAATACATTTTCTAACTTAGCTTTTTTTATCATCCTAACTATAGCTTTATCTATTTTATATAATATCTGACGCTCTTCCATCTGAGAGTAATAAAATAGCCACCCTCTCCTTTTTCCTTCAAAAATACATCCTGTGATTCTAAGATTTAGTTTATTATTTATATTATATGAATTTTTATCTCTCATATACTTATACGATACAATTATACTTGAAATTGATTTTTCTATTTTATTTATTGATTCTTTTTTTATTGTCAACTTTCTATTTTTAATTTCATACCCAAGAAAATCAAATGTTTCTGTCAATTTCCCATACTTAGTTTTACTTCCTATTTGATTATAATCATGACAATTAAGACCTATAGTTTTAAAAGATGCAACAATATTATCTAATGGTACTATAGGATTAAGTCCTTTATAAAAAATCAAAATATCATCAACATATCTATAATATTTTATTTTTTTATCAACTAGAGAGTTATCAATGTCTTTAACGTATATTTCAGACAATATATTAGATATAGATAGGCCTTGAGGAACACCTTTCTCAGGTTTAATATGTCCAGTTTCATTTGTTATAGCTTTTTCTAATAAATATATTAATTCTTTCTTTCTTATTTTTCTTTTAATTTTAGAATTCAAAATATCATGTTTAATGCTTGGATAAAAATTCTCTATATCTATTTTTACATATGATTTAAAATCATGATTTTTAATTTCACGAGAAATATCCTCAAGCATTAATTGTGGTATTAATGTTTTTGAACACTCAGGGTAAATATCTTGCAATGTTAGATGAATAGCTTTCAATACAATTCTATCTCTGACTGTAGGTATTGATATAACCCTTGGATTCTTCCCTACACCTTTAGATATCAATTTTTCTTTGTACCGACTAAATGAATATGTTTTATCGCCTATTTTTTTTATTATAATTTCAATTTCATTTTTTATATCAAAACTTTCATTTGCTTTTTTTCCATCAACTCCAGTCGATGGTGTCAGCATTATATATCGGTGATATATTTCTAAAAGACTTTTCTTTGAAAACCTTCGATTAAATGCTTGATATGCTTTCATAGTTCAATCACCAACAATATATAATAAGAGGAGGTAAAACATATGCTGCTAGTAAAATAAGAAGTCTAATAGAAACACAAATTATAATATAAATTGATTCAAGAAATGTTAATTTCCGTTCACAACCCCCATCAGAATCGAATATTATAAAATATAACAAATCTCTAGTCTTATGGTTTTCAACAGAATATAGTAAGTTTAAATACTCACTATTTATACCTTTCAGTTGATATTCCGTTCTACATAATTTTAATTCAAATATTAAACTTTGCAGCTTTATATAATTTTCTTTTAATTTATCAGATCTATTTTTAAATTCTAGCTGAGGTACAAATAGAGATAATGTAAATACAAATCCTGTAGCAATAGTCATTAGAACATCAGCATTATCACCTAAATATTTTGGATATTTAATTAAAATTATAGATAATACAAATGTTAAAAATGAATACCATATTAATATAGCATTAGAATGGAAATGATTGCTAAGTATTCTTTCTGAGGCTCTAATTCTACTTTTACGCGTAAACCAAATTTGATTTTCTAATTTGGTTATTTCTTTATTCAAAGAATTAGTGGTATCTGTCATAAAAATAATCCGTTAGAAGATTGCTCTAGGTGGGTACATATAACTTGTATAACACGCAAAAAGCGTCTTGATATAAATCAAACACATAAAGTGTAGAGATTAGATTTGCCCATTACTAATAAATGAACCTTAGCTGAAATTAACAGCCAAACAACCATAAATGGTTGTCCCACCTGAGCCTTATGAATTCTACACATTGCATATGCATAGTCAATACTTAACTCACTAATTAAGATACAGACGCCAATAGCAACATTTTAACCACATAAAACCAACCAATTAAGATCAAAAAATCAATTGGTTTCATACATTAATTGACTTTCTTTTTCTAGATGCTCTTCCATTGTCAAAACGGCTGTAATACGACTCTCAATTAGCCAGTTTACTATTTTGAATAATACTTCGTTATATCTTTTAAAACGGCTATAGGTCACAGGTAAAACTTGAGCAAAATAAGCAAAACGAGTTTCCTGCGTCCATTCAATACAACCATTTTTACAACATTGACATTTTCGCTGATGATTACACTTTGAAAGCACTTTTCCAGAACCATTACATTCTGGACACACTTGGCCGTTCTGTTGAGTAGCTTCAGCAATTGCAGTCGCACATAACGCTGTTAATGCCTTTTCAGGATAAACACCGCGCCAATCTTCCATTAATCGTAATACTTCACCTCTAGTCGCTATTTGTAATTGTTTAAGTGCATGAACATCTCTTAGCCCTTCAACAAACAGTACCAACCACCCTACTGGCGATTCATGCCAACATAGCCCCACTACCGCCAATTGTTCTTCTGCAGACAATAACGCTTTACCACCACCAGACTGAGGATCGTAGTTAATCCCTTTAATCGCAAATTTACTCAACAGGGTTTCGATTCTCATGCTGATTGTGTTCCTTTGTTAATTCTAAAACTTGACCAATTAAATGTTACCCACTTACCATCTTCCATAATACGGTCGACAGCTGCACGGCCTAAGGTTGTTATAAGTTCATCACTCTGAAGGTTGGTAATCACCCCTGTTGGTTTTTCTAGGGTATAACGTTCATCAATGATGCGGTTTATCATTACTCGCTCGTTATTGCTGTTGTGCTGAACGCCCAATTCATCTATCACCAGCAAATCGACATTACTCAGAAAACGAATCAGTGCTGTTTCACTGGTTGCTGAGTCTTGGCGATAAGTATCACGAAATTTAAGCATCAATTCGGCAACGGTGATCACCACTACTGATCGGCGTTGCTGAAGTGCTTGATTGGCAATCGCACACGCTAAGTGGTTTTTACCTGTGCCTGATGTACCCGCAAAGATAAAACCACCACACGCACGATCATTCAGTAAATTATCGACAAACGTTTTTGACTCATTGAACGCATGTTGCTGACCTGCATTCTGAATCACGAAGTTATCAAAGCTACAGTGTTGGTGACGCTTCTTGATACCTGAACGTCCTAATGCTTTTGACACTCGTGTTTGTTGGTTTTGCTCATAAAGATTCTTAGCAACCACATCGGCTTCACGCTGACGAATGGCTTGCATTTGCTCGTAAGTGTATGGCTTTACATGCGCAGGCATGGTTTGCGCTAAACGTTGCATGATGTTCATCGATAATCCTCCGGTGGACCATATTTGCCATCGCTGGCACCCATTCGCTGTGTGGTCAAGATTTGTTTGTTAGTTCGCTCTGCTGCCCACTTGTTGGCATTGCGCATGCCGTTACGCCAAGCAGCTACCCAATCTAAATATTTACAATCACGGGCTTTCATCGCATCCGCCCACTGACAGGTTGCGGCTTGTGCATCTAGTATGAATCCTTGTGCTGAGTACCACTGCTGCATTGACTCGGTGATAGTGAAATCATCTGCCAGTTCAGTTTTCAATTTACGCTGAACACGAACAGGTTTGGTGTTACGTTCCTGTGGTGCTGGTTGTGGCTGCTCAGTGATTTGAGAATCTTGATAAGCATCCTCACAAGGGACTACAGGGTTATTGATCTGTTTTATCGGATCTGTATTGGATCTGTTAATGGATTCGGTAATTTTCCCGTTTCCTAGGTTTCGGTGAGATCCCCGAATGGATTCGGTAATATTCCCGTTTCCATTCGGTAAATTTACCGAATCGGAATATTGACTAAAAAAGATGATTTCCATTAGCTTTGCTTCGTTGAATTTGTAGTGCACTGTCGGCACACCATTTGCTTTCTTACGGGCAGTCTCTAGGCAATCATTTAAGCGTGTTTTTAGCTTCTTCAATGCATAGCGAACTTGGTCTACAGAGAAGCCTAATTCATCCGCCAATTGCTCATGACGCTTATAGAACCAACCATCTGTTCTGGTTGTACGACCTGACCAAAACACTAACTGAGACAGCACTGCAGCTTGGTTTAAATCACCGTTACAAAAACGAATGTAAACACGCGGAATACTGATATTAGCTTCGTTACCTGATAGCTCTCGTATTGCGTTAAATAACCCTGACATACCGCCCCCGTACCTGTATTGATGTAATGTTGATAGCTTGATAACAATTATTCATGGCTGCCAACCTTATGGTTTTTAGCGGTCATTAAGGTTTCTAAATAACCCAGTAAAGGTTTATGAGAGCCTTCACTTTCTTGTACTTCTCGGTAAGCAGCACGAAGCTGTTCTACGGTGGCGTTATCAGGTAGCAACAATAACGATGACAATGCTTCGGATGATTCTTTGTTAAACATCGCTAGTAGCTGATCACGTTTAGGTGTTTCACTCCCCGTTCCTATTACTGCTACGGAAAACCCAAGTGGATTTAAAAACGCATTGAGCGCATCAGAAGCTCGCTGTTTAGGTAAGGCAACCAAAATAGCCGGTAACAAATCCATCATGGTGGCCTTGGCTTCAATACTGGTTCGTTCTAAATAACGGAAAAAGTTTTGTTGGTTGTTCTTATCATCAGCCCCTACCGGTTTAAGCAATTGCTTTCGTTGAGCATCAACTTCAAACGGTAAATCCATGTTGTGATATTGACGGGCAACTTTTTGAGCAATGAACTCTTTACTGACTTCAGTACGCCATCCCTCAACAGCGTTACGCATAACGCTTTTTAGGCTCTGAATTGACATGCGGGTTTTCCTTAACTGTATAAATAACCAGAAGATGGACAATCATCTATAATCAGATTGTTTCGTTACTATTTTGTTTAGGGTTAGGAAATACTTGCTCAAAGGTACAATTGGCACCTAACTCATTGAGTGCATTCACGATCATCCAACAGGTTTTTAGGTTGGGTTTTCTAATTGATGCTTCAAAATTAGAGATTCGAGATGGACCGCTATCTAATTTTCCAGCGAGTTCTGCTTGAGAAATATTAAGCAGTTTCCGTTGCTGTGCGATTTGATTCATTAAAGCTCCTTGGTTACCGTCAAGATACACATTTCGTGAATTATTATCAACCCAAAAATCACAAATTGTGTGTTATTTAATTTCACGCTTCGTGATATTTTATGAATATGGATAAAAAGACTGAAGTTGGACTGCGTTTAAAGCAGCTCCGTATAAAACAAGGCATTAGCCAAAAAGACCTAGCCGAACTTTGTGGTTGGGGACCTTCGCGTATCAGTAACTATGAGTCTGGATTAAGAAGTATTAATTTAGATGATGCTGACATGCTGGCTAAACATTTAAGCATTAAGCCCTATCAGATTTTATTTGATGATGATGAGCTAACCAGTTTTGCCAATGTCACCACTATTGATATCCAACCGAACTATCAAAAATCATTCCCTGTTTTAAGTTCAATTCAAGCTGGTGCATGGACAGAAGCGTGTGAGCCTTACTTGAAAGATGAAATAAGTGAATGGTACGGTACGACTGAGCGCACAAGCCCTAATTGTTTCTGGCTTCGTGTTCATGGTGATTCAATGACATCATCAAGTGGTATTAGTTTTCCAGAAGAAACATTGGTTCTTGTTGATGCCGAACGAGAAGCCATAAACGGATCATTGGTTGTGGCTAAATTAACTGATGTGAATGAAGCCACGTTCAAAAAATTAGTTATCGATGCAGGCCAACGATTCTTAAAACCGCTAAACCCTCAATACCCGACTTTACCCATTAACGGTAATTGCAAAATTATCGGGGTTGTTATTGATGCCAAACTAAAACTGTTTTGATCAGTAACACATGAATATGAACCGCCTTCCTGGCGGTTTTTTTATGCCTAAATTTTAAATTCACGATTTGTGTTGACACGGCAAACACGTTTTGTGTATCTTTGTATTACACAAAACGTGAATTAAATCTGACTGGCGACCTATCTCGGCTTATGACTACTAATGATAAAAAACGTGAACAAGCACGTAAACGCGCCCAACGTTTGAGAGATAAACGCAAAACCAATGGCGTGACCAGTTTCCCTCTCCCATTAAATAATATGGAGATCGAACGGCTAAATGAGATCTGTAAATTCTTCTCTTATCCCAATACAGCTTGTGATAACACAGAAGCATTACAACTAATGATCCATCGTATTCATGGTGAGATGGAACAAATCAAACAATCACTAGGAACTTGCCAACATTGTGGTGAGTCATTACCGGAAGGATGTGCAAAATTAAAGGCAGGAGGCTTATTTAAAGGTGATGCCCGTTGCTGGCACACCATGAATCGGATTCGTCTTTCTCAACCATCAAATAAAAGGATTTAATCATGCAGAATCTAATTATTACTTCTCCTGAACTAGTAGAACTAACGGGTTATAGCCGCGCTGCAGATCAAGCTTCTTGTTTAAGAAACCACGGTATCTTTTATGTTGAAGGGAAAGATGGTCGTATAAGAACAACCTGGTATCACATTAACCATCCAGCTTCACACAACAATAATAATGATGGCTTTAACTTAGAGGCATTAGCATGAGAGAACGTAATAACAAAGGCGATCGTAAACTGCCACCTCGTGTCTATGCTCATGGTAAAAAATACCGTTGGCACCCTAAATCAGGTGGTTCGATTGCTATATGCCCTATTGAATCCCCTTTGTCATTAGTATGGCTTGAGTATGAAAAGCTAATTAATAAACATAGAAGAAATACCGCTGAATTATTTCATGAATATTTTGATTCACCGCAATTTAAAGCACTTGCACCATCAACACAGCGTTCTAATTTGGCACGAGTACCAATATTAATAAAAGTGTTTGGTAACATGAATCCTAATGCTTTATTACCTAAACATATTCGCGCATTTATGGATAAACGTGGTGAACATTCAATATCAACTGCAAATAATGACTTTTCACTACTCTCTAAAGTTATGCAGTGGTCATACGAACGTGGCAAGATAAATAAAAATCCATGCCGTGGTGTGAGAAAGTTTTCAGCTAATCAACGTGATCGCTATATTACAGATGAAGAGTATCTTGCTGTTTACCAATGCGCTAATACCATCACTAAAGTTGCAATGGAACTGGCCTATTTATGTGCAGCTCGTAAAGGTGACATATTAAAACTTGAGTACTCGCATTTATTAAATGATGGTATTTTTATTACTCAGTCTAAGACAGGTAAAAAACAAATTAAGATGTGGTCGCCACGCCTACGTGAGGCAATTGCACTATCTGAAACGTTAGCTGAAAAACAAACTAACTTTGTACTTCGTCGCCCTAATGGCCAAAAGGTTCACGATCGTTCACTACAAGATTATTGGCAAACAGCAAAAAAGAAAGCCGCTTTAGAATATGGTATCAATACTGATTTCACATTCCATGATTTAAAAGCAAAAGGTATTTCAGATTACGAAGGAACCATGGCAGACAAACAACGCTTCTCTGGCCATAAAGAATTCGCTCAAGTTAATACCTATGATCGAAAAGTGGACATGGTGCCACCACTCAACCTAAAAAGTATTAATCAACCAAAGAGTGATCAATAGCAAAAAGCCCAGTTAAGGTGAACAACTCAATACCGTTGCCACCTTAATCACTAAACTCAACACATATGTAAATTACTCTTAAACAATTTAAGAGTCCATTCCTTACATCTTCGCAATACTAAGACCACTTAAATTTACAGTCTCAACCACTTCATAGAAATCAATATTATTGCCTATATTCTGCGATACTAGTTCTTTGTAGTACTCTTTACGCTTATCGCTCATACGCAACCCAAAAACTACCTGACTCAAAATTCCAGGGTAGTCAAACAGTCCATGACTTTCCTCTACATACCTCCACTCTTTTTCATAGCTCCATGGCGGAGTTTTTGTACTGATAACCGAACGGAACACTTCATCTTCAAAAGAGACACGCTGAACATTCATCTGGCCAGAACCTGGTGACATAATTTGCACTTCACTTTTAAAACCAGAGCTAAAGGTAGGCTTTTCTCGCGTATAAGTTACAGGTAAACAATGTCGTTGATTTGAAAGTTTACAATCACTTGAACTACTAAAACCTAGAGCAAGTCCCTCATGGTTAGCACCATAATGAGCCCACATTAGTTCATTTGAGCAATCCTCACTCAAACTAAAAATACCCACTTTAGACAATCGCTTACGCATATCTTTGATAATATTTTCAGGTCTTGAAAGTTCGATACCGTAACCTGAGTACAGCTTTCTCATAGCTTTCACTTTTCTAGAATGATTTAACTTAGAGAAGCGTTTTATCCATTGCTTAGTCTCACTTTCTGAGAGAGAAAAAAGGCGTTTACGTGGTTCAAATAGAGTTGGCCCAGTTACCACCCCCATTAACTGACCATTCTCAAGCTCACGAATAGTCTTTATTTCCCATTCCAATGAAATATCGCCTGTTCTGCACTCAAGAGGATCGTTCAATTGTTCTGGGGAGGACAACCAAACTTTTTTATTTTTAATAATATCTTTAGTTCGCTCGGAGTCGTCACGATATTTATAAAGCACTTCGGGTTTCAAATTAAACTCCCTCTATTAATTTTGATTACACTCTAGAGGACCTAACGTCGCTCATTATAGGTAAATAATGTGTGCAGAAATTACGCATCGCGTTAATCGTACTCATTACAATCAACCACTAAGGAATTGTTACAAAAGAGATTTCTGTACAATAGATAGCGCATCTTCGTAGCCTGACTTCTCTTCTACAAATTTCTTTACGAGGGAACGATTGCCAGGGGTAAGTGTTGCCCAACCTCGATCCCATGCCTTATAGGCGTGCCAAGAGTAGCCCGTATATAACTCGCGGCGCATTGTTTCCATAGAACGCTTAACTGCTTTTAGATACTCGATTTCCAATGCCGTATCTTTGATATCCAATACACTGCCTATGTATATCAACCAATTAGCTAACTGAACATACTGATCCCAAGCGTTATTCTCATGAGTCAGTTCTGTTTTAGAGGCTATTATTTTACTAATCGCCTTAACTACATTTTTATCGTTAACACTCAAACCAACAGCGCCAAGTGAAGCAATGATTTCATAAAATGAGTTAGAAAGACCTAAGAATTCTTTTTTATAACTGTGATTTTCAAAAAGAACTTTTTTGATATTGCTTACTGAAGACGCGGCACATTTTTCCGCCTCTGGTATTTTGTCATTTAATAGTGAAAAAAATTCAACAGCATCTGTGTTGTCTAGAACACGAATACCATAGCAGTGTGAATAATAGTCTTTAACTTGTTGAACCACAGAAGATCGAGATATCAGAAATATGTTTGAACTCACTACATGGTTTTTTGAAAACCCTTTATAGTCGCTAATGATAGCCTTCAAGTTTGTATCACCTAGAGAATAACCAAGAATGACTACCGTATTTTCATGCAATACTGTACTCAACTTTCTTGAGAAATATGATTCTCCATTAAGGAACTTGAAGTAATCGTCAGATGTTATGACCATATTATTAGGGGCATCCACAGACCCATGAACATGATAGATTTTGGCCCTAGAGATTGATCTTGGTATAGGCAGACCTGGTGCAATTGAATGGCAGTCACTTTCGTTAGCGATTTTTTCTAGTAACTTGTCGTAGTTTGTAGTGATAGCTCTGAATGAGCGTTTAGTCATAAACTCAACTATAGGTTCTATATCCCCGGAGAGTTCGACTTTCTCAATTAATTTAGCTGTTTCTGTATGGATATTAAGTCCAATACTGGACAATTCAATTGCTATAACTTGAGCACTTTCTTCCAAAGTTAACGGGTTTTTCCCATTTTCTGGGAACAGAGCAGCTTTAGTTTCTTTTGCATTAGGCAATAAATCGATTAGCTCTTCGAGAAGCTCTTGCCAACTCGGTGCTTTGTTATCTGTTATCGCTTTGGAAAATCCAGTTCCAGTAAAAAAACAAATTCTATTTGATGCCGCCGCGTAAGCAATTTCAAACATCCCACTCAAAATACATTACCTCTTTGTTAAATCATCCTTACTATCATATAGTGGATGACTAAAAAATAAGGCAATTATACTCAGACTTTGCACATTAAATCATGACGTTGGTAACACTTTGTTACCCCAAAATATAGGAATATACAAAAAAGATTTGTATTGAAAGAGTAAGGCTAAAGGTATTACTAATACAAAATCATATTAACAAGATATAAATGAGTTTTTACTCTATACAATTTTGGGGCAGACGAATTAGCAGAGAAGCTAAGTCATAACTGGACAGAACCGTGTGAAGTAGTTTGCTCTATTAATTAGAGAATATATTAGAAATAATTATGGCTAGTGCTTAGCTATGTGCCTTATTTAAATTAACCAGCCTAGAAATAGACCAATTAAAAATACCAAAAGTAAACTTAAGCTAGTTTTATTATTTTTGGCAGAAGTCGGCTTAATATTAGATTGAATTGACTCATAAGGAGACATGCAATTATTGCAATATAGGTAATGTTGCCCTTTTTCTGCTTGAAATAATGTGAAGTTATCAATAGATAAATCTATTTCTGATTTACATTGAATACACTCTCGATCAAATAGTGATATTTTCGGCATAGTTAAAATTACACTCTACTTCTGAAATACACATAACGCCTTGTTAAGGTATGAAGCTCGCAATACTAAAGTCTTCGCATACCACCTTAATCACTAAAACCAACGCACAATAAAAATGCCACGCGTGCCGAATCACTCTTAAATTATTTATTAATTTTTTACGTTCCACATGGAGTAAAAGTATTTTTCAATGAGAGTTTTCCTCTCTATCGACAAACCTAACTCTTTTACTATTCCCTGAAAGAAAAACCAAAGAGGCTCTGGGAAATCAGTCAGAAACAAACCAAGTGGCTCATGTGAAAGCTTATCCATAGGGCTTTCGAGTTCTTCTTTCCATGGGTAACCATACGTGTACTCTAATTGTGAACTTTTGCTTTTTAATGCATTTTTACCCAAAAATATGGGAGGAAAACTCTCCACTCTTCCCAAGCTAACCGCAGCATCAATTGGTAAGCCGTTGTACTCTAGCCATGAGTGTCCAAAAACTGCCTTATCGCACTTTATCCATCCTGTACACATTTGAACATCCACATCGAGTTCTTTGAGTAGAATGTACATAAACGCAGTACTAGCATGGCAAGCGGCAGTCCAATTATATTGATGCATTGCGCAAATCATTTCGATAAAAACGCATTTTATTTTAGCCTCATCGCCACTGAGAACAACAATGCTTTCAAGCTCGCAACGCATATTCACTTTCGGCTCTTCCCTAATGAAAACTGACAGCATATTAATAAGTATTCTCACTTTTATGCAAAAATATGTCTTTAAAATCCTATGTTCAGAATCAATTTAATTAATAAATATCATAACCTCAATTACATTTTTTGTCTTCCAAATCCTTTTTTGGAATGTAGAAAGTAATAAATATGTCTTATTAACTATGATCAAAAAACTTAAAATTAAAATATTTTCATCTAGTTATAAACCCCTTTCCATTTTTAATAATAGCTTTTTCTTATTAAAAACGAAATCCAATCTGATAAAATCACTAAGCTTAATTATAACTGGTCAAATACACAGTAAATCAAACTAATGTAAAAACACATTAACACGATATAAATGAGTATTTGATCTAAGTAATAAAGGAATAGAAATAAGTTAAAACCTCATATTTCCAAATAAACTATTTCATCAATTATAGATGACATTAATCGCCTATCATTACACCAATTAAATTCACTATTTTAAATAATTATGCATGGGAATTTTCTAAAAAAAGGCAAAAGAATCATTTATATTAGCAATTCATATTAGCAAAACGTTAGCAATTGGGATTTAGCAAGAAAATAAGAAGAAATATGAATACCTCAGAAAGGATAAAAGGAGGTAAAACAGCGTTCACCCCCATAGTTATAACCTATTGTATTTTATGATTTTTAGCTAAAAAAGCATCGAGTTTATTAGCGAAATTTTGGCGGTCAGCTTGTGTTAATGCAGACGGTCCACCAGTCTGAATTCCGCTACTCCGCATGGTTTCCATAAAATCACGCATTTGTAGGCGTTGTTTAATGGTGTCTTTGGTGTACATTTCGCCGCGTGGGTTTAATGCATGTGCGCCTTTGGTGATCAGTTCATCAGCCAAAGGAATATCAGCAGTGATCACCAAGTCCCCTACTTCGCATTCCTGAACAATATAGTTATCTGCAACATCAAAACCCTGCTCTACTTGAATCGAGCGTAAAAATGGTGATGGTGGTGTGCGGATATATTGATTCGCCACCAGCGTTACACTTATTTTAGCGCGATCTGCTGCGCGAAAAAGAATCTCTTTTACAACGTTTGGACATGCATCTGCATCAACCCAAATTTTCATAGATTTCCCTTAAATATTGAGATTACGTGAATGAACACGTTAAATTTATCTATAAAAAAACCGCCCTTAATAAAGGCGGCTTTTATTTAATTCTTTGGCTTAGGCCGCTTCATTAATAATGAAACTTAACCAATTAGCGCTTTCTTAGCAATGTACTCATCGTAAGTGCCGTGGAAGTCTTCTACGCCATCTTTAGTGATCTCAATGATGCGCGTTGCAACAGAAGTTACAAATTGACGGTCATGAGATACGAACATTAATGTACCTTTGAAGTTCTCTAACGCAAGGTTAAGTGCTTCAATAGATTCCATGTCCATGTGGTTTGTTGGTTCATCCATTAGTAGGATGTTAGGACGTTGCATGATTAGCTTACCAAACAGCATACGACCTTGCTCACCACCAGAAATCACTTTAACTGATTTCTTAATGTCGTTTTGTGAGAACAGCATACGACCAAGGATACCACGAACTACTTGCTCGTCGTCGCCTTCTTTCTTCCACTGACCCATCCACTCTAGTAGTGTAATATCTTCAGCGAAATCAGCACTGTGATCCTGTGCGTAGAAACCGATATTGTTATTTTCAGACCACTTAATCATACCTTCCATTGGGTCCATTTGGCCCGCTAGTGTATTTAGGAAAGTTGATTTACCAATACCGTTTTCACCGATGATCGCAATGCGCTCACCCACTTCTACCAATAGGTTAACGCCATTGATAAGAATGTTATCGCCGTAACCTTGTTTTAGGTTCTCAACTTCAAGTGCGTTACGGAACAGTTCTTTTTCCTGATCGAAACGAATGAATGGAGATTGGCGGCTAGATGCTTTCACAGCTGTTAGCTGGATCTTGTCTAATTGCTTTTGACGAGATGTTGCTTGCTTAGCTTTAGATGCGTTAGCAGAGAAACGGCTTACGAACGTTTGTAGTTCAGCCATCTGTGCTTTCTTCTTCGCATTATCAGCTTGAAGTTGATCACGAGATTGCTCTGCTGCGATCATGTATTCGTCGTAGTTACCAGGGAACAGACGCATTTCACCGTAATCTAGGTCAGCCATGTGGGTACATACGCTGTTTAAGAAGTGACGGTCGTGCGAGATGATGATCATTGTGCAGTTACGTGCAAGAAGGATCTGCTCAAGCCATGCAATGGTGTGAATGTCCAAGTTGTTCGTTGGTTCGTCAAGCAGCATGATGTCTGGGTTAGCAAACAATACTTGAGCCAATAACACACGTACTTTAAGACCAGGAGCAACGGCGCTCATAAGACCAAAGTGTTGATCTTCAGAAATACCAAGACCTAAAAGAAGTTCGCCTGCACGTGCTTCTGCTGAGTAGCCGTCCATTTCTGCGAATTCAACTTCAAGATCAGCAACACGCATGCCGTCGTCTTCAGACATATCAGGCATCGCGTAAATACGATCACGCTCTTCTTTCACAGTCCATAGTTCTTTATGGCCCATGATTACAGTATCGATAACACTGTAGTTTTCAAATGCAAATTGGTCCTGACCTAATTTCGCCATACGCTCGTTAGGATCAAGTGAAACAGTGCCACCAGATTGCTCTAGTTCGCCACCCAAGATTTTCATGAATGTCGATTTACCACAACCATTTGCGCCGATCAGGCCGTAACGGTTGCCACCACCAAATTTAACTGAGATGTTTTCAAATAATGGCTTATCGCCAAATTGCATTGTGATATTAGCTGTTGAAATCAATGTACTGTTTCCAAAATTTGTGAATATATCAAGCATTAAAAAAGCCGCTCAATATAGGCGACTTTTTCTCTAAATTGTTGTCTAGTATAGCAGCTTTCGTGACATACATCACCCTAAATTAGTGCTGCTATTTAGTAACTAATGATTAACGACGCGATCGACCGCCGTTATTGCGGCCACCATTACGACCACTGTTAGAACGTTCTTTATGTGCTGACGCTGCTTTTGCTTGTGATAACAAAATAGACTCAACCGTGAGTTCCATTGGTGTTTTGGGTGTAATGCCGTGGGCAAATGTACGCATACGTGGCGGTAATTCAAATTCAGCCGCAGAAGCACGAGGCATACGCTTAAAACGAGACAGGTAAAAACCTTCTACTTTTTCACGTGCCCACTCTGTTTTCTTCAGGTATTTAACGCTACTTGCAATAGACGGTTTGGTATTGAAACAGTTCATACGCATTGCTGTATCAAGAATTTCCCAACCGTAATGATCAACAAGTTCTGTTAGCATTTTCTCTAAGCTAAGACCATGTAATGGATTATTTTGCAGTAATTGCTGCTCTAGCGTCAGTTCTTTTACTTTTTTTTCTGATTGTGGTTGTTGATCTAATTCTTGCATGTTAATTCCTAACAGAGACTCACTGAGTGGCGCGCATTATACTGATAATAGCAAAATAATCATTAATAAAAAAAGAGAATAAAAAAAGCGAGCACTATACTCGCTTAATAATAGATCTCGATTTTATCGTTTAGAAAGCCAACGACTTATTCCCAATCAAGAATAACTTTACCTGACATGCCTGAACGCATAACGTCAAAGCCTTGCTGGAAATCATCAATCTTGTAATGGTGCGTAATGATTGGCGTTAGATCTAGGCCTGATTGAATCAAGCTTGCCATCTTGTACCATGTTTCAAACATTTCGCGACCATAGATACCTTTAATGATTAAGCCTTTAAAGATAACTTGTGTCCAATCAATGCCCATGTCTGATGGTGGAATACCAAGTAATGCGACCTTACCACCATGGTTCATGCTTGATAACATGCTGTTAAATGCCATTGGATTACCTGACATTTCTAAACCAACATCAAAGCCTTCTTTCATGCCTAACTCATCCATAACATCGGTTAGGTTTTCATTGGCAACGTTAACTGCACGTGTTACGCCCATTTCGCGCGCAAGATTCAAGCGGTATTCATTTACATCAGTGATCACAACATGGCGTGCACCAACATGTTTTGCAACCGCGGCTGCCATGATACCAATTGGACCAGCGCCAGTGATCAATACATCTTCACCGACAAGATCAAATGATAATGCAGTATGAACAGCGTTACCAAACGGGTCGAAAATCGACGCTAAATCATCTGAAATATCATCTGGAATTTTAAACGCATTAAATGCAGGAATAACCAAAAACTCAGCAAATGCACCTTCACGGTTAACACCAACACCAACGGTATTACGGCATAAATGGGTACGACCACCGCGACAGTTACGGCAATGCCCACAAGTGATGTGCCCTTCACCAGAAACACGGTCACCTAAGTTAAAGCCACGGACTTCTTGCCCCATGCCAACGACTTCGCCCACATATTCATGACCCACAACCATAGGCACAGGAATGGTTTTTTGTGACCATTCATCCCAGTTATAGATATGCACGTCAGTACCACAGATAGCTGTTTTCTTAATACGAATAAGTAGATCATTATGCCCCATTTGCGGCTTATCTACTTCAGTCATCCAGATACCTTCTTCAGGCTTTAACTTAGCAAGAGCTTTGATTTTCATAACACTTATTCCATAAAGCTAGAACAACCTCAATAGCTGTTCTATACAATAGCCTTAACACACTGCTAAGGCCGTGCCGATGTTAACAACGAAAAACGAATTAAATAATAGCCATCTCTTTACCCACTTCGATAAAGACATCAATGGCTTTATCAAGTTGCTCACGGGTATGTGCTGCTGACATTTGAGTACGAATACGTGCTTTGCCGTTTGGTACTACTGGGAATGAAAAACCAACCACATAGATACCTTTAGCTAATGCACGCTCAGCAAATTCTGCTGCTACTTTTGCATCACCTAGCATAATTGGAATGATAGCGTGATCAGCACCGGCCATAGTAAAACCAGCCTCAGTCATACGGGTACGGAAATGCGCCGCGTTGATCCATAGATTGTCGCGTAAATCACCACTTTCAGCTAATAGATCAATCACGCGGTTTGATGCGGCAACAATCGCTGGCGCAACAGAGTTTGAGAACAAATATGGGCGTGAACGCTGGCGTAACCAATCAATCACTTCTTTCTTACCTGACGTGTAACCGCCAGACGCACCGCCCATTGCTTTACCTAGCGTACCTGTAATGATATCAATACGATCCATTACATTATGGTGTTCATGTGTACCACGACCATTTGCACCCATAAAGCCAACCGCGTGAGAATCATCCACCATGACAAGTGCGTCATATTTCTCGGCTAAATCACAAATAGCAGGCAAGTTAGCCACTACGCCATCCATTGAGAACACACCGTCAGTTACGATCAATGTATTACGTGCACCCGCTTCTTTAGCTGCGATCAATTGTTGTTCAAGCTCTTCCATGTTGTTATTTGAGTAACGGAATCGCATTGCTTTACATAAACGTACACCATCAATAATAGAGGCATGGTTTAGCGCATCTGAAATGATGGCATCTTCAGCACCAAGGATCGTTTCAAACAGACCCGTATTGGCATCAAAACATGAGGTATAAAGAATGGTGTCTTCCATTCCTAAGAAATTCGATAGTTTTTGCTCTAATTCTTTATGTGCGTCTTGTGTGCCACAAATAAAACGCACCGATGCCATACCAAAACCGTGTTGATCCATACCCGCTTTTGCAGCAGCAATCAGTTCTGGGTGATTAGCCAAACCTAAGTAGTTATTTGCACAGAAGTTTAATACTTCTTCACCAGATTGAATCTTAACCGCAGCTTGTTGTGCAGACGTAATAATACGCTCAGATTTGTACAAACCCTCAGCCTTAACATCTTCAATTTGCTGATTAATTTGCTTATAGAATGCAGAAGACATGTGTTCCTCACAGATTTATTGGATGGTAACTAAGCGCAATCGCTGATAAAACCTAAAAGCTCTTTCATCTAGACTTAAATATGCTGCAATGACAGCATTAAATATCGAGGTCTAAGAAGTAACTTTCGTTTTACACCTTTTTTATTTGAAAATCGCCAACTATTTGGTGCTTTTTATCAACACTTTGAACTAGAACTTAATTGGTCACTTTTCAGCATTCTAATTCAAACCTAACCACAGTATTATCCCATACCATGGAAAATGATTATTGACTCTCAGGCACAAATAAATGGAAACTCATAAGCTAATCGCACTAATGCCAGATCTGGCGGTATTTATTGTCGTCGTTGATGAAGGCAGCTATACCTCTGCCGCCAAAAAGCTCAATGTCACCCCTTCTGCATTAAGTAAGCAGATATCACGCTTAGAGAGCGCGCTTTCCGTTAAATTATTAGAACGCACCACTCGAACCTTGGTCATCAGTGAATCTGGTAAACGTATCTATAACCAATGTACAACGATGTTTGATGCCGCAAAACAAGCGATTGAAATCTCCCATTCAGAGCCGATTGTGCCTGCGGGTATGATAACGGTTGCTGCACCCAAAGCATTTCTATCGATAGTATTACAGCCATTAGTGACGCCATTTTTAACTCAATACCCTGATATTCAATTAAAGCTTAAAGCCCGTGATGGTGATATTGATATTATAAAAGAAGGGATTGATGTGGTATTTAGGCTAACTGAAAAGCCAAGTGAGGATTTAGTCTTAAAGCAAATAGGCAAAGTTGATCTCATGTTATGTGCCAGTCCTGAATACTTAGCACAACGTGGCACACCCCAAACGCCATTAGATCTTATTCATCATGATTGTTTGTATTTAGGGGAAACTAATACAGACAATATTTGGGATTTTGAACAACAACATACACGACACCGCGTTACCGTAAGTGGTCGTTATGCAGTTAATCACTCTCAAATGCGACTTAACGGCGTAAAAGATAACTTAGGGATTGGTATTTTCCCTGATTTTGTTATCAAAAATGCTTTGCTCGAAGGTGCAGTTATTCAAGTATTACCAGAATGGACAATACGCGGTAATTATCACGGTGATATTGCGCTGCAATATGCCCAAACTAAATTTATGCCAGCACGGCTGCGAGCATTTATTGACTATATAACAGCAAATTTTAACTCGCAAACCATTGATTAATTAGGAAAATGTGCGTTTTTGTCACTTTTTGTTTTTTTTAATACTTATTTTTGTAGTAACGCTAAAGTTATCATTTTCACTGAACTGATACACTTAATGCATAAAGGCCATCACAAAATAAAGGACAATCGGTCCTCTCAATGTATGCCTCCAATGCAAAAGGATCAGTGTTTATGCACTCAAAAATCATAGAAAATCATGATGAATTAATCCACTGGATGCGTTTAGTCGAGAATACATATGGTCGTTCAATTTTAACCGATACTGCTATCCACTTTGTTTCAGGCACTTATGATGACGGTACTACAGGTCATATGATTGAAATTTTCGATCTTGATGATGCCATGATTGCCAGCTCGGCTGTGAGCCATGAATTAGCCGAATTTGCAAATAAAATGAACAGTGTCGTTCAGCAGCAAGGCGCTAATAGTCTTACGGCTTCTCGCAATGTAATGCATTAAAACAATTAGCTTAAATATTCCATCGCTACTTTATTTCTCTGTCACTTCTGATTAGAGTGACGGTATAGCTTATACTTCAAACGGTATAATTAACTGCTTAACGGTTATGATAAATAACAGCCGTTAAATTGAAATACAGTGGGAACAGCGATGGAAAAATATATTGGTTTAATGTCAGGCACCAGCATGGATGGCGTTGATGCTGTTCTGGTAGAAATTGACAACAATAATATTCGATTACTTGGTTCACACCCCTTTGCTATGGGTAATAATCTTAAACAATCGTTATTAGATATCTGTTTAGGCCAACCAACGAATTTACAAACTTTAGGTGAACTAGACCACCGCCTAGGCCATCTTTTTGCTGATGCGGTGTTAGCACTGCTGAATAAAACCCAAACAGATGCAGCAGATATCACCGCTATCGGTAGCCACGGTCAAACTGTCTTTCATTCTCCCCACACAGAATATGCGTTTACGATGCAAATTGGTGATGCCAATATTATTGCCGCCAAAACAGGTATAACTACCGTTGCTGATTTTCGTCGCAAAGACATGGCATTTGGTGGTCAAGGTGCACCGCTGGTTCCCGCTTTTCATCAACAACTATTTAGTTCCCCCCAATGTACTCGCGTAATTTTAAATATCGGCGGCATTGCTAATATTACCGTCTTAGAGCCCAATAAAGCAGTAACAGGTTTTGATACTGGCCCCGGTAATATGTTGATGGATGCGTGGATCAACCTCCACCAGCAAAAAAGTTATGATGAGAATGGTAATTGGGCCCGCTTAGGTACCGTAAGCTCGGTGTTATTAACCCGCTTATTGTCTGAATCGTATTTACAACTACCTGCGCCTAAAAGTACTGGTCGAGAGTTATTTAACCTGCCATGGTTAGAACACTATTTAGCCGAACCAACGGTTGCAGAACTGCAACTCTCTGCTTGTGATATTCAAGCAACACTCACTGAATATACTGCGCAGACTATTGCAAACGATGTCAAAAAAACAGGCCTCATTCCAGCTGTTACGCCAAATGAACTATTAGTCTGTGGTGGCGGTGCGCACAACCCTATTTTAATGCAACGACTGGCTGAATTACTGCCAAGCTGGCAAGTTATGACAACCGCCGATCGTGGTGTAGATATCGATAACATGGAAGCGATGGCATTTGCGTGGCTTGCATATCGCACTATGCATCATCAATCAGGTAATTTACCTGAAGTAACTGGCGCTAGTCGTTTAGCCCAATTAGGTGCGATTTATTCCGCTGATTAATAACATATTATGCTTTGATGATTATTTTGCTTTAACGAGAGTTATCGATGAACACACCCACAATAAACACGCCTTATAAAAATGTAGCCTTAATTGCCTGCTCTACTCAATTTGATCCGACACAAGTATCACAAGTTACTGAAGTTTTTTCGAATCATGGTTATCAAGTTAGTTGCCATTATTTACGGCAAAATATTTCAGATTTAGGTTATGTTGATACCGATCAAGCACGGGCATATAACTTGATTAAAGCATTACTTGATCCAACAGTTGATGTGCTGTGGTTTTATCGTGGTGGTGGTGGCGCATTAAACTTACTTCCGTATCTCCATCGTTATAAACAGCAACTCTTAGCCATACCTGCAAAAATCATTGTAGGATTTAGTGATGTAACTGCTATTCACAGTTTTTTAAATGATGAATTAGGATGGCGCTCAATTCACGGTGTTAATGCAAATAACCACCTTGATATGGGTACAACAAATCAGCAACCATTGCCTGATATCTTTGAAATAATGAATAACGGTGTAGTTTATAACAATGCACTGCCACTTAATGCATTAGCACAACAAGCCACTTCTATTACGGGAACTTTAATCGGTGGTAATCACACCCTTGTTAGTGCAACATTTGGCACTAAATATCAGCCTAATTTCACAGGTAAAGTATTATTACTTGAAGATATTGGTGTGACTTTTCGTCAATTAGATCGTTACTTACAACAATTATTATTTCTAAATGAATTTAATGTAGAAGCTATTATTTTTGGCCAATATTATTCTAACGATCCAACAGATCAAGAACGGATGATGTACAAAGCAGTACTACAACGATTTGCTGATCAATATGATAAGCCAGTGTATTACTTTCCTTTCTTTGGTCATGGTAAATATAACCAACCTTTTATTCTCGGTGAGAGCGTAACGTTACAACGTAACCAAGATTCAACGGAATTAGACATGACTGAATACGTAACATGCATTCAACCCTCTCTTTCACAGTAAATAAATCGTCATCATTTACAAATAAAAAAGGCTGCTGAGTCGTTCTCAACAGCCTTTCGATAGCTATAGTTAAATGATTACTTTGCTTGAGTCTTCAAGAATTTCTTCACTTTCTTCATTGCCATTTGGCGCTTAAGAGGTGATAGATAATCAATGAAAAGAATACCTTTTAGGTGATCAATCTCATGCTGGAGTGCGATAGCAAGAAAATCATCACGCTCAAGGTGAATATCATTACCATCACGATCAAGCGCTGTTAATTCGATTTTCTCGAAACGCTCTACATCTGCGTAGTAATCAGGTACTGACAAACAGCCTTCTTGACCAATTACTGGGCTTTCACCACGAACAATCTTAGGGTTAACAAATACCTGTGGTTCATTACGCTCTTCAGATAAATCGATAACAATAATAGATTCTTTACGACCTACTTGAGGAGCAGCTAAACCAATACCATTACCCGTTTCGTACATGGTTTGTAGCATGTCAGCGATAAGCGTTTGGATATGTTCAGCTTTTACATCTGTTACTTCTTCAGCTTGAACGCGTAGCTTTGGATTTGGTTCGGTTAAAATTTCTAAAACTGCCATTTTATCTCTTACTTAATCGAGTATTTAGGTTACTTTGCGGTAACTTATCAGATTACCGTAAAGGATCAAAATCCCTACGATATTCTGTTGATGGCGCTACTTTACCTAAAAAAAGGCTGCAGCAACAATTGATAATAACAATTAATTTAATAAGTTAACCTAATCCAAGCCCTAATCATGATTAAAAGTACCTTTTTTATTAACATCTATTCATAATATTACGCGACTAATAACGAAAAAATATCGACTACATTGGTAATATTTTTCATATTTACGCTTATTTCCTTCATGATTTATCCCATAAAAAAAACATCTAATACTCATCTGTTCAATTGCATCTAAATAACGACAATGTTCAGGCTAAAAGTGATATTCATTCGACAATTAATTGACACATAACCAACTGATTTCAAGGTTTTTTGTTACATAATCACGCTTCTCATCCTCCACCCTTGTGGTAGCATTTATTCGCTTTATTATTACAACTCTTACCTCTTCTCAGGGTCAAATAAATGAATAAAAAAACAACGTTTCTCACATTAAATGCTATTGCTCTCGCGTTAACTTCTATGAGTTTCACCGTCAACGCTGGTGAAAAGATGGTTAACCCTGAAAATGGTGTTGTTGTTGGTTACTGGCACAACTGGGCCGATGGCCGTGGTTATAAAGCAGGTAATGCCCCCGCTATGAGCCTTAAAGCCACTAACCCAATGTATAATGTGGTCGCCGTTTCTTTCATGAAGGTATATGACGTCGCTGAAGGCCGTATTCCTACTTTTCATTTAGATCCTGCAACAGGCTTAACTGAATCACAATTTATCGACCAAATTAAGCGACTGAACGATCAAGGTCGTGCCGTTATACTTGCACTTGGTGGTGCAGATGCTCACGTTGAGCTGCAAAAAGGTGATGAAAATGCTTTTGCCGCTGAAATTATTCGTCTAACGGATGTTTATGGTTTTGATGGCTTAGATATCGATCTTGAGCAAGCAGCCATTGATGCAAGAGATAACCAAACCGTTATTCCTGCAGCACTGCGTATCGTAAAAGATCATTACCGTGAGCAAGGTAAAAACTTCCTTATCACTATGGCGCCAGAATTTCCGTATTTAACTGCTGCGGGTAAATATATTCCTTATATCACCGCTCTTGATGGTTACTACGATTGGATCAACCCTCAGTTTTACAACCAAGGTGGCGACGGTGTTTACGTCGAAGGCCCAGGTTGGATTGCACAAAATAACGATGCGCTAAAAGAAGAGTTTATCTATTATATTGCGGATTCATTGGTTAATGGTACGCGTGGTTTTACGACTATTCCACATGACAAATTAGTGTTTGGTATTCCAACTAACATTGATGCCGCGGCAACCGGTTTTATTAAAGATCCTCAAGATCTGTTTAATGCTTTTGCACGTTTAGAAAAACAATCGCAGCCTCTTCGTGGCGTGATGACATGGTCTATTAACTGGGATATCGGTACTGATGCTTCAGGTAAAGCATACAACAGTAGCTTTATTGAAACCTATGGTCCATTTGTTCACAGCCAGACGCCACCAGTTGTTCAACCAGGAAAACCTACTATTGCAGGAATAACCGATGCGCGCATACAGCATAAAACATCGTTTGATCCAATGGCTGGTGTAACGGCTAACGATAAAGAAGATGGCAATCTAACCGATTCAATCATGGTAACGGGTAATGTTGATACTCAACGTGTTGGTGATTATGTGCTGACTTACTCAGTAACAGATTCAAATGACAACGAGACCGTATCACCACGTAAAGTCACTGTCTTTAGCGCTCTTCCTACTTTTGCTGGTGTAGAAAACAGTGTGATTAAAGTAGGTGAAAACTTTGATCCAATGACTGGCGTTTCAGTAACAGATGCCGAAGATGGTGACTTAACAACAAACATTTCTGTTTCTGGCACTGTAAATACAGCTATTACAGGTTCGTATGAACTGATTTACAGCATTACAGACAGTGCAAACCAAACTGTAACCGTTAAGCGCGTTGTAGTGGTTAACGATGGCTCTATCGTATGTACACCTGCATGGAAAGCAGATGCAACTTATGTTGAAGGCGATGTTGTCAGTCACAATGGTAAAGATTGGCAAGCGGGTTGGTGGACACAAGGAAATGAACCGGGAACCACTGGCGAATGGGGTGTATGGCGTGAAGTTGGTGACACCGATTGTGGCGGCGATGTAGAACAACCTGAGCTTGATTTTACTGCGAGTTTAACCGGAATTAATAGCAACTACACCATAACTAATGGTACTGCAAAATTAATCCTTAATTACACCGCAAATAA
This sequence comes from Photobacterium sp. S4TG1, assembly GCF_036040035.1. Classification (NCBI taxonomy): domain Bacteria; kingdom Pseudomonadati; phylum Pseudomonadota; class Gammaproteobacteria; order Vibrionales; family Vibrionaceae; genus Photobacterium; species Photobacterium sp. S4TG1. The sequence goes on from NZ_JAYXUH010000001.1 coordinate 55,370, forward strand.
AGCAGCTTCAGTACAAATCGATGTCATTGATGCAATGGGTTACCCTGTTTCAGGCGGTCAATTTACGGCTAAGGTCAATAACAGCAAAACCATTAATATGGTGCTTGATAATGTTGTTGCTGGCACATACTCATTACGTATGATCGCTGAATCAAGCAATGACAACGTAAAACAACGTGCACATTTCACTTTAGAAGATAAAGGCACCGTTGAACCACCAGTTACAGATGCACCCGCTTATGAAGCAGGTAAAGCTTACCTTGCAGGTGATAAAGTATTAGCGTCTGATGGCAATGTATACCAATGTAAACCATGGCCATACACAGGTTGGTGTGCAAGTGCATCATACGCACCAGCAACAAGCCAATACTGGGCTGATGCTTGGGACAAACTGTAATTATCCAGATAATAACGGTGGGTAATTAATGATAAGCCAGTGGTAAGTAAATAACTTATCGCTGGTTTTTTTATGATGACAAAATCAACTTTCTAGCCCTAATACCAATCAATTCATCTTTCCAACAATACCCTTTCATAAGATAAACATGGTTATTTTAACTATGCTTAATTAGAATACCAATTTAGCCCAGATACACTTGATAGCATGAATAAAAAACCTGATCGTCAAACGGCAATGCGCCAACTTCTGACTGAGGTTAAGCAGGCATTTCCACTTTATGAACCTGAAACCTTTGTTTGTGGACCAGATAATAAATGTATTGGCTGTCCTAAGAAATTATTAGAACTCGTCGATACCGAAGTCAGTTACTGGGAACATGCGATTGAACGTGGTGTAACGCCACAATTTGATGAAATTCGCCAGTTTGGCAAGTTATGTAAAAACGTCCGCCGTGGCTTAATACGAAATAATATAATGACCTAAGGTAGCCGTGCTATAATCCACGGCATTGTTCGTCGGCTATTACTTTAACTTTTAGAGATAGCCGTTATTTGATTTATTTATCTGAGATTCTACATGCCTTTCTCTAAGCTTGGATTAAGCGACGCTATCGTTAAAGCAGTAACCGATATGGGTTACACCACTCCTACGCCGATTCAAGAAAAAGCCATTCCGGTGGCACTAACCGGCAAAAACTTACTTGCAGCAGCACAAACAGGTACCGGTAAAACGGCTAGTTTTGTTCTTCCGATTCTGCAAATGCTTGATGATGGCCAGCAAGTGCGAGCTAAACGCGTTCGTGCATTAATTCTTGCGCCTACACGTGAACTTGCGGTTCAGGTTGAAGCAAATATTGTTCAATACAGCAAACACACTAATTTAACTTCAATGGCAATGTACGGTGGTGTCGATTACGAGCCACAAAAACGTCGCCTAATTGAAGGTGTTGATATTTTAGTAGCAACACCTGGTCGTTTATTGGATATGTACACCAAACGTGCTGTCCACTTTGATGCGATTGAAATTTTAGTACTTGATGAAGCTGACCGTATGTTAGATATGGGCTTTATCGAAGATATTAATAAGATCATTGAGCGTTTACCACTTGATCGCCAAAATATGTTGTTCTCAGCAACCTTATCAGCCCAAGTACGTCTTCTTGCAAAAACAGCAGTACGTAATCCTGTTGAGATCAGTGTTGCTAAAGATGAAGCATCACAGCCGAAAATTGACCAATGTCTGATCACTGTTGATAAAGACATGAAATCATCACTATTGAGCCATTTAATTAATGAGCAGCAATGGGATCAAGCATTGATCTTCATTGAAACCAAGCATGGTGCCGCTAAATTAGTAAGCCAACTTGAAAAACGTGGTATTGCCGCAGAAGCAATCCATAGTGGTCGTAGTCAAGGTGCCCGTGCGCAAGTATTAGAAGATTTTAAAGCAGGCAAAGTAAAATACTTAATCGCGACAGGCGTTGCTGCTCGTGGTCTTGATATTGATGAGCTAACCCGTGTTGTTAACTATGATCTTCCCTTTCCACCTGAAGAATATGTCCACCGTATCGGTCGTACAGGTCGTGCGGGCTCTAAAGGTGAAGCGATTTCATTTGTATCACGCGATAACTTCAAAAACTTATGCATGATTGAACGTCTGTTAGGGCACTTAATCGTACGTAAAGAAATTGAAGGCTTTGTACCAACTAAAGAAGTGCCTATTTCTATTTTAAACTTCAAGCCTAAATACCAAAAGCCTGAAAACGATAATAGCAACGGTGACAAGCCACGTCGCAATAGTAAACCGCGAAGCAATACACCAAGCACTGATAAACCAAAGGCAAAGAAGCCGAAAAACCGCAAGCCAATCACTGATCGTGATACGGGCATTCCACGTGGAACGCGTAAGCCTAAATCAGTGTAATTGATATAAATCGCCATAAGATCTGATACACAGTTTTATGGCGATATCACCCTCTTAAGCAGGACAGGCATATCTTTTCCAAATCCAAGCAATAACAATTCAACAAGATCACTTTGATATTGGACAGCCATAACTAAAATGGGACAGCCATATCTTTCTAACATCAAAACCACCACACACAGAGACAATAACAACCAAATACCATTTACTTCGGTTTTGAATGTAAAAAATCCAGTCTCACAACAATAAAATACCTCATTTCCTGTTTAACAAGATCACAAAATTCCACAATAAACGATTATTGCGGTGATAAGCTTCTTTATCAAAAATAGGGGTTCAATTAGGGTGTAATCTTTGACTCGCAACCTTACCTTTACACCAACGACCACCAAAATGCTGTTGAAACAAACACATTCGCGACCATTTACCACTCACATTGGTATAGTGCTCCATAAAGACATGGCTATTATCTAACCATGCATCTCCATTAACCCCCATTTGTTGTAATAATTTAGGTTGAGATGCTGAAACATTAATATTGGACAGCCATATCTTTCTATCAAGACCACCACACACAGAGACAATAACAACCAAATACCATTTACTTCGGTTTTGAATGTAAAAAATCCAGTCTCACAACAATAAAATACCTCATTTCCTGTTTAACAAGATCACAAAATTCCACAATAAACGATTATTGCGGCGACAATCTTCTTTATCAAAAATAGGTTTTAATTAGGGTGTAATCTTTGACTCGCAACCTTACCTTTACACCAACGACCACCAAAATGCTGTTGAAACAAACACATTCGCGACCATTTACCACTCACATTGGTATAGTGCTCCATAAAGACATGGCTATTATCTAACCATACATCTCCATTAACCCCCATTTGTTGTAATAATTTAGGTTGAGATGCTGAAATAAAGCCTTTTTTATCATCGCGAATACTACGTCCGGTCCAATCAATCAGCTCTAAATAATCTTTAAAATCAAATTGTATCCCTACCTGTTTAGCCTGATGATCAGCACCAACAAAAGGTAATAATTCAATTTTAGAGCGCTTGGATGATAAGACATTTAAAGGTGTATTTTTTGTCATATTTGTATGATTGTATTCAGTAATTCGCTGTTGAATTGAAGTAAAATCAGAATCTTGTAACGATGTTGTGAGCCCTGCTCGAATAGGATTTAAATCAACATACATCATGCAAGAGAGCAAGGCTTGTTCGTCAAGTAGTGCTTGAGATTTAAAACGTCCTTCCCAAAAAGCACCAGTACAATCATCTTCTTTGTTGGCTTTACGCGCGATTTCTTCATTTAAACACCGCATAAACCAGCTAATACTACCTAATCGCGACTGCCATTCTGCAACCAATATTGATAACGCTTGTTTCTTATCTGAACCGACATCACCATTATTAACAAAATCTACCGCAATCGGATGGCCATTAAATAACTGTAACCAACGCGAAATAACTTCTTGAGGTGATAATGCCTGTTGCCGCTGTGTATCAATTTTCAAGACTAAATGATAGTGATTATTCATGACTGCATAAGCGCAAACATCAATACAAAACACTTCGGACAATTGCTTGATTTTATTAACAATCCAACCACGTCGATGTTGATAATTCTTACCACTGTAAGGATCATCACCACACAAATAAGCCCGCCTAACACAACGATTAATAATATGATAATACGGAGTAATTTGAGGTTCGATCAATTTACGTCTTGAGACAGTCATTTGTTCCACCATAAGTAACTTGATGCTTAAGTGTAGTCGCTTATTGAGAGTCTGCAATGATTTGGCTGTCCTCGTTTTATTACGTTGTTCACTCTCTTTATAAGTTATGGCTGTCCCATGTTTTTTCTGTTGTGTGTTTACTTTTAGACCAACAATACTATAAGTGCTTTGTATTTTTGTGTATTTGAGTTGTTACTTTTACTTTCATATCTATAACTGACACGCAGTTTCATTGTGAATTTTATAAATGATTAATTAAATGCATGCTAACTCTTCATAATAACCATCAAATTATTGTCTATTTATAAAGGATGCAATATGACAACGTTTAAAATTCCAGAAACGATCCATTTTGGTGAGAATTCATTGGCAACATTAGCCTCACTTTCAGGAACAAAAGCGATTATCGTTACTGGTGGTAATTCCATGAAGAAGTTTGGATTTATTTCTCAGGTGCAGCAATTACTCAATGAAGCAAAAATAGATTCAATAGTATTTGATGGTGTAGAGCCAAATCCTTCGGTACAAACAGTGATAAAAGGAGCACAAGTTATGTGTGACTTTACACCAGACTGGATCATTGCTGTTGGCGGTGGCTCTGCTATCGATGCTGCTAAAATCATGTGGTGCTTCTATGAACATCCACATCTAAGCTTTGCAGATATTGTTCCAGTCGGATCTATGCCCGCATTACGCAATAAAGCCAAATTTATCGCTATTCCATCAACAAGTGGAACCGCATCTGAAATTACCGCTTTTTCCGTTATTACAGATCTTGAAAATCATATTAAATATCCAATCGTTTCAACGCATATAGTTCCAGATATCGCCATTATCGACCCTGCACTACCTGCCACAATGCCAGCTTACATTACAGCAAATACAGGAATGGATGTAATGGCTCATGCACTTGAAGCCTTTGTTTCTATTGCTGCTAATGATTATTCAGATCCATTGGCGATGCGCGCTATTAAACTAGTTTTTGAGAACATAGAAACAGCTTACCAACAAGGGGATGATCTACAAGCCCGTACAAATATGCATAATGCCTCGGCACTTGCAGGCATGGCCTTCTCTAATGTCTCTCTAGGGCTTGTTCATTCACTAGCACATAAAATAGGTGGAGAATTCGGTATAACCCATGGGCTCGCCAACGCAATTTTACTGCCATATATTATTAGTTATAATAAAAAATCGACAAATAAATATACTGAAATCGAACAATATCTCAATATTATTTCACTTGAAGATGAATTACGAATATTAAACCAAAAACTTAATATTCCCCTGACCTTTAATAAAATTGATGAAGTAAAAATCAGCGAAGATCAATTTATCGCAGTATTAGATCGAATGAGTGAAAACGCATTTAATGATCCATGCACACTTACTAATCCTGGCACACCCACAGCTTTGGATATTAAAGACATTTATCTACAATCATTTTTTGGTCAGAAGTAAAATAAAACTATAATACAACAAAGGTTATTACAGCCTTTGTTGTATTCATTTCGATATACTACCAACCTAATGTTCGACTGTATTAAAGGTATGCCTGTCCTTACTATTTTGCTATTTTGAGAGCGCTAACTGGACAGCTTCGAGCGCATGAATTTCAGTGGTGTCATATAACGGAATACCGGTATGTTGTTGCTGAATCAATAACGCTATTTCTGTGCATCCTAAAATCACAGCCTCAGCACCACTTTTATATAATTCATTGATAATATTTAAATATTTCTCTCTAGATGCAGCACTGATAATTCCTTTGCAGAGCTCATCGTAAATAACATTATGAACAATAGCTCGACTCTCAGCACTTGGAACAATAACATCAATTTCAAACTTATCCGTTAATCGACTTTTATAAAAATCTTGTTCCATTGTAAATCGAGTACCTAATAACCCAACTTTTTTAACGCCATCGTTTACTAGTTTTGTCGCCGTTGCATCTGCTATATGAAGGATAGGAATTGAGATTTCAGCTTCAATTTCTGCCGCGACTTTATGCATTGTATTAGTACAGATTATTAAAAAATCTGCACCTCCCGCCTCTACTGCTTTTGCCGCTTGCGTAAGAATAACAGCAGTATCACTCCACCGTCCTTGGTGCTGTAATTTTTCAATTTCCTCAAAATTCACACTGTATAAACAAATCTTTGCCGAATTAAGCCCACCGAGTTCAGCTTTAACGCCTTCATTAATCGCTTTATAGTAACTTGCCGTCGATTCCCAACTCATACCACCTAACATTCCGATTGTTTTCATGCTGCACTCCATGCTTTAAAAAATGATATAGAACTGTTATGGCTGTCCTACCTTTATGCCGACGTATACTCATATACATTGTTTTGAGAACCGTACAACGCCATTGTTCCTTTAAGCTCAAACCCTATTTTTTGTAATAACCGATTAGAGCCTGCATTATCAAGTAATGTAACCGCTAAGACTGTGTTTAAAGAGTGATCTTTCATTCCGATATTAAGCACAAAAGAAGCCGCCTCAGTTGCGTATCCTTTTTTACAAAACTCGGCCAAAAATGCATAGCCTAAGTCAGGATAATCTAGTTCTTCTCTTTTTAATAAACCACAGATCCCAATCGGCGTTGCTGTCTCTTTCAGTAACACTAAATTCAATCCAAATCCATAATCACGATAGCTGGCTAATGGTCCATTCGTTAAATAATTCACAGCATCAGCATGAGTTCTAACATTCTTATCTGCTATATAACGAATAAAGGCTTCTTCATTTAATAACTGTATAATAAATTCAGCATCATCTAGCGTTAATTGTCTTATTATTAGTTGTTCTGTTTCAGATATTAATTTCATAAAATGGGCACCTAAAATAGTAATAATGTATAAACAGCTTATTTACTCACTTGTTATTTTTTATTTAATTGTAATAAATCCCACTTCGTACCATATAAATCTTTAAACACCACAACTGTACCGTATTCTTCGACGCGAGGCTCTTCTGTGAATTCAACACCTTGCGCTTGCATAAACTCATAGTCACGCCAGAAATCATTCGTTTGCAGAAACAGAAATACACGGCCACCCGCTTGATGACCAACAGACTTTAATTGCTCATCATTACTTGCTTGTGCGAGAAGTAAATTAGTCCCAGTTGAATTAGGTGGTGAAATTTGAACCCAACGTTTACCACCACCTAAATCTGTATCTTCGATAAGCTCAAACTGAAGTTTTTTAGTATAAAAATCAATCGCATCATCATAGTTTTCAACGACTAATGCAATATTACCGATTTTTTGTTCAATAGGCTTATTCATAATACTCTCACTACTATCTAAAAATAGAATTTTACCTGATCTCAGCAGTAAACTCATTGTTGATCTAAAAATATGCGTAGCAATTAAAAAATAATATTATTAAGAGCAATATCACCCGCACTCAAACCTAGCACCTTCTAAAGCCAATAAAGCAAAATGCTATTCCAAAGAGAAATCCCCCTGCTTAGCATGTAGAAAATAACTACAGGTTTAATACAATGAAAAAAATCAGATACCCATTTGATTTACAGGGTAAAATATCAATAAATTTCAAAAAGCATATAAAGCCAATCTTTATCGATACTTATAAAAAAAATAGTGCTGAGATATCAATTGATGAGTTTGCAGTGCATTCATTTCACTATGATTCAGAGTCTCGACTATTAAGTGTATCATTACAAAAAGCTATTAATGCGATATCAAACAATGAAGACGATGAGTTAACAAATGGAGATGAATTAGATTACAATATAATAAAAGTGGATTTAATTTATTGTTTATATAATGCAGCAATAATAAGTTCTCACATATCTTATCCTTTAGATACTAATTCCTTCATTGATTCCATTTCTGTTTCTAAATATTTAACATTACATTTAAATTAATAGAAAAATAAGAAAAGATACTCGGCAAAAGAAATAATACCGAGTGTCATAAATTATAAAATAAACACCGTGCCTATAAAAATAACAACAATGGTTTTACCACTGAAGTCAGTTGGCGAACCCGTCGTTAATTTAAGCATCATCCATACTTAAGGATGTACTAATAACTCAGGGGACGGTGTTTTTTTATCTGTAAACACGAAGCTATATTGTGGATAATACTCTGGTTAATTAGCTCCTTACCTACCCATTGTCATTGGTAAGTAATCATGACACCAAGAGGAGCTAAAAAATACATAATCAACGTAATGCCGTCTATTTCAGAGAGCATTATTTGACTACTAGCAACGCTGTACTTAACAAATAAATCGATTCAATCACATCATGCATTAACTTAAATCTATCCTCAAATTAAATCAATACAACACCTATGGTTATCGATTACTTTAGTTTAAGCGTTTCAATTCAGCTTGAAGCTTATCCAATTTGATATTTTCTTCAGCAATTTTATTGTTATATTTTATGATCTTGTCAGGTTTATTTTCTAATTTCGCCTCTTTTAAATCATTTTCGTATTCAAGTATTTCTTCATTAACATCTGAAATATCTGATGCTAGTTCGTCTTTAAGCATTCCAACATCACAATGCGATTTCGACTCTCTTAATGCTATTTTTAACCCATCAACCTTGTCACTATTACCTTTGCTTTCAGCTATAGTAATTTGCTTTTCAATTTCACAAAACTTTCTTTGGCAGCCAGTATATTCTCCACATTCAAGAGTCGATGCTGAAGCTGTCTGAATATATCCAAGTAACACACTTGCAATGAATAAAGATGATATGTTAAATGTTTTTCCCATGTGAAATCTCCAATGTTTCATGTATAAAAGCAACATAGAAATAACATATTTCCCACCATTAAAAAACACTTAGTGCCGTATTAATATAAGAACTAAAGAAATCTGTAGTAATCAATAAGTTTATAACGCTAAAAACCAAAAATCGTCGTACTACTATTTTTAGTTATGACAGCAATACGTTAATACATTGGATCACATCTTGTGAGCTTCATCTGTTTTCTTTAACATACAACCTAAATAGAATGACACTCCATAACCATCGTATGGTGATAAATGAAACTTTTAGCGGATATAACAGGCGAGATATTTTTAGAGATTATTGAAGAATCTGGTGATGCCGTAGTGGTTCAATTCATCACTAATGAAGGTAAGCCTAAAGGAAAACCCTTTAAAGATTCGATGTACGGTTTATCCCTAACAGGCTGGAAAGAGCGTACTACATCAACAGCAATTGGATTGAAAAGCTTTAAACAAGGCAATATTCAAGACCCACAAGTGAGCTTTGCCTTACATCAGCTATACCCTTTAGGACGAAAAGTAAAATTACCCTCTGGTGATATTGCGACTATTGCAAGTTATGCCAATACTCATATTGACGGCTATTATATACACCTAAAACATCACGGAGAATTAAAGCGTTTTAAGATCACTCCAGAATGGGAACTGTTACCTTCTGAAAAGTTACTGGCACTCCCCTATTATCCTGCCCCAAAAACGCAAAAAGAGATCGCTAATATTGATGAATTTGATAAATGGGCTGCAGGATTTTAAAGCTAACTAATACTATATAATAGTTTTATCTACGTTATATACTCAGTCAATACTCAATCACAAATATAGGAATAATAATGTTTTCTATCGATTCTTTTGTTCTTTACGTTGAAAATATAAATCGCAGTATGGATTTTTATGCTAAAGCCTTTGATTGCGAACCAAAATTACTGTCACCTACATTTGCAGCTTTAGATTTTGCTACTAACGTAACTATTACCCTAAAACAAGCCAATACTCTGACGCCTAAAAGTGAGGTTAGGGGTGGTGGAACAGAACTTTCAATTCCAGTTTCAGACAAAACGGTATTTGATGAGCTTTATAATAACTGGAAAGAAAAAGGCATTCATTTTGAACAAGAACCAGAGCAATCTGTCTTTGGCTTTAATTTGGTCGTATTAGATCCCGATGGGCATCGTATCCGTATTTTTACGCATTAATCAAAACACCACCAATGTATCTAAGCATTGGTGGTTAACAATGGACCTAGCCAGCTCGACTGCCATTAGGCATTAAAACTTCTGGCATTGCCAAGCAAGGTGTTAACTTATCGGCATAACCAATATCAAACAACATCCCTTGTGAAATCTCACCTGCCATTTTCTGGTCAGGTAAATTAACAACAAATAAAGCCTGTTTACCTTCAATTTCAGATGGATTTTCACGTTCTTGTTTAATACCCGCAAGAATTGAACGCTCATGGTCACCAAAATCCACCGTTAATTTCATCAGTTTGTTAGATTTAGCAACCTCAGAAACAGCAATAATCGTCCCCACTCGAATGTCTAACTTTTCAAAATCATCGAATGTAATAAGTTCTTTAATTGGGGCATATTTCATATTAACTCTCTTTATTTTTGACTTTTATACCAAGCATCAAGTAATTCTTTACCGTATACGATTTCTATATTCATATGTAAAATCAATAATATTATACCTAATAAAGCACAAACAATACTAAACCAAATAGTAATTTTATTACGATGACTGGGCAGGTAAATAACAAAATTAATCGCAACCAATAAGAATGGGTAGATAAATATCAATAGAAGTAATAAACCAAGGTAATTTGATATGGCTAATGGAGCCATCATAACTACACCACTAATTAATGGAATATAATCTAAGCTAACATACACTATTGTTAACTTATAATTGTTATATTAATATTCGCATTTTCTTAGGATGATATCTCACTTTAACGACAATAAATCAGCTATTGGCATTGCCATATAATAGATTTAAAGAAATTTTAATCGCCTTTATTCTTAACGATAAACAACATGAAATCGTTCCAACACCAGTACCATATCTTCGCTTGGAACAATATTAAGCACTGAGCATTCACTCGTGAAATAGTGCCAATGCGCTTCACGCCACCATTTTAATGATCGATCACCTTCACCTTCTGCATAAGCAAACTCTGCTGATACTTCGTTATATTTACACGTTTCTACTGAATCAATTTCAATAATACAAATAGGCTCACCGTTCCAATCAACAACCACTTGTAAATGGCCATTAACTGGCATTAACTCTTTTTCTGACATATACCAATAATTAAGGCTACATGTTGCTGTCTTTTGCCCACTTCGAATTAATTCTGCGCACAAATTAGCATTATGCTCATCAGCACAAAAATAGTCTGAACTGAATGATTGGTATTTTTTACGCTCAATTTCAGACAGTGAATTGAGGTATTTATTTAAGTAGATTTGAGATTTTTCTTCCATGAGATTCTCTTCATTAATAAGAACGGAAATAAATGATAAACAAGGCTTATTGAAAAGTGAGGTTGTTATATATTTTCTATGTTTACTTTTAGGACTTTGAACTCAAAAGAATCCCACTCCCCATTCCTATAAACAAGCTACCTGATACCTTTGCCAATCTACTCTCGATTTTTTTTGTACTCAGCTTTTTTCCTAAACAGCAAGTTGCTAATGCGTAACTCAAATGAATGCTCAATACAATAATGCAAATTGATAGATACATTATGACAAATTGCGTTGTATGAGAATGAGTTGTATCTAAAAACTGAGGCAAAAATGCAGATAGAAAAATCATTGTTTTAGGATTGCTCGCTGAAACAAAGAATGACTCTCGAAAAAAGGATATAGCACTCCTTTTCGGTAGCTTAAAATCCAACGGCGCTAATTTAAAGCTTTCTTTTCTTACTTGTTTGAAGCTTCTAATTCCAACATAAATCAAATACAAACCACCCACAGATTTCATGATAAAAAACCATGCAGGTAAACGAACAAGAACTTCTCCAACCCCGATAGCAACCAAGCCAACAATAAGAAATTGACAAAACAAATTGCCAAAAACTGTAGCGAAAGCAGACCAAATACCGTATTGGATACTATTTTTAATAACTAACAATACATTAGGACCTGACGATAATGTAATAACCAAATATGCAAGAAAAAACATAATCCAAGTATCTAAATTCATCGAACACTCCTTTGTTCAAAAACATAAGACCTAATTAAAATATCACGCTTAAACATCATAAACACCAACTAAAAACAATCTACAGAGACTGAAAAACAAAATACGGCCAAACCATCGTTAATGTTAATAAAGCATTTATAATAAATAAGGGATAACAGTTTTTATTTAAGCATGTACTTCAACATAATTGGGAATAATAATTACCACCGCCAATAATTGCATTAGTTATTAGCTATTTTTTTGAAATGGAAAGTTATGAATGTTCTGTATCATAGTCACCCTAGCTTAAAATCATAGTGTATTCCATGTGCCCTGTGTGTTCGCACATTTGTTCACTGGCAATAGTAAAACCTTGAGATAAATAGAACTGATAACTCGCTACATTTTCAGTGTATACATTTAAAGTAAGTGATGGACATTGATCTTTTGCATGGGTAATTAGTTGTTTACCAATCCCCTTCCCTTGACACTCTGGTAATATAAAAATTGCAGCTAGCATATTTTCATACAAAGAATAGAAACCAACAACTTTTGATTCTAACTCAAACACATAAGTTTTAGATATCGGAATATAAATATCCCGCATATTATTAACTTGTGATTCCCAAAATTCAGCAGCCACAAAATCATGTGCTTTAATTGAAGATGTCAGCCAAATATTTAAAACTGCATTGATATCTTGCGAAGTATATTGTCGAATCATTTTACTCTCAGCTATTTGTTTAATTTGTTAATAAATCTAATGATGGTTTATTTAACAATAAGTGTATTGTAGATTTACGACAGGATTATACTTATTTTTTATAATAGCAAGAAAGAATAACGGAAATTAATTTAAACGTAACGACAGAGTATGATACTAATTATTATCCGCTTTTTAACATGGAAAGTTATGGGTGTCCTATGCTTTTCGTTTGATGCCAGATCGTCATCTCAAGCGTCATCAGTCCACGGCAGTAAACATTGACTACTACTCATCAATTAATTCCCGTACTGTTATTTTACCAGCCCGATATTGTTCAATCGAACGGTTTAGGTGTTCAGCATTGTATCTGCATCATTGACGATACCGTCCAAAACAGCTTTGAGGCTATTTCTAGCGTAAGTAAAAGATACGATTCTCATAATAACCTCCCTATGTACATTAAATGGAACAAGTATAGTCTTCACCAATCTACTTAAACACTAAATTGAATATATAATACAAATCTCAACAGATAAAAAACATTAGTGGTGGATCATCAGAATTGATCGAAATGGATTACGAAAGTTATAGGTATCCTATATCTGATAGCGTGCCAAAATGGCACAAAGCTTGTCGGTGTATAATAATTAAACTACAATTCACCTGTGCCACTTTGACACTGAATGGAGATTATTATGGCTACTACATTACCTCGTATTACAGCACGTGTAGATATTGATACACAAGAACTACTATCTCAAGCTGCGGCTATTGCCGGTATGTCTAGCATTAACTCATTTGTGCTTAGTGCAGCTGTAGAAAAAGCAAAAACTATTATGGAACGTGAACGTACCCTACAACTAAGCCAGCAAGATGCTATGACTTTAATGACTGCGTTAGACCAACCAGCTAAACCAAATAGCAAATTACAAAAAGCCGCTGCACGTTATATGGATAAAACTCAATAATGAATACTGTCCAATTAGAAAAAGCTAAACATGACCGAAATCGTTTTGATTGTGGTATTACCGCACTCAATAATTACTTAAAAGTTATGGCAAGCCAACAAGCTAAGAAAGACAATACTCGCACTTTTGTTCTTGAAGATAAGCAATGTCCTGAGCACATTATTGGTTATTACACATTAACAATGACACCGATTGATATTCAGGATTTACCTCCTAAATTACAGAAGAAACATCACAGTGTAACTTCTGGTGGTTTGATTGCCCGCTTAGCCGTTGACTATAGATATAAAGGCCAAGGTTTTGGTGAGTGGCTTTTGATTGATGCGCTTAGAAAGCTATTAATGGCAAGTGAAACGGTCGCCTTCCCTGTCGTCATTGTTGATGCAAAAGATGGTGCTGAGGATTTCTATGAAAAATACGGTTTTACCGCATTTAAAGACGCTGATAACAAACTGTTTATTACAATTGCAGACATTAGAGCTAGTATCGGTGAATTAATTTAAACCAAGAAGCAGTTAACGCCACCATAACACGTGCTGACGATCAACTTTCAAAACCAATTATACTTTAAACCAAAAACGCCGAATGTTATAAGTATCGTGTTAATAGTTTTGTTGAACGAAGCCGCTACGCGGCAGAATAAAGCAAACAGTAATTAAGCTACCTTTAATACTCCTTTTAATGAGGTATTAATGATGAATAACGAACAACAACAACGTTAACTTTTATTTATAAACAACATGTTACCCGCCTAACTTTACAAGGTAAACGTCCAACTACTATTGATGGTTATAGTCGTGCACTTCGTCACATTACTCACCATTTAGATAAATCGCCTGATACGTTAACCACTAATGATCTCAAGCGATACTTTGCTCAACTGATTAAAACCCATTCATGGAGCATCGTCAGAATTGATTGTAGTGGTTTACGAAAGTTGTGGTGTCCTATGTTATTCGCGTATAGCAGCAAAGAATTCACTGCCTATTATCCGTCATCTCGGAAGCGAAGCATGAGCTATCCGTGATCTATTAATAGCGTGATCGAGCCTAAAAGACACCAATGAAATAGTAATTCTACGACACGCTAATGGTAGATTCCCTATCGCCCTCACGGACATTCACTGTAGGGAATGACAGGTATTTTTCGACTCAGATAAACGTAAATAATAAATATAATGGCATTAACGCGTAATAATTAAAGAGGATCTAATTATAAATCAATGAATTAAATTGATTGGTTCACGCTAAGGATAACGCTCGACTTCTTTTCAGTATCACCTTTCATGACATTCCCAATATTTACTTATATAAAGCCGCTCGGGCTTGTCCAACACTTTGGATAGTGTCGGCTGCGCGACACATATCCTTATTTGTTATGTTCTTGACTAGATTTCACTATGAAACTAAGCCTTGGTTAACAGCAAACTGTTTGCCTTTTTCCTTCAGAGATACATACCCACTACTTAACCCAACCAAGCCTTCCTCGATCAATTTCTTTAAATGCATGTCGTATATTATTCGCGAGCATTTTAAATGTTGGGGAATAAGTATGCTTTCCGTGAGGTTTTCGCCTTTTTCATATTGAGAAACAATAATTTTAAAAATATCCATTGTTAAATCATTGTTTTTTTCAGGCGAGGTTTCCTCAATAGGCTTAAACGGGTTATTCCCTATTTCAGGTTTTTTGAACAAAGGAGCCCCATGAATCGATCTTACTAGATCGTCATAACTTAACTCATAGTCTTCTACTTTCGAGAAATCAATATAGAGCTTACTTTTTAAAAAAGTAGGAACCTCGTTTGAAGAATCCTGCTTTACCACTGGAATAACTTTATTGGAGTCAATTTTAGATAGAAGATCTGAGGTTATTATCATTTTTTCATAACCAACACCACCGGATCCTGAATTAGCCTTTTCAACATACCGACTTGTACAAATCATAAGCACTCTGTCTGCCGAAGCAAGGTGTGTCTCCATAAAATGTGGAAGGTCATCGCCTGGGCCCAGTTCCCACTGATCAATAATTGCATCAATACCAGAGTTTCTTAACCGAGTAGCAAGATCAAGAACCCACTTTTTGTGTTCCTGTGTGTCGTGAGAGTAAGAAATAAAAACTTTAGGTACCGTCATTAATGATTTTTCCTTTTTGTAGATCCTTGGTTGAACGCATTGTGAACATAACAACTTATTATATTAACAACTTGCCCGAATTTGTTCTTTGAACCTGCGCCCGTATTTCATTCGTCATTATACAAAAAACATTATAAATCAAAAACATTATTACATTGGTTGCCCGATAGAAGTCACAAAATCGGGCACCTGCCTTTTAGTTTCCACTTTTTTTACTAATACTAATTGCTGTATGTATTAACAGTATAAAAGGTGCGCAATGGCTTCTCTCTTTCTAACTTACATAAAAGAATACATGTATCAAAAAAACTACGCAAAACGTACTGTTGAAAGTTACTTATATTGGATAAAAAACTATATTTTATTCCATGATAAAAAACATCCTGATAAATTAGACAATGATGATGTTGAACAATTTCTGTCTTATTTAAATAACCAATCACCACATTAAAAAAATAATAATTAATAACACTACAACACGCTATAAGTAGATTCCCTATCGCGTTCGTAACCTCACTGTAGGGAATAACGAGGTGAGTTTTGTATTCATTATCAGAATTTTCAGTGAACGTTTAAAAATATCAAAATATAATAACACTACAACGCGCTGCAAATAGATTCCCTATCGCGTTCGTAACCTCACTGTAGGGAATGACGGGGTGGGTTTTATATTTATTCTTGGAATTTTCAGTGAGCGTTTAAAAATATCAAAAAATAATAACACTTCAACACGCTGTAAGTAGATTCCCTATCCCGTTCGTAACCTCACTGTAGGGAATGACGGGGTGGGTTTTATATTTATAATTGGATTTTTCAGTGAGCATTTAAAAATATCAAAAAATAATAACACTTCAACACGCTATAAATAGATTCCCTATCGCGTTCGTAACCTCACTGTAGGGAATGACGGGGTGGGTTTTATATTTATAATTGGAATTTTCAGTGAGCGTTTAAAAAATAATAACACTACAACACGCTATAAATAGATTCCCTATCGGCGTTCGTAACCTCACTGTAGGGAATGACGGATTGTTGTTTTGTGGCTTTAATATAACAACATGCGCTGTTCCTAAACCCTCGCCCCTAATAACCTATTTCCTATAACCTTTCTTCCACAAAAAAGCCGACAATTAAGTCGGCTTTAAATAAATAATCTATTCGCTATTAATTACGCGTTAGCTTGTGCCGCTTCAGCCGCAACTGAACCTTCTTCTGGGCGCTTTAAGAATGCGTACATCACGCCTGTTACTACCGTACCCGCTGCAATTGCGACTAAGTAAAGTAACGCTGGTGATATTGCGTTTGGAATTAACAGAACAAACAAGCCACCATGTGGAGCCATTAGTTTTGCACCAAACAACATTGATAATGCACCTGTTAACGCGCCACCAGCCATACAGCTTGGAATAACACGCATTGGATCGCGCGCTGCAAATGGAATTGCACCTTCAGAGATAAAGCACATACCTAATACAAACGAGGCTTTACCTGCTTCATTTTCACTGGCTGAGAACTTACGTTTTGCAAGGAATGTCGCTAACCCCATGCCCATTGCAGGTACCATACCCGCAGCCATTACCGCTGCCATTGGTGCGTAGGTTTGTGACGCTAACAAACCAACACCAAAGGTATAAGCGGCTTTGTTTACAGGGCCACCGAGGTCGAAACACATCATACAACCAAGGATAATACCCAGTAATACCGCGTTCGCTGAACCCATGTTATTTAAGAATGTGGTTAAACCTGCCATTGCTGCTGATACTGGACCACCAACAATGTAGATCATTACCAAGCCAGTAATTAAGCTGGCTAATAATGGCACAATCAAAATCGGTTTTAGCGCTTCCATTGATTGTGGCAATTTGATTTTTTCAACCAAGAATTTAGCACTGTAACCCGCAAGGAAACCGGCAACGATACCACCTAAGAAACCAGCACCCGTGGTACTGGCTAACATACCGCCAATTAAACCCGGCGCTAAACCTGGGCGATCCGCAATTGAGAATGCAATGAAACCTGCCAATACTGGTACCATTAACGCAAATGCTGAACCACCACCGATGGTCATTAAGGCTGCGGCTAATGTACCTTCTTGTTTAAAGGCTTCGATACCAAACACAAATGATAAGGCAATGGATAAACCACCAGCCACCACTAATGGCAACATGTAAGATACACCCGTCATTAGGTGCTTATACGGCCCTGCTTTTTCAGCTTTAGTGTCCGCCGCTTGCGCATTGGTATTGCCAGTGTGTTGATATACTGTAGCGGTTGCAAAGGCTTTTTCTAGCTCTGGTTTAGTTTTCTTAAGTGCTAAACCTGTGCTGGTTTTATACAGCTTTTTGCCATTAAATCGAGCTAAGTCTACTTCAATATCTGCGGCGATAATGACTAAATCTGCGGCTGCAATTTCAGCATCTGTTAATTGGTTTTTAGCACCCACTGAGCCACGGGTTTCAACTTTAATCTCATATCCCTGACGCTGCCCTTCTTCTGTCAACGCTTCTGCTGCCATAAAGGTGTGCGCAACACCTGTTGGACAAGCAGTAATAGCGACAATTTTCTTAACCACATTATCCGTTTCATCAGCGACAGATTGAGTGCTAGCTGCTGTTAATAGTTGTGCTTGCTCAACTGCCTCGGTTAACCATGCTTTAGGATCTTCAAAACAGGCTGTGATGTCGGCTTGATAAACTTTTTTACCCACAAAACGGGAGTTATCAATCGCTTTACCTGTTGCGATAATGACCACTTCAGCATCATCAATTTGCTGTTGGGTCAGTACGTTAGTTGGCTTAAACGCAGTTTGGCATTCAATATTTGCTTGCCATTGAAGCTCTGCCGCAGCTTTTTCTAATAAACCCGCTGCGATAATGGTGGTTGCGATGCCGCTAGGACAAGCTGTTACTAATGCTATTTTCATATTTACACCTTGGTCAATGTTGCTTCACATGTTCTTATTTTGTTGTTAAGCAATGATGTGATTAATGTAATTAAGCTATTGAGTTAAAATGACATGTTGAGCGATATCATTAACTTTATTAATATTATCAACACCGACACCGACTTGTGTCACTGCTACTGCTGATAATGCCGTCGCAAATTGTAATGACTGCGCTTTTGAGTGTTGATTAAGTTCACCCCAACATAAACCAGCGACTAAAGTATCGCCTGCGCCAACGGTACTCACGACGTCCATTTTAGGCGGTTGAGCATGTAGCCAGCCTTCATGGTTAAGCCACATCACCCCTTTTGCGCCAAGTGATACCACCACATTAGCAATACCTTTCGCGGCGATTTGTTCAGCAACGTCCATGCATTGCTGTTGAGTCTCTAATGCTTTCCCTGCCCATTCAGCCAGTTCTTCATCATTTGGTTTAACCAACCATGGATGGGCATCTAAGCCTGCGGCAAGGGCTGATTTACTGCTATCAAACAACACTTTTTTGCCTAATTGATGTAATTTTTCTAACCAATTAGCACACATATCAGGGGTGATCCCTTGTGGTAAGCTACCAGCAATAACAAACACATCATGAGTCGTTGCTAATTCAAATAATGTCTTTTCAAAGGCTAAAATATTGGCCGCAGTAACCGCAACACCAGGGAAGTTAATGTCACTTACCTGACCATTTTTCTCAACTAATTTAACGTTAATTCGGCTAGCACCCGCCACGCGGATAAACTTATCTGTTGCACCGATTTGCTCAAATAATTGACAGAAAGGCTCTTGGTTATCAGCCCCTAATAAACCGGTGACGGTTACATCAGCCCCCAGCTCGGCTAATACTTTAGCAACGTTCACGCCTTTACCTGCGGGATGAAGACTACCAGTATCAACCACATTGACACTGCCAAGGGAAATAGTTGCTAAACTTCCAGTAAGATCAAGTGCAGGATTGAGTGTTACCGCAACAACTTTAGGTTTAACAACATGGGGCATAGTTTGTGTCTCTGTCTGTAAGGTTGAAATTGTCATTGCTGCGATCCTTATAGTTTTTCGCCTAAGCCATCAGCAATAGCTTGACCTATGGCAGTTAATGCCGCTTCTGCATCACTGCCTTGCGCGGTAAATTGCAGTTCATTGCCGCATTTCACACCCAGACCGATCACTTTCATTAAACTTTTCGCATTCACTGGCTTACTATCGCTGGTGATATTAACCACTTGAATATCCGCATCGAATTTCTTAGTGGTATTAACTAACATTGCACCAGGGCGAGCATGTAAACCATGAGGATTACGAATCTTAAAGGTTGCTTGATTACCTTCTAAGGCAACTTGCGTCAGTGCGGTTACCATTTCTTGTGCTGATGATGCTAACCATTGCGCAATCTTGCCTTGATAAATTAATGACGCTAAGTACGCAAGATTGGCTTTATGGGCGGTGTTATTCGCTGCAACCATAATCATACCCGCAACCGGATGGCCTAATTCTTCAAAAGGCTCTTGAGGTGTAACAACAGCAATCGCAGTACGTTGTACTTGTTTATTACTTTTAACTAACCATAGCCCTTGACCTAAATATGTCGGACCTTGGTTAATGGCATCAGTCACCGTCGCGGTTTCTGCAAACCCTTGATATTTAATTAAGCCTGCTGCAACAGCAGTTAACTGTAATAAATCCTGTGCTGGAAATTGCTTTAAAATAAGCTCGGCATTACATTCTGCTTCTTGTTGCTCGTCACCATTAAGTAACGCAATCACTGCTTGCTCAGATTCACAATGGCGTAATTTGTCTTCGATGCCGTCAGCGGATAACACTTTGGTTAACAGCTTTAAAATGCCTAAATGCTCATCCGATTTAGCCGCAATTCCTATCGCAATATAAGCAGTATGATCATCACCCCATGGCACACCTTGTGGAAAGTGATGAATTTTGACCCCTGTATGGTTAACTAAATCACGGGTTTCAGTCGTACCATGTGGAATTGCAATGCCATTTCCTAAATAAGTCGAATTCTGTTGTTCACGGGCAAGCATGCCATTGACATACCCTGTCTGTACTAATCCTGTCGCTTCAAGATCAGCCGCCAACGCTTTAATCGCGTCTTGTTTGTTCGATGCTGTTTGTTGCATCGTAATATCATTTTTAGACAGTGATAACATGTAACTCTCCGATTCAATGCTCTGTGAGATCATCGCTATTTATAGTGCTGTTCATTAAGCTATTGATAAGCCCTATTCGCTTGATAACGAGCTATTCTTATCGATAGCTGAATCGTTTCAGCAAAAGAAAAAATAAAAATGTTCACAACAAACGCTTGTTACTAATCAAACTCTGCTGAAACCTTTCAGCTTGCATACTGAATCGTTTCAGCTAGAATTGCAAACGCTGATAAGTATGCATTAAGTGAATATATGATCAAGCGCACAAACTTATATTTAAAAAATAATAATGAGCACGATTTGATCGCGATGCTTTCCTGATATGAATTCACAACGGATAACGACTATGACATTGGATGAAATCGCAAAACTAGCGGGCGTGTCTCGAACTACGGCAAGTTATGTTATTAACGGTAAAGCAAAACAATATCGTATTAGTGAAAAAACTCAGCTCAAAGTAATGGCTGTTGTTGAAGAGCATAACTATCGCCCAGATCATGCTGCAACCTCACTTCGTATTGGCAACAGCCATTCACTTGGATTGATCATTCCTGATTTAGAAAACACCAGTTATGCCAAAATTGCCAAGTTATTAGAGCGCAATGCACGTAAAGCCGGTTATCAGATGATCATCTCTTGCTCTGATGATGATCCTGCAACCGAAATGAAAGTGGCCGATATGCTATTAAGCCGTCGAACTGACGCATTAATTGTCGCGAGTGCCCTTGCTTCTGACAACGCGTTTTATCGAAATATTCAAGCCAATGGTGTGCCTGTAATTGCCATTGACCGTGCCTTAGACGATGAGTTTTTCGCTTCTGTGATCAGCGAAGATTTAGAAGGTGCTTATCAGCTAACACAATCACTTTTAAGTAAGCCAATTAACAGTATTGGTCTTATTGGTGCCGTTGCTGACTTAGGGGTATCAAAAGAGCGTCAGCAGGGTTTTATTGCTGCGATTAACCGCCATTCACACCCAGTGACGACTATTATGAGTTATGGGGAACATTTTAGTCAGCAAAATGGGCAATCAATGGTTCAGCAATGGATTGATGATGGCTGTTTTCCTGATGCGATATTAGCAACATCCTATACCTTGTTTGAAGGGGTACTGGATTGCTTACTTAAAAATCCACCACTGATGAGTCGTACTTATCTCGCTACATTTGGTGATAACCGTTTGTTGGATTTTTTACCCAACAAAATACAGTCATTACCGCAGCAGTTTGAACTAATTGCCGAACATGCGCTTACATTGGCACTAAAAGCGATAAACGGAAGTTATGAGCCAAATGTTGAGGTTATTCCTCGCCAAGTCATTCATCGTTAATGAAATTGCTATTATTCCATTGCAGAATAATAGCAATAATGAAAAAATGTTCGATTACGCATTATTTTCTCTTTCTACTCGGTTGCTATAGGCTTCACCATGTATATACGTCTGAAAGCATTATTAATCTCGCATGCACAACTATCACATGCTTTACGGGTAACATTGGCGATTGCTTTTACGCTCACCTTTTATGCTGTTATCCATGTTCCACACTCAATGTGGGGGCCTGTTACCGTCGTCGTTGTTATGATGCAACCTTACGCGGGCGCCATTGTCTATAAGGGTTTTCAACGTATTGGCGGCACATTACTCGGTGCAATGTTAGGATTATTAACCGTCCTGTTCCCCGATAAACTTAATTATCTTATTCCGGTATGGATGTTGGCATGGGTCTTTTTGCTGTCATTGAAATCTTACGGTAAGAATATTTATTTCTACTTTTTAGCCGTGATGACACTCATCATTGTGGCTTATCAAGGGGACACCGCACTAGAGGTCAGCGTAGCATTATGGCGTGTGGCCAATATCTTAATTGGTAGTTTAATTGCCATTGCGTTTTCGTTGCTATTACCTATTCGCGCAATAACAAGTTGGAATACCCTATTTAATCAAAACTTACGCGCATTACGTCAGCTTTATCAAGCGCACGCTTCCGCCCACATGCTAAGTATTAAACAGCTTAATGCCATGAAACGTGAAGTATTAGAACGGCACATGAAGATGATCATTCTATTACCCAATGTGCAAAAAGAAAGGCACAAACTCGCAGGCCACTATCGAACAATCATTACCGTGCAACGTTCATTAATTAGTGTAACTGAACAATTAATTGAAACTCATTGGAGTTCAGATATTAGCCGTCGCCAATTACTGGCTCAGAATGATTTAAAAGTCTACCAGCAGCATATTATTACGATTCTAAGCCAGTTAGAGCAAGCATCAACGCCGCATGCGGATTTATCAAATATTGAACCATTACCTGATATTGATTTGTTGTCGACGATGGCTGAAGAAATTTCCCCGACGGATACAGCGAATGCGCTGGGTATTTACGGTTATTTTTGGCTAACACGTCAGTTTATTGGACGTCTAGAAGCGTTGATTATTCAATTACGTATTATTAATCAGAAGTAAATGATCAATAATAAAAAACCAGCGCTATTGCTATCAATAGTCGCTGGTTTATTTTTTATCAACTAGTCGATAGTTAACAAATAACGGTGTTAACTTCATGATCCATCAACCACCGCTGTAAACGCGGAGCTTGTGAAATGGCATCATAATAAATATCGCATTCTTTAGATGCACTACCCGCAACAGCTAACAACATTTTTAATAGCTGCATCACCGCATCATTTTGAGTATCAACTCGATAATGAAGGATAGCATTGGCAAAATCTTGTCCTAATGCCAATTGTGCTAATTGTGTAACATCTGCGACAAAACCATCAAAATAATGAATAAAAGTATCAGCTAGCAATGCATTTGCAGGTACTGAACAAAGCATATGGACTTTTAAGCCATTCGCTCCTCTGCATAAACCTTGTTCAGCCAACAAATCAATCATGGTTGCCGCTTCACTAAAAGTACGTACAAACGGTACTACCAGTTCAATAGTATTGCCACCCACTGCAGCACGGGCACGCTTAATAGCCTCGCATTGCAAAGCAAAACTGGTTTTATAATGAATATCGGTATAAAGACTCGCACCGCGTAAGCCTAATAATGGATTAACTTCTGTACTTTCAAGTTCAGCACCAAGAAGTTGGCGTCGACATCCTGCATTCGCTCCTGCTAATTGTACTTTTAATGGAGCCTTGCCTTGTTGTCTTGCAGCAGCGACTAATAACTCAGTTAACATCGCGACATAATATTCAGCCAATGCGACAGTTTGTTGCCCGTATTGATCGGCTATTTTTTGTTGTAATGCTTGTTGAGTCGTATCAGATAAAATATGTTGCTGGGTAAAAACTAATGGATGAATACCTATCTCGGTAGCAATAAGATCATCTAACGAAACTAACCCAATACCTTCATTGCTTAGCGTCGTTAATTGTTGGGCGTTATGTAATACCGCTGTTGTTGCCAGCATTAATTCGGTTTGTGTTGTCATACTCAACCTGTACCTCCCTGTTAAATAACCTAATGTCTATCCATTTACACCAATAAAATAGACGGTAACTGACCTTACTGTGTGTTTAATTTTCACGCAAGAATAAAACGTTCTTGTTTAACAATTATTCAACTTACCGATCATATGCCACCAAGTTTATGTTGATTAATAATTGCATGTAAAATCACCCTTTCTGTCAACAATATCCGCAATTACTCATTAAAAACCTATTTGTTATCACAAGTTTGGTTTATTCCAGTGATGATTTGGGCTATCTTAACGGGGTTATTACAGGAATACCAAGGTAGGCAAACTATTATGCCAATGAAAACAGATGAACTTCGCACAATAAGTCTCGGTTTAATGCCGACCCCAGCAGAAGTAGAAACAGCCTCACCAATGACAGATGCTATTGCGGTGCATGTTGATAGCGCGCGTAAACAAGTAGAGGCGATCTTATCAGGTAAAGATTCTCGTCTTTTGGTGATTGTAGGGCCATGTTCAATTCATGACACCGACGCTGCTATGGATTATGCGAAACGCCTTGTTGCTGTACAAGAAACATATAAAGACCAACTATTTATCGTTATGCGCACTTATTTTGAAAAGCCGCGTACTGTTGTTGGTTGGAAAGGTTTAATCTCAGACCCACATTTAGATGGCAGCCTTGATCTGGCTACAGGCTTGCATAAAGCGCGTAAACTATTAATTGATATTAATGCGCTAGGGCTACCCACTGCGACTGAGTTTTTAGATATGATCACCGGGCAATATATTGCTGATCTTATCACATGGGGAGCCATTGGTGCCCGCACCACTGAATCTCAAATCCATCGTGAAATGGCCTCAGCACTTTCTTGCCCCGTTGGCTTTAAAAATGGTACTGATGGCAATATTAAAATTGCGATTGATGCTATTCGTGCCACGCGCGCATCTCATTTGTTTTGCTCGCCCGATAAGAACGGTCAAATGACTATTTATCGTACTGCCGGCAATCCATATGGTCATATCATTCTTCGTGGTGGCAAAATGCCAAATTATCACCACCAAGATATTGCAACGGCTTGTGAAACATTGGCTGAATTTGAATTATCACCAAAGCTAATTGTCGACTTTAGTCATGGTAACTGCCAGAAACAACACAAACGCCAGCTTGATGTAACGGCTGATATTTGTGAGCAGATTCGTAACGGTAGCCAATCCATTGCGGGCATTATGGCAGAAAGCTTTATTCAAGAAGGTAATCAAGCCGTTATCTGCGGTAAAGAAAACGAGCTTGTTTATGGTCAATCGATAACAGATCCCTGTATTGATTGGAAAGATACATTAGTGATGCTTGATATGCTGGCCAGCGCAATTAAAGATGCCAACGCATAAGTTTGCTTTAAAATTTTAATACAATAAAAGGAGCATCAATATATTGTTGCTCCTTTCTTCGTAATAAATTAACAGTATAATGTACTCATTAATTCATAACGGGATAGATTTCCCACATTTAGGTTAGAGGCCAATAACATGCCATCTTTTGATATTATTTCTGAAGTAGATACCGTAGAAATTAAAAATGCGGTAGATAATTCAATCCGAGAAATTAGTACTCGTTTTGATTTTCGTGGTGTTGAAGCCAACGTAGAATTAAATAAAGAAATCGTCAAGATCACGTCAGAATCAGAATTCCAAGTTGATCAAATCGTTGCTATTTTACGTGGTAATCTAGCTAAACGTGGCGTTGATGCCAATGCCCTTGAGCGTAAAACAGTGACGTTTTCAGGTAAAACAGCATCACAAAATATTGAATTTAAGCAAGGCGTCGAAACAACTAATGCCAAGAAATTGGTTAAAGCAATCAAAGACGCAAAACTAAAAGTTCAAGTCTCTATTCAAGGTGAGAAACTACGCGTTACCGCTAAAAAACGTGATGATCTACAAGCAACAATGGCACTTGTTCGTGCTCAAGAACTAGGCCAACCATTCCAATTTGATAATTTCCGCGATTAATAGTCACAACAAATATTAAGAAGGAAGCGTCTGACGCTTCCTTTTTTTAAACTAAAATATTAAACTTTTTTTGAATAAATTTAAAAAAAGTAATAAGATTTAAACTGTGATTATTAATATTATACTTTACTGTTATTCGCAAATACGTCATACAAATATAAAATAACACACAATAAAAACATTTGGCTTTCAAAACCTCTCACTATAAAAACCAATAAATAACACCCGCAACATAAAAACCACACCATAGAATACTTTTTAAGCAAACAAATTTTTTTTAATTGCAAAAATTGTTGCGGAGCATGCTTATACCCTATAATTCACCCACTTCAATAATGGTTAATTATTTTTCATTCTCTACAACTAATATAAGTAGGTAATAACAACAATAACGATAACTAGCACGGAATGCTTATTACGATCACGGAACGCTCACCTCTTACAGCAATTATCCTTGCTGTATATCACTATCTATTTGCTTGTTTGTATCGCTTCACTTATCTCGGTATGCCGTGACTGAAAAGAAAATAAAGGAGATGTCCATAATGGGCACCGCACAACAGAAAACAACTGCAACAACCGAAAACACCCAAAAGCTCGGCTGGAGTAAAAGTGATACCGTATGGATGCTAGGTTTGTATGGCACAGCAGTTGGTGCTGGCACTTTATTTTTACCAATTAATGCTGGTGTTGGCGGTTTGATTCCTCTTATCGTAATGATGGTTCTAGCATTACCAATGACCTTTTTTGCTCACCGAGCAATGATGCGTTTTGTACTATCAAGCGCTAACCCTGGTGCTGATATTACAGAAGTAGTAGAAGAGCACTTTGGTAAAAATATGGGTAAGATTATCACTGTCTTATATTTCTTTGCCATCTACCCTATTTTGCTTGTTTATAGTGTGGCTTTAACCAATACCGTTGAAAGCTTTATGAAGTTTCAATTAGGTATTGAACCACCAGCACGGGCAATTTTAGCTTTAATCTTAATTCTTGTTTTAATGGCAATTGTTCGTCTAGGTGAGCAGCTGATCGTAAAAGCGATGAGTATTTTAGTATTCCCATTTGTTGCGGTTTTACTAATGCTTGCGTTATATCTTGTTCCACATTGGAATGATGCAATTTTCACAGATATTATTCCTCAAGGTGGCAACAGCAATACTGTGATCATGGCGGTATGGCTCATTTTGCCTGTAATGGTGTTTTCATTTAACCACTCACCGGTTATATCTTCATTCGCCGTTGCTAAAGAAAAAGAATATGGTGCTAATGCAGAGCGTCAAGGTTCTCGTATTTTATTACGTGCCCATATTATGATGGTTATTACGGTGATGTTTTTTGTGTGTAGTTGTGTATTAAGTTTAACGCCAGCTAACCTCATCGAAGCTAAAGCACAAAATGCCTCAATTTTGACTTATCTAGCAAATCATTTTGATACTCCTGTTATTGCTTATGCAGCACCGATTGTTGCTATTATTGCTATTACAAAATCATTCTTAGGTCACTATTTAGGCGCTAGTGAAGGTTTAAATGGCATTATTCATAAAGTCGCGCGTGATAATAACAAGACACTTTCAGACAAAACACTTAACCGCTTCACTGCTTTGTTTATGCTACTAACTACATGGGCTGTAGCAACACTTAACCCAAGCATTTTAGGTATGATCGAAAACTTGGGTGGTCCCGTTATTGCGATGTTGTTATTTATTATGCCAATGTATGCAATTAAGAAAGTGCCATCAATGAAAAAATACTCAGGCGCAATAAGTAATATTTTCGTAACAGTTATTGGTTTAATGTCTATCTCTGCTATTTTTTACTCATTAGCACAATAAGATCATAATATATCAATCAAAAAAACCGAGCCCTAAAAGCTCGGTTTTTTATTCTATCACATCAATGGCTTATGAATGATATAAGTTCGGCTCACCTTCAGGACGGGTTTTAAATCGTCGGTGTAACCACATATATTGACTTGGTGCAGCCATAATTGATCGCTCTACCGCTTTATTGATATACACCGCAGCAGCATGAGGGTCCTTATGTGGAAACTCAGTTAATGGCGGAAATATTTTTAACGTATATTTACCACTGTTACTATTACGAATCATCGCAAAAGCCAAAGGCACCGCACCTGAAGCATCAACCAACAAACTGGTTCCGGTTGTCGTACAAGCATCTTTTACTGCAAATAAAGGAGCAAATGTTGAGTTACGGCCATGACCATAATCTTGATCAGGCGCATACCATAATATCTCACCATTCTTTAAGCCCTTAAGCATGCCTTTCACATTTTTACGATCAAGCATATATTTATTAGAACGTACACGACCTTTAAACTGGAAGTAATCAAAACAGGGATTATTATTCGGTCTATATACGCCAACACCCGGAGTTTTCAAACCAAAAGCACGTGCACCTAATTCTAAATTCATAGAATGTACGGCTATTAGTAAAATACCCTTTCCTTGCTGCTGTAACTGTTCTACATGCTCTAATCCTTCGACCTCAACATGTCGTTCTACACGAATATCAGGCCAAAACCATGCCATTGCCGTTTCAAATAAGGCCAGCCCAGCGTTATCTATGTTCTGCTTCATTATGTGTTGAAGCTCTTGTTCTGACATGAAGGGAAAACACAGAGCGATATTTTGTTGAATGGTATCACGGCGACTAGACATCATTTTCATGATTAATCGACCAATACATTGTCCTAAACGAAACTGAATAAAATAGGGTAACCAACTTAGCAGGTACATTAGCCCTATTAATATTAAAACAGGCCAATAGCGCGGGTGTAAGAAAGCTTTACGAAATGCTGGCTCAGTAAATCTACTCATAATAAAATACAGGGTTCCTCTGCTCATATTTTAAGAATGTGTATTTAAACAAGATCTTAAAATATTCACATAACTAATCGTGTCATTATATTATGTAAAATATTTTATTGAATGCAAGTCAATGCAATATCGCAATAGTCGCTATACAGCAAATATTAAGTTTAGTTATTATTACGTTAATGACTCAACTTTAATTATTGGCAACAGATAGAATAAAAAAAGCCCACTTTAGAAGTGAGCTTTCGCAGTATTATTTATGGTACCAATTTAATTAATAAAGGCTTGGCTGTCCTTCTGGGCGGTTTTTGAATCGACGGTGTAGCCACATATATTGACTTGGAGCAGCCATGATTGATTGCTCAACAATCTTATTAATAAAACCGGCAGCAGCAGCAGGATCTTTATGTGGGAAACCTTCAACTGGCTGACATATCGTTAGAGTATAATGACCTGAATCACTATCACGCACCATAGTAAATGGCACCACCGCACAATCTGTTGCATCAACCAATAAACTTGTTCCTGTTGTGGTACATGCTTGATCAACCGCAAATAAAGGAGCAAATGTTGAACGTCGAAGCCCATAGTCATGATCAGGTGCATACCAAACACGCTCGCCCGACTTTAGCGCACGCAACATACCCTTAACATCTTTGCGA
The DNA here is from genome assembly GCF_036040035.1 of Photobacterium sp. S4TG1. Classification (NCBI taxonomy): domain Bacteria; kingdom Pseudomonadati; phylum Pseudomonadota; class Gammaproteobacteria; order Vibrionales; family Vibrionaceae; genus Photobacterium; species Photobacterium sp. S4TG1. The sequence goes on from NZ_JAYXUH010000001.1 coordinate 85,266, forward strand.
TCGATTAATGTACGATTAGATCGTGAGCGACCTTGGTATTGAAAGTAATCAAAACACGGATTATTATTGGGACGATAAACCCCCATACCTGTCTTTTTAATACCAAAAGCACGCGCACCAAGTTCAAGGTTCATTGAATGTACCGCAACCATCAATGCACCTCTGCCCTCACGCTCAAGTTGATCCATATGCTCCATGCCATTAATCGTAACATGACGACAAACGCGTGCATCAGACCAAAACCATGCCATGCCCGTTTCAAAGAGTGCCAAACCCGTGTTATCAATATTTTCTTTAACGAGGTTTTCTCGCTCACTCTCACTCATCAAAGGAAAGCACAACTCTAAATTACGATAAATTGTATGGCGACGCTTTTTCATTAACTTAATCGCTAAACGACCAATATGCTTTCCTAGAAAATGTTGCACCGAATATGGCAATAAACTCAGCGAATACATTAATCCCACTAATGCTAATGTACCCCAGTAACGAGGGTGAAGTAATGATCGTGTAAATACAGGCTTATTTTTAAAACTCATGCGCTATTGTGACCTATTTTTTCGTTATTTTTTATCCTAAAAAATACAAAAAATATAATAATTAGATAGAAGCCTATAATAAGGCTTAACCATGATAGTAAAAAGTAAAACTCGACTATTTATACTGAAAATTGACGCAATACAAACTTTCCAATAAAAATATAAATAAATCTGTTTAATCCTCGAATGTTATGTATGAAAAATAACCACACCAACAGTTATCAATAGTTAAACCTTTTAATTATCAATCTGTTATTTATGAATAAAATCGATTTTTCCCTTTGATAACGCGCAATATGTAACAACCCGTAAAAGAGACTCGTCCAATACGCTTTTTTCCGTATAATTGCTTTATCTTTTTTTATTCTGTGGATAATGCATTGGAATTATTGGTTATCGATTTTTTAGGTAAGCCTCTTCGACTTGAAGGCTCAATGGCGGGATGGCAACAATTATTTTGGGATAATACATTAGTTTCTCAAATTGCAGCCGCACCAACCGATACAGATCAATTTACACACCAGTTTGAACTTTCAAATCATGAACAAACTATTCAATGTCAGCTTAACGGCAATTTGAGTTGGCAGCCGTTTCTAATTCAATATCACGCTACTGCCAATCAGCAAATAATTGCGCAGGGCGAACGTAATGTTAAAGATATTGAACGTCAACACCCTCAACAACCAATAAAGCCCGAGAAAAAATTCAGCCTTATAGGGTTAGTCTCGTTAGGCATGAAGGCCCTCAAGAGTGCTAAATTAATTAAAGTGGTACTTGCATCTGCAAGTCTTGCTGCTTATTCATGGTTATTCTCAATTCAATTTGCATTAGCGTTATTGGCCTGTTTGATGTTCCATGAGTATGGTCATATTCGTGCTATGAAATATTTTGGTATGAAAACCAAAGGCATTTACTTAATTCCTTTTCTTGGCGGTTTAGCATTAAGTGATGAAAAAATTAATACCCGTTGGCAAGACGTGGTGATTTCAATCATGGGGCCAGCTTTTGGTTTAATCATGTCATTAGCCAGTATGATCGCCTATTGGATCACTGGCGAAATGTTTTTTGCGGGCTTAGCCGTTTTTAATGCACTGTTAAATCTGTTTAATTTATTACCGATTCTACCTCTTGATGGTGGTCATGTTCTTAAAAGCATTAGTTTTTCGATGAACAGTAAAATAGGGATTATTGCTTGTGCATTAGCTGCGGTTGCGGGCATCATTTTAAGCTATCGCTTAGGACTGACTCTCTTTGGTTTTTTACTTATTATGGGCAGTTTAGAGATTATTGTTGAATGGCGACAACGCCATCAAAGTCATTTATTACCTTTAGATCGCTATGGTCAAATATTCTCAACCGTATGGTATGTAAGCCTTGTCGCCGCTTTTATCGGGATTATTGCTTACTTTGCGAGCTTAGGTGATAGTTTATTGAGCCTACCGCTACAAATATTAGGCACTTAATTAATTTGTCTTAATGACATCAAGTAGTGCTCAGTAAAGTAACAATAAAAAAGCCAGCATTTGAATATAATGCTGGCTTTCCTTTACTGTTATTATCAATAGCAGCATTCAATTTTGTAAGCGTATTAAATTATTTTTTCTTTTCCATCATCGCTTTAAGATCTGCAAATGGGTTAAATGTCGCAGCTTGGTGATCATCTTCACCCGCACGAATCACACTACCCTGACCATTATCAGCGTCGGTGTATTTCTCATGCTCGTGGTCATGACAAAATAAGCACAATAACTCCCAGTTGCTACCATCTTGAGGGTTATTCGTATGATCATGATCGACGTGATGAACGGTTAACTCACGTAGATTTGAATAAACAAATTCACGCGAACAACGACCACACACCCAAGGGTATATTTTTAATGCTTTTTCACGGTAACCCGCTTCTTGGCGAGCATAAGCGGCACTAGTACCAGTATAATCAGACGACATATCTTGACCTATTTTATAAAGAAATAAACCGCTAGTCTCTCTAGCCGTTTAGGCAACCCTCTGCCAATGGCCGTATTGAACCATCACCGAACAACAAATTTCAAGTAAAGTTTCAGCTCTTCTGTTATCTATCACAATTTAATCTAGGTTGATCTTTTAATACAACCAGTTAGCTTGAAATCGTTTTTAAGCGCCTCCATATATGAAGCAGGTAATCTTTTCTGTTAAAAATCACACAGAAATTGATTGTATTTAACTTAATATTTTGACTGTAATTTAAGCGAAGAGACCTTTTATTCGAGATTTTAGAAGATAAAACCTTGTATAGGTAACACGTTTTTAAAAGGTCTATGCTAAGATTCATTCAATTATTTGAAGCTGATTCTAACAGAACGTTTCACGAATCGACCTTTAACCGCTAAGAGTAAACAAATATGGCTTTTGATTTTTCCAATATGCTCACTGAATTATCAGCGATGCACGTAGATTTGTCGGCGATGCCAACGAGTATCGACATGGGGCATGCTATCTTAGGCGCATTAGCAGTGATCTTTTTGTTAATGTATCTAATGAAAAAAGGTAAACCTGTTGAGATCGAAAAAATTGTTGAAAAAGAGATTGAAGTAGAAAAAATCGTTGAGATTGAAAAACCCGTCGAGATCATCGTTGAGAAGATCGTCGAGAAACCTGTTGAAAAGATTGTTGAAGTAGAAAAAATTGTTGAGAAAATCGTTGAAGTAGAAGTTGAACCTAAACTAAAAACATCAACACCCGATTCAGCTCTCCAACTACTGTCACTTTTACAACAAGACGCGCGCTTTATTGATTTTATGCAAGAAGATCTTAAAGGCTTTGCTGATGCTGATATTGGTGCCGCTGCTCGTGTTATTCATGAGGGTGGCCAAAAAGTACTTAACGAATACTTTAGCTTCGCACCGGTTCGTGCTGAAGAGGAAGAATCACGTATTACCCTACCCCAAGGGTTTAATGCATCTGAAGTACGCCTAACGGGTAACGTGGTTGGTGAAGCACCATTTAATGGCACTTTAATCCATCGCGGTTGGAAAGTGACAAATGTTAAATTGCCTAAATTGGCAGAAGGCCATGATGTACATATCATCGCAGCCGCTGAGGTAGAACTATAATGCAAGAAACACAACAACATCGCTACAGCGTGGGTATTGACTTAGGCACAACACACTGTGTGCTATCTTATGTCGATCTTGAAAATGAAAACGCTGATGTCACAGTAATGGCTATTCCACAATTAACCACACCAGGTAATGTGGAAGAGAAAAACCAATTACCGTCATTTATGTACCAAGCCCATGAATCAGAATTAGCTGAAGGTGATACTGCACTTCCTTGGAATGCAAAACCTAATGCTATTGTTGGTGCAATGGCACGAAATTTAGGTAGTAAGACCCCTATCCGTCTTATTTCCAGTGCAAAAAGTTGGCTTTGCCACGGTGGTGTCAATCGTCGTGAAGCATTTTTGCCACTCAATAGCCCAGAAGAAGTCACTAAAGTATCGCCATTAGAGGCGACGCAAAAGTACCTTGAGCACATGGCTGATGCTTGGAATTTCCAACATCCTGAAACGCCTATTTGTGATCAAGACGTTACAATCACAGTACCTGCATCATTTGATCCTGCTGCACGCGAATTAACCGCAGAAGCTGCACGCAACGTTGGCTTTAAGCACTTAACCTTGCTTGAAGAGCCACAAGCGGCAGTTTATAGCTGGATCAAAAATAACGATGATAACTGGCGTGACCAAGTTGCTGTTGGCGATATCATTCTAGTGATCGATATCGGTGGTGGTACGACGGATTTATCGTTAGTTGCTGTTACTGAAGAAGATGGTAATTTAACCCTTAACCGTGTAGCTGTTGGCGATCACATCCTTTTGGGTGGCGACAACATGGATCTTGCTCTCGCATATCGCTTAAAGATGAAGCTTGCGCAAGAAGGTAAACAATTACAACCTTGGCAAGTTCTCGCCATTACTCATGCATGCCGTGACGCTAAAGAAGCACTACTGAATGATGCAGAATTACAATCAATGCCGATTGTTGTTCCTAGCCGTGGTTCTAAGCTATTGGGCGGTACGTTACAAACGGAACTGACCCAAGAAGAAGTACAACAAACGCTAGTTGAAGGTTTCTTCCCTCAAACAGCGATTGAAGAACTGCCAGTACAAACAGCACGTGGTGCACTGACTCAAATGGGTCTGCCTTATGCACAAGATGCTGCGGTATCACGCCATGTTGCAGGCTTTTTAAGCCGCCAAAGCCAAGCTGTTGAAGAGCTATTTGCACAATATGAACAACAGCATGAAGGCTTTATTCGCCCGACTGCTATTTTGTTTAACGGCGGTGTGCTTAAATCTTCATTACTATCAGATCGCTTGTTATCAACCATCAATAGCTGGCTTACAACGGCAGGTTCAACTGAAGCGAAATTACTTTCAGGTCTTGATCTTGATCTTGCTGTAGCAAGTGGCGCGTCATATTACGGTTCGGTACGTCGTGGTAAAGGTGTACGTATTCGTGGTGGTATCGCAAGTAGCTACTATGTTGGTATTGAAAGTGCTATGCCTGCTATTCCTGGCATGGAGCCGCCACTAGAAGCATTATGTGTGGCTCCTTTTGGTATGGAAGAAGGCAGTCAAGCTGATGTACCAAGCCAAGAGTTTGGTTTGATTATCGGCCAGCCAGTACAATTTAAGTTCTTTGGTTCAACTGTACGTCGTGATGATATTGCAGGTACGCACCTTGATTGGTGGCAACCAGAAGAAATGGAAGAATTACCGACAATTCAAATGACATTACCGGTCTCTGAAGGTCGTAGCGCTGGTGAGGTTATTCCTGTAAAACTAGCGTCGCATGTGACCGAATTAGGTATGCTATGCCTTGAAGCTATTGCGACTGATAATGGTCAAAAATGGCAAGTCGAATTTGACGTTCGCGAAGCTTAATTGTTCGCACCACGGCGCACTTTATAGTGCGCCGTTTATTTATCTAATCACTAGCCAATGAAGCATGTCAGGGGTACATTCTTATCTATTTCTTACCCGCAAAAAACTGACACATCAAACGTTTCTCATCTGGCTATGCTCTCATCTCAATTATTTTATGGAGCCAGCATGTCTTCATCTTCTCCACGTTATCTCGTTGGTATTGACCTTGGTACAACCCACACCGTTGTCGCTTATTGCGAAATCACGGACGCGTTAGAAACAAGCCCAATGCATATTTTTGACATCGACCAATTAATAGCCCCAGGCGAAGTTGCACGTAAGCCACTCCTGCCCTCATTTCGCTATCATCCTGCAGAAGGTGAAATGGACGCTACTCAATTGGTATTACCTTGGAATGCAGAGCCTGTAAACGGTGAAATTCCAAGTGTAATCATTGGAGAATTTGCGCGTGAGTTAGGTGCAAAAGTGGAAGGTCGCCAAGTTGTGAGTGCCAAAAGCTGGTTATCTCATCAACATGTTGATCGTAACGAAGCGATCTTACCTTGGTCATCAACGGCTTCAACATCCGACGTCAAGAAAGTTTCACCTATTATTGCCAGTGCAAGTTACCTTAACCATGTTCGTCAAGCGTGGGATTATCATCATAAAAATGACAAGCTCGCTCATCAAGAAGTCGTGATCACAGTGCCTGCTTCTTTTGATGAATCAGCACGTGCATTAACACTCGAAGCTGCAGAACTGGCTGGATTAAAAAAAGTATTACTACTTGAAGAGCCACAAGCGGTTTGTTATGACTGGTACGCCCAAAACCGTCAACACGCCGATGAGTTATTAAAAGACATTCCACTATTAATGGTGTGCGATGTCGGTGGTGGTACTACCGATTTAAGCTTAATTAAAGTCGGCACTAATGAAGGCAAATTAACCCTTGATCGTATCGGGGTTGGCGATCACTTAATGTTAGGGGGTGATAACCTCGACTTAGCACTTGCGCATGTGGCTGAGCAACGTTTGCATGGCGAATCTAAAAAACTTAGCCCTGCTGCGTTATCAAAACTGATTCAGCAAACACGTAAAGTAAAAGAAAAGCTACTTTCAGGTAATGCGCCAGATAACGCCAAAGTAACCATGCTTGGAAGTGGATCACGTTTGATTGGTGGCGCGAAAAGTATTGAGCTAAACCGTGAAGAAGTGCATAGCATTGCCCTTGATGGCTTTTTTCCAATAACGGCATTTACTGATCAACCAAACCAACGTCAAGCAGCGATGGTTGAGTTTGGACTTCCCTATGCGGCGGATCCTGCTATCAGTAAGCATGTAGCACAATTTATTGATCTGCATGACAATGTCTGTCGTGAAGCGTTTAATGATTTTAACCTGCATCACACCGATTCAATCATTATTAGTGATGAGCAACCGGCAATTCCTGTTGCTGTATTGCTTAATGGCGGTGTGTTTAATAGTCCCCTACTATCAGCGCGTACGCTAGATATTATTTCTCGTTGGCGCGGTGCTCCAGTTACTGAACTTAAAAACCAGCACCCTGATTTAGCTGTAGCCTTTGGTGCTGTTGCTTATGCCAAAGCTCGTCATGGCGCACAACTAAAAATCGGTGGTGGTTCTGCTCGCTCATTCTTTCTCACGATTGGTGAAAATAAAGGTACCAAACAAGGGATTTGTTTATTACCCAAAGGCATTGAAGAAGGTGTCGAAGTCACGCTAACTCATCGTAAATTTGCCTTAACATTAGGTGAGCCAGTACGATTTAACTTAGTTTCATCAACGAATGATAACCATCATGATGTTGGTGAATTAATTGAAATCGTTGGTGATGGTTATGTTAGCCTACCGCCGTTTATTGCAACCTTAGACAGTGATCGAGATCGTGACCAACTGGCTGCGAACCAAAAAGACCGTGAAGAAGTGACCCTAGCTTGCCAGCTAACCGAAGTAGGTACCCTGCAAATTGAAGCAGTTAGTCTTAATGATAATGGCAAACGTTGGAAAGTTGAATTTGCTATTCGTAAAGATTTAGCCCGATTAAATCGTACTAATAATGACAGTGATAGCACGCTTGCAGAAAGTGAACTTCCAGCACGTATGCCTGATGCCATTGATGCGATTAAAAAAGTCTTTGGTGGCACTAAAGCCGCAGACAATAAAGCAGTTAAAACATTACGCAATGATCTTGATAAAATCTTAGGCAAACGTGACGCATGGGAAACACCATGTTTACGTGAACTAGCAAATGCGTTACTTGATAGTAAGAAACGTCGTCGCCGCTCTGATCTTCATGAACGTAATTGGTTAAAACTTACTGGCTTTACTATGCGTCCAGGCTTTGGTTATCCGGCAGATGAGTACCGTATGGAGCAAATCTGGCAGCTATATCAACACGGGATTCAATTCGATACTAATACTCAAACTTGGTGTGATTGGTGGACTTTTTGGCGCCGTGTCGCTGGTGGCTTATCGCAAGAACAGCAACTTGTTATCTATAAAGACATCGCTAAATACATTACCCCTGGGGCCAGCCGTAACGCTAAGTTGAATAAAGAGCTCCAAGAGCGTAGCTACGAAGACATGGTACGCTTAGCGGCTTCTTTAGAGCACTTACCGTTTGATAAAAAACTACAGCTGATTGAGTGGTTATTTGGTCGTTTACAGAAAACCCAATATGCACAAGCACATTGGTGGGCTATTGGTCGCATTGCAACACGTTCACCGTTCTATGGCAGTGCTCATAACCTATTGTCAGCAGAGCATGTCTCTTACTGCTTACCAGAGCTAATGAATTATGATTGGCGTAAAGAGTCATACATTGGTTTTGCTGCAGTAATGATGACGCGTATGACAGGCGATCGTACATTAGATATTAATGATGACCTTCGCCAACAAGTCATTACTAAATTAAAACAAAGCAAAGCGCCCGAAAGTTGGATTGAAATGGTTTCCGAGGTCAAAATATTGACAGAAGCAGAAACCAAACGTGTGTTTGGTGATGCGTTACCTAATGGATTGCGCCTTATTGGTTGATTAATTTCAAAATAATGTAATAAAGGGAGGTTTAACCTCCCTTTAATTCACTACATATTTTCAATCTAATATTCCTTATTTAAAAATAAGCAGCAATTATCTGCTTTTTGATTAAAAACAGAAGCTTTTGATTTTATTTCCCCATTTTAAATTAAAAATTAAACCATAAAAATAATTCTATTAATCTTCTGTTAAGGTTCACATTGCTATTGTCTTGCTAACAGCATTTGTTTACTTGTTATATATCTAACAAGTCGACCATTTTTCAAGCATTGAGTGGACGAATTGGAAAGACCATTATCCCACTCTTAAAAATTCAAATAGGCAAGACTATGACAAATACACAATATGATTTAATCGCACAACGTATCTTTAAGTCAGAGAACCAGCGTGTTGCTGTTGCTGCAGTAGTGTTTGATGGGCTATCAAGCTACGAAGCTGAGAAGCGTTATGAGCTACCAAAAGGCACTCTATCTCGTAACGTTCGTAAATATAAAAATGAAGTACAATACATTGAGTCTGTTTCTGCAGCTTAATTGTTCAATATATTATTTATAACTGTTCCAATATACTTAGGTATATATGAAATAGAATAATCATCCTCAGTTATAAGTTAAATAAAAGAGAATGTAGCTCTACATTCTCTTTTAAATAACATTAGTATTAAGCAATTAAAATTAATCACCGCTTCGTAAATAAACGCTGATCTTAAATAACCCACCTGCAGCAATTAATAACCCAAATAATGTTATCGTTCCTATACTTACCAAGGTATGCCAAGGCTGATCACTGGTTAAAATATTAAACGCCAAATTACTGACACTGTTTAACCAAGTCCCTATCGCCATTGAGTCAAACAACATGTAACTGATGAACTTAACTAATGTTATCGCAACAAACAAAACTAATAATGGGTACTCAGTTAACTGAGAAGCACAAAAGATGATGCAAGCGATAGGCAATAACGCTAGACTCATTGCCGCCATCATTGAGATAAACTGACTCCAATGCAGCACAATAGCAACAAAAGAAAGTGAATTTTCAGCCAACATATCCGCTGGCATTACCCACATTGCAACAATCCAAACAGCAACATCCACAAACAATAAGAATAATGATGAAAGCAATGGAATAATAACCAGTGCTACCCATAACTTAATCGCTATTGCTTTGGTGTCACTTACGGGCATTGAATGCCAAAAAGCTAACGTGCCTTCTTTACGCTCTTTTGCAAGCGCTCTCGCTGAGTAAGTAAAGAAACTCAGTAACGAAACAATACCGGCAATGAAAAAAGAGACCGAGCCAACAACACCTGCAAATGATGACGCTATAATCGGTGGTTGCCAGCCATCAATATCATTCATCTGAATATTAAAAGAGAAATTATTAATATTGCTTAAGACCATTACCACTAATAACACTGCAAATAGCGCTAAAAACAGAGGTAACCGTATAATGATTTTATGCTCTAATAATTCATTTTTTACTAAGGTATAAGTCTGTTTCATTATGCAGTCTCCTGCTGTTTTGCTAAAAATATATCAGCAAGACTGGGTTGGCTTATATCACCTAATAATGCTAATTGAGCAGCATCAACACCTTCAAATAACAATCGATATTGACCTAATTGAGCATTAATTGTTAATGGGTTTAATTGTTTTGCCGCTGCAATATGTTCTTCATTTACCGACAAGATTGTAAACTCAGACGCCAATGAAGATAATGATGCTTGTAATACCGCTTGGCCATTTTTGAGTACTAAAACATCAGTCAATAAATGTGCAATCTCATTCACTTCATGGCTCGCGATAATTAAAGCTCGCTCCCCCTCAGTAAACCATGCCATCAAGGTTCGATAAAATGTTGAACGGTACATAAGATCAAGCCCAAGCGTAGGCTCGTCTAATATAAGGACATTAACATTCGTTGCCATCACTAATGCCAAATGTAGCTGCACTTTCATACCTTTTGATAAAGTTTTTATTTTACTGTTAAGGCTGATCTTCGTTTGTGCTAAATAGTGCTCCATTTTTTGTTGTTCAAACCGTGGGTGTACACCTGATGTATATGCCATTAATTGCCTTACTGTCATCCATTCTGGCAATGACGCGGCATCAGAAATATAAGCAAGATGTTCAACTATTTTTTCACGGCTTTTTTCAGGCGATAAATTAAAAATACTCAACGTGCCTGTACAAGTATGCATTCCTAGTAACGTTTTAATTAAGGTTGATTTACCTGCACCATTATGACCGAGTAAACCCATAACTTGCCCACTAGATAAACTAAAGCTAATGTTTTCTAATGCTTTTTTATCATGATAAGACTTAGTAATGTGTTGAGCTTTAATAAAAGGTTCATCACAGTTTATATTACTCACATAAAATCCTTAGTGACTGGTGAATCGAAATAATGCTTATTAATAACATAAACAAATTGCTTTATAAATTGACGGCTTACAAAATAGCCTCATTATAATAAAACAACGTTTAATTATAAGATACCGATAATCAACTGCTAATAATAAAATACACTATGCATAATAATATGAGTTAATAATGAAAAGTAAGGCGAGAGTATACAGAACTAATATAATTAGCTCTGTATACTAAATAAGTGATTAATATAAAAATGCAACTTACTATATAAAAATAAGAAGGCTGTAATCGAAATTACCAATAAATATAGTATTAAAACATCGGTAGTATAAACATAATTATATTGCAATAATTAACCGTTGAAATTTTGGTTTAATTATTGATTTATATCGTTATTCAGCTTCGTTAGATAGTTCTTCAATGACAAGATCATGTGGTGACACATCATCTTTTTCCATCATAGCTAGAATCTCGATCATACGAGAGTGGCGTGATTCTTGTTTAAACTCATGTAAAACGGCAATTAGATTATTTATTTTTTGAAGGGGAATACGCTTGATTACTGCTTTTTGGCGACCTGGTACTTCATCAGCAAAATCAATTAAAATTTGGCGATAGTCAACACGTGCTTCCTTTACCTCACCTGTTGCCTCTACGCTTTTTAACATCGCACTGAGCGCTTTTTCTGCAGCTGCGAAACTGTCCATTAATAACCTCGGATAATAATACAAATTTGCTTTGAACATGAAATTGCAAAGCATGCATTGATAAAATGAACAACCTTAATAAGTAAATTTAACATTGTTCTATATTTAGCTAAATGAAATTAATAACCTCAGATGAATAAATGAGATTGGTGTTTTACCCACCAACACACTTTAAAGTGATATCGTCACATTAAAGACTCTTTTATTATAATTGATCTTTTCATTTTCGTGTAACAGGGGACGCTACTTCTGTGAATATTACTCTGACTTCGCTTTATTGTGAACACTAATTTAAAAAAATCGTTAATTTATTCACTCTAAATTGAATATAAGCCCTTTTTGACTCGGTTTCTCGCACAACATCACACTATATTATCAAGTAGCTCATCTTATTCCCCTTAATAAAAGTGTAATAATCAACTATAGTTAGCACAAATTTATCATTCCTTAATAGGCAGATTGTGCGCTCTTATCCTCTTTTAGTTACCATTATTGTTGGTAATATCGTTTCTTTATCTAGCTTTGCTGCAAACGCATCAATTCAATCATCAGGTAGCTTTACCTCAAATGGTAGTTGTGAGGCATACCAGTCTTTTCGTAAGCAAACCAATCCAGATAACACTCAACTTGTTAACAATAAACAGTATGCAATAAAAGCCATTAATAAAGAAGAATTTGATTGGGTACAGATACTTATCCCAAATGCATCTCCTGCTATGCGCTGGGTTAACAAATCATGCGGAACAACGCAGTTAACAAATAAGATTGCCACTCCATCTTCAGCATCAACATCTACGTCATTTAATTCATCATCAAAAAGCTGCAATACTCGCAATGAATTTGATTCATATGTTCTCGCATTAACTTGGCAGCCGGGCTTTTGTGAGCATTTTAGCTATAAAGGTAACAAACCAGAATGTACAGCTATTAATGATGGCAAATTAAAGATAACCAATTTAACGCTGCATGGATTATGGCCTAACAAAGCAAGTTGCGGTACAAAATATGGTTATTGTGATCGTTATGCTCGTCTCGATCTTTCAGCATCAACCATTAAAGAAATTGCACCATGGATGCCAAATTTTTACTACCAAACAAAATTTGGCGAATATGAATGGAAAAAGCACGGTGTTTGTCAAAATCTTGATGCTAATGACTATTTTTTAACTGCAACTAAGCTCGTTGAAAAAGTCGATGCATCAGCAATCGGTCAATTTATCAAAGCCAATATTGGCAATAACGTCTCAACTGCTAGCTTTAAGAAAAACCTGATCTCTCATTTCGGTGCTGATGCCGTCGATCGTATCAGTTTATCTTGTAGCCAAGGTAAGTATCTAAATGAAGTGAGATTAAACATTGGTAAATCATTTAATGTTAACAATAGTGTTCAATCGCTACTTGAATCAGGACCTAAAGGCCGTCCCTTCTATGGTAATTGCCATAAGAAAATACATATTGAAGCCGCTGGTAAGTAAGTATTCTCATATTTAATTTTTCACTATAAAGAGAGAGTCATTTTCAATTTTGTTCTCTCTTTTCTTTAATGCCTCTTTTTCTATATTGAACGCCTTAATTACGACAATCTAAGCATCTAATCCAATATTGATATAATAAATATCCCCCTAATGGAAAATATGAATAGTATTTTTTTTAATGGCAAAATCTCAACATACGATAATGCACGCCGTACAATAGCTTTTATATAACTCCATTCACAAACTTTTACAACGCATTGATTACAAAGAATAAAAAGACGAGCACCCATTAACAATGTAACGCGTTACATAGTAATAATTCTTTTTTTGTGATATAAGTCTCCTTGGATTTCTGATTTTTTGTGCTACCTTGCATCGCCTTAGATGGCAATGAAATCGGTTACATGTTTAATAATTGTAATAAATAATAACTATGTATATTACAAATTATGAGCAATAAAAAACCTATTATAGAAACCGATAGCAAGAGCACTCACAAGTAATGAATGTTCCTCTTCACTAAGTAGCCCCTCAAGGCTGCATAGTTTTATTAACAGGAAAAAATATGACTTCTACGAATGGAAACATACTGAGCTCAATCAATGATACCTTAATGGCAATCATTGGTTCAGTAAACGGCGTTTTATGGGGCCAACTTCTCGTTTATTTATTAGTTGGTGTAGGAATTTATTTCAGTGTCCGTCTTGGTTTTATCCAAATACGTCAATTCCGTCATTCAATCGATGTATTAAAAAGCGGCCGTGAAATAGAAAATGGCATTAGCTCTTATCAAGTTTTTTGTACATCAATGGCTGCTCGTGTCGGCACCGGTAACATGGCTGGCGTTGCAGTTGCATTAACCATTGGTGGCCCTGGTGCGATTTTTTGGATGTGGTTAATTGCGATCTTTGGTATGGCAACCGCTTTTATTGAATCAACCTTAGCACAAGTATACAAAGTAAAAGACGTTGACGGTCAATACCGTGGCGGCCCCGCTTATTATATGGAGCAAGGTCTTGGTAAGCGCTGGATGGGTACTCTTTTTTCAATTTGTCTTATTATTGCTTTTGGCTTTGTCTTCAATGCCGTTCAAGCAAATACCATCACAGACGCGCTACACCACTCTTTTGGTTGGAATGAAACAACACAAGGTATCGTTATTGTTATCTTTACTGCCTTCTTTATTATGGGTGGTTTACGCCGTGTTGCGACAGCATCAACAAAAATTGTTCCTATCATGGCGGTTGGTTATCTGGCCATTGCATTAGTTATTGTTGCAATGAACATTACTGAACTACCAGCCGTACTTGCTCTTATTGTGAAAAGTGCCTTTGGTTGGCATGAAGCTGTTGCCGGTGGTGTAGCATTCACTGCCTCACAAGCAATGCAAAGTGGTATTGCTCGTGGCTTATTTTCAAATGAAGCCGGTATGGGTTCTGCAGCAAACGTAGCTGCGAGTGCAACACCAAACCCTAACCACCCTGCCTCACAAGGCTTTGTGCAAATGCTAGGCGTATTTGTAGATACTATTGTTATCTGTACTGCATCAGCTGCAATGATCATGCTTTCTGGTGTTATGAACACCCCAGATGCTGCGACTGGTATTGGTCTACTTCAACAAGCATTGAGCAATCAATTAGGGGATTGGACGACCTATTTCATTACTTCGGCTATTTTACTGTTTTGTTTCTCATCGATTATTGCAAACTATACCTATGCAGAAACAAACATTATGTTCTTAAACGGTAATACTAAGAAAGGCTTATTCTTGTTCCGTCTTGCTGTATTAGGCATGGTAATGTTTGGTGCTGTAGCTTCACTTCCTGTTGTTTGGAGCCTAGCAGACGTTTCTATGGGCTTAATGGCACTGGTTAATATTGTTGCCTTAATCTTCCTTTCAGGATTAGCAATTAAAGTCATTAAAGATTATGAAGAACAACTTAAAGCAGGTAAAACACCAGAATTTGATCGCTCTAAGTTTAAAGAACTGAAAGATATTGAAGGTGCATGGCACCCAGATACTATTGCAGAAGCACGTGAAGCCAATGGCAATACATTTGATAAATAATTAGATAGACAGTATCTATATATTAAAACCAGTCAGTAATGGCTGGTTTTTTTTATCTTTATTTTAAGTATTAATACTTATGAAATAAAAACAAAAAAAGGCTAAAGAAAAATATTCTTTAGCCTTAGGCATATTTAAACATTATAGATAACCATGTTGGATTTTCCAGCTTTCACTCATTTGTGCTAGAACACACGCAGGAAGTGGACGATGGGCTTTTGCAGGCTGAGTCGCGATTTTTCGATAACCACTTGCTTGCAGTCTTAAATCAAAGGCTTTATCAATTGGCTTGCCAGCTCGTGCCAAATCCCAACGGAAGACACGCAGTGCTGTATATTCATGCTGTTCTATTTCACCACCATAAGGATACATTAGCACTTTAGCATATGCTTGTTTTGCCAATTCGAAGTTCACATTTATCATGAGTTTCTCCTTAGCTCCTATTTGGCTATTACTACTGCCAAGGGCTAAGTTTAACGTAAAACGTTACAGTGTCTCATGCAAGCCATTTCTCAAAGATCTTGATGTAAAATGATATATATAACTAAATTATGTGATACCCACCTCAATATCGTACAGTTAAACAGCATTTTCTGCGGTAAAAATAGCCAACTATTATTTAATTCACTCGATGATATCACTTTCTAAAAATTGCACTTTAAACCCGTTATAAGCTGCATTACTATGCTAGATATAACCACTTCAAGGACAATATAATGCAACCAATACAAGTGCAACCGAACCCACAACTTGCCGTTATTTTTAAAACATGGTCTACGGAGTGGGCTAAAGATGTTGAAGCAGGAAAAAAAGACACTGCGAACCAATTTCATACGGTGTATAGCATTGCTGCTAATTTGTTCGCAAAAGGTGGTGAAATAGATATTTCTGTTATTTCTGCATTATTTAACGACTGTAAACAAAAAACAGAAATGGCAGAGCAGTTAGTTAAGAAGATAAGCATCAGTTTAAAAGATGATGACGAACGTGCACAGCAATTAATTGCCAAAGTAAATACCGCAGCACAAGATGCCGCTTTTGCTATGAATTATCTTGGTCAACTATTAATACAATCAGCATAAATTTATAAATAAGTAGTGTTTCACATGATGCACTGCTTATTTTTTATCAATACCATTCTGTAACATTACCAATAATGTCTTACTTGTATTGCATTATTTATCGTATTTCTACGCCTCTTTTAGCTTGATTTAATCGCTATATTTTGACGTATCACACGCTTTATTATTAACAAGCCGCCATCATGAAAATAACAACGTTAACGACGATGTTTAGCCGCTGGTTTTCCAATGCAGCAGACATTCCCGATTCAATTCGTATAACTGTTCCAATGTTAGTTAGCTTAGGCGTATTCTATAGTTTAGGTTTTACTAGTGCGGGTATCTCAGGCTTAATTACAGCATGGTTACTTGGTGTCCAAGCGCGTAACCTCCCCTATTTAAAGCGACTACAAATACTGTCTATTTCCATAATAGTTACTGTTGTTGCAACCTATTTAGCATTTTTAGTATTCAGTTACATGTGGTTAAGTGCTATTACATTATGCACAATCGCCATTCTTTATGGTTTGATGTCTAATCAGCGCCCCCACATTCGTTTATTTGGTTATAACTTTGGTTTTATCTACATCATGGCAATTCATTTTGCTTCAGTCGGTGATAATTTAACTATTGTTCTGATGGCAAATATTTTCGCAGGTTTTTGTGTGATGCTGTCATCTCTCATGCTATGGCCCTTTTTTAAAGGACGTATTTTGCATCAACATACCGTCACAGTGCACAATGCTTTAGCTGATTGGCTTGATGAATTACGGTTACCAAATAATGACGCACAGCTAGCTGCAAGAAGACAGTTCTTTTATCAAAGTGCTCACAATTTAGCGTATTATAGCAATTCTGTTTCATCGAGTAAGCGCGCCCAACACATAAAAATAGAGCTACAGCGTTTATTAGAAATGTCTGAATATATTATTTGTTTAGAGCAAGTGCTTAGCTTTGATATTCATACAACAACACGTGTTAAATTGTTTGAATGGGTAGAAAAATCCGCTAAACAATTAAGAAATAAACAACAAATCACAGCTACATTTGCAACAAATGAATACAAAAACACCACGTATATTATTGATATAATAGAAAATTTTAAACGCTGTTATAACTTTGATACTTTTTCATCACCCGATAATAGTAAAAATATATATTTATTTACTAATGACAGTGAAGCATTTATTAGTGACTTTCGCCTTGCTCTCAAGTTTAATTCTAAAGAGTGGCGTCATGCTGGAAAAATTGCAGTAACATTAGCAGTGACTCAATTTTTAACTGAATTTTATCACTTACCGCAAGGTTATTGGATCTCACTAACGGCATTTATTGTATTGTTAACATCATCGATGGCAATCACTAATCACCGCATTTGGAATCGTTTTTCTGGCACTGCCTTAGGTGGAATTTATTGCTTTATCTGCTTATATTTTGTGCCGCCACAATACCTTTTATTGTTAACCAGTATTTCGGTCTTTTTTTCTTTTACGTCTTATCACAAAGAACGTTATGACATCCATGTATTTTGGCTAACATCAATGATTGTATTCGCAATCAGCTTGTTATCCCCTGATAATACTTATGTGTCATTTTATCGAATTATCGACACATTATTTGGCGTAACTATCGCATTTTCGGTGAACTACTTCATTGCACCAAGTTGGACCATGACATGGTTAGATCGCCACACAGCGAGCATGATAAAGTCTCAAATATTGTATGTTGCGGTATTAAACAAACCGCAGTGGGAACAAAAAATTAACTTATACCAAAGCCAACAACGTTATTATGCACTGAACGGCGAGGTTATGAATTTACTGAAAGAGCCTAACTTAAGCCCACGTACATCAAAAGACTGGTTGAGTTTATTAGTATTAATTCAGCACTTAAATGATGCACTATTATTAGCAACAAAATTAGGCATTCAATCAGATAAACCGCAATCAACAATACGTTGGATTAATCAATTGCAATGGATTAAACAGACATTTCCTGATCGTTGTCAGCATGGCGAAATGCCTCCGTTTTATACAGAAACAACACCGCTACCTGAAGATATGCTATGTGCATTAATAGAAAAAGATATTCAACAGCTTACTGCATGGATGCTTTATCAACGGGCATTTGTTGTCAGTTAGATTTCGCCCTTTATTACTGACAAATAAAAACCGCGAATCATACCAATTCGCGGTTTTATTTTTACAGTAATTTTTTACACCATATACAAGATTTAATTCATTTGACGTACTGTTACTGAGTTAATTTGTAATGGATCGTATTTTGGTGCATTAAGCTGCAATGCTTTAACTGCCGCATAACCTGCAGGTGTAATGCCCCCTTCATAAGATGGTGCTGTAGCGCCTGGCACCATATAAGCTTTTGAACCAGGAACCCAAGCACTAAAGAAACCACTTAAGTCCGTTTGTGCCGCGTAAGATGCACATACCATTAATTGATCACCTTTACTCAAGTTTTGACTTGGCAAGCATGCATTTGGCATTGGTAATTGCATATTACTTTCTAATCCACCTCGCGTTAAACGGTGCATTAGTTTAAATAAATTCCACCCCCTCATACCATAGACATCAGTAATATAATAACTTGGTAACGGACCTTTAACCGCTTTAGTAATATCAAACTCAAGTTCAGCCCACTCTTTTAATTGAGCAAACATCACTAATCGTTCACCATTACCACCAGCAGCCCAAGCATGATCTAATTGAGCAAAAGCAGGTGCCATACGAATGTCTTGCTCAACACGCGTCATTTTACCTAGATGTTTATCCTGCATATAAAGAGCAAGAATATTATTTACAACCTCAGTAGAACCTTCAACATTAAATGATGCTTCAGCAGCGTTATGACCAACCTCATGCCATAATAACCAACTGCTTAACGGCGACATTTTTATATCACTACTATTGGTATCAAAGCTGATATTCATAACAGGATAACCAGAGTGTGCAGCACCAATAGAAATAGCAACATCATTAACCACATGATGCTTATTATTCGGTAATGTCGTGTCAGTTACTTTTTTATGACGTCCTGTACCTTCACCATTAATTTCATCACGCGCATAAAAATCATTTAAATCTTCGGCAAAAACATCTAACTCTTGCGCGAATTGCTGCGGTTTACCACCATAATTACTCGCTTGAAGATTTTTTGATGCCGCAGTATAGATAAAGCTATCAGATTCAATTTCACCAATCGGAGCCACTGAATCAATATTATTTACCCATGCATTATTTTTGTACCATGGCGCATCAACCGTACCATTTAAGCTAACACTAACCTTCCCTGTTTCATTGCCTGATACATAAACCAAACCACCGTATGGTGCAGTAAATGTTTCACTACCACCAGCAGGCAATATGAATGACTTAGAAACACGCGGTGGACGCAATAAACCCAACTCATGTTTTTCACGCCCAGTTAGATCGTCAGCTAAAGCGACAGTGACTGTAACTGGATTACTATTTCCTTGTATTGAAATAGTAAATGGCTGATGTGCGACGGCCCATTGGCCTGTTGACTGACGATTACCCGCATACCATGCAACGGTATTATTCGATAAATCAACATCCACTTGGGCTGATGATGAACCTTTAGCTTCACCCGGATATTGGCGAATATCGGCTTTAATATCTAAGTCAAAATATGAACGACCCAGCATTAATCGCATTAAAGGTTTTTCCATATAGTTAAGAGGATAACTTGGGTTCATCCAACCTTGGTATAGTGCATTAACGTCGCTATTCGCACCATAAACCATGTCGTTATCAACAAGGCTTTGACCCAATTCAATACTACAAGCTGTTTGACTTGGCGCTTTATCACCATAACAATTTAGAAATTCGGTGAAACGCTTAAAGCCCAATTCATCATTATTAACGCCCGACTCATAACGGTAATCAAGGTCATTCCACAACCATACGGTCATATTTTGATAAATGCGATTTAGATCAACACTGCTTAAACGCTCACCTTGATGACCTTTAGTGCGAAAGTACAATTCATGCAGATATAAACGTTCAATATTAGTACCAAGATCAGCAGCTTTCACCATCGCTTTTGCTGTAGCTTCATTAAGATCTAATTCTTGATAACGCGGAGTATGCATACCACCATCAGTCGCAATACCGCTTCCTGGTCGATACTCTAAACAATTCACTTCATAGTGATAATCGTTAAGCTGGCATTCTTGATAACCAAACTCAACCAATAACTGCTGTTTTGCAATATCAATTTGTTCTGGCTTTTTATTAAATGTATCAATAAATGCAACAACAGTTTCGTTTTTGCCTTCATCGTTAGTAATGACTTTCTTAGCAACTTCTAATTTTGGCTTATCATCAGGTTTATTATTGGTAATGAAATCCCAAATAACGATGCCATCTTTAATCGTATATGGTGCTTTTATCTCGCCACTAACTTCATCTTTTGCTGACTCATAACGTTCAATAACCCAAAAACCATGTTCACGTTGTGCGCGCACACGATCGGGATAACCAAAACTTGGGCCATTAGCGATAACTGAATGTCCATTTAATGCTAAACCAGCGCCATCTAATAAACGGGAAAATTCATCTTTTGGTTGCGAAGCAATACTTTCCATTATTAGAATATTACCGCCACGTTCAACATAACTCAGTAACCCAGAAACATCGTGTTCCGTTAGTTTAGGCTTATTAATGTCCGCAACGGTTGGTACAGTATAACTACCAGTAACAGTAGAGAACTCATAACCATTTAAAATCATTAATGGCATCGTCTCAGGATCAACTGAACTAAAATCGGTAATTTGCTCTATGTTTAGATTAAAGCGTTTATCTGCTTTAAACTCTGCCGAACGGCCGATCTGTTGATGCCCTGCTTGACGAAAATAGACCTGTGGTATGTTGGTGCCAACCGTAATCGGTGCAGTGGTATCAATATAAGCATCACCTAATAAATAACGGAAAGTATTTACAAAGAAGTTCCCCATATCTTCGCTATCATTCGCACGATCTTTACGCTGCCAACATACACCATTGTTATCAACACCGTCATTCCAACTATAGCTATCAGGACATACTAGAATACTGTTATAACGGTTATTACCAATCATCATAACTTTACCTGCACCTAATTCACCAATACTAATAAATGGTAAGTTAAAGGTTGCAGTATTGGCCGTCACATTATCAGGAATGACCGTAGATGGCGCTTCAGTAATATAAGCTAAGCTTTTTTCATCCCATGCTTTTTTATCACCAAATTTAATCCAATAATTATTATCATTACGTGCCATTAAAATAGGAAAAGCACGATTGGAAATATTAATTGCACTTTGGCCACGAGCATTGCCCGAACTACCATAGAACCACGTTTCATCGGTAAACACGTGGAATTTAGTGACAGGCTTCCAACCATTCTTCACCGCGTCAGAACTCGCACCCCAAAGCTTATTAATATCGAGTTGAATATCCTTATCTACCACTGCGGCAGTGCGCGGAAATGACAACGGTGAAAACATCACATTTGTTTGGCAAGTATTGCCACAAATTGCCATATCAATCTGCTGCGCTAAACCTGACTCAAACTGTTTATCAAATTCACCAGCAACAGATGTTAGCTGTCCAGTACCATTGTCTAACAGAACAGATTCAGAAAGCTCAATATTTAATGCCTCATTAATCACATTTGGATATTGAGCAAACACGTTATGCACCAGCTCAGTGATCTTAAGCTGATCAAGAGAATTAGGATCAGAATAGCGTTGTAATAAACGTATAATATTACGCCCAGCATGTCCTTCAGCTAAATCAGCTACCGTAAATTGGGTTTTATTAGCTTTCAGCTCACCTAGTTCAAAAGTATCAATACCAAAGGCAACACTTTCGCCCCAACTAAAGCTAAATTTACCATCCGTATCAGTTTTCCCACGCCCTGATGGGCTATAATAATCAACACCAACAATAGGTTGACCATCTAAGTCGCGTAAAAAGCCATCTGTTAAGATAAATTTAGTTGGTTGATAAGTTAAATTTTGCTCAGCGTTTGCACTCACAAAATGACTGTTTAAATCATTACTTGTTCCTGGTGTAACAACAGGTTGAGATTCAGGCTCATGAGTCGAAGGTTTGCTGTCAGTTTCTGTACTTTCATCAAGTTTATCGCTAATTAACACATTAAATTCAGCAGTTGGCAGTAGTAAATCATCAGTATTATAGAAATTATTAAATCGTACTTGATCAATCGCCGACAACTTAAAATCAATCACTTTACCGCTTACGACTGCCATTTTATTCAATAGTGCTTGTGTATTAGCAACTGCATTTTGACGTTGGAGATCATCAGCAAAAGCAACAAAGCGATCCGATTGAGCGAGTGTCAATAACTTGATTTTTTCTTTAGAGCTGGACTTCGTTGTTTGCAATTGAACATCAGTAAAAGTCGCTAATTCGATATTCTCAAATGAACATATAATAGTATCGCCATGCTTAATGACAAACTCTGTCGCAGGAGAATTATTACAAATAACACTAGTGCCAAAATTCATGTCGCCATTAAGAGAGAAAATACCGGTTGCAGAAGGAATAATCTCTGGTATTTCAGGATCGACGACAGGCGGTGGAATAACCTCAGGTACTTCAGGATCAACCACTGGCGGTGGAATAATTTCAGGTTTTTCTGGGTCAACGATGGGTGGCGGCGGAACAGGTTCACTTGAATCACTGCCGCCATTACACCCCATCAAAAAGGCTGATGATATAGCCAATGCAATCAACTTTTTATTTACCACAATACACTTCCAATAAGTTATTTTTATTATAAATATTAGCTGTATATATATATTGTGTTATCGCTATAAGCAATAGTCACATAAGGTAAATAAGCAAATCTAAAAAGAAATCCTTAAGATTATAACTCATTTAAAATCAACATATTACACCGTTACCATTTGTAACAAGTAGACACAAATTTTGCATTGTAATTACAGGAAACATTATTATTAAACAATAAGCTTAAGGGTACGGCATTACAGTTTTATCATCAGTATTAACGGCTAAATAATAATTTTTATCTGACTCTTCATAACGATTGAAGCTAAATAAAAAACATTGTTGGCAATCAAAAATAGGTTGTGAATAATTGAGAGCTAAATTACTACCACCATCACGATAATATTGGCTATCTAATGCTAACCCCACCGCCACTAATGCCTGTTGGCGATTAGTAAACTCAGTCGCTTTACTGATATCAGTAATATAATGACCAGCGTTATATTCAAGCCGGTACATTTTATTATCATCAGCAACTAAAATATCACGCCAACCGTTATGTGATTCATCAGCAACCAGAATGGGCTGATAAATATTTTGCCATTGTGCTAATTTTTTCTGAGAATGACTAAATAAAAAACCCTGGCAGCCTTTATCAGTACAATACTCCTCGGTTTGCATAAGAATAAAAATTTCGTCACGGCCGTTATTATTTAAATCACTATACCCATAAAGATATGGAAATATGCCATCTTCGGCAGTTGGTAAGGATTGATCTGGCTTTAATATATACTTATGTACAATTTTAGAAACAAATTCAGCCCGTTCTTTATCATTATCTAGATGCACTGAGTCTTTGGTCTGCATCAATAAATGATTATTATGAATTCGGTCTACTATTAGTACAGCACCAACAAACACAACCGCAAATAATAAATACAACACCCCATATTTAATCATGCCGATACCTTTATTCACCTACCCTCTTTTAGTGTACTAACTGTGATAGTGTTTTGCAGGTTCGGTTGTAATAAAAACAGAAAAAGACCAAAACAATCTTGATAGTTAGATTACCCATTTAGGTTCTTTTTCCTTCCTCCTTTAGGCTCATTAAGAACACGACGATGCCAAATTGAATAATGGCGTAATCCCGCTGGTCCATGAGCAATAAAGACTGAAAGTAATAATACTGAAATATAAATATTGGGTTGTTGTTGAGGCATCAGAGCAATTGAAGCTAATAAAGCTAATTTAACAAACGTTAGTACACCTTTGAGTTGAATTAGCCATAACTTTGAGCGGTAGATTTCTTGTGCCATCATCAAAAGGCCACTAAACATTGCTAATAGCCACCAATTAAGCCATAACGCTTTATCAAGATTGAAAATAAACCCGCCGCTCGATATCGCAACACCTAAGATATGTAATGCGCGAATAGATGTTTTACTTAAGCGTTGAATCCAAAAGCGGGGTTCAGAGAGTTGATGTTGAGTGTCGTTGCGAGATGAAGCTTTAGTCATAATGACATCACTGATAAGTAAAAAAACATCATTAGCATAACGTATTTATGTAAAGGGCTAAACCTTAGGATTTAAACGCTATAAATTCACTGATCACGCCATCTCTAACTCGATAACAATCCATACCTGCAGCATATGCAGCTTGGCAGCCTAATTTAGTATCTTCAAACACCACACATTGTGCTGTTGGTATACCAAGCACACGCGCGGCTTCAATAAAAGTATCAGGTAATGGTTTATGACGTTGAACATCATTTGCAGTGATCACTGCATCTAATAGCGGAAGAATCTCTAAGGTCTTTAATATATCTAAAGCGTGATGGCGATAACATCCAGTTCCGACAGCAATACGTTTGTTCGCCTTTTTTTGTTGTTGCAATACAGAAAATGTCGCAGGAATAATGTCGCCTTTATGCTGGATCTCATCAAAATGACGTAATTTACTCACAACAAGTAACTGAGGATCGGCATCAATTTCGTATTTACTTAAAAATGCAACCGCAGTATTTACTGTTGGCGACCCACCCATTGAATAAAACCAATCATATTCAAATGGTAATCCAAAATCATGACATGTTTGTTGCCATGCTTTAATATGCGCGGGCATCGAATCAACTAATGTGCCGTCCATATCAAAAATAATCCCGTTGTATATTGATAAGTCCATTAACCACCTCTGATATTGACGCTGTTTATAGTGCAACCGTATTTTTAATAATAGCCACGATGTTTAAAAAGGCACACTATTACTGCATACCGAAGCTAATGCTACTGCACTTGATTGATAGCCATTATTACTAAAAATATTATTATTAATAACAAGACTCTTACTATTTAACCATTGTTGTTCAGTTGAACCATTGCCATAAGGTATTCTGTAAACAGAAAATTGGCGATCATTAGCACTAAAAATTAAATTAGCAGGTACATGCGCTGTATTATATGAACGATTGGAATAATAACTAAACCTTCCCTGACAATCTTTTACTATATAAGAGCCGTTAATACTACGCACCGCAATATATGGTTGTCGAGTGCCTTCGTAGTAACGTTGCTGCCATAATCCAATAGTATGCATTATCATTATTCTGGCTGCACTATTCATCGAATCAGCATAATCAACGGTTGCAGGCTGAGTCGCAATAACATTATTGACTTGAACAGTCGCAGGTATCGATGTTAAATCTACAGCTAAGGCAGGTTGATCCTGTTCTGTTTGATAATAAAAAAGCCCGCCGATCACTGCAATAATAATGGCTGAGACAATAAATAACATAACAAAACAATATTTTTTATTCGGACTTTTTGGTGTAGAAGCCGTATTCTTCTTATCTTCTATCTGACGACGTAATAATACCAGTTGCTTATTAAGCTTATCATTTGTTGCTTGTAATAATATTAATGTTTGTCTTGTACTCTTTTCTCCAGCAGAAAATGCATAATCAACATCTTGCTTATGCTGCTCAACTAATACTTGAAGTTTTTCTTTTTCTTTAACCAACTCTTGTATTTTTCTTTTAAAATCAATATTTTGGTCATTACTTTCTTCCTGCTCAATTATAACGTCAGAGCATTTTTTATTACCACAACCTTTAATTACTTGTTGATAAGCCATACTCAACATTTGCATTAATGCTTGAGAACCTCCTTTATCAGGATGTAGCCTAATTGATAATTGACGATATTTTTTCTTTATTTCTGCTATCGAACAGCTATCATCAGTACCAAGTAATTCATGAAATGTTGTCATTAATCAAATCATCAAAAGAAGTATAATATAATTATAAACAACTCTTCTATAACCTGTAAATGATCATCAACGACTATGAATCCTTATAATTATTTGATCGAAACTTTCCTGGTGAACAACCAATGTGCTTTTTAAATACTCGAGAAAAATAAGAAACATCTTTAAAGCCTGCAGAAGTCGCCACTGATGCGATTTTTTCATGGTCAGAACTTAGCAACCCACAGGCTAAGTCTAATCTTTTCTGAATAATATATTGCTTTAATGTTACTCCCATTGTTGTATGGAATAATCGAGAAAAATAAGTTGCCGAAAAATCACATGCTTTCGCTAACTCTTCTTCGCGCAACGGCGCGCTAATATCATTATCAATGATAGATAATGCAGGTAATATAGAACGCTCACGTTGGGATATATTATCATCAATAATAGTATCTTCTTTATGAGTGTGTAACCGACTTAAACAACTATCGATTTTTTGTCTATTTGCACCAGCGACTAAAATATCCTCCGCGCCAGCACGTAATGCAACAATGGCTAATTCAGAGTCTAAATCGTGATAAACAATCACAATTTTCACAACCGGATAATGTTGTTTTATAATTCTTAATAATTTGAAACCATTAGATTGTGAGTTTTCAATCTCAATAAAAATCAACTCATATCCAGTCATCGTTAATAATAGTTCATAAGGTGATACCTCTAAAACATTATGATATTTAACGAGATTATTTTTAACACTGGTATATTTTTCTTTATGGCAACAATTAACCCAGATCATATTACCCCCAAACATCACAACTAACACACGTAGTTATCCAACCTTATGTCCTTAATATAAGACTCATTTATACCTTTAAATAAGAAAATAATCACATACCATTAATAAAATAATTTAATATTATTGATTCTGCTGTTCCAAATATTAGATTTCAGCATGATTACATCAATATACTAATGAAAAATAAAATGATACTCAAAAATCGAACACTAAATCAGAATCAGGTTTACCATCAGGATTCACCTTGTTTTGTGATGTATATCAAATAATAATAACAAACGGTTATCTGGCTTTTATCAATATAGTCAATAATATAAATCGCCCTTATATTTTGATTAAAACGTAAATGACTTCTTTTTTAGCGACACTTCGTCCCCTTTCACTATACTCACTGCTTGCCTCTGGCTTATTATTCCCAATAAATATAACTCATGCTGCGGAACATGAACGTCCTTATGTCGTTGCCGCTTATTACCCTGATTGGAAAGTTTACACACCTAATAACCCCTATTCTGCAAGCATGATCCCTGCGGATAAACTGACTCATTTAATCTATGCTTTTTTGGCAGCCTGCGGCCCGGTCGATTCATCACCAGATAACATCAAAAAAATAATTAAAACCCAATGTAAAGATAAACCTATTGGTACTGCTATTATTTTAGATGAATATGCAGCATTACAAATAAAACTGACGGGTGAAACGGCCTCAAATGTCAGTTATAAAGGTAATTTTGGCCAATTAAAGCAACTGTCAGAAACGTACCCTCATTTAAGTATTCTTCCAAGTTTTGGCGGTTGGACTCTATCAGAGC
Source organism: Photobacterium sp. S4TG1 (assembly GCF_036040035.1). NCBI lineage: Bacteria > Pseudomonadati > Pseudomonadota > Gammaproteobacteria > Vibrionales > Vibrionaceae > Photobacterium > Photobacterium sp. S4TG1. Next base: position 113,093 of record NZ_JAYXUH010000001.1, read on the forward strand.
CCTTTCATACAATCGCTATTAATCCTATTTATCGACAAACATTTATAAACACTGCAACAGATTTAATCACGAAATATGATTTTTTTGATGGTATTCAAATTGACTGGGAATATCCTGGTGGGTACGGGTTATCGGGTAAAGGAAAAGATAAAGTATCTCAAGAACGAGAAGCCTACAGCCTTTTAATCGAGGAATTACGATATAAATTAGATAGTTTAGGTAGTAAGAATAACCGTCATTACCAACTCTCAGCGGCAATCAATGCCGACAAGAAAACCTTACCAGGCATCAATTGGGCACATATTGCTAATCATTTAGATCAACTCTATTTAATGAGTTTTGATTTCTTAGGCAACTGGAGTAACGTCGTTGGTCATCACAGCAATCTATACAGTACGGCCAATACACCCAATAATAATTCAGTTGATAATCTAGTGAGAACCCTGATAGCAAAACAGGTTGATGCACATAAGATCATTATTGGGAGTGCTTTTTATGGCAGAGGATGGCAAGGTGTTGATCTTATCTCCCCCGACAAACTTGAAAATTTACAGAGCCAAGGTGGATTACTTAAAGGATCTGACATTAAAGATCCTGGGTATTTTACTTACAGTGATCTCAGTAAATATTTTATTAACAATCCTAAATTAGGCTACCGTTATTACTATGACCAGCATGCTGAGGCTGCTGTGCTCTATAATCAAAAAAATAAAGAATATATTAGTTTTGATGATAAACGTTCGCTCAAAGCTAAAGCTGATTATGCAAAACAACATAAACTTGGCGGAGTATTTGCTTGGGAAATCACGTCTGACGCTAATAATGAACTGATCACCATACTCGATAATAATTTAAATCCTTAGTTATCAAGTATAACTTACTATTAATATCAATTGCGCTAGCATAACTGATGGCTATTTCACTGGTTTATTTTTATACGGAATATTCCTTTTATTGTCATCTGGCGCTTATTTTATTTCGCTAGCGCTTTTTTTTTTATTTTTTTGCTGACAATCACATTTTTATCCCCTAACATTGCGGGCGAAATGAGTTCCGATGAAGATAGCAGGAGAGCGGCCATTGACGAATACCATGATGGTATAACACGTCGGCCCGCCGAAGAAGTAAGCGAAAAACAGCATGATCCCATCAGGTTGTCGTTCGTAAATCTTTCAGGCACCAGGTTGCATTAATGCAATAGGTATGGACTGTTATTGGAGGAGCCTCTGGAGAGACTCGTTAAATCGAGCGCCGAAGGAGCAAACCGTTGCAATATAACGGTGAAACTCTCAGGCAAAAGGACAGAGGAGATAAGAGCAGCAACCAGAAGCCATTCTGTAACTAACATTTACCTGTTGTTCTGTATCTCTTCCTTTGTACGTTGAAGGAGGAATAATGAATCCACTACATGACACAATTTTTAATTTTCTACGCACGTTAGATAGCTTTGTTTGGGGACCTCCCCTATTAATTTTATTAGTAGGTACAGGTTTATACCTCACAATTCGACTTGGTTTTATCCAGATCCGTTACCTACCACTGGCATTACAATATGTTTTTGGTGGTAAAAAAGATCCAGATAGCCGTGGCGAAGGTGATGTTTCAAGCTTTGCTGCTTTGTGTACTGCTTTATCTGCAACAATTGGTACAGGTAATATTGTTGGTGTTGCAACCGCAATTAAACTCGGTGGTCCCGGTGCACTATTTTGGATGTGGCTTGCTGCTTTATTTGGTATGGCAACAAAATATGCTGAATGTCTATTAGCGGTTAAATACCGTGAAATTGACGCTAACGGTCAGATTCTTGGTGGTCCAATGTACTACCTCGAAAAAGGGGTTGGTAGTAAATGGCTCGCTAAATTATTTGCAATTTTCGCTGTGGGTGTTGCTTGCTTTGGTATTGGTACTTTTCCGCAAGCAAACGCTATAGTAGAAGCGGCACATATTTCATTTAGCGCACCTAAAGAAATTACGGTTGTTATATTAACAATCTTAGTGGCAACAGTAACATTAGGCGGTATTCAATCAATTTCTAAAGTAGCAAGTACGGTTGTACCACTGATGGCTGGCTTTTATATTATGGCTTGCTTAATCGTTTTAGGTACTAACTTCCATGCACTACCCGCTGCGATTGAAACCGTTATTCAATCAGCCTTTACTGGCCATGCAGCTACTGGTGGTTTTGTTGGTGCAGGAATGATGCTTGCGATTCAATCAGGTATTGCGCGAGGCGTATTCTCAAATGAATCAGGACTAGGTAGCGCGCCTATTGCGGCTGCGGCAGCACAAACGAATTCGTGTGTACGTCAAGGTCTAGTTTCGATGACAGGTACGTTCTTTGATACCATCATCATCTGTACTATGACAGGCTTAACGCTAGTAGTAACAGGTGCATGGGCTGGCGATTTCGCTGGTGCAACCATGACAACGCATGCCTTTGCTGCTGGTTTGAATTCAGATTACTATGGTCCATTAATGGTCTCTGTAGGCCTAATGTTCTTTGCCTTTACTACTATTTTAGGCTGGAACTACTACGGTGAGCGCTGTATTACGTATTTATTTGGCGTAAAAGCAATCATGCCATACAAGTTAGTTTTCTTAGTGCTTATCGCAAGCGGCGCTTTCATGCAACTTGATATGATTTGGGTAATTGCTGATATTGTTAATGGCTTAATGGCTATTCCAAACCTGATTGGTTTAGTGGTATTACGCCATGTTGTTATTGCTGAAACCCAGCAATACTTTGCAGTCCTTAAATTACAGCGTGAAAATAATGATCCAATCTCAGTGAGCTAAATATTATTAGCCCACAATAAAAAGCCTCAGTCATTACAATGTAATGCTGAGGCTTTTTTGTTTCTGATTAATATTGTTACTTATTAAAGCGTCTCTCGCTTGCTGTAAGCTATTCATCATCTATCTCTGCTCTAATACCCTTATCTATCTCTAGCATATTATTAAGCTCTTCCTGCTCTTCCTGCTCTTCCTGCTCTTCCTGCTCTTCCTGCTCTTCCTGCTCTTCCTGCTCTTCCTGCTCTTCCTGCTCTTCCTGCTCTTCCTGCTCTTCCTGCTCTTCCTGCTCTTCCTGCTCTCGCATTATTAACAAAAAAAAACGGATGCCAATGACTTTATCAGTCGGCATCCGTTTAATTTTATACTTCTAACTTATGAGATTAGCTCATGATTATGCAGCTGTTACTACCGCTGGTGTATCTTCACCACGCATAACGCGTGTTAGCTTAGGCGCAATAATCATAGTGAACAGAGCAATACCCGCTGTAGAGTAACCAATAATACCAAACACATGGCTATATAACATTAGTGTTTGATGCGGTTCAATAACGTTCGCAGGTGCCGCAGTTAACGTCGCAACCCAACCAGCAACAACCGCAGCAGTTGCTGATGTTAGGAACCACATCCCCATTGCAAAGCCCATCATACGTTGTGGTACAAGTTGAGCAACCATTGCTAAACCAAGACCCGATACAAACAACTCGCCGATAGATTGGAATCCATAAGAAATAATTAACCAATTTGAATCAACAATACCGTCGCTATTGGCAAAGTGCGCACCAAGTACTAACACTAAGAATGACAAACTACATAGCACCATGCCTAATGCAAATTTAAATGGCATAGAGAAACGATCGCCATATTTGTTATAAATCATCGCAAGTACTGGACTGGCAATCATAATCCATAAAGGGTTAAGTGCTTGGAATTGTTCTGGCGCAACACTGATACCAAATAAGTCATGAGAAATATTATGGATAGCAAAGAAGTTCAATGATGTCGGCATTTGGAAATAAAGAACAAAGAACACGACACCTTGCAACATTAATATAAAGGCAACGAACATTTTTGCACGTTCAATACCTGATGTTGAAAATAGTTCTTTAAAGTACAAACCAACAATCGTACAACCAACAACAATTAAAATAGCATGCGCATAAAATAGGTGTTGCAATAATACCGAGCTAACAAAACTTAATGCAATAGTACCGACAACAACACCAAGGTAATATGTTTTGTTAACAGGCTTCATGTCCGGCTTAGAACCGATATTTTTAACAATATGGCCACTAATAAAGAAGTTAATAAGAGTAATAACTAGGCCAGCAGCACTCACACCAAAAGCAAAGTCATAACCAAATCTCTCTGCGATCCATGGTGATAATAGCATTGAGAAAAACGAACCGAGGTTAATAGCCATGTAGTACATAGTAAATGCACCATCTAGACGAGGATCATCTTTTCCATAAACCTTGGCTAATAAACTTGAAGGGTTTGCCTTAAATAAGCCATTACCCATAGTAATAAAGCCCATTGCTATATAGATAAGATCTGAACCACCGTAACCACTGGTCGCAGATAAACCTAATAAAGCATAACCAATAACAAGCACCATCGCGCCTAATCTGATGGTTCTTTTCGTTCCGAGAACTTTATCTCCTACCCAGCCGCCAATAGCAACCGAGCCATAAACTAATGCTGAAAATGCGCCAAATAAAGTAAAAGACGCCGTTTCTGACATGCCAAGAATCTTAACCATATAAACAGTTAAAATTGCTTGCATACCGTAGAAACCAAAACGTTCCCAGAATTCAATTGAAAATATCAAATAGAACGGTTTTGGTTGTTTAAATACGTTCCCGTCAGACATATGCTGTTTCCTTGAAAGATTTCAGGTAAAACTAATCTAAACACGTATATTTCTTAATGTTATTTCGCCCCAATGTGAAATAACAAGAATAATGACGCTATACCGTTTTATTAGTAATGAATATAAAATAAAAAGCAGCTACTGATTATAGTTATGCATTTTCTTACATTAAGACTGAAATAAAACAATAAATAAAGACACCGAAAATGGAATATTAAATACCACCAATATTATATATTTACTAACCTCTTTATAAACATACAATTACGATATTAAAACGTCGTTCGAATATAGATTTAATATATTATCATTTATTTAAATACACTTACCATTAATAATAATGGTTATCATTACCATTAATACCAATGAAACTGATTGCTTTTTAACCTCTTTTTGCTCCTTATATACTATTATTAAAAAACGAAAACATGAGTCATATTACTAGATTAAATCCGTGACTTATTTTTGCTTTTATTAAGTATTACTTAATATAAATATTCAATATCAGAAATAAGGTAGAGGTTATGCAAACAACATTATCACGGCGTCGTTTTATGCAATTAACTGCAAGTGGTATTATTGGATTAACTGTGGGTAATAAAATTATTATTCGTCCAGCATTTGCGACTGAGCTTCCTCACCTAGAAGAAAATAATCCACAAGCCGTCGCACTAAAATATGTCAATCAATCGACGATAAAAAACCAGCAATGTAAAAACTGCTTATTAATTCGTGATGGTGCTAATAATAATCACTGGCAGCCATGCGTTATATTTTCAGGGAAGACAGTTAATATCAACGGCTGGTGTTCAGCTTATGCACCAAAACCCACATAAGTATTATTTCCCTTTTTCATTTAAAAATACCTGCGTCATAGCGCAGGCATTTTTATATTATTATCATTATTCGTTTAGCGGTAACAACGCTCACCCCAACGCGCTAATCCCGCCGTTACAGAACCAAAGTAGCTACCGCTTACGATAGGAATATTCGGTAACTGTTGCTCTATGCATTGGCGTAAAATAGGCGAACGTGCAGTACCACCCGTCATGAAGATAGCATCAGGCTTAGTTTGACTTTGAGCCATAGCTTCAACAACGAGCTCTCGCATTTTCTCTTTTGGTGTTTCAATTGCTTCTGCTAACTGCTGTACTGAAATGTCTACATGAAATAAATCTTGCATCAATGCCATATTCACCGTGTGGTGAGCTTGGCTCGATAGTGCAATTTTCGCCTCTTCCGCATGGCGAATAATCTGATAACCAAGTGTCTCATGATACACATGAATTAATCGTGACAATAATTGTGGATCAGCTGCATCGTGACGCAGTTTTTCTAACGCGCGTAAATTAGCGTCGCCGTAAAACTCAGTCTGTGCGGCAACATTATTAATCGCAATTGGATTCCAAAATTGATTAAACGGCATATCAATACCCCGCACCGTTTTACTTCCCAAACCAAATTGTGGCATGAGTTGTTTAAACGCTAAATGAATATCAAGATCATTACCACCAATACGTTGACCACTGTGTGCTAATAAACTTGAACTGCGATCGGTTAAATGACGAAAACTAGGTCCCATCTGAATTAATGAACAGTCAGTTGTACCGCCACCGATATCAACCACCAGCACAGTTTTATCTGCAGTTAAGGTTGATTCATATTCAAGCCCAGCAGCGACGGGTTCAAATTGAAAGCACACATTTTTAAAACCGGCTCGTTTTGCAGCCTGAGATAAAATCCCTTCTGCTTGTTGGTTAGCATTTTCGCCACCAATCCCTTGAAAGTTTACCGGGCGTCCAATAACGGTACTGGTGATATCTTGTTGTAAGCTTTGTTCTGCCGAACGTTTAATGTTAACCATCATTGCGCAAACAAGATCTTCAAAAAAACTAATCTGGCCATCACGTAAACCGTTCGCACCCAAAAATGATTTTGGTGATTTTACGTAATAGACTTCTTCAGGATCATCAAGATATAGATCAAGTGCAGCCTGACCAAACTGTAGATCGCCAGCAACGACCTCAATATCTTCTTCTCGATTAAAAGCAATCGCACGACGTAGTACTTGCTCCCCAACACTGTCTGAAGGTGAAATTCCCATAAAACGATACAGGTATTCAGACACAGCTTCTCGTGTTGGTGCACATAAGGTCGACGGAATATATTGATTATTTTTCTCTAACGGTAAAAGTTTAGGTTTACTATCTTCCATCACTGCAACCGAACAATTCGCGGTTCCATAATCAAATCCAATGTACATCGATTAACACTCACATGCGGCAAAAAAGCCGCTAATAATAGCTGATTATAAGATGTAACACACGGAGATATTCACGCTTAATAATAGATAACCACTTAACATCAATAAACGTTTAACATTCGTACACAAATGAATTAAGTGGCACATTTTTTATGAGTTTTTATCAATTTATCGATGCATTTATTATAAATAATCGACATAATGGAATAATTCTTATTTATAAAAGTACCGAATCATGAAACGTATTTATCAAGCTTTTTTTGTTCTTCTCTTTACTGTTTTTGCATTATCTGGTTGTTCTGATTCAAAAACACCGCAAGAAGGTGATCAATACTCAGTGATCCCAACGCCTATGCCTGAAATGAAAGGCATCACTGAGATTTTTTCTCTTTCTTGTGGTCATTGCCGTAAAATGGAAAGTATCCTTCCTGAAATTAAGAAATTAACGAATAGCAATATTAAACAAGTTCACGTTATTTTTAATGAAAGCGCTCAAAAAGCCGCCTTCATCTTCTATGCTGCAATGGTACAAACAGATAACAACCCAAGCCACGCATTAGTTGAGCAATTATTTTCGTTTGTACAAGACTCACCAAAAGATATGACTGCAGATCAACGTAAAGCAGCTATCGATAAAATCTTCCATGACAACAAGCTAAAAAGTCCTTATGAGCTAACAGAAGCTCAACAAAAACAAGTCTTTAAGATGTTCCAACAATCTGAAGATATTGTTCGTAATGCCGCATTAGAATCAGTACCAGCATTCTTAGTTAATGGTAAATATCTCGTTAACACCAGTGCTCATAAGAACCTACAAGATTTAGCCGCTACCATTGATTATCTAAAAAACAAACAATAATTCGTTGAATTATCTATTATAAATACCTGTCATTGGCAGGTATTTTTTTATTCAAAAACGGGTAATTAACAATAAATAATAAAAACATTATTTCCTTCAAAACCACCTACTCTAATATCAGCGCTCTCGCTATCAATATATTTCAAATATCACGCCATCATTAAATTTGCAGTTAATTCTTCATACTCCGCCCCATTTTCATAAAAAAACTATAACACTCACTTTCAATTTGTCGTACAAAATAGCTACTTATTATAAATAGCTATAAATGGATTTTTAACATTTACAAGGAGGTGCTTGTTATGAGTGATATTGCTTTATCTATCAGTATATTATCACTGGTAGCCGTACTCGGTTTATGGATGGGAAACTGGCGTATTAAAGGCGTTGGTCTAGGTATCGGTGGTGTTTTATTTGGCGGAATTATTGTCGGACATTATACCGAAACAATGGGCATTAGTTTAAATGCGCATACCTTACATTTTATTCAAGAATTCGGTTTGATTTTATTTGTCTACACCATTGGTATTCAAGTTGGACCGGGTTTTTTTGCGTCATTACGGAGTTCTGGTTTAAAGCTCAATGGTTTTGCGGCACTGGTCGTATTATTAGGCTGTGTCGTCGCAATCATACTTTATATTGTTTTTGATGTACCGCTCCCTATTCTATTGGGTATCTATTCTGGCGCTGTCACAAATACACCTGCATTAGGTGCGGGACAACAAATTCTATCAGAACTCGGTGTATCCGCTGATTTATTAGATATTACCGGTATGGGTTATGCCGTTGCTTATCCTTTTGGTATTTGCGGTATTCTCATCACAATGTGGCTATTACGATTAATATTTAAAGTTAATATTGATAAAGAAGCAATGGTCTACAACTCTAACAGTGGTGACAAAAAAGAAGGCTTACAAACGCTCAATGTTGCGGTTCGAAATCCTAATTTAAGCGGCCTCACCTTTGTTCAAATTCCAGCAATCACTGAAGGTGCAATTATTTGTTCCCGATTAAAGCGAGGAAACCAACTTTCGATACCTAAAGAGTCAACACCAATTGAGCTTAATGATGTATTACATTTAGTAGGCACAAAAGTCGCACTTGAAAAAGCACGATTAGTGATTGGTGATATTGTCGATATCTCGCTATCAACTAAAGGTACAGATTTACAAGTTGAGCGTTTAGTGGTCACGAATGAGATTGTATTAGGCAAAAAAATTCGCGAATTAGAACTAAAAGAAAAATACGATGTTGTCATTTCTCGACTGAACCGAGCCGGTGTTGAATTAGTGCCTAATAGCCAAACCTCATTGCAATTTGGTGACATTCTTAATCTTGTTGGTAGTAAAGACGCCATTGCAGCGGTAAGTGGTATGGTAGGTAATGCCGAACAAAAACTCCAACACGTGCAAATGTTACCGATCTTTATTGGTATTGGCCTCGGCATCTTATTAGGCTCAATTCCTTTATACCTACCAGGATTCCCAGCAGCACTCAAACTCGGTCTTGCGGGCGGTCCTTTGATTGTTGCATTAATACTGGCTCGTATTGGTAGCATCGGTAAACTTTATTGGTTCATGCCACCTAGTGCTAACTTAGCTTTGCGTGAAATAGGGATAGTCTTATTTTTGGCGGTGGTCGGATTAAAATCAGGCAGTGGTTTCATTGATACTTTAGTCAATGGCGATGGCTTTAGTTGGATGGCTTATGGTGCCTTAATTACTTTTATTCCTTTAATCATTACAGGTTGTATTGCGCGCATATTTGGTGAACTTAACTACCTTTCAATGTGTGGTATGTTAGCCGGATCAATGACAGATCCACCAGCGCTAGCCTTTGCAAATGGACTGCATCCTAGTAATGGTGCTGCTGCACTTTCATATGCGACCGTTTATCCTCTGGTGATGTGTTTACGTATTTTATCACCGCAAATACTGGCGATCCTGCTCTGGATTGGATAACAAAAAACAGCCATTATCGTCAATATTCAAACGATAATGGCTGTTACTTTCGACTAAAAAAATATTGAACAATTCAACAGCAACTTATTAATCAACAAACACTAAACATGGCATGCCATGATGTTCTATTTTCTCAATACCTGTTTTAAATACCGCTTGTAAGCGCTCAACCGTCATAACTTGCTCAACGTCACCAAAAGCAACACACTGCCCATGATCTAGCAGCATTACATTATCCGCTTCACGTAAGGTTCGATTGAGATCATGATTTACCATAACAACCGTAATGCCCTGCTGAGAAATGTTACGTACCAATTGATACATCGCAGCTTCTTGACCAATATCTAAAGCAGCGGCTGGTTCATCAAGCAATAATAGCTTTGCTTGAGGGTTTATCGTCGGCCAAACTTGTAAGCATGCAGCGGCAAGTCGTACCCGTTGCCATTCACCACCAGACAGTTGTTGAATATTACGCGATAACTTATCTTGAATATCTAATCGCTGACAAATCTCATCTAATGCCCGTTGTAATTGCGTCATATCCACATTTTGCAAAGCTGAAACAGCTAAAGATAAATATTGAAACACAGGAATAGAAAAATTGGGTTTATCTTGCTGTGCTAAATAACTACGGACATGTGCTAATGAAGGTAAATCATACTCACCTAATTCATTATTCAGTAATGTAATACTGCCACTGTAATCAAATAATCCCGATAAAATAGAGAGTACAGTACTCTTACCACTGCCATTCGGCCCAATAACATGCGTGATCTGTCCTGAATACAGGGAAAATGACTGCGGTAATAATCGTGGTATAAAACTGATCTCTTGAGCGGTTAAGACTAATGCCATCGATTCAGAGCTTGCGCCATTATCTATTCTTGTAGCCATAATTTAATCCAACTGCGAACGCATCAGCATCCAAATAAACACGGGGGCGCCTAGTGACGTTGTCACCACGCCAATAGGCAGATCAGCATCAGCCAGTAAGACTCGTGATAAGGTATCAGCTAGCACTAATAATATGCCACCACAGATAGCAGAAAGAGGCAATAAATAGCGATTTTCAGTGCCAAACTGTAATCGTAATAAGTGTGGTACAACTAAACCAACAAACCCAATCACTCCCGCAAGCGCCACGGAACAACCTACCAATAGCGAGATCATTAAAATCAATAGCCATCGAATACGTCGAACATCGACGCCTAACTGACGAGCAGCGATATCACCCAACATCATGACATCCAGTGATTTACCTTGCATACAGAGCACTATCAATACTGGCACTATCACAAATAAGAGCGACAACTGCTCCCAGCTCACACCACCGACACTGCCCATCAACCAATACATTAATTGACGCATACTTAAATCATCACTGAAATAAAATGCCCACGTCACTACCGCCCCCGATAGAATACCAAGTGCAACACCAATTAATAATAATCGTGCCATTGATATTTTTTGGCGTCGTGAAAAACCAACTAAAATAAGGGTAAATAACAACGCACCGAACATCGCCGCTATCATGGTAATAAAAGGCGTTGGTGTAATTGAGGTCACAAAAAGTAATAGCACCACAGCCAAACTGGCACCACCAGAAATACCTAATACGCCAGGTTCCGCTAATGGATTACCCAATAATACTTGTAAGACAGCCCCTGAACTCGCCAATGCTGCGCCCACAATTAATGCAGCTAAAACACGTGGAATACGTAATTGCACTAACAATTGCTGTTGAAGATCCCCATCTGGTGCCCAAGGTAAAATCCATACTTCACCAACAGAGACAGCAAACACACAAATAACCACTAACAGCAACGATGAAACCACTAAACAGGTACGCCATCGCTGCTGTTGCCGTGATAATAATTCATTTAACAACATCAATACTTATTACGCTCAAAGAATAAGGCTAAATACCATACATTGCCGCCATTATAATGCAAATAAACCGAGAAAAAACTTAGGTATTAAATAGAATTATCAACATGATGCATCGGCGATGGCACAAACACGCACTTGTTCATCAAAGATCAAATTCGCTTTCTTTACCATTAGGACTGCTCGTTGCCCAGGGATCACATGTCGATTGGGAAAAACAACGGCCTCACCACCTACAGTGGCGCTATAAGTTAGATTACCCTCCGTTGCAACATCATCACCTTCGGCAAAAAAGGTAAAATTGGCAACATCATCACTAAAAGTAAAAGCGAAATTATCTTGATGTTTAATAATAGTACGACTGACTTGATATACTTCAACTTCACTTGTCCAAACAATGGGTAAAGCGGAATCTGTAATTAACTGCAGCATCGCATCCCTAAACGATGTGAGTAACGTTAAATCATTATGACCAATCTTACCTACTCGCCCAAGTTCAACCGTAAGTGCTTGTGCGCCATGATATTCGGCACTGTACCAAGCAAAAGTCGGTGACGGTGTATTAGACAACAATACCGCATCTAATTTTGCATGATGAATAAAACTAAACAATTTATTACTGCGGGTCGGTTTATCTGTATAGGGGCTAATAGCAAAGGTATCGTGCTGTGATGGACGAATGGCACAATGCAAGTCTAGATGCCATCGTTCAGGTTTTATAGCAATAGAGGCACCATAGAAACTATTAATGGCCAGTTGTAGTGCATTGGCAATACAACATTCATCATTTCGCTCTGGATTTCTGACTTGAAATAAACGATTCATATTTTCAATCATAAACCGTTGTTGATAATTCACTGCCTCAGGATGAGCAATAATCAGTAATAAACGATGTATTGGTTGAATACGCCCAAGTAGTATACTTGAAGCGACTTGTTGAATAAGCTCTATTGGTGAAGTTTCATCACCGTGAATACCAGAAGATAAAACAATATCTTTTGCATCACTAGACAACTCCCGTGGGGTAATTTGTAATACACCTCGATACAATAACTGACAATGCAGCCCCGAATCTAGCGTCCATTCTTCAGCTTCAAAGGGGTGCGAGAAATCACACGTCGCATCAAGAAATCGCCCTCGTTTTATCTGCTCAATTAGTGTCATACCACCTCCTTGTTAATTATTTAAACAATCCTTCGTCTTATCTTTACTCTCTCTTTCCCCCTATAATAACCACCACCACTATTCCAGTTATTCAATGTCCCTTTCTCTCAATATAGCCCTCCCATCGACACAATCGCAAAAATAAGATAATAAAAAACCCAAGTAAAAATACATTTACTTGGGTTTCGGTTCGGATCAGCAAACTGGTGAAAGATTTATTTATTAACTTCTAAACTTTCGACACGTGCCTTCAGCTTCTGACCAGGACGGAATGTAACGACACGGCGTGCTGAGATAGGAATATCTTCCCCTGTTTTAGGGTTTCTTCCAGGTCTCTCATTTTTGTCACGCAAATCAAAATTACCAAAACCAGATAATTTAACTTGCTCACCATTTTCTAGAGCCTTCCTAACTTCTTCAAAGAAGACTTCCACCGTATCCTTGGCGTCCCGTTTGCTTAATCCAACATTTTCAAACAGGTTCTCAGCCAAATCGGCTTTTGTGAGCGCCATAGATAACTCCCTCAAGACTATGTTGAACAGATAGTGTTCATACCTACAATATTAAAAGTATGCCACTGTGAATAAGGTATATGTTAATTAGAGATGTAATTTTAAACATTCAAAACTACGAGACCTTATTGTCCCTCTCACGATTAACTAGACTCAGTCTAAGCCAACTCGCTGATTTTCGCCAACTTTTTTACGTTAACTTCATGTCAAATAACGCCATATTAGTTGCTGAATTTTACTATAACAATGCATCAAGTTGATCTTGCCCTTACACTCAACAGTGTTAAATCACTAAAAAATCAACAATATACAGTTAAAAATTCTAACTCACGCCATAGAAAAAGAAAATATAACTATTTATCAAACTGTTATTATTTTTTAGATCTAGATCAAAAAAAAGCAGCCCCTAAGGACTGCTTTCCGAAAACAAAGACTTAAATTTAATTATGATGTTTTTTTAATCACGAAGTGATGCATCAAATTTTTCAGCCAATGCATTAACAATACTTTCCACTGCTGCTGCAATATCTGCTTCTTCTAATGTACGTTCAGTTGATTGCAACGTTAATGCAATTGCAAGACTCTTCTGACCGTCATCAACACCTTTACCAGTGTAAACGTCAAACAGATTAACGGCTCTTAATAGCTCGCCACCGTTAGCACGACATGCTGCAACAATATCATTCGCTGCAATATCATTATTTACCACAACGGCAATATCACGACGGTTAGCAGGGAACTTAGACAGTGCTACTGCTTCTGGTAAGTCACGTTTGTTAATCGCATCCCACTCAACTTCAAAAGCAATAGTACGGCCATTAAGACCAAATTTACGCTCAAGTTCAGGGTGAACAGTACCAATAAAGCCAACTTCACGCTCAGTTTCAAGACCAGCATCAACAACAATCGCTGCCGTTTGACCAGGATGAAGTGCTGGATGTTTAGCAGCTTTAAAGCTATAGCTATCTTTTGCTGTTAGCTCAAGAACGGCTTCTAAATCACCTTTAAGATCAAAGAAATCAACAGTGTTAGTTTCAATGTCCCAATGCTCATCACTACGTGTACCAGCGATAACACCTGCAAGCATCATATCTTGACGCATACCGTTTTCAGCATTTTGTTCAGATACAAAACGTAAACCAGCTTCAAATAAACGTACACGTGGCTGTTGACGCTTCTGGTTGAATACTACTGTATTTAGTAGACCAGTCCATAAGCTTAAACGCATTGCTGACATGTCCGCAGAAATTGGGAATGGCAGAATCAATGGTTCAATTTCAGGTACGATAAGTTTTTGTTGCTCAGGCTCTACAAAGCTGTAAGTAATAGCTTCTTGGAAACCACGGCCAACAAGCAAATCACGTACACGTTTAAGCGGTAAATTCGCTTCTTTATGTAAGTTCATGCTAAGTGCAGCAACAGGCGATTGATTAGGAATATTGTTGTAGCCGAAAATACGACCCACTTCTTCCACTAAATCTTCTTCAATTGCCATGTCAAAACGCCATGCAGGTGCTGTTGCTTTCCAGCCAGCATGTGTTGTTTCAACATCACAGCCAAGACGCGTTAGGATTTCTACTACTTCTTCAGAAGCAATTGAATGACCTAATAGACGATCTAATTTAGAACGACGTAGTTCAATTGTTGCAGCTTTAGGTAAATCAGCTTCTGATTCAGCTTCAACGATTGGTGCTACTTCACCACCACAAATTTCAACAAGAAGTGCCGTTGCGCGCTCCATTGCTTTCATTTGTAGTGTTGCATCAACACCACGCTCAAAGCGGTGAGAAGAATCAGTGTGTAGACCGTAGCTACGTGCGCGACCACGGATCGCATCTGGTGCAAAGAATGCACACTCAAGTAGTACGTCTTTAGTCTCAGCATTAACGCCAGAGAATTGACCACCGAAAATACCCGCAATTGCTAGTGCTTGCTTGTTATCAGCAATCACTAGTGTATTGTCGTTTAATTCCGCTTCGTTGCCGTCAAGAAGAGTCAGCTTTTCGCCCTGCTCTGCCATACGAACCACAATACCACCATCAATCTTAGCAAGATCGAAAGCGTGCATTGGCTGACCCATTTCAAGCAATACGTAGTTAGTGATATCTACGATTGCATCAATTGAGCGAGTACCACAACGGCGTAGTTTTTCTTGCATCCATAATGGTGTTTCAGCTTGCGCATTAACATTACGAACAATACGGCCAAGGTAACGTGGACATGCAACAGGTGCTTTAACTTCGATTGAAATCGTATCAGCCGCTGTTGGCGCAACAATATCAAACTGAGGCTCAGTCACTTCAACGCGGTTTAATACGCCTACTTCACGAGCAAGACCCGCAATACTTAGACAGTCAGCACGGTTAGCCGTTAAATCAACATCGATAGTTACATCGTCAAGACCTAGGAATTCACGGAAATCGGTACCAAGAACAGCATCTGCTGCTAATTCCATGATGCCATCAGATTCAACGTCAATACCTAGTTCTGTGAAAGAACAAAGCATACCGTGAGAAGGTTGACCACGTAATTTTGCCTTCTTGATTTTGAAATCACCAGGCAGAACTGCACCAACAGTTGCAACAGCAACCTTGATACCTTGACGACAGTTAGATGCGCCACAAACGATGTCTAGCAGCTCTTCAGCACCAACATCTACTTTAGTTACGCGTAGTTTGTCTGCGTCTGGGTGTTGAGCACACTCAACAACTTGACCGACTTTAACACCAGTGAATTCACCAGCAACGGCTTCAATACCGTCAACTTCCAAACCAGCCATTGTGATTTGGTGAGCTAGCTCTTCGCTGTTTACTGCAGGATTAACCCACTCGCGTAGCCAAGATTCAGAGAATTTCATAGATTTCTAGCCCCTAGTGCTTACTTAAACTGTTTTAGGAAACGTAAGTCGTTCTCAAAGAACGCACGTAAATCGTTAACGCCGTAACGAAGCATAGTTAGACGCTCAACGCCCATACCAAATGCAAAGCCTGAGTACTTCTCAGGATCGATGTTAACTGAACGTAGAACATTAGGGTGTACCATGCCACAGCCTAGTACTTCTAACCACTTACCATTCTTGCCTTTCACGTCAACTTCAGCAGAAGGTTCTGTGAATGGGAAGAAAGAAGGACGGAAACGAACTTCAACTTCTTCTTCAAAGAAATTACAAAGGAAATCGTGAAGAATACCTTTAAGCTGAGCAAAGTTTACGTTTTCATCAACTAACATACCTTCCACTTGGTGGAACATTGGTGTGTGAGTTTGATCGTAATCATTACGGTAAACACGACCTGGTGCAATGAAACGGAATGGTGGTTTGCCATTTTCCATTGTACGAATCTGAACACCTGAAGTGTGCGTACGTAGCATTAGGTCGGGGTTAAAGAAGAACGTATCGTGATCGGTACGTGCTGGATGATCTTCAGCAATGTTTAGTGCATCGAAGTTATGAAAAGCATCTTCAATTTCAGGGCCAGCTTCAGTTGTAAAGCCAAGCTCACCAAAGAAACTTTCAATGCGTTCAATAGTACGAGTCACTGGGTGAAGACCACCGTTTTCAATACGACGACCAGGTAAAGAAACATCAACAGTCTCAGCGGCAAGCTTTGCTTCAAGCTCTGCGCGTTGTAGACCATCTTTACGCTCAACAAGTAATGTTTGTACTACTTGTTTTGCTTTATTGATTTCTTGACCAGCAGTGCGACGCTCTTCTGGTGGTAATTTACCTAGGGCTTGTAGTTGAAGAGTTAAGTGACCCTTCTTGCCTAGAAATTGAACTCGAACTTCGTCCAAAGCGACTGATGAATCAGCCTGCTCAATAGCTGCCGTTGCGTTGGCAATAATCTCGTCTAGATGTTGCATCGTATCCTCATCCACCCACAGGTGGCGTCCTTAAGGGAGATATAAAATCGCATAACGATACATACTAAAGAAAGCAGCGTCTAAATCCAAATTGAATCGTAATAAAACGGTAAGTTTGGACGAAAAAAAAACGTCTTTGCCCATTAAAATATGAAATTGTACTTTTTAAGCACACTGAAAATAATTTAGATTGACTATAAAACAGATTTCGCACACCTATATTCCATTTTTCTCTCTTTCTAAAACAAGTCAAAAAAAGTAAATTTCAGCTATATTTAATTTGGAATAATTAACATGAACACCCAATCTTTTTCAGCCTTAATTAAAATGAGCACTTTTGCATCCTTACTCTGCTTTGGGCTGGTGATCCTCGGCAATTATGGTATGTTCTCAAGTATGCCGATTGAAATGAAAGATACGCTAAGTAATCAAACACACATCGATTATATCCATGTGATCTACTACGTTGGGTTTAACTTTATCTTTGTTGGTTTTCTTGCTTATTTGCTTATTGGCCTTAAACATTCACAACAACAAATGAAAAAGTATTTAGCTCAACATTAATCATCGTTCTCATTTGATATTCATTTTTAAGTCATAACAAACCACGTTATTATTAAATATAAAAATATGGTTTGTTATGCGACCTAACTCACCTACATTTTCAGATAATTTTATCAATTTTGTTTTAAAATTACTCTTTTCAGTGTAAGTTATGATCAAAATCAATGTTAGGACTCTATAATGAATACTCAAGATCTTGCCGCTCTATCTAAAATCTCAACTATCGCAGCGATTCTTTGTACCGCCCTATTACTGCTAGGTAATTATGGCTTAGCATCAGCAATGCCGATTGCACCAGAAGACGGCTTTAACTTTATTAATCTTGTGTTCTTTATGGGTTTCAATACGTTATTTGTTACTTTCCTAGCCTTTTTACTTAAAACACTAGCAACAGCAAACAAAAAACGTAACCAACGTTATGCACGTGCATAATCGTTAGTCAACGATTCTATTTTAGAAACCAGTCATCTTGTTATAACAATGACTGGTTTTTTTATGCCTTGTATTTAAGCACATGCAAAATATGAGTTTCAATATCGTTATAAAATACCCCAAACGTAATAACAGGAGCTGCTAGTCATGGATATTGATGTGATCGCTATCAACGCTGATTTTGATGTGGAACTCTGCAAAATAATTAAGCAAGTTGGTGCTGAGTTTGGCGCTGTCGGTGAAGGGTTTGGTCCATCAGATGCTGAAGTGTTACATATGAGCCGCTTTTATCACGATGATGTCAGTAGTTTATATTTAGTGGCTTTGGTTGATGGCAAGCTTGTCGGTGGCTGCGGTATTGCCCCTTTCGATAATAGTAAAACAACATGTGAACTAAAAAAACTGTTTCTGTTACCCGCTGGACGCAAACTTGGATTAGGAAAAAAACTCTCGCTTCAATGTTTAGCATACGCGCAGACAAAAGGCTTTACAGAATGTTACCTCGATACACTATCGAGTATGCAATCTGCAATCAGTCTATATGAAGCATTGGGCTTTACTCACCTTGATATGCCATTAACTGGCACTCAACACGGCGGTTGTGACGTCTGGATGCTAAAACAGCTCTAGAGAAAAGAAATATTTGTTTAGCTAATAAAAGAAGAATAAATAACAACCTATACGAAAAAAGGAGAGCCGAGGCTCTCCTTTTTAACATAAAACTAGACTGATAAATTACAGTGCAGCTTTTGCCTTTTCCACAAGAACAGTGAAAGTAGCTTTGTCAAATACAGCGATATCAGAAAGGATCTTACGATCGATTTCGATAGACGCTTTCTTAAGACCGTTGATTAGACGGCTGTAAGACATACCATTTTGACGTGCAGCAGCGTTGATACGAGCAATCCAAAGTTGACGGAAAGTACGTTTCTTCTGACGACGGTCACGGTAAGCATATTGACCAGCTTTAGTAACAGCTTGGAAAGCTACGCGGTAAACACGTGAACGTGCACCGTAGTAACCTTTAGCTTGTTTAAGAACTTTCTTGTGACGTGCACGCGCTTGTACACCACGTTTTACGCGAGGCATAGGAGACTCCTAACTAAAATTAAAAAAATATAAAACTAAAAACGATTAAGCGAACGGAAGCATACGAGCAACTGCAGCCACTTCACACTTAGGAAGGATTGCATTTGGACGAAGCTGACGTTTGTTCTTAGTAGTACGTTTAGTCAGGATGTGACGCTTAGTAGCGTGCTTAAACTTAAAGCCACCAGCTGTTTTTTTGAAGCGCTTAGCAGCGCCACGATTTGTTTTCATCTTTGGCATGAGATGATAACTCCGCATTGTTGATAGTTAATAATCATAGTAATAGGGCGAACAAAAAGCGCTACTTAAAGCAGCGCTTTTTAGCTACTTGAATGCCTTTATTACTTCTTCTTTGGGGCAAGCATCATGGTCATTTGACGACCTTCTACACGATTAGGGAAACTTTCACAGACCGCGATCTCTTCAAGTTCAGCCTTAATACGATTAAGAAGTTCAATACCAATGCCTTGGTGGGCCATTTCACGACCACGGAAACGTAGTGTGACTTTGCCCTTGTTGCCCTCTTCTAAAAAGCGAGTCAGGTTGCGTAGTTTTACCTGATAATCGCCTTCGTCTGTACCAGGTCGGAATTTAACTTCCTTGATCTGGATTTGTTTTTGATTCTTCTTTTGCTCTTTAGCAGCCTTGCTCTTTTCGAACAAGTACTTACCATAGTCCATCACACGACAGACTGGTGGCTCGGCATTAGGGCTAATTTCAACTAGATCCACACCAGCATCAAGAGCAACATTCATTGCTTCTTCAATAGAAACAACACCGACTGATTCGCCGTCAAGGCCAGTTAGACGAACTTCACGTACGCCACGAATTTCTTCATTCAGACGATGCGCGTTTTGCTTAACTGGTGCTTGGGTTCTTTTTCCGCCTTTAATACCTTATTCCTCCACAACATTGAGCTTGCGATTGCTGATTTCTTCTTGCATAAATGCAATTAATTCATCAATCTTAAATTTACCCAAATCTTTACCCTTGCGAGTACGAACTGCTACTACGCCTGCTTCGACTTCTTTGTCACCACAAACGAGCATAAAAGGCACTCGCTTCAAAGTATGTTCGCGGATTTTAAAGCCAATCTTCTCATTTCTCAAGTCCGCATTGACTCTAATTCCACTTTTTTTCAATTTTTCTACAATTTCTTGCACATATTCTGCTTGAGAGTCAGTAATATTCATCACTACAGCTTGTTGAGGCGCCAACCATGTTGGGAAGAAGCCTGCGTAATCTTCGATAAGAATACCGATGAAGCGCTCTAATGAACCTAGAATTGCACGGTGAATCATAACCGGTGTATGGCGTTCGTTGTCTTCACCTACATATGTAGCGCCTAAACGCTCAGGTAATGCGAAGTCAAGCTGAACAGTACCACACTGCCATGCGCGATCAAGGCAATCGTGAAGTGTAAACTCGATCTTAGGACCGTAGAATGCACCCTCACCTTCTTGAATTTCAAACGGAATATCCATTGATTCAAGCGCGGTAACTAAATCGGCTTCAGCTTTGTCCCACATTGCATCAGAACCAACACGCTTTTCTGGGCGAGTCGATAATTTAACAACAATGTTATCAAAACCAAATGTCTTGTAAGTATCATACACCATTTCGATGCAAGATGTAACTTCTTGTTGTACTTGTGCTTCTGTACAAAAAATATGCGCATCATCTTGGGTGAAACCACGAACACGCATAATGCCGTGAAGTGAACCTGAAGGCTCATTACGGTGACAAGAACCAAACTCTGCCATACGTAATGGTAAATCACGGTATGACTTAAGGCCTTGGTTAAAGATCTGTACGTGACCAGGACAGTTCATTGGCTTAATTGCGTATTCACGGTTCTCAGAACTTGTTGTGAACATTGCCTCTGCATATTTATCCCAGTGACCAGAACGCTCCCAAAGTACACGGTCCATCATTAATGGGCCTTTTACTTCTTGGTAATCATATTCATTCAGTTTTTCACGAACAAATACTTCTAGCTCACGGAAGATAGTCCAACCGTTGTGGTGCCAGAATACCATACCAGGTGCTTCTTGCTGCATGTGGAACAGATCAAGTTGCTTACCAATCTTACGGTGGTCACGCTTTGCCGCTTCTTCTAAACGTGTTAGATGCGCTTTTAATGCTTTCTTATCGTGGAATGCAGTACCGTAGATACGTTGAAGCATCTTATTGTCGCTATTACCACGCCAGTAAGCACCAGCAACACTTAATAGTTTGAAGTTTTGACAAAAACCCATGTGTGGTACGTGTGGACCACGACACATGTCAATGTATTCTTCATGATGATAAAGACCAGGACGATCGTCGCGAGCAACGTTTTCATCTAGGATTTCAATCTTGTACGTTTCGCCACGTGCATCAAACGCATCACGCGCTTCTTGCCAGCTTACGTTTTTCTTCACTACTTGATATTTAGTTTTTGCTAATTCAAGCATACGCTTTTCAATAACATCAAGATCTTCTTGTGTTAAAGATTGCTCTAGATCGATATCGTAGTAAAAACCATTGTCAATCGTCGGACCGATCGCCATTTTTGCTTCAGGGTACAATTGTTTAATTGCATGGCCTAGCAAGTGTGCACATGAGTGACGAACGATTTCAAGACCATCAACATCATCTTTTACTGTAATGATTTCTAGGCTCGCATCGCTTTCAATAAGATCACATGCGTCAACACGAACACCATCAACACGCCCTGCAATGGTTGCTTTCGCAAGACCAGGACCGATTGAAAGTGCAACGTCCATAGTTGATACAGCGTCGTCGAATTGACGTTGACTACCGTCTGGAAGAGTAATAACTGGCATTTAAATATCCTTAAACAGTGGTGCCACACACCAAGTAGCACATGTTGAGTTAATAAAGCTTTTAAGAGAAGCTTTCTATTAATAAAAATGTTTTTACTTTGATGCCGCAATACAGAGCTACATACTAAGGTAAAAACAGGGTGACACTATACAAACGGTAACAAGATATTGCAAAGGATCACCCTACTTTTTTATATTTTCTATTTTACTAAGGCGTAATTCACAACATATAACTTTTCGATACCGGGATAAATATCATTAATCACTGCTTTTAACTCAGGTAATGTCATATTTTCTTGTTGTGCATGAAAATCATTAAGATCATTAAATGCGATTGGCTTAACGGTTAAAATGTTTAAGCGGCAAAACCAACGCCCCTCTTCGTATGTCGATACATCCACCGTCGTACCTGGAACATAATAGCTTTCCGCTTCATCACGAATAGTGATTGTTTTTTTTCCTGACAAGATGTCACTTTCAAAACGTGAGAAAAATGTCATTTCCGTCGGGATTATAGTCGAGCTCATTATGGTGTCCTTTATTACCTAATAAATTTCGGCATAGAGTAACCGCTTATGTTCAAAAGTAAACGAGCAATAGCAAAGCGGAAGAAAATAAACATTAAATTAACAGCGACAATACTAAATCTTTAATATTAAAAATAATATATCCTTTAATTTCATCAACCTATCCTTTATTAAATTGTTAATTCATTAAAATAGCATCGACTTCACAGATATATCTAAATAAAATGAACTAAGATGTTGATAGACAAGTTTTATCTAGTCCAATTTAACGCGTGGAGGATGCTATGTGGCAGGCTATTTCTCACCAGTTGTCGGAAGTACTTGGTCGACCGTTCAAAATTAATGAACGTGAAGCTATTCAAGGTGGCGATGTTAACCAATGCTATTGTGTTGGTGATGGCGATCAACGTTTTTTTATTAAACTGAATGATAAAGAGCAACTCGCTGTTTTTAAAACAGAAGCTGAAAGTTTACGTATTCTTAACGAAGCAAATTGCGTTCAAGTTCCACAATATTTTCATCTTGGTACCTGCCGAGATAAGTCCTTCCTTATATTAAATTATCTTCCTACTAAAACGATTGATAACGAAGCTGGTTATAAACTGGGGCAACAATTAGCGCAACTGCACTTATGGGGTGAGCAAATTGAGTTCGGATTTGATTTTGATAATTATATCGGCCTAACCCCTCAACCAAACAAATGGCGACGTCGTTGGGATAAGTTCTTTTCCGAGCAGCGTATTGAATGGCAATTACAACTTTGTGAAGAAAAAGGCCTCCACTTTGGTGATATTGACACGATAACAGCCAATGTTGCAAAGCGTTTAAGTAATCACCAGCCTAAGCCCTCATTACTCCATGGTGACTTATGGCATGGTAACACCGCATTAACTGTTTCTGGACCACTCATCTTTGACCCTGCCACTTATTGGGGAGATCGTGAATGCGATGTCGCGATGACCGAATTATTCGGTGGCTTTCCCGCGAGTTTCTATGAAGGTTACCAATCCGTTTATCCGTTAGACGAAGGATATAAAGATCGTAAAGACCTCTATAATCTTTATCATATTCTTAACCACTGTAATCTATTTGGTGGCGAATATATGGGTCAAGCACAACATATTATTGCCAATCTCATGTTGTGGGATGAATAACGGTAATCATTCCATTGCTGTTACACCAACACTGTCGCCACTCAGTGTTGGTGCAGAATTGTAACAGTTCATGACACAAATAATTTATGACATGGATAACTCACAACAAGGATCTATAATAATAAAAGCCACAATAAATTAAACGTTACACTCAATACTGATATTAAGGCTCTGTTATGCACAAATACTCAACGCAAAACGTTAGCTGTCCCCATTGCGGCCATGCCATTAGTATTCCACTTGATGCCAGTGCTGGCAGCCAAAACTTTTATGATGACTGCCCTATCTGCTGTAATCCTATTCACTTAACAATGGAAGTGGATGAACAACACAAGACAATTAATCTTTTTGTAGATGCTGATGATGAGCAAATATTTTAGGATGATTGTTTCGTTGCAATGACTCGCTCAACCGTATCAACAATAGCTTGTGTCTGCGGATCAATTTCAATATTAATCACATCATTTATAGTTCGATTTTTAAGATTCGTTCGTTGCAATGTTTCAGGGATCAAATTGACATTAAAGCAATTATTTTCAACCTCACCTATCGTTAAGCTGATGCCATCAATACCAATATAGCCTTTTGCAAAAATATATTTCATCCATTGTGGGGAAATAGAAAACCACACCTGATGGTTATTTTCAGAAATATTTACCTGACTTACTGTCGCTGTTGCTGAAATATGACCTGACATTGCATGACCACCAATTTCATCTCCAAACTTTGCCGCGCGTTCAATATTGACATAATCCCCTTCTGTAAGCAGACCTAAATTAGTCACATTTAACGTCTCTTGCATTAGATCAAATGATACTAATTGTTGTTGATGTTCGATGTGCGTCACCGTCAAGCAACAGCCATTATGTGCAACAGAAGCTCCCAGTGTTAATCCCTGCATTAAATGTTCAGGTAACTGAATAATGTGAGTTTGAAAATTCGTTTTTTTACGAATTGTCACAACTTGCGCGATGCCTTGTATAATTCCAGTAAACATATCCATCCTTATGTCTAATTAACGTAATTGACCTATTATTAAGATCTTGAATTCTTCCATTGCATGCCATTTACAAATAGTTTCACGGTTAATTATGCAATATTTTTGTCAGTATTTTTGCCATTTCCTGTTTTTTTACATTAAAGTGACACTCAATAATACGATAAGCGTATTACTTGTATGACAATAATACCAAGCCAATAAATAATACGTATTAAAGGTACACTATGACCGCTAACGCCTCATCGACTATTTCACCGTCTTTACCGCAACAACAGCCTATTTTACGAATACTGCTTATCGGCTTATTAGTGGTGTTATCTGGGTATTATATTTGGGTACTTTATAAAGCTATAACACCCAATGTAAGCCTTGCTTATAAGACTTATTATATCAAAAACCAGACATTATATTGGCAACCGAAACAGCCAAACCTCGCATTAATGCTACCAACGACATTAAAAACAACAACGAATATTGCTAATTTATCTCGTGCGGGGTGGAGCATTGATGTCAGTAATAATATGCGTCAACTTAACCAACAAGGTGGCTTATATTTTACGCTGCTCACCACACCTACAACCAAGGTTAAAATTACGTTTAATTTAGCAAAAGCGCCACTGTCATTAAAATCAATACCATTTACTTTTAATAATCACCAAGGTTTGCTGGTATCACAGAATCAGGGTAAGCACTTTGTTGCTCTTTTACCAACTCAACAATTTGCATCTTCAGCACGACAATTACAATCGTTAATCTTAAATGTGACAACCCCATTACAAGTCACATCGATAAACTTAACACCTATAGATACCAATACATCTGATACCAATACATCTATTCTGCCACATACCACTGGCCTTATTAATCAACACATTGGGAACCAACAATGAACCAGAAACCAAACCCGCTTGATTACCGTCTCTCGCTTATTGTGCCAGTCTACAATGAAGAAGTGGCTATAGAGCCTTTCTTAAGTGCCATTAATGACAAACTAAGTAGTATTCGATCTCATATAGATATTGTATTTATTAATGACGGCAGTAAAGACAATACTCAGCATGTTATTGATAAAATGATAAAACAAGATTCAAGTATTTCATTAATTAATTTTGCTCGTAACTTTGGTAAAGAAGCGGCAATGACTGCCGGTTTGGATTATGTTCAAGGTGATGCTGCCGTTATTATGGATGTGGATTTACAAGATCCACCCGAAGTGATCCTTGAGTTTGTCGAATTATGGCTTACAGGTGACTATGACACTATCTACGGTGTCCGCGTCGATCGCTCGCAAGATACTTATACTAAGCGCCTAACCGCTGGCGGCTTCTACCGTTTCTTTAACTTTTTATCGGCAGAGACAACGCTGCCTGAAAACGCAGGTGACTTTAGACTGATTAATCGCTGCGTAATTGAAACTGTTAAACAATTACCAGAACGTAATCGTTTTATGAAAGGCTTACTTGCATGGTCATCTTTACGCGCTACAGGCGTTAATTTCCAGCGCCCAGAACGTCTTGTTGGAGATACCAAATTTAATTATTGGAAATTATGGAATTTCGCTATGGATGGCATTACCAGTTTTACTGCGTGGCCATTACGTGTCTGGGGGTTTGTTGGTTTTGGTATCTCCTTTTTATCTTTCCTCTTTTTAATGTACATCGTTATTAGTGCATTATGTTTTGGCGTTCATACTCCAGGTTATGCTTCTACTATTTCAGTGGTACTGTTTTTAGGCGGCATCCAATTGATCTCATTAGGTGTTATTGGTGGATATGTCAGTCGTATCTATACTGAACTTAAACATCGTCCAATTTATTTAGTGGAAGATGTATACGGCAACTATAAAAATACTCCCGCACCATCAGGTCCCAAGCAGAGTCCTTTAACAACATTAAAAAAATCTAGCGATCATTATGAATGAGTCTTTTCTAAAACATTTTTGGCAGCTTAATCGATTTGCCATTGTCGGATTATTAGCCACTGCAGTACATCTATCTGTAGTGAGATTGTATTTCTTTCAAATAACGCACCCATCTGAATATATCGCCAATATCTTTGGATTTAGCATTGCGTTTTTAGTGTCTTATTTTGGCCATCGGCATTTTACCTTTGGACAAAAAGGCTCATTTTTTAAATTTTTAGCTGTGTCTTTGTTTGGTTTTTTAATCAATAACATTATCTTGGTCACTTTGTTACAAACAGCCCATATAAAAGGCTGGATTGCCGTCACCATTTCAACATTATGTGTGCCAGTTATTACTTTTATCTTATCGAAATTCTGGGTCTTTAAATGAATCCCCTATCGCTTACTGACATCCGTCTCACTCGTAAAGATTGGCTAAACCTGATCTTTGCTGTCATTGTTAGTCGTGTTGTAATCTACGCTCTTGGTCTTTGGGGCGTAAATATGTTCATGACTGGACATTATGCAGAACAGCCATTATTACAAACTGTCTGTCGTTTTGACTGTGTGTGGTTTTATCGCATTATTGATAGTGGTTATGATCTTGTGCCGCAATGGCTTGGACAGAAAAATGCCGCTAACTGGGCCTTTATGCCATTACAACCATTTTTAGGTTGGGTCTTTTCTCATTTAGCAAGATTTGAAGATCCCATCAATAATTACCGCTTTGGATTAGCATTTGCTTCTAACCTTGCATTTTTATTTAGTATTCCAATGCTACTAATGGTACTAAAGCAACTAAAAATCAGCCCCACAACCTGCTCAGCAATGGTGTGGATAGTCTGCTTTTCACCTTACACTGTTTATTCATCAGCAGGGTATACTGAACCATTATTTATTGCACTCGTCGCTGGAGTTTTCTTATTTAGCTATCGCCAGCAATGGGTTTGGGTCGCTATTTTAGGTATGCTCGCAGCTGTTACACGTAACTTAGGCGTATTTTTAGTCTTCCCCGTGTTAATCATTGCAATTCAACACTATGGTCTACAAAGTTTTTTACGATTTAAAACATCGGCATTAAAGGTTTTAGCTGCCATTTGGGTGATCCCATTGGGCTTTTTTAGCTTTATGACGTATCTGTATTTTCATGTGGGTGATGCGCTTGCCTTTGGACATATTCAAATCGCTTGGGGGCGTCAACTAACCAACCCATTTCATTGGCTCATCTTTGGCTTTGAAACCGGTGGCGCTAAATTGTACTTAACCATTATGGCACTGCTGGCTTTTGCGCTTAATATTTACTTAGTTATGCGTAAATATTATGCCGAAGCACTGTTTATGTTCATTTGTTTAATATTGCCACTGTCATCAAGCCTTAACGCAATGCCTCGTTATGCTTTTGGTCTTTATCCAACCTTCCTTGGATTAGCGTTGTTAATTGAACGTTACCCAAGTATAAAAACCCCCATGTTATGTATCTTTAGTGCGGCAAGTACTTTTATTGCAATGGGTTTCTTTGGGCATCATTTTTTTACCGTTTAATACATTTTTTTACCAACTAACAAGTAACGTAACAGCTGCGTTCATTAATGTTCGTGGCTGTTTATTTTTATGTACCTTAAATGATAAATATTGTTTGGCTTTATGGGTTTTATTTATATAATCCAGCCCCATTTAGGATGCATTTTATAGTGACTAACAACTATTGATTGTTCCCCTCTTATTTTCTTCATTTTGGAGCTATGCTGAGTGCAAACCTACAGAAAAGAAACAGCACAACTACTAAAACTTGCTATACCCGTTTTAATTGCCTCAGTTGCCCAAACATCAATGGGTTTTGTTGATACCGTTATGGCCGGTGGCGTAAGTGCAACAGACATGGCAGCAGTTGCCGTTGCCGCAAGTATTTGGTTACCCTCAATTCTATTTGGGGTTGGCTTACTGATGGCTATTGTTCCTATCGTTGCTCAACTTAGTGGATCAGGAAAAAAAGAAAAAATACCTTTTGAGATTCAAACCGCCTTTATTTTAGCTGTACTGATCTCAATACCTACCATGTTGATATTATACAATGCGGGTATTTTGATTCACTATATGAATGTAGAACCCGTACTCGCTGAAAAGACTGTTGGCTATCTACACGCAGTATTATTTGCAGTACCTGCCTTTCTTTTTTTCCAAACACTAAAAAGCTTTTCTGAAGGCTTATCATTTACTATTCCAGGTATGGTGATTGGCTTTTTAGGCTTATTGCTTAATATCCCTTTAAACTGGATTTTTGTTTACGGTGAATTTGGTATGCCAGCTCTTGGCGGTGTCGGTTGTGGTATTGCAACGGCTATCGTTTATTGGTTTATGTTCTTTGCTATGCTTGCATTTGTTCTCATCAATAAACGTCTTAACAGCCTTAATATCTTTGGTATGATCTACCCGCCTAAACTTACAGCCATCAGTCGTTTATTTAAATTAGGCTTTCCTGTTGCAGCCTCTTTATTTTTTGAAGTATCGCTGTTTGCAGTTATTGCGTTATTGATTTCACCACTTGGACCACTAAAAGTTGCATCACACCAGATAGCCATGAATTTCTCATCATTGGTTTACATGTTACCAATGAGTTTAGCGGCAGCCGTCAGTATTCGTGTTGGCCATAAGATGGGACAGGAAGATATTATTGGCGCTAAAATTGCCAGCCATTGTGGATTAATTGTCGGTACATCTCTTGCTTTTTGTACTGCCATTCTGACGGTTATTTTCCGTGAACAAATTGCATTACTGTATACAGACAACCCTGAAGTTATTATGTTTGCAGGCCAGTTATTGCTACTCGCGGCAATATACCAATGTAGTGACGCAGTACAGGTTGTGGCAGCTGGAGCCTTACGTGGTTATAAAGACATGCGTGCCATCTTCTTCTGCACCTTTATCGCTTATTGGCTGCTCGGATTACCGATTGGTTATATTCTAGGTATGACAGATTGGGTCGTTAAACCAATGGGGCCTGAAGGTTTTTGGATTGGCTTTATTATCGGCTTAACATCGGCGGCAGTAATGTTAGGCATGCGTATGCGTTGGGTTCATAAGCTTGATACTCAAAAACAAATTGAGATGTCATTACGCTAGCTCATACATTGTATCTTATTAAAAATAAGCGATCTTAGGATCGCTTTTTTTTTGTCTAAATTAGCAAAGGCGGCATATGCTTAAATAACGATTAGTCATTGTAGAGTGTGATGAAAATTTTATTGTTGCCCGCCATTGTTTGTTTTTTTTTCGTCATAGGCTGTAAAGAAAACACAACCGATGCCTTACTCGACACCTACCAACAACGCCTTACTAATATATTAGGCGTTGAGCCTGACACTATTCCTTCCTTAGATATACCCCGCTATCCTCGAACTCACGCCCTAAAACAACCTATTGCAGATATAACAATTGGGCTGTTAAATGCTTATGAATTACGCCAATGTGGTTTATTTCAATTAATTGCGGAGCGTAATTCAGTATTAGGAAAAGTGCAGGATAAAACACGTCGACTACATTACGAGTTATTGTTTTTAAAACAAATCGAACATTGCCTAAATGTTCTCAATAATACAGATCCATTACAGCTTCAACTTGAAGATATTTATCATCAAAAACAACAGCAATTACCACAAGCCATATGGAACATGGTGTTTACAGGTCAAGAATGGCGACAACAATTTACTCTAGGGCATCAATTAC
This sequence comes from Photobacterium sp. S4TG1, assembly GCF_036040035.1. Classification (NCBI taxonomy): domain Bacteria; kingdom Pseudomonadati; phylum Pseudomonadota; class Gammaproteobacteria; order Vibrionales; family Vibrionaceae; genus Photobacterium; species Photobacterium sp. S4TG1. Next base: position 143,483 of record NZ_JAYXUH010000001.1, read on the forward strand.
TATCGCCTCAACAATTTGGTGGCTATATCGAAAATTTAGCAGCATTTGAGTATTTAGATATATTAACTACAACAATGTTATCGAATCAGACCACTAACCATTCACTCACAACGAACAATATTGATCAACTACTCCACCATCAACAACAAATTCATAATACCCAATATATTGGCCAGCTGTTTTATTCTATTGCTCGAATTACAACAATAATGAACACCATTACAAGTCAACTTATTACTCATGATCAAACGGTTATGTGTGGTAAAAATGTCAATCAACAACAAGCGCAATATTTACGAAATGTTTTCTACAAATATTATGCTAATGATATTCAGCCATACCTCGGTAAATTACATTCCCAATACCAGCAATTACGCCCACATTTGAATAATATTTACACCATCCTAGTTCAACAACAAATCAACCCACCAACAGCAATGGCAATATATGCACGCTATTATTTTCAAGGAGAACTGCTCCACCAATTTCAACAAGCAACGCATAATCATGTTCGCTATTGGCAACGATTATTTAAACGCTGCCAATTTAAGGTTGGACATCAATAAGTTGCTACCAACCTCAATTATCATTTTTGCCACTGTTAGTTCATTTAGAGAATAGGTAAACTACACTACATTGTAGAGGTCAGGGAGATAAGAATGAAAAAGCACAAAAATGAAGCAAAACTATTAAAAAAAGCCTTAGAACTGGGTTTCGCCTTTGCAAAAAAACAAGGATTTAATGATTTAGATCGCGGTGTTGGTTCGACCGACCGCGTGGAATGTATTTATCGTCTATTAGTGCAATGTAAACAAATTACGCCATTAGCCGTTGATAAAGAAGATGGCGTCAATATGAAACACAAATTGGTACTATGGATTATTCGTCTATTACCAGAAAATCACGAACTGCTTCAATAACTCTTTTCACATCGCCACCAGTAAAATATTGGTGGCATCCTTCACAAATAACATGCTCAATATCACATTCGTCTATTTAAGCATCACCAAATTTAACCAAACTGGCTATTGTGCAAGCAAACGCACTGAATTTACTAAAAAAGTCTATTTAAACACTTGCCTAGAGGAAAGTGACTCGCTACTATGCTTGTCATTCGCTGATTACGATTTAACAGTAATTAGGCTGAATTTGCTCGCTTAGCTCAGTTGGTTAGAGTACTTGCATGACATGCAAGGTGTCACTGGTTCGAGTCCAGTAGCGAGCACCAATTTTAAAATGAATGGCTTAACAGCGGTTTATCGCAGTACAATTTGCTCGCTTAGCTCAGTTGGTTAGAGTACTTGCATGACATGCAAGGTGTCACTGGTTCGAGTCCAGTAGCGAGCACCATTTTAAAATAAATGGCTTAACAGCGGTTTATAGTAGTAAAATTTGCTCGCTTAGCTCAGTTGGTTAGAGTACTTGCATGACATGCAAGGTGTCACTGGTTCGAGTCCAGTAGCGAGCACCATTTTAAAATAAATGGCTTAATAGCGATTTATAGCAGTACAATTTGCTCGCTTAGCTCAGTTGGTTAGAGTACTTGCATGACATGCAAGGTGTCACTGGTTCGAGTCCAGTAGCGAGCACCATCTTTTAGATACAGCCAAGCCTACTTTTTAGTAGGCTTTTTTGTATCTGGATCATAACAATGTTAATCAATACCGCAGTATGGCGACAACCGATTAGTAATTAGGTAATATTTATATCAATTATAATAATTGACGATATAACAATGAAAATTACTGTTGATGGTGGCTCGTTTAAAATATCTATTGAGACTGAATTTGAAGGTTTATTGGCTGAAGCAACGGCTGTTTTTGATGAAACGTTAGTTCAAGCTAAAGCAAACGACAAAGCTATCTTACGTTTTCTACAAATCATTCTTGAGCATCGTGATAGTGATGATGCTATTGGTTATGCTGTTTTAGGCTTACTTGGTTGGTATAACACTGCAATTAACCCAGTCACAGATAATGATATTGAATTGAACTTGCCTAAAATTGTACCACACCTACTTAATCCTGCTGGCGATATCAATGCCACTAGTGACAATGACAAGACAACATTTAAGCATTAATAAAAATATTAGTAGCTCTATAAAATAAACAAAAAAGCCACTCATTTGAGTGGCTTATCACTATCTCGTATTCATTTAAAATACACTTAACTTAACGTAATACGCTTATAATTTTTAAGAGACTCACTTTCAGAACTCTTAAATGTTTTACCTTCACTTTGAATAAAATACACTGGCAAGTCCTGCTCATTGGCAACAACTTTCCCTTCTACAGGACCTAAGCATAACATTGAAGTTGCCCACGCATCCCCTACAACAGGATCATGGCCAAATACTGATGCTGATACCAAATTATGCGTGACTGGCGCCCCCGTACGAGTATCTAAAATATGAGAATAATCTTTTTCACCATCTTTAAAGTTATGGTGATAGGTGCCTGATGTATTTAATGAAACACCATCTTCTGCGTTAATATTAACAATAGTATAAGGACGAATACCGTCTTTTAATGCTATCGGCTGTTCAATCGCAACTCGCCACTTTTGCCCTTCCAGTTTACGGCCTTTAATTTTCATATCGCCGCCAAACTCAACCAAATAATTATTAATGCCATCAGCTTCTAAAATTTTGCTTAGTTGACTAATTGCATAGCCTTCACCCATTGAAGATAAATCCACTTGGACTTGAGGAATGGTTTTTCTGATCCGTAAATTCACCGAATCTATTTCAATTTTATCAATCCCAATGTGTTTTTTAATCGCTGCTATTTGCTGGGGTGTCGGAACATGCAAAGTATCGCCCTGAAAACCCCATAATTTATACAATGGTTGAATGGTCGGGTCATAACACCCATGGCTATCTTTATTCAATTTTTTGGCTAACGACAACATGTAAATGAAATCTTTAGAGGCGGGTTGCCATTGAATCGATGTACTGTGGTTAAACTCCGAAATATACGAGTCATTCCGATAGGTAGAATACTCTTTATCAATCGCTGCCAGCTTTTTATTAAATTGCTCTGTCACTTTTGCAATGGGTACATCCTGTTTTGACCAATATGTCACATGATAAGTAGTACCTTCAGCAAAACCAGAGATCTTTTGTAGCTTTGGTGCTTGGCTACAGCCAGACAATACAACAATAGCTGATAACGACAACGCAGCAACATAGCTTCGCTTTAATAATAACTGTGGCGAACGGGTGAACATAAAAAGGCCTTACCTATCTAAACAATGCTCGCAGTCTAACAATAGAGCGGCAATAACTCTAGATGGTAATGGAATATAAATATACCCCAGGCACACCAAACAAAACAACCAACGCTTATATATACCATTAAAATATAACACCTAAAAATTTGTTAATTCGATGTTTCCTTAATGTTTATTCAATTAAAAATAAGAGCATAAAAATGTGACTATCATTCTATTTAATATTTAGTCAATTACATTTCATACACATAATATATTGCTTACTTAATAGAGATAAACAAGGATGTTTGTATGACTACCTGTATTCAAAAGGTACCACCTCAAAAACGTAACTGGCTTGATAATATTGAAAATGTAGGGAATAAAATTCCTGATATCACAATGCTCTTTTTTTGTGCGACTCTCTTTTGTATTGCACTCTCTATGGTTCTATCGTGGTTCACTTTTGATTACATTCACCCTTTAACGAAAGAACCTATCCAAGTTATCAATTTACTCACACCAAATGAATTAATGGCTTTGTTTACCTCAATGACCAAAAATTTCATCAATTTTCCGCCATTAGGGATTGTAATTGTTGCAACACTCGGCATTGGTATCGCGGAAGGATCGGGCTATATATCGACAGCGTTAAAGAAGTTGTTGTCTATTGTTCCTCTTTCAATTGTTACGCCTTCCGTTATTTTTATTGGTATTTTAGCGCATGTTGCTTCTGACTCTGCGTATGTGATTTTAATGCCCGTTTCTGCTTATATTTTTTATAAAACAGGCAGACATCCTTTAGCGGGTATTGCGGCAGGATTTGCAGGGCTTGCGGGAGGATTTACAGCATCTTACACACCATCAATTATTGACCCTATTCTCGCCGGATTCACAGAAACAGGGGCTCACGTTTTAGATCCTGAATATACGGTCAATGTTCTTTGTAATTTCTTCTATTCCTTTAGTTCAACATTTGCCGTCATCGGTTGCTGCTGGTATATCACTGACAAAATCGTTGAACCTCGTTTACGTAAATCTATTCCTATTGATGTTGAACAAATCAATGATACCAATGAACAACCAACCGTTAGTGAATTAAAAGCATTCCGTATTGCGAATTATGCCTTACTTAGTTTAGTTATTTGCCTCATAGCCTTAATGGTACCCGATAACTCATTGTTTAGAGCACCGGATGGATCATTAACAAGTCCACAAGCACCTGCTATGCAGACTATTGTACCCATGTTACTGATCTTTTTCGCATTACCTGGGTTAGTTTACGGTTTTATCAGCAAAAAGTTCACATCAACCAAAGACGTGACCAAATCAATGGAGAGTATTACAGCATCATTGATTTCATTTATTGTTTTTGCCTTTTTTTGCGCTCAATTTTTATATTGTTTTAGTACATCAAATATTGGCAGTCTTATTGCTTTATCAGGTGCAGAAGCATTAAAAGCGATTAATATGCCTGGAAAAATTACAATTCTAGGAGTGATCATACTCACCGCCTGCTTAAATTTAATCATTACATCAGCATCCTCTAAATGGGCAATTCTCGCACCTGTATTAGTGCCAATGCTAATGGCTGTCGGCTTATCGCCTGAATTAACTCAGGCAGCATTTCGTATTTCAGATAGTGCTATCAACGTAAGCACACCGATGTATGCTTTTTATCCTCTTATTATTTCTTACATGCAGCGTTATTGTTCACAATCAGGTATAGGTACTCTTGTATCAATGATGGTGCCCTATTCCATTGGTCTATTAATTACATTAACAGCAATGTTATATCTTTTCTGGGGATTAGATATCCCACTAGGTTTCAACAGTGGCTACACCTATGGAAACTAATAACAAAGGATTTACCATGAATATTGAACAAATTTTATGTGACCGCTTTCAGCGTTATGTTGCAATAAGTAGCCAATCTGATGCTAATAACCAAGAACTACCTTCATCTTCAGGACAGTATCAACTAGCACAATTACTTCATGACGAACTCAAGAGCTTGGGCTATAGCAATGTAACGCTACACCCTAACAGTATTTTAATTGCCCATTTGCCAGGAAATAAGTCCAATGCAAAAACATTGGGCTTTATCGCTCATTTAGACACTGTCGATGTTGGTTTAAGTCCAAATATTACCCCCCAATTACTCACTTATAGTGGGGAACCTCTTTGCTTAAATGCTGATCAACAAATTTATATAAACGAACAAACCCATCCAGAATTAGCTAAATATCATCATCAAGATATTTTCTTCTCTGATGGTACAAGTGTATTGGGCGCTGATGATAAAGCGGCTATTGCAGTATTAATGACTTTAGCTGAACAATTAATAACAACAAAGACACCTCATGGGGATATTTATCTAGCCTTTGTTCCAGATGAAGAAATTGGTTTACGTGGTGCAAAAGCATTAGATTTAAAAGACTTCCCTGTTGAACATTGCTACACAATTGATTGTTGCGAACGTGGTGAGGTTATTTATGAAACCTTTAATGCAGGCAGCGCACAACTATCAATTGCAGGTATAACTGCACATCCAATGAGTGCAAAAAATGTATTAGTTAACCCTAACTTAATTGCTGCTGATTTTATATCAATGCTTAATGATATGGGTAAACCAGAACAAACGGCGGAACGCGAAGGGTATTTTTGGGTAACCGACATTAATGGTAACCAAAATACTGCATCTGTATCTGTGGCTATACGTGATTTCGATCAAGAACATTATAATGCTCGAAAATCCTATCTAACAACCCTCACTGCATTTTTACGGCATAAACACCCCAAAGCAGATATTACTCTTACTTTAACCGATGTTTATAATAATATTTCACAAGCGATGGGCAGTGATACTGAAGCTTTAACTCGATTATATCAAGCGCTCGAAAATACGAATATACCAGCAAAAACTATTGCTATGCGAGGCGGAACAGATGGTTCTGCACTTTCTGTAAAAGGATTATTTACCCCTAACTTTTTTACTGGCGCACATAACTTCCACAGTGCGTTTGAATTCTTACCTATTCCCTCTTTTGTTGATAGTTATCGAGTAGCAAAAGCATTAGTAGATATGGCTTAATCACTCACAGCGGTATAAGTTTCTTATATCGCTTTTCCACTACACTAATCAGTTGTATTAAATTTGTCTTTAAACCATCTTATTTCTACAGTAAAACTGCCATATTTTTGTCATCAAACCCTGTTGTAATTACGGAAAATTACTTGCATAACAAGGGTTAAACGTGACTACATTAATTAAATCTCTTACCACTATCGTTATTTCAGCAGCGCTCGTATCACCAGTACAGGCAACCGAAATTAAGAATATTATTCTAATGATTGGTGACGGTATGGGTCCTCAACAGGTAGGTTTATTAGAAAGCTATGCCGACCTTGCTCCGCATTCTATTTATAACGGTCAAAAGACAGCCTTGTATAAACTCGCCCAACAAGGTGTTATTGGCGCATCACTCACCCACCCTAATGATGCCATTGTTGTCGATTCAGCATGTTCAGCAACCATGTTAGCCACCGGCGTTATGACAGGATCAGAGGTTATCGGTATCGATGCTGATGGTAATAGTGTTGAGACAGTATTAGAAAAAGCAAAGCGTATGGGTAAAGCGACGGGATTAGTTTCAGACACCCGTATCACTCATGCAACCCCAGCTGCTTTTGCTGCCCACCAGCCCCATCGCTCACTGGAAAATGAAATCGCTTCAGACTTATTATCTGCAAACGTTGATGTGATGCTATCGGGTGGATTACGTAATTGGTTACCACAATCAGCAGACGCTGCAAGTGCAATATCAAAACAGTTACCTTCGCTATCAGCTACTGGTCTTTCTCTAAAGTCAAAACGTAAAGATGACCGTAATTTACTTTTAGAAGCTCAGCAACAAGGCTACGCTTTAGCTTTTAATAAAGAGATGTTACTGCAATCTAAAACAGATAAATTATTAGGTTTATTTGCAAGTTCAGGAATGAATGACGGTATTCAAAACAGTGCCACCGTCAATGATCCTCAACGTACGCAACCGACATTAAAAGAAATGACAGATAAGGCACTGGATATTTTATCAAAAGACAAAGATGGCTTTTTCTTAATGGTTGAAGGCGGTCAAATTGATTGGGCTGGGCATAGTAATGATGCCGGTACTATGCTGCATGAAATGATTAAATTTGATCAAGCCGTTGAATCAGTCTACCAATGGGCACAAGGCCGTGATGACACCTTAATTATTGTTACCGCAGATCACGAAACAGGCTCATTTGGCTTTAGTTACTCTGGTTACCAATTACCAAAGCCACAAAAACGCAGTGGTGAAGCATTTAAACAACAAGATTATGCTCCTAACTTTAATTTTGGTGCATTTACCGTACTCGATGATCTTTATAAACAAAAAATGAGTTATGCCAATATGTTAGCAACATTAAATACACTCAACAAAGATCAACAAACACCGCAAAACTTAGCTTCGATTATTAATAACAATAGCGAGTTTCCAATAACAGAAGCTCAAGCTAAAGCAATATTGACTGATAAAATCAACCCTTATCACAAAGATGATCACAGTTATTTATCCGCAACAGATATTCCTGCTATTCACGATTTTGATGCTTTCTTTCCTTATAACGATCGCGCTAATCTGATTGCTCGTGCTCAAGCAACCCAACAAAATATCGTCTGGGGAACAGGTACTCACACCCATACTCCCGTTAATGTCTTTGCATGGGGACCTGCCGCAACCATTTTACCTGTGTCTAAAATTATGCATCACTCACAATTAGGTGAGTTCATTAAAAACCAAGTTAAGTAACTTATTTAACCCCCTCAATGACTTTGATTATACTCATTGTCATTGAGGGCTTATTGGCAATATAACCTGTATTTGTTCAATAAATAGAATCACTAATCTAACGTTTTCTTAAACCTAATTGACGCAATGATTAATCCAATAATAGTAAATATGACTAACCATAATGTATCTCGCCACAGATCAACCAAATCAGCCCCTCGCAACACAATACCGCGAATAATACGAATAAAGTGTGTCGTCGGTAATACCTCCGCAATCCATTGAGCAACAACAGGCATACCTTCATACGGAAACATAAATCCTGACAGCAAAATAGAAGGCAATAATATAAATATTGTCATTTGCATTGCTTGTAACTGCGTTGTTGCTTTGGTTGATATTACTAATCCGAGCGTTAAACTCGCCAAAATAAAGAGTAATGTACCCAGAAAAATTTGTATTATTGAACCATTAATTGGCACATCAAAAATGATATATCCTAATCCTAAAATAATGATTGATTGAATAATACCTATAAAAATATACGGTGTTATTTTCGCAAGCATGAGCTCTAATGGTTGAATTGGTGTCGTGATCAATAACTCTAAATTACCTTGCTCACGCTCTCTTACAATCGTTACAGAAGTAAATAGGATCATTGTCATGGTTAATATAATTCCAAGTAATCCAGGAATAATATTAATTGCAGACCGACGCTCAGGATTAAAATATAACGCCACTTCAAAATTATTTGGCTGTACTTTTCGTTGTGGAATAACTTCTGTTAATGGCATTTTTTGTAGCTGTAGAATAGTTGAACTAATTAATGCATCAGAACCATCCACTAACCATTGTCCAATCACTTGCTGCTGGTCTATTCGACGCTGAAAATCAGAGGGAAGTACCAATACCGCTTTCACTTTACCATCCATAATCGCTTGTTGGCCTTGTTGCGGTGTCGCGTAACTTGCGATTACATCAACAACTTGTGTCGCTTTAATAGATTCTACCAACATACGCCCTGTTGCTGAATGACTTTGATCGACGATTGCAGTTGGAACATTTCTAACATTGGTATTGATAGCATAACCAAATAATAACAATTGAATTAACGGGATCATCACGATCATACCAAAAGTAATACGATCCCGGCTCAGTTGCCGCAACTCTTTACCGATAATGGCGTTGATCCGCCGCAGACTTAACCACAATCGAGTGATCATTGTCGCCCCTCTCCGGTACAGGTTACAAAAACATCTTCAAGGCTTGGTCGACTTATTGTCATAACCGCGCTTGCTAATGTCGGTATTTGTACTTGTAACCAACCAATAGGATCATTAATTTCATCTGCGACCAATACGCGTAAACGAATACCCAATTGTGCCGCAGATCGTACTTGAGGAAGTTGCATAATTTGCGTTTTAAGTTGCCGTAATTGCTGCGCTTCTATTTCAACAACCGTCACCGCCATTGCAGCCATCAATGCATGAGGAGATCCATTAGCACGTACAATTCCCGCATCCATAATAGCTAAACCATGGCAACGCTCAGCTTCATCCATGTAATGGGTGGTAACCAAAATAGTGGTACCTTGATCAGATAGATCAAACAATTGCTCCCAAAATTCACGTCGATTTTCAGGATCAACCGCCGATGTTGGCTCATCGAGCAAGAGTAGATCGGGGCTATGTATTGTTGCCGCAGCTAAAGAAAGCCGTTGTCGCTGGCCACCACTTAGCTCGCCTGCTCGCTGTGTTGCTCGTTGATCGAGTCCGTATGTCATTAATTGTTGTTGAATACGCTTTTTACGCTGTGTTTTGGGTATACCAAAAATCTGCCCCATAAATTCAAGGTTTTCTTGAATAGTTAAATCTTGATATAGCGAAAATTTTTGTGTCATATACCCAATGCGTAAACGTAGTTGTTCTGCTTGGCGTGGAATATCGAGCCCAAGTACATTTACAGAGCCTGTCGTTGGTGTTAATAGTCCAGTTAACATTCTTAATGTAGTAGATTTACCGCAACCATTAGGGCCTAAAAAACCATAAATAGCTCCTTTGGATACCGTTAAATTAAGTTTATCAACGGCAACAAAATCACCAAAATTACGGCTGAGATTGGTTGCCACAATAACCTGTTCACTCATGAGGCATCTCCACTTGTACTGGAACGCCCGCAGGTAATTCACGACCACTATCAGGAAAATCAACCTCTGCTAAATAGACTAATCGTGCTTTATCACTGCCATTTAATGTGTAGTAAGGTGTAAAAGATGGAATTGTTGCAATCCAACGTACAGTACCTTGATAAGAAGTCTTGATTCCATCAACATGAATAGTTAATTGTTTTCCCGCAGCTATATTGACTCGATAGGGTTCTGGAACATAAATACGTGCATAAGGAACAGTATGTGTAGTGATGATTGCAACCGTTGCATTTTTAGCGACACGATCACCCACATGGTAAGGTAAATGTTCTAAAATCCCATTACGGGTTGCGACAATAGTATAATCTTGAAGAATTTGTTGCTGAAGCTCGACTTCTGCCGCCGCCATCACCAATGCCGCTTGTGCCTGTTTTATATCTTCAATACGCTCGCCATGCAGCAATTTATCTAATTCATTGGTCGCTGCTTGTAACTCTGCTTGAGCAATATCTCGTTGCGTCTGTGCGCTATCTCGTTCCGCCGTAGACACCATTTTCTTTAAAAATAGCTGTCCAATACGCAAGTTATCAATATTTTTATCTTTAAAATTAGCTTGGTATTGTTCTACTTGTGCTTGAGCTGCTGCAATATCTTCTGGACGAGAGCCATTTGTTAAACGTTGCAAGTAGGCTTGTGCTTGCTGTTGTTGTGCTTGCGCTTTAGTGAGTATCGTTTGCTGTTGTTGAGATTGTAATGTAACGACAACCTCTCCTTTTTTAACAACATGACCCTCCATAACAGGTTGTGTGGTAATAATTTCATTTGCCGTTGCCGTCAGTGCAACTTGATCACGCTCAGTAGAACCTAAAGCCAATGCATCTCGATGATCATTACAGCCAGAAATAACAAGCAAAAATGGAATAAAAAGACAATAGCTTGATAATAAACCTTTCATGACCCACTCCATTGATATCAAATAATGTCCATTAAAATTACGTTACAGTGATTCTTTTAGCGGTAATAGCAATCCACCTGTAATAACTTTTAAATTATGCTCAAGTAAATTTATAAAAAAAGCTTCATTTGTCTCAATACCTTGAATATTCAATATCGAAGGCGGTGCAATAAAAGGAAAAACCATTAAACTAATAAAAGAAATTTTGCATAGGTGAGGATCTAAATCAGAGCGAATAATATTTTGTTGCGCTAACTGTTCAAAAATTCGATGTTGTAATGGCTGTGTTATTTCAGTAAATATTTTTTCCATCGATTGCCGTTGACTGTTTGTATTGGGTAAATACATTAATTGAAAAATCAATCGTGGAAAACTGGGGTTAACCGTCATTACTTGATAATACGTTCGCATCAACTCACATAAACTGCTGGTATTTTTTTCGACCAATAATTGCTGTATCAATACTTGAATAGGGGCAAGGGTTTCTCGTACCATCGTTTCAAACAACCCTTCTTTAGAATTAAAATAATAACGAATCATCGCTATATTTATGCCTGATTTTTGAGCGATCATACGTGTTGATACTTTGTCGTAAGCCATCACTGAAAATAATTCACGTGCGTTATTAATTAATAACTGACGAACATTATGATCAATCATTGGACGTCCGCTACGCCGCTTCTCTATTATGTTGCTCATCCACATCTCGATAATTAATCATTTGTTTAATTATACGACCTATATTGTTCGCTTTATAAACAAATAATTACTCAAAAAGGTACAAATTGATTAATAATTAATTTTAAGAGTATCTAACAGCCATGAGCACTCTATTTTAACGAAACACACACCGGTTTAATTCATAAAAATAAACCATAAAGCCGTTATCATTCACTATACTGAATGCTTATTACCATTTTTGATAATAAACATACCATTTTTGCCTATATACCCATGTGGTCTATAGGCTCTAAAATGCTGCTCTTTTTCTTTTTGAATACCGCATTGCTTGCTGTTTTATAACACATTTTGCGGACTTAACCTGAGGGCCTTTAATGGGCGATATCGCAAAATCTGTTGCAAAGTTAAGCGTTTTCTCGATAATCATGATTACGATAACCTCGGTCGATAGTATCCGTAATTTACCGGGAGCAGCACTCTTAGGCAGCCATGCTATTTCTTTTTTCGTCCTTGCTGGTTTATGCTTTTTTGTACCAACAGCATTAGTTTGTGCCGAAATGAGTACCACTTACCCTAAACAAGGTGGCGTTTACCTTTGGGGTAAAGAGACATTGGGACATAACTTTGGTTTTGTCACTGTGTGGTATCAATATGCTGAAAATATTGTTTATTATCCACCGCTGATCTCATTTATCGTTGCGACAGGTACCTACCCATTTTTTCCACACCTAGCAGAAAATAATATTTTTATGTTGGTGATGATTAACGTTATCTTTTGGACGCTAACCTTAGTCAATATTTTTGGTCTACGTCTGTCATCACTGATTACAAATGTCTTTGGTATGATTGGTCTAATTTTTCCGATCTTACTTATCATTGCATTAGGTGGATATTGGACATATACCAACCCAGAAGCATCGCATATTTCATTACGCCATGTTTCAGACTGGTTACCTGATTTTTCACAAAGTGGTATTGGCGCGAGTTTTACTGCTGTTGTTTTATCCCTAACAGGTATTGAAATTACTACCGCTTATGCCAATGAAGTGAAAAACCCACAAAAAGCCTACCCTAAAGCATTACTCATTTCGACAGTGATGATTTTATTATCACTTACGGCTTGTTCTCTCTCTATTGCTGCTGTTGTTTCTCATAATAATTCAAGTTTAAGTGAAGGCATCATTCTCGCATTTAAAACCTTCTTTGAAGACATGAATCTGCCATTCTTATTGCCTGTGATTGCGCTTGCGATAGTGTTTGGTAGCCTTGCGAGTTTAAACAATTGGATTATTGCACCAACAAAGAGTTTACACGTAGCAGCTAAAGATAAGTTTATGCCAATACGGTTATCAAAAGAAAACCGTAATAAAGCCCCTGTGCCATTACTATTATTGCAAGGTGCTATCGTTAGCTTATTGTCACTAGTATTTGTATTAGTTCCTAACGTCAACCAAGGCATGTGGTTATTAAACATTCTGATGACGCAACTTTACATGGTAATGTACATTTGTATTTTCATCAGTTTCTTAGCATCGCGCCGCAAGCATCAACATATTGATCGACCATTCCGCGTTCCTGGTGGCAAAATCGGTATGGTTATAGCGTCAACACTTGGATTAATCAGCTGTTTCATTACTATTTTTGTTTCTTTTGATGTACCAGCAAGTATTGATAAAAATACCGCAGCCATAGCCTTAATTTCTGGCTTTATTATCTTTAGCCTACCCGCTATCGCCGCCATTATGTACCGTAAAAAACAATTACAATACACTTAAATAGCAGTGTTATATCGAGCTTAGAAAAAAGCCGCAGCATTAAATTTGCTGCGGCTTTTCTTTAATTATCAAATTATACAGACATAATATTAATGATCGTTTTATCAGTATTTTTCATACCTTCCGTCACCATACGTCCAATATTACGAATAGTCGTCTCAACATCGTTAGCAACAATTCCCTGTCCATGTGCCTCATGGTTATCAATTGCCATTAATGAACTTAAAGCTGCTGAGCTGGTTGAACTTTTTACTTTCATTGCACATGTCGACTTTGCGCCATCACAGAACATACCTACGGTATCACTCAGTGTATTTTGAATCGCAAAACAAATCTTTTCAAATGAACCACCTTGAAGATAAGTCATCGCCATTGAAGCGGCTGAACTAGTGACGGCACAGCCACAAAATGGTGATAATGGCGGATAAAAAGATTTCATATAAATCGCACCTAAATGGCTCATAATAAGTGCACGCGCAAGCTGCTCATCCGTTGATTTATAATGTTCAGCAAAAACAATTACAGGCATAGAAGCACAAATACCTTGATTACCACTGCCATAATTACTCATAGCAGGTAATGTCGCCCCTCCCATTCTAGCATCAGAGGCAGCAGCGGAACGCATAACGGCACGATGTGCTAAATCATCACTTAATACACCATTATCGATGTTCTTTTGATAAGTACGTCCAACCTGTAGACCGTATTTATTTTTTAAACCTTCATCAGACAAAGCAACCGTTAATTCACGCGCGTTTAAAATAAACTCAATATCTGCAAAATTAGCTTCAGTGGCAAACTTATAAATACCAGCAATAGAAATATCAATGTCATCACACACAGATGCCGTTGATTTTTGTTGTTGCTCACAGTCATTTAGAACTGTTGTATCATATACAACCTCGCCATTTAGCGTTTTCTTAATAACTTGTGTGTGTCCGCCACTAATTTCAACTGTTGCAATATTATGCCCAGCTTTTGCTTCTGCATAACAATAAATAAACTCTTCAACGTCTTTACGACCTACGTGTACTTTGCCTGCATCAATCATTTGCTGGGCTTTTTCTACATCATTTGGCGTAATATTAACTAAAACTTCAAGGCCACCATCAGGGTTACCGCCAATAGCACCAACAGCAGAAGCAATAGGTAAACCAATTTTACCCGTACCTGGTACAAACACACCCATGGAGTTCTTGAATAAGTTGTCTGAAACCTTTACCGTTAACTCTTCAACGTCTTGACCCAGTAATTGTGCAACAACTGCTGACGCATACGCTGCAGAAATAGGTTCAGTACAGCCAAATGCCGGCTTTACTACAGTATTAATGATTTTTGTATATTGCTTCCACTGTGCATTCATATTGGTGACCCTTAGTACTTCTAATTATTTTAGCTATTGTTGTCGATATATTATTTACGGTATGCAATTGCCTCTATCTCTACCAATGCACCCATTGGTAAATCTTTCACCGCAAAACAACTACGAGCAGGACATTCGGTTTTAAAGAACTGGGCATAAACTTCATTAAACGCGGCAAAGTCACTAATATTAGCTAAGTAACAGGTTGTTTTAACAACAGTATCCATATCACCACCACCAGCCTCAATCACTGAACGTAAGTTAGCTAGAGACTGATATGACTGTTCAGCAACACCACCATCAACAATGCCACCTTTCTCTTTACATACTGGTAACTGACCAGAGGTAAAGATTAAATTACCAAATACATTACCGTGAGAATAAGGACCAATAGCATCAGGAGCTGTTTTTGACGTAATTACTTTTGACATGTTTTTATCTCTCATCGTTTAAAATTCAACTTTATTTTAAACATTGAAATAAATATCATGCAAATTTTTTTGCACAATTAAATGAAATCATAAATTCCAAATTCAAAAAAACACTTACAAATCACTGATAATTATAAGCTTACTCACAATGCTATTGTTATTCGATCAAATTTACCCACAATATATGGCATACAGATCTCATACCTTCATTTGCAAAAGGACAAATAATCAAATATATTTGCACCAACAAAATAATGAAAAAGTCACTAAAACTCATTTTTTGCAATTATTTTTGACTTATAAGCGATTATTAAAAGTAGGCCAGTAATGAAGAAACAATTAATACAAGCAGGGCTAAAAGCTATCTTCCCTCTCTGTGTGGGAGCCTTTCCTTTTTCCTTCATTGTTGGGGCTATCAGCATTAACGCTGGTATGTCAGTGCTACAAAGTACCCTATGGTCGTTGACTGTTTTTGCGGGATCGGCACAAATGGTCGCGCTTGGTTTAATTCAATCATCAACAGAAATTATTGTTATCTTTATCACTACTTTTGTTATTAATTTACGTCACATCCTTTATAGCGCGTCGTTATCTGAATATGTAAAAGAATACAGTATGCCAACACGAATACTGATGTCGTATGGATTAACAGATGAGGTTTATGCCGCAACTATTGGCGAGATGAAACAAGAAAAAATCGGTCGTCAATGGTTTTATCTAGCAGCAATGTTTGGGTTTTGGATCAACTGGGTTGTCGCTGATTTCTGTGGTGCCATGATTGGCTCATCATTTCCACATATAGCAGATTACGGTTTAGATTTTGCGATGGTTGCGGCGTTTATTGCGATTGTTATACCACAAGTTAAAAACCGTGAATGTATTGTAGCTGCTGTTGTAGCAACCGTAACGGGTATCTTACTGTCAGGTTTGCCTTATTCATTAGGCCTTGTTATTGCAGCTATTATTGGTGTTTATGCTGGTTATAAAATGGATCTTTCAACAGAAAGAATGGATAAACAAATAAAAGCAGAAACGAAGAAAACAATTTTAAAAGAATTAGAAGAAGAACAGCAACGTCCCCTTTCGCCAACAACTACTGTTAACTAATAATAAGGATCATAACCATGCATACTCATCCTCAGATTGTTTTAGACAATGATTATGTTCTTTATTTGTCACTTGCAATGATTGCAGCGACCTTTCTCATTCGTTTTGCTGTCATTGGTATGGCAGGACGTTTTACAATGTCAGAGCGTTTTAAAAAAACATTACGTTTCGTTCCTGTTACTGTTTTACCTGCTATTATTGCCGTTGAAATTTTAGGAAAAGGATCAAATTTTGCTTTTAATCTGGAAAATCCTAAAGTATTAGCCGCAATTGTTTGTACTATCATCAGTTTACGTTTTGGCCTTATTTGGGTTGTTATTGGTGGTCTTATTTCATTAGTTTTATTTCAAACATACCTTGATCCTATTGTACAATTTCTTCATCACCTCACATGTTGTTAATATATAAAATCTAAACACATACCTGATTTACCGAGCATCATCTGCTCGGTTTTTATATTATTGAATAATAAAAAAGCTTAACCAATAAACTAACAAAACTAAGCCCCCTTCCCACATATAGGCAATTATCGATATTTTTTTAGTGACGCAAATATTGCTGCAGTAATAATAAATAAAATACCAAACAATGTTGTTACTGTTGGTTTCTCAGCAAATAGAATCCATACAAACACAATGGCATAAACAGGCTCTAGAGTGATGATCATTGAAACTGTTTTTGCTTTTAACCCTTGTAATGAAAATACCAATAATGTTTGTGCAATTGCTGTTGAAAACACCCCTAAAATTACCATTAATAACATATCGATAGGCTGTAACGTGAAAATTCCAGTCATGCCAAAAGGTAAGGATAATAAAAGACAACCAAGGCACTGAGCAAATGCCGATTGTAATGGATGAATTTTAAGGCTAATACTTCGATTAAAAATAATAAATAATGCATTCGTAATCGCGGCTAAAATTCCCCACACTAAACCAAGATTATTAATATCAAAAGAGAAATGGGGGGTAATAATAATCAAACCGATCGCGATAAGAAAACAAATTAATACATCAACTGCAGTAATCTTTTTCCCCATAAACAATGATTCAATCAATATAATAAATAAAGGAAAACAAGCAAATCCTAATGTTCCAACTGCAACACCTCCTTTTTTAACCCCCATAAAAAAACAAAACCAATGTATCGCAAGTAGCGAACCATTAAGAATAAGTTTAAAAATGGCACTTTTGGTAGCAATAGGAAAAAATGATTGATGATCTAATTTTAATAGAATAATAAGTGTAAGCACTGCTAACAAACTACGACCAAAAACAATAGTCATCACACTAACATTAAGTTGTTCACCGATTACAGCTGATAGCCCAAAAAGAATCGCGGTAATTTGTATTGATAAGTAATATTTCATAAATTTAATCTTATAAAAAGGGCCACAATTGATATATTGTTACAAATACGAAGCCAGAAATAACAACGCTTTGTTAATTTATCTCTTATTTACTATCAACAATCGGCTTGGGTAACAGCGCAGCACTACCATCTATTAGGCGCAAATAGTTATGCCATAATGTCAATGCTCGTTGTTGAGTTAATGTTAATTGACAAGATAACGTCATCATTCCGCGAATCGTTCCTTGTCGCCATTGTGTGTACACTGCATTACATTCTGTCTTGCGATACAATAACCATTGCTTTTGTGCTGTATTAATCGCATCAATTAGTGCTTTATCTGTACTATTTTGATAAAGACTTTGCGCTAAATAAACCTGTAACTGCTGCTCTGCAATATTTAATTTATCTTCCGCACATTGGTTGATTTCAAGTGTTGAATACGCCTCATCACAATTGAGTGTTTGTGTTGACGCCATTGCCGAGCCAGAGAGCATTAGCACACTTATTACCCATAATTTTTTCATGTTCATCTTTTCTCTTTTTTGATTTTTATATGTCTATTTTTAAGCTATCTCTTTATATTAATTAAGATTGATAACACTAAATCACCACACTTTTGCAAAATTAATAAGTTATTTAACTGAAATGTGGATTTTATATTTCCGCATGCGAGTTATAATGATGATGGAAGTGGCCTAATAGGCGATTCACCCTATTTGGCGAACTTATTTATCGATTCTCATCATAAATTCGCCTATTTTATTGTTAGGAGTTTTAATGAGTATCGCAATTCTTATTTTTTTGGTTATTTTAAATGGCTGGTTTGCCATGTCAGAAATAGCCCTTGTTACTTCACGCAAAAATCGTCTACAGGTACTGGCAGATGAAGGTAACACCTCAGCCATTACAGCATTAAAACTAGCGAATAAACCAACCACTTTTTTATCAACAATTCAGATTGGTATTACCATTATTGGTATTCTAAATGGCGTTATCGGTGAAGCTGCTCTTGCTGGGCCTATTTCATCATGGCTAACATCTTTTGGTATTCAGCCTCATACCGCATCAGTTTCAGCAACTATCATTGCTGTTATTATTATCACTTATTTCTCTATTGTTATTGGTGAATTAATACCAAAACGTTATGCACAAGTTAACGCAGAACCATTAGCATTACGTGTCGCACGTCCTATTGCTGTATTATCTAGTTTATCTCGCCCGTTTGTTGTCTTATTAGCAGGTTCAACTGAATTATTCCTACGTATATTTAGTAAAAGTGCCACTAACAGTACGCATTTAACGGAAGAAGATATCAAAGCTGTTATTACGGAAGGCTCTCAAACGGGAATTATTCATCAGCAAGAACACACAATGGTACGTAACGTATTCCATTTTGATGATCGTAAAATTTCATCCATGATGACCCCTAGAAACGCGATTAGTTATCTTGACCTTGACCATACAGTAGAAAGCTATCAACAAAAATTGTTGGCTAGTCCTTTCTCATGTTTACCCGTCTGTCGTCATACTATCGATGATATTAAAGGCACCATCACTGCCAAACAATTACTGCAATTTGAGCTTGATAACAGTAAAGATACGCCTAAAAATATTATAGATTATGTTACTCAACCGCTCTTTATACCTGAAACATGGACCGGCACAGATCTGCTTGATATGTTTCAAGATTCTGGTGCTGAAATTGCATTTGTCGTCGATGAGTACGGTGATATTCAAGGTATTGTCACACCACGAGATATACTTGAAGCATTGACTGGCAAATTTAGCTCGCAAGATTCTACCGACGTATGGTCAAGAAAAATAGCCGATAATAATTGGCATCTCGATGGGTTAATTCCAATTACCGTTGTAAAAGATTTATTAGATTTAAAAAAATTACCCGATGAAGATCAAAATGGCTATCAAACATTAAATGGCATGTTAATGTGGATTAAAGGTGGATTACCTAAAAACGGTGACATAATTAATTGGCAACAATGGCGCTTTGAAATTCTAGCAATTGAACACAACCGTATTGAAACAGTAAATGTATACCTACGTCCACCAGTAACACAGCCGCAAAAATAACAACTATCAATGAGTATCTGCTTGCACAGCAGATACTCTATACCATAGTCTTATTTCACTCTAGACCACGCATCACGCCAGTGTTGTGTTTTGCCAGGAGCATATCCTGCTAACTCACACCATGGTGTTGCAGGCCAGTTACGACAACGATAAACATTACCATTCGGCATACGTACTCTATCACCGGCACTGTATTTAAAACCTTCACGATAACGCGTCACCTTAAAATTATTAGGTTTCGTATAGCCATCGTCGTAATTATTATCATTGCCATTAAAACGTACTAACTTCCATGGACCTGATTCATTATTACGCTGAGGACGATCACCTTGCGTCCACCATTTAGCAACCCACAATCGTCCAACATAGCGCACGCTGTCACCTTTGTTATACACAGATTCCTTATTCCATGTCTGCAATCCTGGCCGCTCACTCGGTAAGATCGTCGGACGATCATTTGCGTATGCGACCAATGAAAGCGTACTCAGTGATAATGCACTTAATACACACATAACCAGCAATGCACTTTTTTTCATAATAATAGTGATCCCTACTTACAATAAAAATACGGTGAAATAATCACCATATGTATTTTATAAATTATAACTGATGCCAATAAATAATTAACACACAATATTGTAAGTAAGCGTATCTAAACGATTAATAACCACCTGTTTTACTGTATTCATCTTCGGCATATTTCTTACCTTCGGCTGCCGCAGCCTGGCAAGCTTGTGGATCAACATCACCACGACTCACGACATAATGCAATAATTGCTGTGCTTTTTGAGTACGATTAAAAAATTCATGATAGCCAATATTTCGGCATAGTTCCCAAGATGAAACACCTGCTGCATTCTCTACGGTATAGCTATTTGATGGCGTTCCCGCACATCCTGTCACAGCAATCGCGATAGCTGTTGCAATTATTATCTTCTTCATACTTAACCCCTTACGTCATCCATAAATAACAATATTATCTCTATGATGCTAAAAGCTATTTTTTATATGCTGTTATCTTAGTCTACAGAGAGACACTATAACAACTGAATCTACAACCATCTTCCTAACACCATTAAGATCCGCTCTTAATGATATTCAATGGTGCTATAGTTAGATTAAATAATAAGGTTCATACTGGAATAAATATTTCACGTTTACGCTAGTAATTAAACGCAAATTAGCATAACTTGCGAAGCAATATTAATACCGTGATCAGGATACTTTCCATGAACAATTTTCAGAGCTATTCTCAGCTCCTTCCTTGCTTTGATTGTCGTAAAAATACTGCTGATGCTGATTTGGGGTGGTTAACACCAACAATGCACGATAGTGTTCAACAGCAAATCACAACAATTATCACGGGTGATACCGCTTTTGGTGATGATCTAACTGTGATCATCACTTGTAGCCCAGAAGAAGCGCGTGACTATCTATTATTAAACGCATTTGGTTACACTGAAGAAGAATTAACATCAAACGGCATTGATGCTGATGATCTTAAAGACATTGAACAAGAAATCACAGCAAGTACCACGGCACTAGGTCAAGTGACTTTTGAGCATGAAATTGCATTGCAAGCTTGTAGTGCTTGTAGTGCTTGTAGTGCTTGTAGTGCTTGTGAGTAATCACCCGTTATAACGTTAAACAATAAAGCTGTTAGCCTTGCTAGCAGCTTTATTATATCGTAATCATTATCACAAAGGATGACACGGATAATCATCTACAATCTATTCACTCACGTTTAAGCATTAAAGACATCATTAAAAAATCAGCTGAAATATCAAGCCAAACAATAACACTACGACATACTAATAGTAGATTCCCTATCTCGTTCGTAACCTCACTGTAGCGAATGACGTGTGGTTAGTTTGGATATTCCATATATAAAACATAGTTTTTAAATGTGGCGGAGGTGCTTGGGAAATTAGAGGATTTGAACCTGCTTTTATACAAACGAAAAAAATCGCTAATTTTCATTAATAGCTTTCTTGAATGTGGCGGAGCTGCTTAGGTATTAGAGGATTTGAACCTGCTTTTATGTAAACGAAAAAAATCGCTAATTTTCATTAACGGTTTTCTTGAATGTGGCGGAGCTGCTTGGGTATTAGAGGATTTGAGCCTGCTTTTATGTAAACGAAAAAAATCGCTAATTTTCATTAATAGCTTTCTTGAATGTGGCGGAGCTGCTTAGGTATTAGAGGATTTGAACCTGCTTTTATACAAACGAAAAAAAGCCGCTAATAAATAGCGGCCTTTTAATGTGTGGCGGAGAGATAGGGATTTGAACCCTAGATACGCTATAAACGTATGCTGGTTTTCAAGACCAGTGCTTTCAACCGCTCAGCCATCTCTCCATGGCCGTTATAGTAATAATAACCTTATCAATTGTAAAGTCTTTATAGCGCAACCGCTTAAATATCAGGCAATTATGCGGTTATTTTTGTTCAAAACCACAATCAGTTAAAAATCGCATAAAGCCATAGTTTTCTAGCCATGCTAATTGTTGCTCAGAACTGACTAAAAAACGACCACTAAAGTTCACGCCATGACCCGACAAGGTTTCTACTTGGTTCTTAACTCGTGGAATAATCAACATCCAACGTTCAGTCAGTAAAATATTATAAGGTAGACATTCAGCGAGTCCATTCACTAACTTAGTGGTATTTAACTGTAGAGATTCCATTGCAACCAAATAATCCTCATAGAGCTGGTTAGGATTTAGAACGGTATATTTAAAAACCACATGTTTAAACGGCAACAGTCCATTTACTATCTGAGATTCTAAAGGAATAGCTGTTCTCACAAGCTGCATGTGACGATGCATTTGGCTAGAGCCAGCATCATGCCCTGCATTAAAGAAACCCAGCACATCACTACGAGTGATACCTTTAACCCACGCCGTAAAATCGGCTAAAGTTAGCACCGATGTTTGTGGTATATAATCTTTGGCACAAACCAGTAAGTGAGGAACTACGATTGGAAAACGATTTAATAAACACACATAATCCTTATCCATATCCGTTATATAATCACAATGGGTATATGGTGCAACAAAAGGATCTTGTGCCGAAACAGCAGGAGAATGTTTAATTTTCATATTATCAGTAAGTAAATTAACAATATAGTTAACCCCTTGTTGCTGATAAATAATATCGTCGCTCGTTAAAGGTAATAAATCACCACAACCAAGCGCTACTTTCGTTTTTTCCTCACAAGCATTCCAAAGCATTATCTTATTCCTACTTTTAAATTACGCGTCGCTTTCTTCAAAACAATCGTCACAATTTTGCAGTTCTATTTCATGATTAAAAACAACGACACCTTCAGCTGTCATGTGCTCTGATATTTGATCATCAATATCAGCAATCACAGTTGATTTAATCTTGCCGTGATTAATTTCAGGTTCAGAATAGTTATAATAATTTAAAAGTAGGTAATCTTTCGCTTCATCTGCTGTACAAATAACCTGTACGGTAAAATAGGGTTTGTAATCACTACTACGTTGCTTCAGCATTACATCAATTTGATCAACAATATCAGCCTTCATGCTTGGTGTTAACCAACCAAGATCAGTTTTAGCCTGATGTACGTGACAGTTAAAACAAGGCAGTTCATAAGTATAAAACTGGAAGTTAGTCATATTCATTTTCCTTAAATTCCATTCTACTTATAAAATTATGCTTATTTACTTGTTTTTACTAGCATTAAAAATGCAATGTTGAGTTGTAATTACCGATGTCCATTCGTTATTAATCTTCGCTACTTATGAGTAATAACTCAAAACGTTCATTGCCTCGTAAATTTTCAAAATCATCCTCATCAGCGGCTAATTCTCGTAATGATGTACTGTCTCTAATCGCTCGTTCAAGGTCTGATATGGCTTGTTCTTCCACACCTAAACAAGCATAGGCACAAGCGCGTTGATATAAAGCATGAGCGTTTGTATCATCGACTTCTAAGACTCGATTACACATACTTAATGCCCAGTGAAACTCTCGCATTTCCATTGTGGCATCAGCTTTATAAGTTAATGCTTCTAAATCACCAGGGCGAACTTTTAGTATCTCATCATAGATTTCTAATTTTTGTTCTGGTGTTTGAGAGCTTTGCGCTCGAAGCCATAAATTATGTACTTCATTAATTTTTTCTATTTCACGGTTATTTTCACTAATAATGCGTGTTTTACGCTTTAAATCCCGTTCTAACGCTTTAAATTTTTGTTCATAACTTTCAGAAATATCTTTTAATTGTACTTCAGCCATACGTTTAGTATTTTCTTTTATTTCACGCATTGATTGCCAGCCAATAAGCGCGATGAGAGAAGCAACACCTGCAATAATATAGAAAAAGTAAGTGACAGTAACATTCGCGTAATTCATTGATTTATCAGCAACAGATAGTTCTCTATCCGTTATATCTCGCGTAATTCGTCGTTCAAGATCTTGCTGATCCATTCGAAGAGACTTCAATTCATCAAGTACATACCGTTCAATCATTGGCTTTTCATAAATACTCTGTTCGGAATAAGGTTTTGCTTCATCTCCATTAGTGGCATGAACAACCGATACTGGAAATATAAAACAAAGCATTACAACTCCTAACAGCACTTTAAACATAAACGGCAACCTTTCACTAATAAACGGGTATTACAATAAAATGATAAATAAACATAACATCTTTTGTTTTTCTCATTGTCATGTTGAGATTTAAAATCAATAAAATACGAAAAAACATTATATTTTTTAAAAAATTAGCAGCAAAATCTCGTTTTAGCAAAAAAGTATCGAGGATTAATGATTAATTACCATTAAAGAAAAAATTCGTTCTAGGATTATTAAGGACCTCAATTAACCTCTCATATATGGATATACAGGAGAGCATATGAAGAGTAAAACAGATAAATCACTGTGGCTAATTCCAGTAAGCATTAGCTTATTAATCGCATTTTTAGGCGCTATCATACTAATCCATATGATGTAACATCGTCATTAGAGACTTTACCCCTAGCACCATACTAAGCATTATCTTTTCTCTTATTATTCGTCTCGTACATCAAATGAAGTTTATGCCGAATGAAACTGAAATGGATATAAAAAACCCTCTGTTCACTCATTCAAATAAACGGTGTTTTAACAGAGGGCTTATTGTTAATGCGCAATGATTTTGCGAATGATTATTTTACATACTCACCACGGCGTAATGCATCAATACGTTTGTCTAATGGCGGATGAGTCATAAATAATTCAGATAATGATTTTTTACCATTAATACCAAACGCCATCATTGAGCCTTCTAAATGCGGTTCTTGGCTCACTTTTAAACGCTCAAGTGCCGCAATCATTTTGTCACGACCAACCAGGTTTGCAGACCCCGCATCAGCATAAAACTCACGATGACGGCTGTACCACATAGTCAGGATACTCGCGAGGAAACCAAATAATACTTCCATAATTGAAGATACGATAAAGTAGGTCATATAACTACCGCCACCCTCGCCGTCTTCACTATTACTATTAACGCCACTAATGGCACCAGCAACAAGACGAGAAACAAAAATAACAAAGGTATTTACTACACCTTGCATTAAGGTCATCGTGACCATATCACCATTAGCAACGTGGCTTATTTCATGAGCTAATACGGCTTCAGCTTCATCACGAGTCATGCTATGTAGTAAGCCTGTTGATACTGCAACTAATGAATCATCACGTTTTGCTCCAGTGGCAAAAGCGTTAATATCAGGCGCATCATAAATAGCGACAGTTGGCATACCAATTCCAGCTTGTTCTGCTTGGCGAGCCACTGTATTGATTAACCAATGTTCAGTTTCATTACGCGGATGTTCAATTACAACACCGCCTACTGAACGTAATGCCATTGACTTTGACATCATTAAAGAAATTAATGAACCGCCGAAACCAAACAAAGCCGCCATTACTAACAATCCAGAAAGGCTGCCTGGTTGCATTCCTGTTACCGCATATACAATATTAAGTACAATACTGAACACCAACATTACGGCAAGGTTCGTTGCTAGAAACAACGCAATACGTTTCATATCTATCATTACTCCAATTGAAAGAATATTATTTGTTTGGATTTATACCTTATAAGACTCTAATTTTTCATCTTCTTGGTACATTCAAGTGACTATTACTGACTATATTCGAATAATATGGCTGTAAATTAAAGTGTTAAATTGTTACTAATTCTTATTTCATTCAAATACCCCTCATATGGCGACAAAATAAGTATAAAATATAACCAGCAACAACCAAATAAAACTAATATTTAAATGACACGTCATTTTTACAAGTACATATAATCATGAAAATAAATACGGATTAGACTTTGGTCGTATTGCTTTCATAGTTTAACTCTATTATTGTTTACATATTGTTATGAAACAATACACACAAAGAAAGAGTGAAACAGGGAGGGTTCATGGCTAATAATGAGAGTTATCAAGTTGCTATAGATATTTTGCGTTGCCATCTTGGAATGTCCATGGATGAAGCACGTAAAGAATTAGGCCTTGATCAAGCTGGTAATCCAGCACCAACAATAGAAACACCAGAAATACTAATTGGGCTTAATTCACCTAATTAGTTTATCTCTATAATTAAAACAAAAGGCACATTACGTGCCTTTTGTTGCTTTGATAACTGCCCTTTTTAGTTCAATACTGTCAAATCTATATATGCGCCTAAATTTGATGTTTGATCATGAGATAAATAAGGAATCTCAGCAATTTTCTTTCCTGGTAACTGCTGCTCTAACCACGTTATCATTGCTGTATAATTATCTGTTTTAGGTTCGATACAATTTGCAATCCATCCTACAACAGGTAACCCATCAGCTAAAATCGCTTCGGCGGTTAATAAAGCATGATTTAAGCAACCAAGTTTGACGCCTACGACGAGAATAACAGGTAACTGCTCTTGCTTTACCCACGACGACAAATAATCAGTATTATTTACGGGTACTCGCCACCCTCCAGCACCTTCAATCAGTACACAATCGGATTTGGTTTTAAGGTGCGCTAAACCTTGCGATAAAACATCAAATTTAATGGCTTTACTTTCTTCTGCTGCGGCAATATGTGGTGATACAGGGCGATAAAAACCATAAGGGTTCACTTCATCATAAGTAACACTTACGGGTGATGCTTGCTGAAGCAATAAAGCATCACTATTACGAAGTCCTTGTCGTGTTTTTTCACAACCCGATGCAATAGGCTTATATCCTACTATGGCAATGTTTTTTTGCTGTGCCGCATTTAAAATGGCACAACTGCAGACAGTTTTACCGACATCAGTATCTGTTCCTGTAACAAAATACGCTTTATGCATTTTTTAATACTCCAAAACACACCTGATAGGTCGCGGGCAATAATCCATTATTTGAGCGGTATTTATTGTATGCATCTTCTAACTCCATGAATGTCTTGCGCCCAACTAACCCTGATTGACGGTGTTGCTGTAAATGGGTAGCCCCAATGCCTTTTAAATCTCTCATCAATTTCATCGCGGTTGAGTAATAGACGGCTATTGATGTGTATTCTAATACTTCAATTGTTAAGCCTGATTGTGCAATTTCTACTTCAATACACTGTTGCGATTTAAATGTATTAACATGCTGTTTATCATCAATATTCGACCATGCGCATTTAAGCTCATTTAATGATCCGTCCATTAATGTGGTAAAGAAAATAACACCACCAGCTTTAACAACACGTTGTAACTCTCGTAACGGTACACTCAAATCATCACACCACTGTAATGCTAAATTACTGAATGCAAAATCATAGCTATCATTTGCCATTGCAATATTTTCAGCATCCGTCTGTAAATACAGACAATGATTTCCGCACCTTTTATGTGCTTGTAATAACATTTCATTAGAGAGATCTGCCGCCGTTACTGCAAACCCTTGTTGTTGTAACTTGGCACTGAAATATCCTGTTCCACAACCAATATCAATCACTGAGGGATTAGAACATTGCACTTGCTGCATCGACATTAATTCGATCAATTGATGCCCAACTTGGCGTTGAAATGCGGCGGATTTATCGTAATGCTGAGCTGCACGTCCAAAAGCATTCGCTATCGCCAACTTTTTCGATTGTTCAATCGCAGTTGCAACTGTCGCTATTTTATTCGACATCGATTACCTCATTCATCGCTTTAGCCAACTGACGAATGTCATTTTCACTATGGTTAGCTGTTAATGTTATTCGTAATCGCGCACTATGTGGTGCAACGGTTGGTGGACGAATAGCCCCCACTTTAATACCCCGTTGCTGTAATTGAGCCGCGATGGCCATTGTTTGACAACTATCACCAATAATCATCGGTTTAATCGGTGTGATGGTTGGTATAAGACCTAAATTAGTATCAAGATGATGCGTTAAAGACTCAGACAATGCTTGTAACTTTTCTCTTCGCCAAGATTGAGTCTGTATTAAAGTGCAAGCCTCGCTTAATGCAACCGCTTGAGCCGGGGGCATCGAAGTTGAATAGATATAATGGCGAGCAAATTGCACTAAATATTCCGCGGTATCTTGGCTACACAATACTGCCGCACCTTGTATACCAAAGGCTTTACCAAAAGTAATAATCAATATATCGGCCTTTATGCCTGCTTGATGACAACTTCCTTGACCTTCATCGCCTAGTACACCACAACCATGGGCATCATCAACCATCAACCAAGCTTGATGTTGTGTTGTTATTTCTCGTAATGATGTTAACGGCGCACAATCGCCATCCATGCTAAAAACACCTTCCGTTACCACCAGTGATGCAATGTCTACCCCTACTTTTGTTTTTGAGAGTTGCTGTTGTAACGCCGCCATATCATTATGAGCAAAACGTTTCATTTTCGCAGGTGATAGCATTCCAGCTTCAATTAAAGAGGCATGATTAAGCCTATCTTGAAACAACTGATCTTGCGCTTGTAATAAAGTAAACAACACCGCTTGATTAGCACTAAAACCACTACTAAATAATAACGCCCGTTGATAACCCAACCATTCAGTTAATTGTTGTTCTAAATCTGCATGTGGCATCTGAAAACCAGCCACTAAAGGTGATGCCGTACTACCCGCACCATATATCGTCAATCCTTGTTGCCAAGCAGTGATAATTTTAGGCTCTTGTGCTAACCCAAGATAATCATTACTAGCAAAATTTAATTCAGATGAATTTATATTATGACACTGTAACTGCCGGTAAAGACCTTGTTGCTGGCGGGCTATGAGTGCTTGTTGGTGACGTTGATTAAAGAGAGGCATCATAAAATATGTCATCTTTTGTTGGTCGTGCGACAACCTGTTCTACGACTTGCTCTAATAATTCTTGTGCTTGAATATCATCAGGTTTTGCTGCTTGGTGTTGGCTGTTAATACCCAATTTGGCAAAAAGTTGCATGTCTTTATCTTCACCTGGGTTTGGTGTGGTTAACAATTTACAACCATAGAACACAGAATTTGCACCCGCCATAAAACACAAAGCTTGCATTTGCTCATTCATATCTTCTCGCCCAGCAGAAAGCCTTACTGCTGAATGTGGCATAATAATTCGAGCAACCGCAATAATTCTAATAAAATCAAATGGGTCAACACTCTCTGCATTTTCCAGTGGCGTCCCTTTCACTTTAACTAGCATATTAATCGGCACACTTTCAGGATGAACTGGCAAGTTAGCTAATTCCACCAACAGTCCTACACGATCTCGCGCGCTTTCTCCCATTCCGATAATGCCACCAGAACAGATTTTCATTCCCGCATCACGCACATGTGCCAAGGTATCTAATCTATCTTGATAAGTTCGTGTGGTAATAATATTGCCGTAATACTCAGGAGACGTATCAAGATTATGGTTGTAATAATCCAACCCTGCCGCCGCTAATGTCTGAGCCTGATCGGTCGTGATCATACCTAATGTCATGCATGTTTCTAGCCCCAGTTTTTTAACGCCTTGCACCATATCAAGTAAATATGGCATATCGCGATCTTTAGGGTTTTTCCATGCAGCTCCCATACAAAAACGTGTTGCTCCTGATTGTTTGGCTTTCAGCGCAGCATCCAATACACGATCAACTTCTAATAAACGCTCTTTTTCTATATCAGTACGATAGTGTGCGCTTTGGGGGCAATATTTACAGTCTTCAGGGCAAGCACCCGTTTTAATAGAAAGTAATGTGCTGACTTGCACTTGATTAGGCTGATGAAATTGACGATGAACCTGTTGCGCTTCAAAAACTAAATCCATAAACGGTTTCTGAAATAAAGCTTGTACTTCCTCAACAGTCCAATTGCTACGAACGTCCACAATACATCCCTCTTTTATATTTTTATTATTCAAAAACACTTTACTGTTGATAAGTATAAAAACGATGTAGAGCCGCTTTTATGCTGATATCACCCGTGTAAAATTTAACCAAATAGAGATTTACTCACCTTTTAGTTGTTGGCTAGTCTACTAATAGTACGTAGACTGTCAACCTTGAATGATAATTTAGGTTTACTAGTGTGCATAAAGAACTCGCAATCGATATTGAATTCGATCACCGTCATATTTGGCATCCTTACACATCAACCATCAACCCGCTCCCTTGTTACCCTGTAACACATACAGATGGAGTGTATCTTACTCTTGAAAATGGCACTCAATTAATTGATGGTATGGCTTCGTGGTGGTCAGCCATTCACGGCTACAGCCACCCACACCTAACAGCGGCGGCTAAAGACCAACTAGATAAAATGTCACATGTTATGTTTGGCGGCATCACTCACCAACCTGCAATTGATCTCTGTAAAAAATTAATATCAATGACACCACAAGGCTTAGATACCGTTTTTTTAGCCGATTCTGGTTCAGTCGCAGTTGAAGTTGCCCTTAAAATGGCATTGCAATATTGGCATGCTAAAAGTGAATCTAGATCTAAATTTTTAACTCTTAGACATGGTTATCATGGCGATACTTTTGCAGCTATGTCAGTCACAGATCCAGATAACTCAATGCACAGTCTTTATAAAGGCTTTGTTCCTGAACATATTTTTGCAGATTCACCTCAGTGTGGCTTCTGGGATGAATGGAATGAAGATGACATTACCGATTTTTCCAATAAATTAGCACAGCACCACCAACATATTGCTGCCGTAATTTTAGAGCCGATAGTGCAAGGTGCTGGAGGAATGCGTTTATATCATTCGACTTATTTACGTCGAGTACGTGAATTATGTGATGATTATGGCGTGTTATTAATTGCGGATGAAATTGCAGTTGGTTTTGGTCGCACAGGAAAGCTGTTTGCTTGTGAGCATGCCAATATTAGTCCAGATATTATGTGTGTGGGCAAGGCACTCACTGGCGGGTATATGACATTATCGGCAACGATCACCCATAAAAAAATTGCAGATACAATATGCAGTGGCGACGCCAAATGTTTTATGCATGGCCCAACATTTATGGGTAATCCCCTCGCCTGCGCCGTAGCTACCGCTAGCCTTGAAATACTAGAACAAAATCAATGGCAACAACAAGTTATATCAATAGAAAAACAGCTTGCAAATGAACTTCCCCCTATTGCGACACTTGATAAAGTAAAGCAAGTACGCTGGTTAGGGGCTATTGGTGTAGTTGAATTACATCAACCTGTCGATATGGCTGAAATACAACAAGCCTTTGTAAACGCTGGCGTGTGGATTCGTCCTTTTGGTCGACTTATCTATATTATGCCCCCTTATATTATTACATCAGCACAGCTGTCATGTTTGACTCAGGCAATATATCAAGTACTAAATACATAATGCTATGTGGCTAAACAGCCTTTTATTTTACCCTAGTATCATAAAGCAGACATTGTTCTATTCTTGTCTGCTTATACTGATTAAAGGTGCCCGACCAACATAATAATAACCATATCTCGAGCGACTATTTACTTATCATCAATATGTCTGATTTAGGGTTATTATTATGCAATTACCACTTTTCCCTGTTGATATTTATTTACTGCCTAATGGTATTTGTAAATTACAGATTTACGAACAACGTTATATGCGCTTAGTTAAACTGGCTACCGCTAATAATCATGGTTTCGGGCTCTGTATGCAAATTGATGACAATCTTTGTCATTTTGGCACTCGTGTTATTATTACTGACTTTGATCCACTGCCCAATGGATTCATGAGTATCACAATCCAAGGCACCGAAATGTTTTTGATCAATAATCACTGGCAAGAGCATGATCACCTTTATATAGGGGATACTTCACCAGTGCCTAACTGGCACAGTAAAAATATTGCTTTTATTGATCAAAATATTTCAGATCACTTAAAAAAACTGTTTCAACAACATCCAGATCATGCAAGTTATTATCCTGAACCTAAGTTTGATGACATTACTTGGGTGTGCCAACGGTGGCTCGAAATTCTGCCATTAGAAGTGAATCAAAAGCAATGGTTCATGAGTCGTAACGATTGTAGTGCTGCACTATCTTTCTTGCATACCGTGATTACAACTTCCCCCAACGCTGAATAAGCACTTATTCTTAAAAATCACACATCAGCCATACATGTATTTATGACTGAATATTTATTATGTTTAATAGTAAAAGACATTATCCTTTAAAATAATATTAATATGTTATTATTTAATTCAATTAATATATTTAATAATTACCAAAAAGTATTTATTATATTTCATTCAAGCACATTAATTGCATTATTACCCGCATAAGAGCCTTGTTTTTTAGTTAAATAAGCACCGTAGTGATAATCATTATCCTTACCGATGAGCAATGATTTTATTAATTAAAATAATCACTTAAAATATTAGCTTATGTATGCAAACATATTGTTTC
Source organism: Photobacterium sp. S4TG1 (assembly GCF_036040035.1). NCBI lineage: Bacteria > Pseudomonadati > Pseudomonadota > Gammaproteobacteria > Vibrionales > Vibrionaceae > Photobacterium > Photobacterium sp. S4TG1. Next base: position 176,276 of record NZ_JAYXUH010000001.1, read on the forward strand.
CAATAATGTTCTAATCACACAACTTACTTGGTAGCATGACTTTCATAACAGCTTGATTTTTTAATAGTATTTAAATTTTAATTACTAATCGAATTTATATTCACATCACATTTAATTAATTAGTATGATAAATACAGAAAAAAAATAGATAGAAAGTTTCTTTTTCATGCCTACAATAATCTCCCCACTGAGGTAATCAGTACAAAAAATACTATTCACATAGTAATAATAATTAAAAATAAAATTCGTCTGTTTGAATACGGAATAAGACGACTCAGCCAGGGAAAAAAAACATGCTTAATCTAGCAATATCTGTCATTCCAATTTTATTATTAATTTGGATGATGACAAAAAAAAATGCGCTACCTTCACATGTTGCATTACCTTTAACAGCATTACTTATTGGTATTTTACAATTAATTTATTTTGGCACTAGTGGACGTTTATTAGCTGCGAATATTATTTCAGGATCTTTATCAGCGCTTACACCTATCTCTATTATTGCTGGTGCGATTTTATTAAATCGAACCCTCTCAATTTCAGGCTGTGAAGATGTTATTAAACAATGGTTAGAAGGGATTAGCAAAAACCAAGTCGGTCAGTTGATGATCATTGGTTGGGCATTTGCTTTTATGATTGAAGGCGCATCAGGTTTTGGCACCCCCGCAGCTATTGCGGCTCCGATTCTTGTTGGACTGGGATTTAACCCACTTCGAGTTGCCATGTTAGCGTTAGTCATGAACTCAGTTCCCGTTTCTTTTGGTGCTGTGGGAACTCCAACATGGTTTGGATTAGGAAACTTAGGACTGTCTGATGCAGAACTACTTCATGTAGGTAGCTTATCTGCCATCATGCATACAGCGGCAGCAATTGTTATTCCTGTTATTGCCTTAACCTTTATTGTTAGTTGGCAACAAATTCGTCGCAATATTATTTTTATTCAACTGAGTATTTGGTCATGTACGATCCCTTATGTATGGCTTGCACAATGGAACTATGAGTTCCCAGCACTTATTGGTGGTGCTATTGGTTTAACATTATCAATACTGTTTGCACGCTACAACATCGGCCTAGAAAAGAAAGCACCAATAGATACAGAAAAAACAACGGTTACTTTGCCATTTGGGCGCGTGTTTAAAGCTATGGCTCCCACCCTGTTACTGATCGTTATTTTAATTGTCACTCGAATTAAACAATTAGGATTAAAAGGCATGTTAAATGACGCAACTCCGATGTGGAATTTCCACTTAGGCTTTGCAGACTTACATATTAGCCAAGCATTGATTATTCATATTAGTCAGATTTTAGGCACAGACACAGCATGGGCATACAAAACGTTATATGTGCCTGCATTAATCCCTTTTTTCTTGGTTGTTTTTGTGTCGATTCCTTTTTTAAAGATGAACAGACATCAAGTAACAACAGTATTTAGCGACACCGCATCACGAATCAAAACACCTTTTATCGCTCTTGTTGGTGCCTTAATTATGGTGAAATTCATGATGATTGGTGGTGATAATTCCCCCATCATGACAACAGGTAATGCATTTGCACATCTACTAGGGAAGAATTGGCAATATTGTGCCGCTTATTTAGGAGCATTAGGCGCATTTTTCTCTGGCTCGGCAACGGTTTCTAATCTAACTTTTGGCGCGATCCAACAAAGTATTGCTCATACTGTCGGCTTACCAGAAACGATCATTTTAGCCTTGCAGTCGGTCGGTGGTGCGATGGGTAATATGGTGTGTATAAATAACATTATTGCAGTATCAGCCATACTTGGTATTGCCAATAAAGAAGGCTACATCATTAAGCGAACAGTTGTACCTATGATTTTATATGGCGTAATTGTCGCGATAGTAAGTACATTCCTTTAACCACTGAATAAAAATAGGTTGGCATACTGTGTGAAGATGCCAACCGCTAGTTTAACGTCAACATTTCAGGCGCCTTTACGCCATTGGAGCAATAAAATGAAGGTAAACTTTTTTGTCACTTGTCTTGGCGATACCGTAAAAGCAGAAGTTGCTAAAAAGACGGTACAACTGCTTGAGCAATTAGAGTGTGAAGTGATTTTTCCTGAACGCCAAGGGTGTTGTGGTCAACCCGCATTAAACAGCGGTTATATTGAAAAAAGCAAACCTGCAATGAAAAGCATGATCGAAGCTTTTGAAATCAACGATTATCCGATTGTGACACCTGCAGGCTCGTGTGCTGCTTCTGTGAAGAAATACCCTCATTATTTAGAAGATGAACCTGAGTGGGCTGCCCGCGCACAAAAAGTGGCTGACCGCTTATTTGAATTAACTCAATTTGTTGTTCGTCAATTAGGGGTAGAAAACGTCGGTGCACGTCTTAAAGGTAAAGGGGTTTACCACCCGTCTTGTAGCCTTATTCGTAAATTAGGCGTACGCGAAGAGCCACTAATTTTACTTAATAATGTTGAAGGCCTTGAGCTGTTACCTATCGATAACCAAGAAACTTGTTGTGGTTTCGGTGGTACTTTCTCCGTCAAGATGTCTGAAATCTCAGGTGAAATGGTGACTGAAAAAGTACAGCACATTAGCGCAGTTAAACCTGACTTCTTAATCGGTGCCGATATTAGTTGTTTATTAAATATTGGTGGTCGTATTAGCCGTGAAGGTCAACCTATTAAAGTAATGCACATTGTTGATGTGCTGATGAGTCGTTAAGAGGTCATTATTATGTCAATGAAAACTAGCAACGTTAAATTTAAAGATCGTATTCATCTAAAAATGAAAGACGAATCTATGCGTGCCGCTGTTGCCAACGCACAAGAACGTATGTTTAAAAGCCGTGCCGTTGCAGCTGAAAAACTCGGCAACTGGGAAGAGTGGCGTGAAATGGGCATGGATATTCGTAACCATGTACTGGAAAACCTTGATTACTACTTACAACAGCTTAGTGAAAATGTAGAAAAAAATGGTGGCCATGTTTTCTTTGCTGCAACAGCTGAAGATGCAACCAACTACATCGAAACGATTGTAAAGAAAAAGAACGCCAAGAAAATCGTAAAATCTAAATCAATGGTGACTGAAGAAATCGGTATGAACCAGATGATTCAACGTAATAACTGCGAAATCATCGAAACCGATTTAGGTGAATATATTCTACAAGTTGATGATTGTGATGCACCCTCACACATTGTCGTACCTGCATTACATAAAAACCGCACCCAAATTCGCGAAGTGTTCAAAGAAAAGCTCGGTTATGACGGCACCTCAGATCCTGAAGCCATGACCCGCTTTGTCCGTGAGCATATTCGTCATGATTTCCTTGAAGCCGAAATCGGTATTACTGGGTGCAACTTTGCGATTGCAGAATCAGGTACCGTTACTTTAGTAACAAACGAAGGTAACGCACGTCTAGCCACCAGCTTGCCAAAAACACATATCGCTGTCATGGGGATGGAGCGTATTGTTCCAACCTTTGAAGAGTTTGATATTGTTGCTAGCCTATTATGTCGCAGTGCTGTTGGTCTACCGTTAACAGGTTACGTAACCGCATTAACGGGTCCACGTGAAGGTGATAACTGTGATGGTCCAGAAGAATTCCACCTTGTTATTGTCGATAATGGTCGTTCAAAAATTCTAGGCTCAGAATTCCGCCCAATTCTACGCTGTATCCGTTGTGCTGCGTGTGTTAACACTTGCCCTGCTTACCGTCATATTGGTGGCCAATCTTACGGCTCAATCTATTCAGGTCCAATTGGTGCAGTATTATCACCACTACTTGGTGGCTATGAAGATTTTAAAGACCTACCTAATGCCTGTAGTTTATGTCGTGCTTGTCATGATGTGTGCCCAGTAAAAATTCCATTATCTGATTTATTACTCAAACACCGTCAGATCATGGGTGAAGAGAAAATCACCGCTTCATCAGAACGTGCCGCAATTACTGGCTTTAATTTTGTGAATGCACACCCTTTTATCTGGGACAAAACAGTTAAAATCGGCGCAATTATGGCTGGAAAACTGATTAAAGATGGCAAGCTACCCTTTAAAGTTGGCTTACTTAACGCATGGACACAAACGCGTGATTTACCAACACCAACAGGTCAATCATTCCGTAGCTGGTTTAAAAACAGAGATGACAAATAAGGAGCTTCCGCATGTCAGAGCAACGTATTTTTAACCGCGATAGCTTCCTTGATAATATCGCCAAACAACTTGGTCGTGAGCGTATTACAACACCGATAGTACGTCCAAACCTTAAGTATAACTGTCACAAAGACGTCTTTGCCGGTAAAAGCCAAGATGAATTAAAAGCTATTTTAGTGGATTACACTGAAACAACATTAGCCTCTCAGGCAGTGGTTACAACAAAAGATAAGCTGACAGAAACATTACGTAATGTATGTTTCCACTATTGCACTGATGATGGCGAAGGCCTTAATCCTATCGGAGAAACCATCTTTACAGCGGATAATCGTCTATTAGATATAGTAAATCCGAAAGATTTAGCTGAAAAGCAACATGGTGTCTACATCTGGGATCATAGTGCTGGTTATGATGCAAATATTGCAGTTGCAGAGCGAGCTAAAGTCGGCGTAGTATTCGCAGAACAGGCATTAGCTGAATCAGGTACTATGGTACTTTATAGTCAAGCAGCACAAGGTCGAGCCGTTAGTTTGCTCCCTGAAGCCTCTGTTTTCATTGTGCCTAAAAGTAATATCGTTCCTCGTTTAACTCAAGCGACAGAACTTTTACATCAAAAAGCACAGAATGGTGAACGTATTCCATCATGTGTGAATTTTATTTCAGGTCCGAGTTCGACTGCAGATATCGAGCTGATCAAAGTTGTTGGTGTGCATGGGCCCGTCTTTGCCACCTACATCATTATTGATGATATGTAATTTTACTTATCACCAATAGTGATAAACAAACTAGCAGGATGCTAGTGGTTAAGCACTTAAACGGGAATATGAAAAAACGCAGTTATCGGACTGCGTTTTTTTTCGCGTATAATTCAGCTATTAACAGACTATTGGAATATTGACATGCCTGCTATTGATGATCTCGTTCTTTTTACTCAAGTCATTGAGTATGGCTCATTCAGTAAAGTTGCTGAATTAAATAACATCACTAAATCTGTCGTTAGTAAACGCATCAGTAAACTTGAAACCAGCTTAGGGCTACAACTTATTTATCGTACGACCCGTAAGCTAACACTGACAGAGCCAGGCGAAGTGCTCTATCATCGCGCCAAGAGTATCAGCAATATTGCACAAACAGCCTTTGACTCAGTAACCGGTTATAGTGAAGCACTGTCAGGCAAAATTCGCATGTCAGTCCCTACTATTTCAGGAGAACTAGTACTAGCTAATGCTGTCTCTACCTTTTGCCAAAAACACCCTGGTCTAACGGTTGATATGTCGCTAAACAACCACTTTGTTGATCTTGTCGCTGATAATTATGATCTGGTGATCCGTACGGGTTATTTGGAAGATTCTAGCCTTATTGCACGCCATATTTTCAATTCACGTTGGGTAATCTGCGCTTCACCAGCTTACTTTGAGCAACACGGTACACCAGAAACACCCAAGGCACTCAATAGTCATAATTGTTTAGGCTATAACCCACAGAGTTCAGGTCCTTTTGACTGGCAATTTATTCGCCAAAATAAAATCTACACTCATAAAGTCAGTGGTAATTTTTCATCAGATAACGCTGCAGCTTTAAAAAAAGTGACATTAGCTGGTAATGGTATTGCTTACTTACCTACCTGCTTAGTGTATAACGAATTACAGCAAGGCCAATTAGTTGAAGTCTTAGCCTCACATGCGGGAAAAGTCGTCGGAATTTATGCAGTCTATCCCTATACTCGAAAACCTGCCAAACGCATTCAAGCACTTATTGAACATATTCGAGAGAGTTATATGGAAATTAAAGAGCAATTTTAGCCATCAATTAATTTCATCAATAAATGTCCGTCATAAAGAGCTTGCTTTACTAATGCCGCACCAGGCATCGTAGCTTGAGTATAAAAGCGGCTTTCTTGAAGTTCTAGATCGCGATTATAAATAGGCAATGTTTGAGAAATAACACACTCCATAATTGCAGGATATAACACAGATTTTGCGCGATTTAATTCTCCACCAATTAAAATACGTTGAGGATTAAATAAATTCACCATAATCGCTATTGCCTGGCCAAGATGATGCCCAAGATCAATAATAATTTGACGAGCAAGGGAATCACCAGCTACCGCGGCATCACAAAGCGCCTCAATGGTCAAAGTTGAAGCTGTGAGTATTGATGAATGCCCTTCTTGTAAACGGGTAAGAGTTTGCTCTAAAACGGCACTCAAACTTGCTACCGTCTCTAAGCAACCATGATTACCGCAAAAACAACGTTTGCCATAAGGTTTAACTTGAATATGTCCCAACTCACCTATATTACCAGTACGACCTTGCAGCACCGTATCATCTAAAATAATGCCAGCCCCGACTCCATTGTGCACAGACACTAAAATCGAATTTGAAATGCCACGCGAATTCCCAAATAGCTTTTCGGCTAATGCCCATGAACGAGTATCATTACCAACAAATACAGGTAATCCTGTTGCTTGATGAATAATATCGCTTAATGGTAGATCCTTAATAGTATAATGCGGCATTTGTAAAACAATACCATCAGCTGCATTCACTAATCCAGGAAGCGAAATTGCAATGGCTGAAATACGATCAAGTGCACTTACATGATTGGCAAAAAATGTATTAATTTCGAGTAACAACTTTGTAACCACATCATCTTGCTCAACTTGATTAATATTTTGGCGCTCTTCCACTAAAATATCACCACTCAATGAGTGTAAGGCAATCGTCAAATAACCTCGCCCCAATCTAATCGACAAAAATTGCCAACCTTCATTTGCAGGAACAAGTCCTATCGCTGGCCGTCCACGACTTGTAGATTCTTGATATTGTGTTTCTTTTATTAAATGTGCTTCAATTAATTCTCGAGTGATCTTGGTAATACTTGCTGGTGCTAATTGGCTACGTTTAGATAATTCAATCCGCGAAATAGGTCCGTACAGATCAATAAGTTTATATACGCTCCCGGCATTATTTCTTTTTATATGATCAATATGACCTGGCTGAGCGACATACATGTCGATACTCCTAGAGGAAAAACAGCGATAAATATCATTCTATTTTCAATTTTTTTACTTTGCGAAGTAATTGTGAAGTCTCTTGTACTCAGGACGTGACAGCCGTCACGAGGAATCCATAAAGACTTCCGCTTTCGCTTCTGACATAATGATAAATCGGCATTTCGCCGAGTATAAATTCAATTAGTAAATTTAATCTCCTCCGTGCTTTTGCTAAACGTCATTCACAGGTGGCAGCTAGATTACGATATCCAAAAGTAACGATAGAGAAGTATGAGGTTACGCGTGTACAAAATTAATGAAGTCTTCGAAACTATTCAAGGTGAAGGTGTATTCACTGGTGTTCCTGCTATTTTTGTTCGTTTACAAGTTTGCCCTGTAGGTTGCTCATGGTGTGACACTAAACAAACATGGACTGCTGAAGCTGAAGATTTAGTCAATGTTGAACGTATTATGATTAAAACCGAAGACTCTCCACTTTGGACCAAACTTGACGCAAATGGCATCGTTGATCTATTAGTTGAGCAAGGCTACACCGCCAAACATGTGGTGATCACCGGTGGCGAACCGTGTATTTATGATCTACGTCCACTGACAACAGCGCTAGAAAAATCCGGCTTTAATTGCCAAATTGAAACCAGTGGTACTTCAGAGATTTTAACCAGTGATCAAACGTGGGTAACGGTGTCTCCTAAAATCAATATGAAAGCAAAACTACCTGTATTATCGTCAGCGCTAGCACGTGCAAATGAAATCAAACATCCCGTTGGCACTCACAAAGACATTGAACAATTAGACGCTTTGCTAGCCCCAGTAACACTGCGTACTGATGTTACAATAGCACTGCAACCTATCAGTCAAAAACCACGAGCAACAGAACTATGCATTTCAACATGCATCGCGCGTAATTGGCGTTTATCAATTCAAACCCATAAATATTTAGCGATTGCTTAACCCTCAGCATTTTCATCCCATGCCATAATATCAACAAATAACAATGCAATGATAAGAGAGGTTTTGCTTATCATTGCCAAAACGATCATTTCTTGACCAACCTTCTGTATAAATTCCCACTTTCCTTCATCAATTTATCAATCTAATGAGATCAATGCTTGATGCTTGACGTAAGAAAGGTAATATTACTTATACAACGATATCTTTAAGCACGTAATACTTTAATTCCAAAGTGAAGTGCCTAAACGGAGAATAACTTAAACATGACTTACGCGCCTGTAACAGACGTATTAAGCGGTAAACTTGCTGTAGACAGTGAAGTCACTGTTCGCGGTTGGGTTCGCTCACGTCGTGATTCCAAAGCTGGAATTTCTTTCCTTGCCATTTATGACGGCTCTTGTTTCGACCCGATTCAGGCCGTGGTCTCTAATGAGTTAAATAATTACCAGGAAGAAGTTCTTAAATTAACAACTGGTTGCTCTGTTGAAGTCACAGGTACAATTGTTGCCTCTCCTGCTAAAGGTCAAGATTTCGAATTAGCAGCAACAGCCGTTAAAGTTGTTGGCTGGGTAGAAGATGCAGAAACATACCCAATGGCTAAAACACGTCACTCTATTGAGTATTTACGTGAAGTTGCACACCTACGCCCACGTACTAACGTAATTGGCGCGGTTGCACGTGTCCGTAACTGTCTATCTCAAGCGATTCACCGTTTCTACCACGAGCAAGGCTTCATCTGGATGTCAGCACCACTTATCACAGCGTCTGATTGTGAAGGTGCTGGTGAGATGTTCCGTGTGTCTACGCTAGATATGGCAAACTTGCCAATGACAGACAAAGGCGAAGTGGATTTTGACAAAGATTTCTTTGGCAAAGAAACATTCCTAACAGTATCTGGTCAATTAAATGCTGAAACTTATGCTTGTGCCCTAAGTAAAGTATACACATTTGGTCCAACTTTCCGTGCTGAAAACTCAAACACCAGTCGTCACCTAGCTGAATTCTGGATGGTTGAGCCTGAAGTTGCTTTTGCTGATCTAAACGATGTAGCAAAACTAGCTGAAGATATGCTGAAATATGTATTTAAAGCTGTACTTGAAGAGCGCCGTGACGATCTTGAATTCTTTGCTTCTCGCATTGATAAAGACGTTATCACTCGTCTAGAGCAATTTGTAACATCTGATTTTGCACAAGTAGACTACACTGATGCAATCAAGATTCTTCAAGATTCTGGTCGTCAGTTTGAGAACGATGTTGAGTGGGGCATTGATATGTCTTCTGAGCACGAGCGTTTCCTTGCTGAGCAACACTTCAAAGCACCAGTAATTGTGAAGAACTATCCAAAAGACATCAAAGCGTTCTACATGCGTATGAACGAAGATGGCAAAACTGTTGCAGCAATGGATGTACTTGCACCTGGTATTGGTGAGATTATCGGTGGTTCACAACGTGAAGAGCGTTTAGAACAACTTGATGCACGTATGATTGAAATGGGCCTAAATCCTGAAAGCATGGGCTGGTACCGCGACTTACGTCGTTACGGTTCAGTACCACACTCAGGCTTTGGTCTAGGTTTTGAACGTCTAGTCTCTTACGTAACGGGCATGAGTAACATCCGTGATGTTATTCCATTCCCTCGCACACCACGTTCTGCAAACTTCTAAATACTCCGTGTAATTAGTCGTAAAAAAACCATCTTCGGATGGTTTTTTTGTTTACAATCAATACAAACATAAGATCAAATATGTGACATTTACGCTTAATTCTTAATTATAATTTATAAAGATTGTATTCATTCCACAAATAGATTAAATTTACAGGGATCATTCACATAAAGAATACATGTAACGAAGTCTCTCCCATGAAAAAAAATAATAAGGATACTAAAAAGCGTCCTGTTCTCGTATTGAAAACTTTTGCCTTACTTTTTTTCGTATTCTCTAGTTTCTTTCTTATTTACAATATTTATCATCTTGAAAAATTTAAGCTCCGTTATATTGCTCGAATTCAAGATGTATATTCATATACCCGTCGTTTTGGTTCCTATTACAATAATACTCCAGAGGTATATAAACCTGAAAATCATTATATCAAAAATAATGTTTCATTAATTGTAAATACTGCAACTAAAGTCAAGACTCTCTCCAGTGGTATAGAAAAATTACGCTCACAATTAAATAGACTTACCAATAATAATATATGGACTATTGCCGTATTTGAAAATCCTGCAGATTACGCTCATTTTGATCCAATTAGACCAGAGTACTTAACTCAATTTGATAAATATGGCGAAAATTCAGTAATGCACCGTATTGTTCAACGGGAAGGTCTCGCTAATACTTATCAATCGTTTTACGGATGTAATATCAAACTAACAGAAAGTTATGTTGAAACAGGTTCAAATATTAAAATAAGAACCCTTTACTACCCTATTTATAATAATAAACATCTTGATGCTTTAGTCGCAATAGATATAAAAAACAATATTCTTTCTAAATGCTTACAACGTTATAATACAAGTTATTTAACTGTACTAAATTCTAATAAAAAGGGTAACATTTATAAAATAAAAGAATTATTACCTTGCTCACAATTAAATCCTATTAATATTGGTATTAATTTATTTTCTATTTTTAAAATGGTTTTTTTCCCTGCTTTAATATTAAGTTTTCTATCTAATTATTTTCAATCCTACCTAATTAAAAAAAGACATGCTATCCAACGTGATCATATGACTAATTTTTATCGTCGCGATTATTATGAGAAAAAACTATTAAAACAACGAAACTTTAATATATTAATTATAGATATTGATAACTTCAAAAAAATCAATGATACCTATGGCCATGAAGTTGGTGATGATGTAATACGTCATATTGCAATACGTATTAATAGTTGTATCCGTAAAAAAGATATTCCAATTCGATGGGGTGGCGAAGAATTTATCATTTCGTTTCCTGAGATGAACCATCAACAATTATATTTTAAAGCTAAAAAAATATGCCAAGCAGTTGCCTCTGATTCAATATTGGATATTGATATCACGGTATCAATTGGTGGCGTATCAGATACAAATATACACTTTAACGATGCTTATAAAGCAGCGGATAAAGCGCTCTATTACTCAAAAAACAATGGAAGAAATCAATACACTATTGCCTGAATAGATAAAATTTTAGCGATATAGGTCAATAAGCTAGCTAAAAAAATACCTCCAGAGAATTTAATAGCATTGATAAAAATAATTTATGGTTACAATATATATGTTTCACTTTAATCTGTAAAAGGAATATATAGAATGCAATGTCATATTCTAATATCTATGGATAGTAATGACGATAACTGTAAATAGTTTTTTAAAAAAAACGTTCAGCCACTTAAAGCTCTTTACTTTATTTTTCATAATTTGTTCTAGTTCATATTTTATTTATAATATATACAATATCGAAAAATTACAAACTCAGTACATTACTACATTAAATAATGTGTACTCGGTCGCCCGTCGTTTCGGTTCATTTTATAATAATACTGATACTGTCGCCTTAAACACAGGAAAATACCTGTTTAATGGAGTATCAGTTGTCGTAAACACACCTACAAATGCCAAAATATTATCGACTGGAATTAAAAAATTACGCTCAAACATCAACCAACTTACTGATAATAATATATGGACAGTTGCTGTTTTTGAAACAGCATCAGACTATTCGCATTTTGATCCTCTTAGACCTGCTTATTTAAAAGGTTATGATAAAATAGCGATTAATACTATTGTTAAAAATGAAGACTTGATGGACACTTATCGCTCATTTTATGGTTGTAATATAAAATTAACCGATATATATAAAGAACCAGGAACCGATCAAACTATCCGTACTATTTATTATCCTATCTATAATAATAAACAATTAGATTCTTTATTGGCAATAGATATTAATAATGCAGCATTTGAGAACATATTAGCTAAGTTTAATAAAAACAAAATGACAATTATAAGTATGGATAATAATAATATTTATCATACAAGCGAATTATTACCATGCTCAACAGTTGATCCTATCAATTTAGGCATTAATTTTTACACACTTTTAAAAGTAACCCTTTTACCATCCATTTTATTACTATTTTTATACCATTCATTAACACAATTGATTGCAAATAAAAATTTCATTTTACGGCATGACCAAATGACACGATTTTATCGTCGTGACTACTATGAAATTAAATTAATTAATCAACAAAATTTTAATTTACTGATTATCGATATAGATCACTTTAAAAATGTAAATGATACTTATGGTCATGAGGTTGGCGATGACGTTATTCGTGCTGTCACTAAGCGTATTAATAATTGTATTCGTAAACAAGATGTCGCCATTCGTTGGGGCGGTGAGGAATTTATATTATCCTTTTCTGATATGAATAAAGAGCAATTAAGAATAAAAGCCCAGAAGATATGTGATGCGATCTCTTTATGTCCAATATTAGATATTAATATTACCGTTTCTATTGGTGGACTTAGTGCAACTAATATACATTTTAATGATGCCTATAAATTAGCAGATCAAGCTCTCTATCATTCTAAACATAATGGCCGAAATCAAGTAACCATTGCTTAAAGAGCGATTGTTTCACCCCATACAAACAATCGATAGCTATGGAGATAATGATCATAGACATGCAATAACAAAACATAATTATAAATTCATAAATTTGTTACACCCTCTTGTCAAACTTCTATCACTAAGGGTATAAATAGGGGCATAACTCTTTAACTACCCATGGATGATCGATATGTTTGAAAAGATTACAGCAGCACCCGCAGACCCTATTCTCGGTTTAACAGATGAATTTAAAGCTGATCCTAGAACACATAAAATTAACCTCGGCGTGGGTATTTATAAAAATGAAGCTGGCAACACGCCTGTTTTAGCTACGGTTAAAAAAGCAGAAGCCATTCTATTAGCACAAGAAACAACAAAATCTTATTTAAGCATTCCAGGTACTCCTGAATATGGCCTAGCAGTGCAGCAATTACTTTTTGGTGCAGATTCAACGCTGATTGCGGAAAAACGTGTACAGACAGCACAGGCCCCCGGTGGGACAGGAGCATTACGTGTTGCTGCTGAATTTATTAAACGTCAGTTAGGTGATGTTACAGTTTGGATCAGTAATCCAACATGGGCAAACCACCATGGTGTCTTTGGTGCAGCTGGCCTAGAAACTAACACTTACGGTTACTATAACGCGCAGACAAAAGATATAGATTTTGATGCTATGGTCGCTGATTTAAATCAAGCTAATGCTGGTGATGTCGTCTTACTCCATGGCTGTTGCCATAACCCAACAGGTATTGATCCTACAAATCAACAATGGCAAACAATCGCTAAACTCTGTTTAGAAAAAGAGTTACTGCCAATGTTTGATTTTGCTTATCAAGGCTTTGCTCAAGGTGTTGAAGAAGATGCACAAGGACTGCGTATCTTTGCCGATCAGATGCCTGAACTACTTGTTGCAAGTTCTTTTTCTAAAAACTTTGGTCTTTATAATGAGCGTGTAGGCGCTTTCACTTTGGTTGCTAAAAATGCAGAACAAGCCGCTATTTCTTTTAGCCAAGTAAAATCTATTGCACGTGTTATTTACTCAAACCCACCCGCTCACGGTGCCGCTATTGTGACCCAGATTTTAAATGACGCGGTATTGCGCGCCGAATGGGAGCAGGAAGTAACAGAAATGCGCGATCGTATTCAAGAGATGCGTGTCTTATTTGTAGCAACACTAAAACAATGTGGTGTTGATACTGATTTTAGCTTTATTGAACGTCAAAATGGCATGTTCTCATTTTCAGGTCTTAATAAAGATCAAGTAAATCGTCTCAAAGAAGAATTTGCTATCTATATTGTTGGCTCTGGTCGCATCAGTGTTGCTGGTATGACAAAATCAAATATGTTGCCATTATGCCAAGGTATTGCTGCCGTTTTATAGTATAAAAACCGCTAAAATACACCAATAAAAAAGAGGATAATTATCCTCTTTTTTTTAGCTATTATATGACACAAATAATATTAGCCAGACTTATTCAGTGGTAATACATTACAATAAAGATCATGCTCATAATGCTTCTCTAATTGCTTACGCCAAGGCCGTTCTGATATTGGCACAAGATAAAACATTTCTCTTGTAGTATCTGTTACAAACGCCATTCCATGCCGCATCACTTCATAATGTATATCGTGAATATAACCGAGAGAAAAACTTTGTCTCCCTGTTAGCATATTAATATCTTCGCGACTAAGGGATACTCCCTGTGTTTCATCTGCAAATCGTTCAAGTAGCCAACCAGAAAATTCCTTTGCACTTATCATCGTCATAAGATCAATCTCTCCGAATTCTGCGTACTCCTTGAGAATTACTCTCCTTGTTTATAGTTATAGCAGAGTAAAAAAAAAGCGTCGGTTTTATGTCTTAAAGATAATAATAGTATAGACAATAGCTGTGATATGGATACAAAAAAGGAGGGGAATCAAAATCAAACGAGGAAATCCCCGCTTCTTAAAGAGAAGCGGGATCGGCATATCTTAAAGTGCTTTATATAACACTTTATTCCCTGCCAATTGGATGCGCTCAACTAACCCTTCTTCTGTTAGTTTTTTTAACGCACCAGTAGCCCAAGAAGCAGCCTTTGTCTCTTCCTGACCAGCTTGTAAACCAATACCCTTTGGATTTAGACCGTCAGCTTGGCTTACCACAATATCCAATACTTGTTGTTGCTTTGGCGTTAACGTTACAGCAGGTTTAGAAACAATCGTTTCAGTAACCATTGGCGTTTCAATGACCAGTTCCACTTCAGGCATCTTTTTAACTGCAAAGACTGTATTGCTTAAAAGAGGTTTCTGTTTATGCAGTTTACGTTGAACATTACGTTTGTGAGAAATTCTCATTACTTTTTTTACTCCGTTACACTACTTGCGATCTCCACTATTTTCATCGAGAAAAAGTGAGCGCGTTTTATACCAAGGTTATGTAACAATTACCAGCAAACGGTTATTTATCCGTCAATAAATATGATCACTCACAAACGAATATCAAATAATTGCGAATTTGTACGCATTTTTAGTAAAAGTATGCATCAAATTCATTATTTTCATCGGAATTCTTTTTTAGACAAATACATCTATAATATATACTTGAAAGCGATATTAATATCATTATCATCGTTTGAATGGTTAAGGAGGCCGTAATGGAAACGCTTCATATTCATACGGAAAAACTAACCACAAAACACTATCTCTGGATAGCGATAATATTCACTACCCTAACTTTTGCTTTATTAAGCTATTTTAATACACAATTTTCAACTATAAGTCTCTTGATGATAGCTATATCATTAGGATGCATCGTGTTATTAACTACCACCCTCTTTTTTAATCCATCGACCATGAGTTTTACATTGACCTTTATGCATTGCCAATTTCATAGTCATTATGGCGGTTGGTCAACAACATGGCATAATATTCAACAGATAGGAAATGTGACACTGTCTACCGATGGATGGCACCAACCTCTACCGTGGATTGGTGTTCGTCTGAAAAATTATGATAATTTTATTCGTACTATCTGCCCACGTGTTGCATCTCGGCTATTACTTGAACAACGAATTTTACTAGTCATGGCACTTAAGAATGGTTCTCACCCTCATCACCAACTTGAAGATATATTATTTGATGATAATCCATTTATAACCAGCAACGGTGAACAATTACGGGGTCTGCAAGCCATGCTAGCTAATCGAATGCGTTATAATCGAGAATTACTTGGATTTGATTTTTTTATTGCTGATGATGCGATTGATCGTCCAATAAGCGACTTTATAGGTCTATTACGTCGCTATAAAGCAGCCGCTCAATCTCATACCTAAATTGCCGAAGTAACCTTCTGAGCTTTAAGAAAAGGTAATAACAGCAACCCTATTAATGCAGCTGCGATTGAAATGACAACAAAAAAGCCAGTCCAATGATAATGGTTCATAATAATAGCCAACGGATACCCTGCTAATGCTGCCCCCATGTAAGCAAATAAGCCAACAAAACCTGTTGCAGCACCAACTGAATCTTTATGAGAACACTCTGCTGCAGCCATGCCAATTAGCATTTGTGGGCCAAAGACAAAAAAGCCTATCGCAAAAAAACAGCCCGCTTGTAAAATATAATTAGTGACAGGCATTAACCACAATGCTGCAACGGCCAAAAAGATCCCCATAGAAAAGAGTAGAATCATCGGGCCGCGGTTACCACCAAATAATTTATCTGAGCCCCAGCCTCCCACAAGAGATCCTAAAAAACCACCAATCTCAAAAAGTGATAACGCCCCATTTGCAGACAACAAACTATAGTGATGCTGTTCCGTTAAATAAATATTACCCCAGTCATTAATCGCTGTTCTAACGATATACACTAGTACATAACTTACTGCCAGTAACCACAAGTATTTGTTAGTTAAAACATATTTAAATAAGACTTGTCGCTGAGTAAGGCCGATCCCTTCATTTTCTTGGGCAACTTCTAAATAATCATGGCGCCATAAACCAACACTAGGTAATCCCATTGCCGTAGGTTTATTTCGCAAGCGCCAACAGAGGCCAATACCTATCACAATCGCAATAATACCAGGAATAAAAAAGCCGTAACGCCAACCATAATGTAGTGTTAAAAAGCCCACCAGCAAGGGAATCAATGCTCCCCCAACATTATGTGCCGTATTCCAGCACGACCACCACAAACCACGTTCAGAGCGTGAATACCAAGTTGTTAATAACTTAGAACAAGCAGGCCATCCCCATCCTTGAAACCATGCATTTGCTATCCACAATAACGTAAACGCAACGATGGAGCTGGAAAAACCAAAACAGATATTTATTATACCCGTCGCAATAAGCCCAATTCCCATAAAGTAACGTGGATTAGAGCGATCTGATATCATGCCTGATATAAATTTTGAACAGCCATAAGTTAGATAGAACAGAGTGCCCATCATGCCAATATCAGCTTTATCCCAACCTAAATCAGCAATCATGGTTGGCATTGCATAAGTAAAATTTTTACGCGTTAAATAAAACCCAGCATAGCCAATATACATGCTGATCATGATATGCAATCGCCAATATTTATAGCGTTGATCAACGGTTGAGTCTGATAATACGGCCATGTGGTACCTGATTATAAAGAAGTTAATGTTACTATCATGCTAAAGGCAAGATAATGACCAATGTCGTACCCGTATTAGTCACTTGTTTTTGTAAGCTTTTTTCTTGGGTACTATCACGGTAATGACTGACTATCGAACATTGCCCGCCTAGAATTTCAACCCGTTCACGAATACCTCGAAGACCAAAGCCTTTAAAAGCATCTTCTGCTTTAAATCCAACCCCGTTATCTTCAATTTGTAATCTAATTTGTTGGTCAATTTGTAATTCAATAATAACTTCTGTCGCGCGTGAATATTTAGCAATATTATTCAATGCTTCTTGGCATATACGGTACAGGGTCACACTTGTAGTATCACACAATAGCGGCTGATGACGCCCCCATGCCATGGCAACCTCAATCCCTTTATCTTCTAGTTTTAAGTCACACACAACCTGCTCTACAGCTTTCGCTAAACCGAGATCATCTAATGTTTTTGGCCGTAAACGTGATAATAAACCTTTGGTTGTATCATAAATATTAAGAGACAATTGCTCAATGGTTGACGCACATTGCTGAGTAACCGGTGCTATTTCAACCCGTTTTAAAATACTCGCTTGCATTCTAATTGCGGTAATATTTTGCCCTATTTCATCATGTAACTCTCTGGCAACATCACGCCTAACCGATTCTTCTGTTTTAATTAATTGACGTGATAAAACTTGATTTCTACCTAACTCTGACGATAACTTAGTATTAAGATCTCGTTGCCTTTGAATACCAAGACCTAACAGAATTCCAGTTAAACTTTGTGCTGACAGTGATAATAATAAATCCGTAATTTCCATATTACTGACATCACTTCGAGCGGCAATTAAAGCAATACTATTAAGTAATGTTCCAAGTAATGCCCCCTGCCATCCATGCCGAAATGCAAACACAATAATAGGAATAGCCAAGCAAAAAGGTGCAAACCGGCTAAGTTCATCAGGTAAATTTACTTGTAATAAAATATTAGCGATAAAAAGTAAGGCATATAAACACAAATCACGGTGACGTAATTCTAATGGTTTAGAAATAAGAGCGACAGTGAGTGGAATCCATGAGCGATTAAATAAAAAACTCCATAATAAGTAACATGTGGGCACTAACATTAGTCCGCCAGTGACACTGATTAAAAAGATCATCCCCATTGGCGATAGCGGAAGATGAATGATAGACCGAAATCCCATCACCATAACAACATTAATCACCGCAGTGGAGACAATAACCGCCGCCATAATGAATAACTGCCGCCATTGATCGCCATAATAATAACGACGAGCAAACCACAATACGGGCCATGATAAAATACTCGCAATTAAAATAGGCCACCACGGAAGATCATTAAGCGCTTTTGCCAATAATAAAATCAGCCCCCATTCAGTGCCATAAATAACAATCCAATAGCGACTAGCGGTATGCAGTGTTATTCCTAATCTCAGTGCGAAAGGAAAAAATAGAATGGCCAAAGCTGGATCAACGAGAAAATAAAAAGCAATAACCCACAAACAAAACCAGCTACAAATAAAAAATAAACATCCGCCTAATGACGTCAGTACATAATGGCGCATTACAATATTTCTAGTGGAAAATATTTAACTAACTCAACATTATTACTAACATTAAGTTTATCCATTGCATTCGCTCGATGCACATGAACAGTTTTATGGCTTAAACCTAATTCAACAGCAACCGCTTTAACATCTAATCCAGCAGCCAACATTTCACTGATTTGGCGCTCACGTTTAGTTAAACATGCAACAGATTGTTGGTAAGGATCTGTGGTTTCTAATTGCATTTCGATATCAGATGCTAAATAAGATTCGCCTTTTGCAACTTTTCGTACGGCTTGAACAAGTTCATCAGGGCTACAGCGTTTACTTAAATACCCTTTTGCGCCGGTTGTTAATGCTTTATTTATCACCGTTGCTGAATCATGCACGCTTAACATAATACAACTCGCACTATTGACTAAATCTTCAAGTAATGTTAAACCACTTTCATTTGGCATTGAAATATCAATAATACACACATCAACAACTTGCTTAGCTAAGCCATTACGCGCTTCTTGTGCCGAACTAAATTGATTGATCACTTTCATATCTGGTTCTAACGATAATAATTGAGCAAAACCAGAACGGACAATGACATGATCATCAACTAAAGCGATTGTAATCATAACGAGAAATACCCATGAGCATTAAAAAGCAACAAAAGAAGTCTTAATCGACATAAAGTACCGTTTGGAATAAATTCATGCAAGCTCTAGCCAACTAAATATTTCTTTGGTTGTAAAAAACACAAAAACCACTGCCAATAAAATCGCCAGTGGTTATTAACTTAGTCTATCTATACTATGCAGCTTACCGTCAAGTCACACAGTTGGTTTAATATAGTGGCATTTCGTCTGCTACAAACGGGTTAGTCACTCGCTCATGGCCAAAAGTAGAGAGAGGGCCATGACCAGGAATAAACGTTACCTCATTACCTAAAGGCCACAATTTGGTCTTAATCGAATTTATCAATGTTGGATGATTACCTTGTGGAAAATCAGTTCGACCGATGCCACCTTTAAATAATACGTCCCCTACAAACGCGACTTTAGCATTCGCGCTGTAAAAAATCACATGACCAGGCGTGTGGCCAGGTGTATGAAATACTTGTAATGTTTGATTACCAACAGTGACTACATCACCATCATTAAGCCATTGAGTCGGCGCAAATGCTTCTGTCATAGGAAAGCCAAACATTTCGCTTTGACGAGGTAATCCTTGTAACCAAAATTCATCATCTTGCTGCGGCCCAATAACGGGCACATTAAGTATTTGAGAAAGCGGCTCAGTACCACCTACATGATCTAAATGTCCATGGGTAAGTAATAATTGAGTAACGTTAACACCTAATGCTGCTACTTCTTTTTGAAGTTGCTCAATGTCACCACCGGGATCAATAATTGCACCTTGGTGTGTTTCATCGCACCAGATAATAGAGCAATTTTGTTGAAACGGCGTTACTGGTACTATTTTATATTGAAGACTCATTCATACTTCCTAAACAGAGACACTATTTAGCGAAGCATGCCACGAATATCCCTAAAAATACAGATGACACAACAATAAACTATCCTCTCCAATTACGAACCGGACCTGTATCAATATGAACAAATTGACTGTTTGGGTAGTAACCGACACCACCGATGTTTAAATCTAATGCAGCCTTGCGTATTTTAGCTAACGGCACTCCTTCAAGATTAAAATCAATAGCCTGTGCCTTCATATGATAGCTTTTTTTCGCAACTCCCCCGCGTTTTGCTAGCATCTTGTTAGTTTTAGCAGAACGATAACCAGAAAATAATTGAGCATAACCTTCATGACCAAGATAAGACTGAATTTGTGCAATAGCATCATATAAACGACGATCTATACGAGCAATTTCATTTTGACGAAAATCACGGCAAAGATGATCTAAACGTCTAACTTCCTTGCCAACATACGTTTTACCATTGAAATATTTAGTTTCTAATTCTTCACCCGTATGCAAATTACGCAATAACATTGTTCGAGGTGTTGTTGCTTGAAAAGGACTTGCTTGAGCAATATTAGGAAGTATACATGCTCCCACTGCGATTCCACTTAATGTTAAAAATTTACGGCGACTAATATCTAAATTTGACATAACTTACACAACCAAAAGAAAATGTTACCTATTGCTAAAGCAATTCATATACCAATATTGCAAAACATTATCTTTAGTCAATTAGTCAGTCAAATATCCAAGTCACAGAATATCAAATTGATATATCTATTTTTAAATATCATTAACTTACACTAATTTATTATTGTAAGCAGAAATTAATAGCGCATTATTTGTTGGCATTAATCATAATTGTAAATATCAAAGCGATAATTTATAGCACCTTCATCATTCACCCAAGCGGTTTGATAAATAATTTCAACTGGAACTTTTTTGCTTTTATTAAGTCTAATAGTGCGCGTTTTTTTACTTCTAGATAAAGTGTTAAATTGAGATTCATTTTTCCCTGAGTATTCTAATAGTGCCAAAGCGAGTGATTTTGATTCCAATACACGCACACAACCAGAGCTCAATGCACGATCATGCTTATTAAATAATACCGGGGACGAGGTATCATGTAAGTAAATGGCTTGATTGTTAGGTATATTAAATTTATATAACCCTAATGCATTTTTTTTACCCGGTTTTTGACGTAAACGATAAGGGAATTTTTTCGGAGAAAATAGACTATAAGGAATTGAATTTATATTTATTTTTTCAGTACTCCCCCAACTACGAAGAACTTCATAATTATGGCGCTTTAAATAACTTCGATTACGTTGAGCCTTTGGTAATATATCTTTTTTCATAATTGAATTAGGTACATTCCAATAAGGGTTAAACACCACAGAATTCACTTCAGAGTTAAAAATCGGAGTTTGACGTGTTGGCCTTCCCACTATCACTTTGCTGCTCATAACCCAGCGACCATTAAGCCATAACTTCATATAATAACTAGGAATGTTCACAACAATACCCGTATGAAGATCTGTCGACCACAACCGTAATCGCTGCGCATTTAGCGCCAATAGCCGCACTCGTTGGGTTGGATTTAATGCTAACCATTTTTGTGTTTGTGAGCCAATAATACCATCTTGTTTTAATCCATGCCGCGCCTGAAAACGCTTGATTGCCAGTACTAACGTACCGGTATAAAGCGATTTATTTTGTTGTTGGTAACGTTGCGACTCACGAAGTGTAATATCACCTAATCGTTCAAGTACTGTAAGTAAATCAGATATAAAGGTAATATTTTGTCCCGGTTCAACTTTGCCATTAAATCTCAAAACAGGCCATCGAAATGTATGCTTAGAATCTAATTTGTTGATTGATGTGATTAATTGATTATATTCTGAGAGTGGCGGCTTTAAGCTGATAATAAATTGATTAAAACGATTATTTTCATAACTATCAAGCATATTTTCAATCGTAACACGACTAGGCTGAGGCAATGTTGAAGGAGCAACTTCCCCAAATAACCATAATTTACCTTTGCCTTGTAATTGTTCAATAAAACTAATATATATTAGTAAGGTATCGGTCGCTATAACATCATATTGTTGCCAATTTTGTTGTCGTTGTAATTGAATAAGTAAATGATATCTAGCTGTTAACTGTTTATTTACGTCAGCTAATTTAATAATACGTAATTGATTGATGAAATCATTAACTGATTGTTGGTTCTCCCAAAATTGACGGAATCCGGTTGATAAATATAATTCGACGAGCGTTGACGAATATTTAAGATGCACTTTATTTGCATTAGCATCGACAACCCATAACTCAGCACTATTGAGCATATTCGTTGGCTTTTCGATAACCGCCGCTGGAGAGTAAGTGTTATTTATATTAACTAAAGTATGTTGATGATCATCTCCAAGTGATTGAGAATAGGCATATTGTATTGGTAAATAAAAGCTGATAAATACTAATATGGCAATAAAAAAAGCATTCTTAACTAATGTCATTAAATACTCCCATTCACACACTCAGCATGAAAGTAAAACTATATTCGATGATTAAATATAGAATAAAAACATATTCTCAAATCTTAGAAATACAATTATTATTCAGTATTTAGAATAACAACCTCTTTTTATTGAAGTTAAATACTGCCATGTAAATGTGAGTATTATGCACAATATTAGTACAATAAAATCATTCTTTAATTGATCGGTATATTTATCCACCGTTGTCGGTTACGTTATCTTCTACGCAACTGACAAAGATAAGAATAACTATCATTTCCATAAAACACTTAATTTTACAATTTTGAAACACTTTGGTGTGCAATCACTGACATGTAATTCCTTTTATCTATAAATAAATTAACTAGATACAGATAAAGAGCAATGCAAACATTATAATTCTTGTATACTCTCACCATGAAAGTACCTTATACATTAGAAAGATTTTATAGCGTTACTACACACAGATTTAATTGGGAGAGTTAGATGGATAGGCACGAAGAAGTATTGATTGCGCTACGACAAATTATTCGAGCAATTGACCTACATTCTAGAAAGTTGAATAAGAATGCCGGACTAACTGGTCCACAGTTAGTATTAATGCGTGCAATTCGTGGATCGGGTGAAATTACTATTCGTCAGCTATCTAATAACACCAATATGAGCCAAGCAACAGCGACAACAATTCTTGACCGTTTAGAAAAACGAGGCTTAGTTGTTCGTCAGCGAAGTGTACTTGATAAACGTAAAGTTCATGCTCATTTAACTGAGGCTGGCGTAACGTTACTTGATAAAGCACCATTACCGTTACAAGATAGTTTTATTTCTCAATATCAAGAACTAGAAGATTGGGAACAATCACTATTACTTTCTTCAGTACAACGGATTTCAACCATGATGAATGCCGAGCACCTAGATGCGGCACCATTACTTGAAGTTGGCAGTATTACAAAACAAGAGAAAGTAAATATAGACAGCTCTGACGACGAATAGCAACATCAAAAACCGACATTATTGTCGGTTTTTATTTAATTAAGACTATCCAGCTAATACAGGATCAACTTGATACTTCATTAATGTTGATGGCATTGGTTGTTGTGTTAACTCATACATAGCTAATACTAATGCTTGCTTAATTGCAACTTCATCATGTAACTCAACCGCAGATAAAGCACGATCCAGTGCCTGCTTTATCGCTTCTGCTTTCATGCGTATTAACATTATTTGTTCTTGTTCTGACAAGGCCAATTGAGTAATAACGTGTAAATTCGATTCAGTATTGTGAGCATGACTCAAAACACTGAGCTGTTGGCTTAGTAAATCTAAGGTATAAATCGTATTAAGTAACGATGGTGGAGATTTTATCATTGTAATATCCTTATTTATCAATGAAAAATAAATATTAATTTATAGTAATGCATATTTGTTCTGCAAGTTGTTAACGCGATCAAATAAGAGATATTACATAGAGTTAGGCAATATTTTACTCATTACCCCCTGTTATTATTACTGATAAACAAAACAGCAAAGACATCACCGCTATACACTCAACTTATATCTTTAAAACATTATATGTTCCATAGCACACTCTTCTTTTACTCACCTAGCCTCAATCGCTATCATCCCGTATTATTGATTCCTCTCTTTCATCAATGGAACCAACCAATGTTACTTGAAGGTATTGAAACGTTATTAGTACTCGCGGAAGAAGGTACTATGAGTCGCACTGGCAGTCGGCTGTATATTAGCCAATCAGCAGTAAGCAAACGGATTGCTAAATTAGAAACAACGTTAGGAACAAAGTTGATTATTCCAGCAGGAAGGTTAATAAAACTGACCCCCGATGCGCATGCGTTAATCAAAAACGTTGGGCCTAGTTTTAATGAAATTCGAGGGCTGATTTTTGAACATCAAAATATCGATGATCAAAGTATTATTACAATTGATTGCTCTGAAACTTTAGTCGCAGGGTATTTATCACATACATTAGGGCAGTATTTTCAATATGATAAATATATTTCCATTACCACCCACCATACGCCAGTCATTGTTGAAAACATTCAATCGGGTAAAGCATCAATTGGCTTTTGCGCTGGGCATTTACCTGCTAATTCTCACTTTATTGCAGAGCATTTAATGGATGAACCTTTCAAAGTCGTTTTTAATCAGCCACTACGCACATTACCTACCACAATTATGGCTAATGATTTAAGAAATCCATCCAATATATCTCAAGCTGCAATACTGCAAAAGCAAGGGATCACACCAATAATGGAAATGGATTCATACACCGCTTCTGCACAATTAGCACTAGCAGGCATGTTACCCGCCCTAGTGCCTAATTCGATAGTCAAAACCTTAAACATTGATACTGAGTTTTGTTTTGAATTTGAAGAATTAGCAGAACTAACTCGACCAATTCATCTAATTTATCGCCAAAATAGCTATAAATCACCGCGAGTTAAAAAACTAATTGAAACCATTGCGGGTGCTGTTGCCACAGCAACTTAATTGCCATTCCCATCGACATAATCACAACCATTGGTCGAATAAAGCGTTGGCCTTTGCTAATAACAACGTGTGCACCTAATCGGGCGCCAATAAAACCACCAGCAGCCATAATTAAACCTACTTTCCAGATCGGCAGCCCAGCCAAAATAAATAATATCAAAGCGGCAATATTAGAAGTGAAATTTAAAACTTTAGTACGAGCCGTTGCTTCTACTAATCCCAATTGAGCTATAACAACAAAGCAGATAGTAAAAAATGAACCTGTTCCAGGGCCAAAGAAACCATCATAAAAACCGATACTCGTACCGACTGAAAACGCAAAAGCAGCTTCGGATAATTTAGGAGTACCGCCCCCTGTACCAATATTGGGAGAAAATAAGAAATACAGTGAAATACAAACCAACAATATAGGAATAAGACTTGTCAGTATGCTCGCATCAATATACTGCACTAACACTGCACCCGCAGCTGAACCTGCAAATGTACAACCTATAGCTAATCGCATTTGTTTAAGGTTAACTAACCCATTGCGAACAAAATACCAAGATGCTGAAAAACTACCAAATGAGCTTTGTAGTTTATTGGTTGCCAATGCTTGAGCCGGTGGAATCCCAACAGACAAAAGTGCCGGCACTGTCAGCATTCCTCCGCCACCAGCTATTGCATCGATAAACCCAGCAGCTAGCGCAACACCAAATAAAATTACTAATACATCTATACCTAATTCCATTTACGATCACTTTATTAATCAACATACTAATAGCAGAATAATAACGGTGATTAAGTATATCGAACAGTGAAAGCTAGGATAGCAACCCATTCCGGTTTGGAATAGGTTTATGAGGCCTAATTTTGATTACGGCAGATCTCAGCTGGAAAAGACAATTGCACCATAATAAAACGCTTAAATAACTCATCATATGGTTGATCATCAACCGCTTTTTGCATACACATAAGCCATGCTTGTTTTTCAGCTAAACCAATAGAATGACGATGATGAGCACTAGCAAGGTTCATACGCCCATATCGCTCAACATAATTATCTTTCCCACCCATCCAACCAATTAAAAATGTAGTTAATTTCTGCTGAGCTTCAGCCAAATCGTCACTGTGCATAGCACGTATCATTGCCGCTTCAGGTAAGCTATCAATATAATAATAAAAATCAGTAACAAGCTGTTGCACACCCGCTTCGCCGCCAGCGGCCTGTAAAATGCTCTCTCCTTGTTCAAACTTGGGAACGTTACGTTTTTTTACACCTGAAAAATCATCCCCTTCGGGGAACTCAACTTTATCAACCATTTCATTATCACTTTATTAAAATCCTTTTTTTATAGTATAAGAAATAAATAAAGAGCAGCTATTGCCACTCTTTATTATTTATTGTTGATCACAGATTTAATTAACTCACATACAGAGGTCCACTAAAAGAGGTAACAGGAGGAACTTTTCTCGTGAATTTTTCAAAATTAACCACCACCGTATTAGCACTGGTTGCTTGAGCAAGCTCTGAGGTTGGTATGTCAATAGTTAACGTATTGGGATCGCCATAAGTATCAATAGCACCAATGTCATTATTAAGCGGTCCAAACCATGCCCCCTCTTCAATACGGATCACTCCGGTAGGATAATGACTTGAAATTACGGCTCCAGCTAACAACTGTCCACGATCATTAAACACTCTTACAATATCACCGTCTTTAATGCCTTTTTTCTTCGCATCTTCAGGATTGATATAAACAGGTTCATGCCCTTTTACGGCGTAAGTATTACGGAAATCTTCAGAATCACACATTTGTGAATGCAGGCGTTTATTGGGATGGCATGATTGCAACCAAAAAGGGAATTGGTCTGACTTAGGTCCACCATGTGAACGTTCTTCTTTTTCAAACCACATTGGATGGCCTTGGCAATGTTCATAGTTATACCGCGCAATTTTACGGCTATAAATTTCAATAAAACCAGAAGGTGTACCTAAGCTATTAATTTCAGGATCTTCTCTGAAAGCCGCATGACTAACATAGGTTTGATCGGTTGGAAACTCAACTAACCCTTGCTGCCAAAACTGGTTAAATTCTGGCATTTGATGCTTATCTTTGTTTGCTTTGCGGCAGTCATTATACAGTTGTTCTATCCACTGTATTTCTGTCATACCGCGGGTATACTGCTTACTTTTACCAAACCTTTCAGTTAATTCAGTGAATATCTGAAAGTCTGTTTTTGATTGATAAAGAGGATCGACCAATTTATGCATTGCCAGCACACCACTGGTTGAATAAGTACCATATTGATCTAAATCGTTACGTTCAAACTGAGTACAAGCAGGTAAAACAATATCTGAAAAACGACAAGTTGGCGTCCATGTATAATCAATATTAACCACCGTTTGCAGTTTCCTAAATGCCTCTTTCATACGGTTACGTTGCTGGTGATGATTCCATGGATTACAGCCACTAAACACCATCATTTTAATATCAGGTAAGACAACATCACTGCCGTTATATTGAATTTTCTTACCTGGCTCTATAATCGCATCAATCCAACGAGCAACGGGAATGGTCGAACTGTAACCTTTAAAATCAGTGTTATTCCAAATAGGCTGCTGACCTTCATCAACATTACGAGGAAAACCACCCGGCCCTGCCGCAGTACTAAAAGGTAAACCAACGCCACTATAAAAATGTGAATACGAAACCCCACCTCCAGGTAAGCCTATTTGGCCTAACATAGATGCTAACACCGCGCCCATCCAATACGGCTGCTCACCATGCTGCTGACGTTGCACTGCCCAACCAAACATTATCATCGTACGGTTTTTTACCAATCCACGAGCAAACTCTCGAATTGCATCTGCTTTAACACCACAAATAGGTTCAGCCCATTCAGGTGTTTTAGCTATTTTATCTTTACCCGTACCCAATAGATAAGGTAAGAACTCATTAAAACCAAGTGTGTACATTTCTAGAAATTGCTTATCGTACAAATCTTCTTTGTATAATGTATGTGCTATGGCAAGCATGAAAGGGACATCAGTTTGAGGATTAACGTATTGATGTTCACAATTAAAATATTTTTGCGATTTTGATACCACAGGATCAACCGAGATCATACGGATCCCACCATCGGCCACTTTTTGCTTTAATTGCGCATAATATTCATAAGAACCGTGAGTCTCACACTGCCAGCCAACTTGACTATTTTTTATCGGATCGTTTGACCACCATATTAAAGTTTTACAATCTTTAAGCACTGTCGACCATGTGGTTGCTTGCGCATAAACCTCCGTCGAGCCGAGTACATAAGGTAAAATAGTTTGCCCTGCACCCGTAGAATAATCACCGACTTTCTTAATAAAGTTACCATGCATACCCACTGCACGTTGCATGTGTGAAGTACAACTTTGGAACTGTCCTGTTTCTCGCCACCCGGTTTGACCTGCATGTAATGCCCACGGGCCATAGTCTTTCTGCACTCGTTGTAACTCTTGATAAAACAAATCTAATGCTTCATCCCATGTCACCCGCACAAAACGATTATTACCTCGAGTTTCGCCACTATATTTATTTTTCTTGAGCCAATCTAAGCGCACCATTGGATAACGCACTCGTGAGGGACTATATATTAGACCTTTGATACCATTGAGCATATCAGTAGGGTTTTTATCAAATTCTAACGGTTTAATTTCAGCGACTTGGCCATTATAAATTCGAGCTCGAAATGCGCCCCAATGAGATCCTGAGACTTTCCAAATACCCGAAACATCCGCTACAGGCGTATTAGTATCACTTGCTTGTGCTAGTTGTAATAATAGCCCAGGACCAATCACCGAAGCGGCACTGGTTGTTGCTACCCCTTGTAAAAATTTGCGCCGACTCAAAGACATAGATCTTTCCTCTTTTAAACGGAATACACTATCAATGTTTTTCTTTTGCAAAATCTGACGAATGATTTTGTAGATATTTCAAAACAATAGCTTCACTGTCGGTATCAAAATTCACAAATGCTAACATGCCATTAAACATTCCCGGCCACGTATTGGCATCAAAATGATTTTCGGCTGGTTGAGTATGACAGACACTACAATTGGTTTTATAAGCCGATTGTGCAACCGACCAGATATCATTAACATTACTTACAAATTTTGCTTTTTCGACCCATAAAGTGGCCGTCACTTGTTGCCATTTAAGCCCTGTTACATCATCTTCTTTTTCCGTCGTTCCTTTTACAATATCCTTATTTTGAGCCGCCGTTTTACTTAATGCTGCCGTCGGAATATTCATCCCAAAATCCTGATTAATAACGCGCCCAAATCCTTTCTCTTTACGCCAACCGTTGATTTCAATTTGTAGCATGTCATCTTTTACAGCGACAACTTTCACGCTCGATGCTGGCTCTAACGAACCACCATTTTGGGTTTTAGCTTGATCTTCATACATCGGGATAAACTGCATACTGTAATAGGTATTCCCTTGTTTATAATCAGTATTTTGTGCAATAGCCGCGAGTTCAGATACCATACCACCAGAAGAGTCCATATTTGCAGGTAAGTGGTGAGCTATACCTTTATGGCAATCGATACAACTTTGATCTTTTGCTGCAGCTTGTTTCATTTGTACTTGTGCTCGAGGGGACATTTCATCCCACTTCATACTGTCATAGCTATGGCAACTTTTACATTCAAGGGATTTATTAGCTGCAAAACGTTTCCACTCGTGTTGGGCGAGTTCTAATCGCTTCGCTTCAAATTTTTCAGGCGTATCAATGGTACCGACAATCGCCCCAAAAACTTCTTTACTGGCCTGCATTTTACGCGCAATTTTATCGGTCCAATTATGTGGCACATGACAATCAGGGCAAGTTGCCCTTACACCTGCATTATTCTCCCAGTGAATAGTGCCTTGTAATTCTGGATAAACGGTATCGCGCATTGAGTGACAACTAATACAAAACTTTTCAGTATTAGTAACTTCAAGTGCTGTATTAAACCCCCCCCAAAAGATAACACCTGAAATAAACCCACCAAGGGTAAGTACACCAAGACTTATCTTTGCTGCTGGACGCCAAAAGGTTAACCATAATTTTTTTATGAACGTCACCATTGCTCTCCCTCCGTTGCTTATTTCATCGAAACGTTACAACCTAGCCATGCCCTGGAGGACCAAAAACAAATACTTGTAACGCCCAGATCGTAAAACCATAGCCACTAACTAATGCTATAGATAACAATGGAAATAACAGAATAATAATGAATAAAAAGGCCCACCATTCATAGCGGCCTCGTTCTTGCTCAGTAATCTCAGTATTAGCCATAATTGACCTCTAGGTAATCATTACAATAGCGATATACCATTCACGAATAACAATGGATTAGTAAAATTATAGTCAATGATAGATAACATTCACGGCCAAACGATAAATAAGTTTCGACAATTTTGGGTTACTCAGCCCAATAACAGCCATAAAAAAAGCCAGCATTAATGCTGGCTTTTTGCTTCAACTCTCAAGAATCTATTAATTGATATAGACGCTTTTATACAGGCTCAATATCCAATAACGTTTGTATTGGCATTTCAACCTTAGGTTTATTACCAAAACCACGTAAACCCACTACATGCACATGTTCACGATCTTTAAATATTTTACGTACCAATTTATAAGTCGTGCCCTTTTCAGGACTGATATTCTCAGGCGCTGCAATTAATAGTTGCATATCTAAACGTTCACATAACTCAAATAACGTCGCAATAGATTTACCATCTAAACGCGCGGCTTCATCAAGGAATAATAAACGGCAAGGAATAATATCTTTACCGCGTAAACGGCGAGATTCTTCTTCCCAGCTTTGCACAACCATTAATAGAATTGCTTGACCAGTACCGATAGCTTCACCTGTAGATAACGCACCAGATTCTGCTTGTAACCAGCCATCTGTACCGCGGTTAACTTCAATATTCAGCTCTAGATAATTACGGTAATCCAGTAATTCTTCACCTAGAATTTGTGGTGAACGCTGGCCCATATCAATATGTGGGTTTAAACGCTGGAATAATTTCGCAATCGCTTCTGAGAACGTTAGACGGTTATTACCAAACAAATCATTATGCTGATCTTTTTGATCCAGTAACCCAAGCAGTAACGATTCATGCGTATCTCGTACTTTAACATTAAGGCGCACGCCACGTACCTGACCGAAACCTACACTTTGTAGACCTTGGTTAAGCATACGAATACGGTTCTGCTCACGTTGAATTGTTTTACGGATAATATTCGCTACCGAATCAGAACTGATTGCTAAGCGTTGTTCACGTGCCGTCAATTCTTCAGTTAAACGCGCTAGCTCAACTTCCATTTCTTCAATGGCTTCAACAGGATCATCGGTACGAATAATGTCGTGACGAATACGCTCACGCAGATGTTGATACACTGCAATATAGAACAATACCTTACGCTCAGGACGCGCCACATCTTCCGATGCACGTAATGCATCACGTAAGTTTTCATTATCAGCCACTGCCAGACGCAACGCACCCAATGCTTTGTCTGATAATGAACGTAATTCATCCGCTGACATGTACGCCATCTCACGACGATGTAAACGACGCTCAACATCACTTTCACGCGCAAGACGTAATACCGCACACCAGCCTGCTTTAGCATTAACAACCAGCTTACGGAAGTCTTGGTACTCTTTACCCACTTTACGTAAACGCTTCATCAAGCCTTTCATTTCAAGCTCAATTGACGTGGTTGATTTTTCTAATGTACTGCGACGATTACGTGAACTATGTAAACGTTCATTGAGTTCATTACGACGTACTAATGCACGTTCTTCGGCTTCAACATCCGCACGTACACCAAGCTCTTGTAACTCACGTTCAAACTCAAGCACGGTTTCATTCTTAGCTTGATGCGAACTTTTCAGTGATGCCAATAACTGATTATATTGGTTGGTTTGCGCACGAGATTGCTTCAAACTTGCACGAGCAGTATTACGTTGCTGCTCTGCTGTCGCTAATTTTAGTTTTAGCTGTTCATTAAGCTCTGAACTCTTATTCAATAACTCAACTGAATCAGCATAACTAAAGTGATGACGACGCTCTGCTAAATCTGCAACTGCAAAAATCAACGTTTTAAGTTGTTGCAATTTTTGATCGGCAGCTTCGTAATTCATTTGAAGCGCATCAAACTGCTCAGGATCGGCATCAAGAGCTGACACTAACCCTTCAAGTTCAATTAATGCTTTACCATGGCGATCAAGATAATTACGCGCCTCATCCATTTGTGATAATTGCTGTTCAACTTCAGCAAAACGTTCAGTTAGCGTTTCATCTTCAAGCAATGTTACGATTGGGTTTAATTTACCCAATAAGGTTAAACCTTCACGTGCAGCGGCCAGTTGGCTACGTTGTTGTTGCTCTTGTGCTTGCGACTCAGCTAGCTGACGCATGATCTGATTACGCTGATCACGTGCTTGTTTAAGCTCAACCTCAGGATCTGCATTGAATGCAATCGCCATATGGGTTGCTACAAAGCTATTAAAACTTTGGTATAAACGTTGTAATTTTTGCGAGTCAAATGCCGCTTTAGCATGATCTTCAACAACTTGATCACGCTCTTCACGTAAAAACTCTAACCGTTGTTCACGCGCTGCTCGACCAAACAGTGGGACTTTAGGAAAGCGCGAGTAACGCAGTTGACGATCATTGAGATGTACACATACCGCATTTTCAAGTTCATCAACATCAAAGCCGCTATCATCAAATGAGTCAGCATCACCTTCAATGATATAAAGGTCATCAGGACAATCATCTAGAGCAATTAGCTTTTCTTTAATACCACTTAAATCAGGCACAATAATAGCGTGGCGAGATGGGCCATACATTGCACTAAAATAAGGTGCATCGGCAAGCGTAATGTCATCATAAATTTCAGATAACATTGTACCGCCAAGCGTATCAGCTAATGCACGCAAACCTGAATTATCACTACCACCAGGCTGTGTCAAGTGCTCAATATCATACTCTAAGGTTTGCTTTTGTTGCGCTAATTGATCACGTTGTGCAGATACTTGACGTTCATTATCAAGTGTTTCTTGCATCGCATCCATAACAGCTTGACTGCTAGTTAACTCAACATTGGCTTGATCAGAAAGTGTCTCTAATGCATCTGATGCAGCAATCCACGCAGGAGCTGAAGCTTCAAGTGCAGTAATACGAACCGCTAAGCCTTGCTCGCTATGACGCATGTCATTACGCTGCTCGACTAAGCTTGCTTGATCTTGCTCTAAGCTTTCTAAAGTTGCTTCATGGCGCGCTTGTTCTTCTGCTAATGCCAATTCACCATCAATAGTGGTCGCAAATTTTTTCGCATACACGCCTGCTAACTCAATCGCTTGACGTTGGCTACGAACACTGCGCTCTAAATCACGATATTGCGCTTTTAGTTGATCGCCACGCTCAGAAACAGAACGAAGTTGACGGCCATGCTCAATGAGTTCACGCGCTTTATTACTCGCATTAGTACGATCAACAACACCCGCAATTGTCGTCACAATCGCTAAGCCTTTTTCAAACTGCTGTGCCGCAGCCGATGACATATCAAGTTTATGTTTTAATGCCAATAAAGCCGTTGTTTGCTGTTCTTGCTGCTGTTTAAGCTGTGATAAATACGGTGGTGCTTGATCTGCTAGCATTTGTGGATCACCCGATAGCTGGCGCGCCTTTTCTAATGCTTGCAATGCTTGTTGATATTGCAGCGCACGTGTCTGCTGCATATCTAATGCTTGTTGGTAATCTGCTAACTGGGTTTTTAAGCTATCAACTTCTTCTTCTGTTAGCTGTGATTGTTCTTCTGCTATTGCTAATTGCTCTGCAGCCTCTTCAACCACCATCACTTGCTCTTCAAGACGCTCTGTTAGCTCTTCAAGATCTTCTTTGTAGCGGGCGATTTTCTCAGCTTGACGAACCGCAGCTTGAACTAACTGTAAGTGATCAGATGCCGACTGGTGATCTTGCTCTAATGCATTTTCTTGATCAGTTAGCTCCGCTAACTCGGCATTCATATTATTTAATGATGACTGCTGATCTATCAACGTTTGGCGTGACCCCATTAGCTCACCACGTAAACGCAGGGTTTGTTCTAATTTTTGCTGACGCTCATTAGCATGGCGCATGTAGTCAGCGGCAACATAATTGGTTGCTTCTGAAATCAAATGCTTAAATAAGTCACGATCACTTTGAGTTAATTTAATCGCTTCTAGCGTCATACGGTTTTCACGTAATGCAGCTTCCATGTCTTGGAAGGCTTTTTTCACCCCAGAGTTATGCGGTAATAAATAATCACGCAATGAACGGGTGATCGCACTTGATATACCACCATATAGAGAGGCTTCAATTAGACGATAGAATTTTGAACGATCTTGGCTATTACGTAATTTCTTTGGTAATACGCCCATTTCAAACATTTGTACATGGTAATCAGTTACCGAGTTAAATGTTTTAAACTGCACCCCTTCGTACTGGCTGACTAGATCTTTAACATCATTAAGCTGACGAACACGTGCTTGGTTTTCAGAAATAGTTTCAACTAAAATTTCAGCGGGTTTGATATTTGATGGTAAACCTTGAATTAAAAATGGCTTAATATCCACTTTTTTATCACGGCCAGCCACTTGCTGTAATTTAACCGCAAAAATAATACGTTGCTGCTTTGAGTTAACCACATCCAGAGCGGCGTAACAGGCACCTGGTTTTAATTTACCGTGAAGGCCTTTATCACGAGAAGCATTTGAACTTCCTGCTTCAGTGGTATTACGAAAGTGAAGTAGGCTTTGGTCTGGAATTAATGTCGTAATAAACGCTGCCATTGTGGTAGATTTACCCGCACCGTTACCGCCTGAAAGCGTTGTCACCAAATTATCAATATCAAAAGTACGAGCAAAAAAGCCGTTCCAGTTGATCATGGTGAGCGATTGATACTTGCCGCGTTCCATTAAATACTACTCTCCTGTCCCGCTTGCTCTACATCTTGTTGCATTTCAAGCATTTCTTGATTATTAGTGTCAATATCATCAAGCAGACTTGATTGACTTGACGCTTGCTGGTGAACCACGGCTTCACCGTCACGAATCAATCGTAACTGTGCTTCACGAACATCATCACCTGTACGTACATCAGCACCAAAGCGGAAAACAGATTCACTGATACGGAACTTACCATTCTCACCAATAGGGATAAGCATTCCAAGGCGACGTAAACGGCGTAATGCGGTTTTTACTTTATCAAACAGCTTTTCACGATCAAGATCTGAACCTGAAGCGCGGTTAGTAACCAATTTCATTAACTTTTGTTCATCAGCTAATACCAACAACTCATCAAATAATTCTTGGTTAGTAAAGATACCTTCGTGAGCTAGACGCTCAGGGCTAAGGTAAAGAAAACATAAGACTTTACCCACTAGCATATCGATTTCAGATAATACTGAGCGACCAATCAATGAAGTCGAACGTGGGCGCAAGTATAAGAAACCTTCAGGTGCACGTACTAACTCAGCATTGTAGCGACGGTAAAACAACGCTAATTCTTTCTCAAACTCAATTAAATAAGCGTGGTTATCTAAATCTTCACTTGAAACATGGCGACCAGAACGCAGGGCGTTATCTAGTGCAGGGAAAAGTGGGTTAGCAATTGCTTTTGCCAACTTCTCCGGCATAAATTCTTCAATATTTGTCAATGACATGGGCTTGTACCTTGGCTCCGTATTCATTAATTGCTTTCCAATCAGGTTGAATGGCATTGAAATCAGCTTCGGAATACCCCATCCTTACAGCCTGATCAATCACAATCCGCGCTAAATCAAAATGTTGTGCATACGGATGTTGTGCCAAATAATCTTTAAGTAAAACACTCAAATTGATTGGTGCACCTGTTGCTTTGTGTGCTTTTAACATCAAACCGACTTTTTCAGCCAATTGATCGTTAACCAAATCAAGTTCTTCAAATTCCATTTCACCAGGAACAATACCGGTTACTTCATCATCCCGCAGAATTAAGGTTTCATCACGCATATCAAGTAGGCGTTCAGCGTCTGCAAATGTCAGTAACCATGGTGCATCGAAGTAATCAGTAACCGATTGGCGTAGTCGTTGACTAAAGGCTCGGTTTTTATCCATATCAATCGCAGTACGAATAAATTTATGCACGTGGCGGTCGTAGCCAATCCATAAATCAATCGTTTGTTGTCCCCAACTGATGATGCGATCTAACTTCATTTGCAGGATATAAATCATACCATCAACAAAATCAAGATCGTCACGGCCTTGAATCTCTTCTTGAATAGCAAGTAGCTGACTTTGAAGCTGATCACCCGCGGCTTGCAACGTATCTTGCAACTCACGCAATGTTGATGATGTTTCATCAAGTAAGACTTCACAACTACTGATAGCGGCTTGCCAATCTTGATTTAATAACTCTGCGATATCGAGCTTAACTTGCAGCTGTTGCTCATCCATTGCACGTTGGTTTAAATCGATACGATCAAATATTTCAGCAACGGAATATTTTAAAACTGCATGCACATTTTGACGCCAGTGTTTTTCATCACCGCCTTCTTGTGCTGCTGTTGCTGCTTTATTGATCTCATCGGCGACCATTGCTAGTTGAATCGATAACTTTAGCGTTGAGAACTCACGTTGGCGCACATAATAATCCGTAATGCCGAGCGCTAACGGACTTAATCGATAAATGCTAGCCCCGTCAGTAACCTCACTGGTAAAGCGCGATATTAGTCGCTGTCTTACCAATTCATTAATGGCGTTATTGGCGCGAAATGCCAGGGTTTCCTTGGTTTGGCCAAACATGTCGCTTACAATGCGAAATGCATCGACCAACTCACCTTCCCCTAATTCTTCATCAAAGCGATCACCGCTTAATACAGCAATCGCTAACAAGAACGCCAGCCGTTCTGTTGGTAAATTAAGGGCAAACTCATTGTTTTTGACCCAATTTACTAACTCAGGAACAGTCTGGGTAACTTCACTCATCCCTTGTCCTTATTGCTATCATTTAAATTTGTCACTACCGTTGATGTTACTTCTGTAAATGGCTTACGCGCATAGACATGGATATAACGGCCTAATGACAAAAAAGGTTCCTGACGACAAAGCTTTTGCTCCATATCAAGAACTTGTTCGAAACTGTAATCACCCATTCGATCATGATGCATGTAATCATGGAATGTGCGTACACCGGTTTTTCCCATTATGTCAAACCCAGCATCAGTTAGACACTGATATACGTCATCAGGCTTTATCCCTTGCTGAGGTTGTAATTTAAATCGTTTACGGTGTGGCATACCTTGTTCTATATGAGTTAAGTTACCACAAATCAGATTCTTAAATAGCAATCCATTATAGTTATAAAACATAACCGAGATAAAACCACCGGGTTTTACGTTATCTAATAAACCCATTAGTGTTGAAATTGGATCTGCTAACCATTCCATAACAGCATGAAAAAGAATTAAATCAACGGGTGCTTCTATATGTTCACCAATTTCTTGAATTGGTGAATGCACTAGCCGATATTGCTCAATTAGGCCATTTTTAGCAATTTCTTGCTCAGCTAGTGTCAACATTTCGCTAGAAAGATCACATAACGTCACTTTATGCCCAAGCGCCGCTATTTTTTGAGAAATCTGTCCAATGCCGCCACCTGCATCTAATACTTGCAAAGGTGAAGCACCATTCAATTCTTGCAATATATATTCAATATCTTGCCAAACAACAACTTGTCGTATTTGGCCTTTCGCTGTGCCATAAATATTATCAGCGAACTTTTTCGCCAAATCGTCAAAATTTCGGTCTTTTTTCATGGCTCATTTACGTTATGATAGCGACTCTAGAATATGGCTTATTTTCTCACAAGCAGTAAAGGAATAAAGGCTTGTGATCGATTTTAGGGCTCAACTGCTGAAATTTCGGACGACATATTATGTTTATACTTAAAAAAATCATATCTGCGCTACTGATGCCGTTACCCTTTCTACTATTGGTGGGCGTTATAGGTTTATGCGTGTTGTGGTTCACACGTCGAAAAAAATTAGCCTCTGTCTTGATGAGTATTTCTTTAATTGGCATTTTCTTATGTTCATTCCAGCCACTTACAGCAGCATTATTACGGCCACTAGAACAAGAAAACGCCGCTTTTGTCAGTACCACTAAACCAATTAGTTATGTCATGGTCTTAGGCAGTAGCCAAGTTATCGATAAAACATTTCCTATTACCTCAGAATTATCACCAACAGCAATTACACGCTTAGTTGAAGGGATCCGTATTTTCCGTTTGTATCCTGGCGCAAAACTCATTTTATCCGGCTATGGTGGTCTTAATTCTCATGGTATTAGTCATGCTCGTTTAATGGCACATTTAGCTATCGCATTGGGGGTTAATAAACGGGATATTCTGTTATTTGAATCAACAAAAGATACCAAAGAAGAAGCATTCCAAGCCGCAGATGTCGTTAAAGATAAAAATATGATTTTGGTAACATCAGCCAGCCAAATGTCACGTGCGCTTTATTATTTCCATCAAGCAGGATTAGACCCGATTCCAGCACCGACAAACTTTAGGGCCAGTAATAAAATGCGTGATTGGGTTCCTGACTCAAGATTCCTTACTCAGATGGAAATTGTTGAACATGAGCGTTTAGGGCAATTATGGCAACGCATCACCAGCAAACTATTAAACCCACAAATTGAACATCAGCAAGCAGAAAAAGTAAAACCAGAGACATTATAAGCTTTCCAATGTCATGTTTTTGTTAGCCAGTTGCGATATTATTCGCTCTGGCTTTTTTTAATTTATATCGCCATTTGCATAATTATTAAAACCACACTCTTTTAACATTTATTTTTATCGTATTATTTCACTTTAATCTCAACATGCTTTACTGTATTTCATGATAAAATAAAGACTTACTACTTAAGAAAGAATTTAATTCATGAAACTTTTAATCCGTAACCTTTCTCGCAGCACAACTGAAGTTCAAATTCATAAAATGTTTGAAGAATTTGGTAAAATTAGTGCTTGTAATCTTGTATTAGACGACAAAACAGGTAAATCAAAAGGGTTTGCATTTGTTGAAATGGCTGATGATGAGCAAGCAATTCGCGCAATGAAAGCTCTTCATGAAATGATGGTTGATAAAAGCCGTATCCGTGTAAAAATTGCTGAATAATTACAGCCGTTAATTTACTCATAAAAAAAACCGAGTACGTAATACTCGGTTTTTTATTATTGCGATAACGAATATAGACTCACTGTTTTATTAGCTAACTAACTGCCGTACTTTTTCCAAATCATCTAAGGTATCAACCCCTGCTGGTGGCGCATCAATGGCAACATCAACATGAATTTTTTCACCATACCAAAGCACACGAAGTTGTTCTAGTGATTCAATTTGCTCTAACGGACTTGGCTGCCAATTAATATAAGTATTAATAAACCCTGCACGGTAAGCATAAATTCCAATATGGCGCAGTAAATTATGGTGCACAATACGTGGTTGCTGAGCAAAGTTATCACGATCCCAAGGAATGGCTGCACGGCTAAAATACAATGCGTAGCCGTCTTTATCAGTAACCACTTTTACAGCATTAGGATTGAAAATTTCATCATGATGATCAATTTCTACCGCTAATGTTGCCATCGGTGCATTAAAATGCGCAATATTATCGGCAACTTGACGAATAATTGTATCAGGGATTAGCGGCTCATCACCTTGAACATTAACCACAATATGATCATCAGCAAGTTGATATTTCTCAACCACTTCAGCTAGGCGCTCAGTACCTGATTGATGATCAGCGCGAGTTAAGCACACCTCACCACCAAAGCCTTGTACCACATCGACAATACGCTGGTCATCAGTCGCAACAATAACTTGATCCGCACCAGATTTACATGCTTGTTCGTAAACCCATTGCACCATTGGTTTACCTGCAATATCAGCTAACGGTTTACCAGGTAAACGGGTTGACTGATAACGAGCAGGAATAATAACAGTAAAGGCCATTACTTAACCTCATCAGAACTTAATGTACGCGCTTCTGAATCAAGTAGAACTGGAATACCGTCATCGATAGGATAAGCAAGACGATCAAACTTACACACTAATTCATTCTTTTCTTTATCGAAATTTAATTTGCCTTTACATACAGGACAAGCAACAATTTCAAGCAGACGGTGATCCATACTTTTCCTTAACCTCTATAATCCGTTTAATAATAACTGATGCTTGTGGCTCAGAGATAACTGCGTCAACTGGCAGATACCACCAATTATCCTCAGCAAATGAGTAACATTTTACCGCATCTTTTTCTGTCATTACTAAATGCTGCCCTTGCTGGGCTAACTCTAACAATGTTTGATGAGTAAAGGGTTGATGATCAGCAAAGGGCTGGCATACAACAGGCTTTACTCCTAACGTATTCAATGTCGCAAAAAAACGCGGTGGATGCCCGATACCAGCCATTGCAACCACGGATGTTAAAGACGTTACAGCACAACGAGCACCAGTTTTAATATTAATTAACTCTGACGGTGCTAAATGCATCGCTGCTTCGTTAGTATGTGCTTTACCGCCATTACAAATCAAAAAATCAACTTGATTTAAACGCTGGCACGATTCTCGTAATGGGCCTAGTGGCAATAAGTGTTGATTACCAAATCGACGTTGACCATCAATGACAACCAACTCTATATCACGTGCAAGAGCATAATGTTGTAATCCATCATCAGTAATAATGATATCAACATCATGCTCTAATAGTAACTTTACCGCATCACTTCGAGCAGGAGCAACGGCAACGGGGACACCAGTACGACGCCGAATTAATACCGGCTCATCCCCTGCTATATCGGTATTGGTATCACTCTCGACAAAATACGGATAATGCGGGGCTTTACCACCATAACCACGTGAAACAACACCAGGTTTTAGTCCTTGAGCCAAAAGTTGCTCAACCAACCATACCACGACCGGTGTTTTACCATTACCACCGGCGGTGATATTACCAACAATAACTACAGGTACTGGCGCTCGATATGCTGTTTTTTTACCACTGGCATATTGCTGTCGTTTACGGCGACTTATTACACCAAATAACGTACTAAGCGGCCACAATAATGGCCATAGCAGCCAGTAAACAACCCGTACTTTTCCACTAAGTACAGGTTGATACCAGATAGCTTCAATCAATGAGGCCACTATTAATCACCAAATTGAATACGATGAAGTTGCGCATAAGCACCATTATGGCTGATTAACTCACCATGGGTGCCACGTTCAATAATTTCACCATCATCAACCACTAGAATCTGATCGGCATTTTCAATCGTTGATAAACGGTGAGCGATCACTAATACAGTACGATCTTTTTGTAGTTCATCTAAAGCACGTTGAATTGCACGCTCAGACTCAGTATCTAACGCTGAAGTCGCTTCATCGAGCACTAACACAGGCGCGTTACGTAATAATGCACGAGCAATAGCCAGACGTTGACGTTGACCACCTGACAAGCTCACACCATTTTCGCCAATAACCGTATCTAATCCATGCTCCATGTCTTTAATAAAGTCCATCGCATAAGCTAACTCTGCGACACGTTCAATATCAGCACGAGTAAACATATCGCCACTTGCATAAGCGATATTATTCGCAATCGTATCATTGAACAGATGTACATTTTGTGAGACGACCGCAACCTGAGATCGAAGATTTGATAAGGTATAATCTTGAATATCTACATTATCTAAATGCAGATCACCTGAATCGATATCGTAAAAACGCGTCAATAAATTAGCAATGGTACTTTTACCAGAACCTGAACGGCCCACGAGTGCTACGGTTTTACCCGCTGGAAGTTCAAAACTGACATTACGCAATGCAGGTGTATCTTTAGTTGGATAAGTAAAGGTCACATCTTTTACAGATACGTCACCTTTAACACGCTCAACTTCATGCTTACCATTATCTTTTTCAGTTTCTAAATCCATCAAATCAAACAGTGTATGGCACGCCGCCATACCACGTTGAAATTGAGAAGTTACACTGGTCAAAGATTTAAGTGGGCGCATTAAACCAAACATAGCACCAAATACGACGGCAAATGTACCTGGTGTTAATGAATCGCGTAATGATGGTGTGTTAGCTAGAATTAACACCACAACTAATGCTGAGGAAGCAATAAGCTGGATAATCGGGTTTGCTATCGCCTGTGCAGAAACCAATTTCATGGTTTGGCGACGCATTAAATTACTCACTTCATCAAACCGTTGCTTCTCAACACCTTGACCGCCGTAACTTAATACGACTTTATGGCCTTTTAGCATTTGTTCGGCAGAAGATGTCACTGAGCCCATCGCATCTTGCATACTACGTGATATTTTGCGGAATCGTTTTGAAACAACACTAATGCTAATAGCAACAACAGGGGCGATAACAATCAAAATAGCTGATAACTGCCAACTATTCCAAAACATCAAGACCATTAAGCCAATGATCGATGCCCCTTCACGAACAATGCTCACCAAAGCACTACTGGTCGCAGAAGCAACTTGTTCAGAGTCATAAGTAATGCGTGATAATAATGCACCAGAAGCTTCTTTATCAAAAAATGCCACCGGCATTTTCATAAAGTGCTGAAATAGTTGCCGACGAAGATTCATTACGACATTGCCTGACACCCACGATAAACAGTAGGTTGATACAAAGCCACTCGCGCCACGCATGATCATTAAGCCAACAAGATAGATAGGCATCATGGCAAGAAAACCTGAGTCCATGCTATCAAACCCACCAAAACTTTTATCAAGTAACGGTTTAATCATCGACAGCATCAAGGTATCACCAGCCGCATTTATGATCAGCGCAATAACAGCGACAATAATGCCAGCTTTGTAGATCTTGATATAAGGCCACAGTCTTTTATAAGTATCTTTGGTTGATTTTTCTGTTAATTGCGTCATGAATGCCAATTTTGATAAAATACAATCTCTCTATTCTACCCTTAACATTGCTATCAACCAAATTTGTCCACAATCCTTTTTTCTTAAACCACGTTTTATGCTCATAAAAACAACATCAATAATCATCAATCAAGCGTTTTTCATTTTAAGGCTAGCCACTGGGGGCGATACCATGCCTGAGAATAATGATAACGTTGTTGTTTTATTTGATAGTTATTCTGATGAATGGTGACCGTGACTTGGCCACTGTCTTGGGTACTGATCCAATCAATATTATTAGCTTGGTAACGCCGCTTAACCGCAGCAGATGGTAAGCCCCATGGATTAAAATACCCAATCGATACAATCGCAACCGAAGGTTGAATATTATCCAGTAACGTTTGTGTTGATGAGGTATTACTACCATGATGTGGCACAACAATAATATCTGCTTGTTCTGTCTGTGTTTGCGTCAGCATCACTAACTCAGATTTGGCGTCTATATCCCCCGTTAATAATACCCGCGGCCCCTTACCCCCTAATGCTTGAACATGAATAACACAAGAATCAGAGTTTGCCGCTCGAGTCGCTGTCGTAGGTGGCCATTTAACTGTGAATTCAAGACCCTGCCATTGCCACTTTTGTCCCATCACACAAGCTGAAAAGCCCTTACGTTGATCACTACTGTATTTTGTTACAGGCTGATAACGCTGGATTAGATAGTCACTACCACCCGCATGATCGTTATCCGCATGACTTAAAACGAGCCCATCAATGCCTGCAATCCCTTTATGCGCTAATATTGGCTCAATAACTGACTGGGCAATACTTTTTTCATCCCATGCATTCCCCGTGTCATAAATAAAGACCCGTTGTTGTTTCTCAATCAAAATAGCTAATCCATGTCCTACATCCAATACTGTGACCGTCCATGGCAATGAAGCCTGATTATCTAACTGTTTTTTCCACCACCCACAGAACACAATAAAAATAATGCTGATGTACAACCATCGAAAATGCATTAAAGGTAGCAAAGGCCATATAACAGTGATTACCGCAACAGCTATCAATAATGGCGTTACTGAGGCAGGTAACATCATCCATGCGCCATGACTCCACGTAGCAATATGTAATACAGGGACTAATGAAATATCAGCTAATAGCCAACATAATGATGATAACGCTGGCCACCATACCGTAATTACACCAACCAAAACTAACGGCACAGTTATTACGCTGAGCCAAGGCACCGCAAATAAATTGGTTAATGGTGCGGCCAGAGAAACACCACCAAACCACCACCACTGTATGGGCAACATTAATAGCAATAGATACCCTTGCACTTTGCACAACTGCTTTAAACGCTGATACCAACGGTGCTGCCAAGATAAATCAGCTAAAGCAGGTGAATTACCAATAATGACCATAACCAAAAAGATAATAACCGCGCTAAATGACAACCAGAATCCAGCGCTATAACTGATCAATGGATCCCATAACAAACACAAACTTAATGTCGCTAACAAAATTTGCCAAGGTCGCCAATTGATTGCCGTAAGTCGTAATACACCGACGATTAAACACATTAATAATGCGCGAATGGTGGGTAAACT
Source organism: Photobacterium sp. S4TG1 (assembly GCF_036040035.1). Taxonomy (NCBI): domain Bacteria; kingdom Pseudomonadati; phylum Pseudomonadota; class Gammaproteobacteria; order Vibrionales; family Vibrionaceae; genus Photobacterium; species Photobacterium sp. S4TG1. Next base: position 221,257 of record NZ_JAYXUH010000001.1, read on the forward strand.
AAAGCCGGCAAGCCATGCATATCCAAAAGCAAATAGCAATCCACAAAACAATGGCAACCATAACCAATAGACGGTTTGCGGAAGGCATAGACGTAATAAATAACCAAACCACCACCCAATCAGCATCGCCAAGCCAATATGTAACCCTGAAATTGCTAATAAATGTGCAAGTCCACTGTCGCGTAAATCTATCCAGTCCTGCGCTTCAAGCCCTTCTCTTAATCCAAAGGTTAAGGCCGTTAAATAACTTTGATAGCGGGTATTTTTTAGTAATGGAGTGACGTTATCTAACCATTGCTGACGAAAAGATGATGAAGATGATAATCGTACTGGTATCGTATTTCCCACAGTAACAACTGCACGCCCATGAATACTGCGGCTTAATGCGTATTGTTCACGATCAAAGCCCGCTTGGTTAACGCGCCCAACTATACGATTTAATCTGACAGGTAAACGCCATATCTGCCCTTGCTTTAATCTAGGTGCATCTTTCCAAAACACCATAAATCGTAATGGAAAGACAAAATCAACATTTTCAGAATGTAAATTCAGTACTTGAACCTCAAAATACTCAGAGGGTATATTTTCATTAAAAAGCGTACTCATGCTTACATCTATGGTAATATTAGTACTGTTTATTGGAATGTTATCAATATTGTTAATATATTGATTAGCATCAAAAACAGCCCAGAAGATAGCAAGTGAAAAGCAAATAAAAATAGCACTTCGATACACAATAAATACCATAATACCGATGGCTATTATTAATAGTAAAAACCAATACGGCGGCAAGGTGTTAAATAAATGTAACGAAAGATAACCGCTTATACTTGCTATGAATATTTGAACCATATGGCCTTAGCCAGTTAAAAAAAATTATTATGCCAAGACATTTCATTAAAAAATTTCTGCCTAGCCATGAAGTCATAAAACGCCAAAAAGCGTTAAAGATTTTTGGAAATTTACTTTATAACCCAAATCTATGGTGCCTAAACCGCCGTTCAGCATCTGGCGCATTTGCTGTTGGCCTATTCATGGCGTTTGTCCCACTTCCAAGTCAAATGTTGATGGCAGCAGGTCTGGCTATTATGTTTGGTGTTAATTTACCTTTATCCGTTGCACTAGTCTGGGTCAGTAATCCAGTAACCATGCCTGTCCTCTTTTATGGCGCTTACAAACTAGGAGCTTGGGTACTGCACAGTCCTGATGTTGGGTTTCATTTTGAACTAACATGGGATTTTCTATTAAATCAAATGAGCCAAATTGGTCCCCCATTCCTATTAGGCTGCTTTATCTGTAGTGTATTAAGTGCATCTATTGGCTATTTTGGTATTCGTTGGTTATGGCGCTATTCCGTCGTTCGTAGTTGGAACCGCCGAAAGTTTCGTATTTCCAAAACACGTTAACAGTTACTTTGTTATAACAATAAAACTCCATCCTTATGGGGTTTTATTGCCTGCACCTATTTTTTTGAGAAATAGCCTCCACTCTTTTTCTTTTTCGCGGTCAGTTTTTCACTATTATTCGATCTAGGCCGCAATTATTTTCCTATAATCACATCAAAAACTTATATTGCTAATTAGTTGCATTTAATGCCTAGTAATTATTATTGTTCAGTCTACTATTTAAAAATAGAATACAACCTTAAATAGCAGTAAGTTATTGTCAGCTAATAAGCATAAATATTTTGATTAAAGGGAAATAAAATGGAAAATCCAGTAAAAAATTTACTCACAAAAGGTTGGAAGTGGTTTGTTATCGTTGGTGTTATTGTTGCCTTAGCCGGCATTTTTGCAATTAGCTTACCTGTCGTCGCAGGCATGACAATAACAACTATTATTGGCGTGATCTTCTTAGTCATTGGTTTAGTACAGGTTTACCACACATTTAGTATTCCACAATGGAAAACTAAAATTTGGTATGTCATCAGTGCGCTATTTTACCTCCTTGGCGGCCTATTCATTTTAGGACAACCATTTATTGGCTTAGTTACTATTACCGTACTAATGATTGCCACTATGGTATTTAACGGTATTACACGAATGATGTTTGGCTTTAGTAGCCGAGAGCACCTTGCTGGTTGGCGTTGGATTGTCTTCAGTGGTTTATTATCAACTATCATCGGCATTTACTTCTTTAACTTAATGCACAACCCACAATTCTCAATGTCACTATTAGGTATTTTTGTTGGTGTTTCTTTAATATTTGAAGGTATCAGCTTTATTTTCATTGGTTCACAAATGAAAAAAGCGCTCACAAAATAAATATAATCAATAAAAAATAATGTTTAAAGCTTCAGCTAATCACTGAAGCTTTTTCTTTATGACTCAGACAGCACCCCACAAAAAATATGACCTACCATTATTTCATTACAATTTATTATAAAAACATTGCCTTTGGTTATCATTTTGAGTAAAAGTGTGTTTTTGATACTTGAGCATTATTGTTGATGAGTTACTTTACTCTCTTTAGCTTGCTACTAAATACATTGCTCGTAAGCACAACAAATTCGACAGAGCCAACAGTATGGTCTCAATATGCTTTATATCCAGCAGCAGTCTTTAATGTTATAAGTCATCAAGAAAACTGGCGCAATAATGCCATTATTTTATCGAATAATAGTCATAAAACACGACAGTTATCAAAAACAGAAAAAAAGAATTTTGTTCCTGCGCTGCATTATGACAACAATATCGTTCGACAGCCGTATCAAATAATAAGTCATTGTTCTAAACAACAACGGTATCCACATCTTGTTCTTGCTAATTTTCAATACCGTTTTACTCACAGTCGTAGGCAGTTAATGTTATTCAATTACCGCGACATTTACTTTAATTATGACTCTGACTACAAGGACTACATAGATGCTTGATTCATTTGTATCTATTTTTTCAGCGCTATGGCAACAAGATTTTGCAGCATTACAAAACCCTGAAAGCATTGTAATGATCTATTTTTGTGTCACCTTTGTTATTTGGCTAGAAAGCGCATTTTTACCCGCAGCACCACTCCCTTGTGACAGCATTGTTATTTTGGCTGGTACTCTAGGGGCAATGGGGATCATTGATTTTAAATTGATTGTATTTTTATTAATTATGGCAGCTGCTATTGGTAGTTGGCTCGCTTATTTACAAGGTCGCTGGCTTGATCATTTACCAAAAGTAAAACGCTGGGTTGATATGGTTCCGCCTCATCGAATGGAAACAGTTGATAAATTACTCATTCGGCATGGGGTTGTGGCCTTATTTACAGCACGATTTATTCCTGTAGTACGCCCACTATTACCATTGGTGATGGGATTTAGAATTAAGAACCAAAGCCACTTCTTCCGCTTTGCCTGGTTAAGTGCAACAGCTTGGATATTATTACTGACTGGCTTGGGGTATTTATTAACACTCTTGCCTGAAAATATAGCTCGAGTAACAACCATGATCTTAATGGTAGCGCCATTTATTACCTTAGGCATTGCCATCATTAGTCTATTGAGTAGCTGGCTTATTAAGCGTATTAAGAATAATAATATCGCTTAACCTCTGTTTACAACATCACGTTACAGAACCAGTTTACAAATCAATAGCTATAAAAAACCCGCTTAATCAGCGGGTTTTTTATCATCAATAAACGGGCTTAAACTTAGAAGTAGAAGCGAGTACCGAATACGATGTTAGTTAGGCTATCTTTCGCTTTACCACTTGAGAACTCAATATCGTCAGTTGCGATGTTGTAGTTAGCTTCTGCAGTTAGAGCAACGTTAGGGTTGATGAAGTATTTAACACCAGCCGCTAATTTAAGGTTTAATGCCCAAGAGTCACCATCTTTACCAACATTGGTATCAGTGCCAGTCTTGTCATTGTAGTTTAGACCTGCAAGTTCAGTTGCTGCACCAACGTAAGGAACCCAGTTAGTAGAGTTAACGAAGTTATATTCTGTAAACACACCAATCTTACCACTGAATGCATCGTTTTCATCTTTAGCTGCGATAGTTGCAGTACCACCAACTTCCCAGTTATCTTTTACGAATGTACCGTAAGAACCGTTTAGGTTTAGATCCCAACCGCTACCTAGTTTAGCATTACCTTGAATACCAAGCTCTTGTGTACCAGCTGGTAATTGAACAGCAGCTTGTGCAGCTACAGGAGCCATTACGGCAAAAGCGACTAATAAGCCTAGTGCATTCTTTTTCATTTTAAATTCCTAATTGTTTTATTTATTAACAAAGCGCTGTCTATTTATAGAATGACAGTCATACCGATTATAGAATAACCATCATATCGATGCAGAATAAATCCTGTCTAATAACGACCGCAGCACATTCGTTTTTTTAAGTAGCGCCAAATTATCATGTAAAAATGACTGTGTTAAATTAAACAATATAAATTCACAAAAAAATGAACAGTGTTCGTTATTTATCTACTATATAAATAATCATCAGAAAACTAAGATAAACCTCAACCAGCATCAGCACTGATGTGCGTTGTTATTTTTATAAAACCACATTATTAAATGATAAAATAAAAAAACAGAAAATAAAAAAAAACCAACATCAAAGTCTTTTTACATTCACATTTGAGTGTAATAAATAACCATTTCGCACAAAATTAACTCACAACTAATACTTTTTTAACTTATTTTTATATTAATTTATCATCAGCAATTGAACTTATTCGATATAAGCAATCAAAAAAACCAATACAGTGCCAATTAGTCTCTATTTACTTACCTTCAACTAATGAATACAAAAAAGCAGAGTCATAGACTCCGCTTTTCAATTCATATCAAATAGAACAAATTCTTGTCGTTATTACTTAGCACTTAGCACTTAATACTCGTGCTGGCTGTAATCGACTCGCTCGCGTCGCCGGATACCACGTGGCAATCAAACTTAATATAATCGCAGTAGTCGTAACAATCGCTACATCTTGCCAAGCTAATTGTGTTGGTAAGAAGTCCACAAAATAGATATCACCAGACAAGAACCGATGACCAATAATTTTCTCTATGACACGAACGATATGAGTTAGATTAATAGCAATTAATGAGCCAAATAACGAACCAATAATACTGCCTAGTACTCCTGATAATACGCCATGCCAGACAAAGATAGATTTAATCAACCGATCACTCGCCCCCATGGTACGTAATATTGCTATATCTGCAGCACGATCTTTCACCGCCATCATCAATGTTGAAACGATATTAAAACAAGCAACACCAATAACAAGTACCATAACCAAATACATGATGGTACGAACCATCTGAATATCTCTATACAAATAGCCGTATTTTTGTGTCCAGCTTTTAAGATAAACATAAACAGGTAATGTATCACCAACCTCTTTAACAATTTGCTGGGCGTTAAGCACATTATCAACATTCATTTCGATACCCGAGACACCATCTCCCATATCTAAATATTGCTGAGCATCTTGCAATGGCACAATGGCAAGGCTGTGATCAATTTGTCCACCTAATGCAAGTACACCAACGACCTGTAATCGAATACGCTTAGGTGCACGTAGTTTCATTTGCGGGTCAGTATTTGGAATCATTGCCGTGATCCAGTCGCCAACCTTCAATTGCAGTTTCGTTGCAACACCTTGACCTAAAATAACTTCGCGTTTACCTGCTGTAAATCGTGACCATGCATTATCTTTAACATAACGCGGTAACTCACTGACTTTAAGTTGCTCCTTCGGATCTACGCCACGGACAGCAACCGCTTTAAGTTTTGAGCCCCTTTCTAGTAATGCAGTAAATTCTACATAAGGTGCCGCGGCGGTAATATTAGGATGTTGCTCAACTTTCTTAAGTAATGGTTTCCAATTATTCAATGGTGGTTGTACCGCTTGTAATTCACCTTGAGGAATAACGGAAAGCACACGTGTTTGTAGTTCACGTTCAAAACCATTCATGGCAGATAAGCCAATAATGATCACCGCAACACCCACGGCAATACCTAGCATTGAAGATAATGAGATAAACGACACCATTCGATTTCGTTTTTTAGAACGATTAAAACGACTGCCAATATAGAGAGATAACGGACGAAACATTACTTCTCCTTAACCTCAGCTAAAATGCCATCTTGCATATGCATACAGCGATCGAGTTTTGATGCTAATTGCGTATCGTGAGTCACGACTAAAAAAGCAGTACCCGATTCTGCATTTAGCTTACGCATCAAATCATAAATATCTAACGCGGTTTGATGATCTAAGTTACCTGTTGGCTCATCAGCTAATACAATTGCAGGATTGTTCACCAATGCTCGAGCAATGGCAACACGTTGACGTTCACCGCCACTTAGTTCTGATGGACGATGCTCAAAACGATGCTTTAATCCCACCATCTCAAGCATATCTTGCGCTCGAGTACGCGCTTCACTGATCGCCACACCACCGATTAATAGCGGCATTGCAACATTTTCAGTGGCTGTAAAATCAGCTAACAAATGATGAAACTGATACACAAAACCAATATCCTGATTACGAATTTTTGCCTGTTTATTTGAGCTTAATGTATCTAAACGCTGCCCTTTAAAAAACACTTCACCATCAGTCGGCTCATCTAACGCACCAAGAATATGTAGTAAAGTACTTTTCCCTGATCCTGAAGAACCAACAATAGCTACCAATTCATGATCTGAAATATCAATACTGACTTGCTTTAATACTTCCGTTTGCAACTCGCCTTCTTGATATGTTTTACATAATTGATGACAAGATAATAATGCGTTATTCATAACGAAGAGCCTCAGCAGGACGGACAGCTGCCGCACGGTAAGATGGAAAAATAGTCGCTAATAAACTCAAAAGAATAGCGCCAACGATAACAGTCAATATTTGCATGGGTTCAAAATCCACCGGAAGAGAGCCCCCTATAACAGCAAGATTTACACCAAAGAATGCCATAATTGGATTTAAGTAATGCGACACAATGACTCCAAATACGCCCCCCAGTAGAGCTCCAATAACACCACTACTTGAGCCCTGCACCATAAATAATGTCAAGACTTGTCGATGAGTCATCCCTTGAGTTTTTAGAATCGCAACTTCGGCTTGTTTTTCCATTACCACCATAATCAGTGCTGAAATAATATTGAATGCAGCAACACCAATAATCAATCCAAGCATCAGTCCCATCATGTTTTTTTCCATTTTAACCGCTTGAAATAACTCACCACGCTGTTCACGCCAATCTGACCACTTCCAATCATTTGGCAATGGTGTTTTAGCTAACGTTGTTACCGCAAACGGATCATTTAGATACAAACGCCACCCAGACATTTGATCCAATTTGTAATGCAATAACCGCCCAGCATCAGAAATATTAGTGAATACTAGCTGTTTATCAACATCAGAACCTGTATCGTAAATACCAGACACAGTGAAATTACGCTGACTTGGTAAGCGTCCTAATGGTGTAAATTGACTGGCACTGGTTACCATTAATCGAATCTTATCCCCTGGCTGAACATCTAATTCAACAGCAAGTGATTGACCAATAATGACATTAAAGCTACCTGGTTGTAGGTCTTTCAGTGATCCAACCATCAAATGATCAGCTATAGGATCATATTGATTAGGTTCAATACCAATCATCATGCCAGCAGCTAATGAATTCGCACTCTGAATAATCGTTTCACCACGCGTTATGGCTGTTACTTTAGTCACATGCGGTAGCTGTTTTAAAACATTAGGCACATGCTCGGAAAGTGGAACTCGACCATCAGCGTTAGTAACAATCGCTTGTGGTAAAACACCTAAAATTCGGTCTTTTAATTGTTGCTCAAAACCATTCATGACGGACATTACTGTAATTAATGCCATCACCCCCACTGTGATGCCCGCGGTTGACATGTAAGAAACAAAGCGACTAAAACGGTCACCCGAACGTCCACGTAAGTAGCGTAAGCCAATAAAAAAAGATACAGGATGAAACATAGGCTTAAAAAACCACTCCTTTATTTGATAGCTCAAGAATACGCGTTAACGGCTCTATTTACCATCTAGCAAGGTAAATGTAATGTAAAAACAGAGAGTAAAGCCAACCTCTTTACTGAGATCGCTTGCTCGTAAGTACGCACTAAGTAATAATTAACACAAATGTCACCGGTATTATTCTTAGTTTGATAACCTCAACAGTGACACACTCGATGACAATTAACTGGCAGTGAGTAAGCAATGAGACAAGATGAATATTTTTCAGTTCACTTAGGACTAACAATCAATGTCGAACCATTAGCTGATAGTAAACCTCTCCCTAATGCCGATGCCTTCAATGCAGAAATACCACCGCTGTTTCGTATAGCTCGCGAATGTAACACGCTCGAAGAAAATGCAGAACGTCTATTAACCAACTTTGGTAAAGAAGACAGTAAGGCGCTAATTGATTATCTTAGTGCTCAAAATAGTAAAATAAACCTGCTGTTATCTTACGTGCTATCTCAACAAGATAATGCTAATTATCGTTATATAACCGAAACTTTTGGTGCCAGTAATCTGAGCTTTAATAGCCCACATCCATTTACACTTGGGCAAAATGTCACCGTTAAACTATTTTTAGATCACCCAGCTGCCGCAATTTATTGTTATGCTGAGGTGGTGAATTGCTCCGCTTTAGATGATCGTTTTTTAATTCAGCTACGCTATGTGCGACTGTTAGAAGAAGATCGTGATTTATTAATCCGTGCTGCACTGCATTGCCAACAAAAGCTTTTACGTCAGCGGGCCCAACAACGAAACATGAATAATAACAATGACGAATAAAACATTACTCTCAATCCCCTTACCAAAAAAAACTGGGGATAATCGTTACATCGGTAATTTATCTGGTTCTGCGTTGGCATTGTCATTAGCAGAAATAGCCACTAAACATAATGGTCCTATACTTGCCGTTGTTGCTGATACGCAAACAGCGTTAAAACTACAACCAGAGATCACTCAATTTTGCGATCTTAGCGTTCATGTTTTTCCTGACTGGGAAACATTACCTTACGATAATTTCTCGCCACATCAAGATATTATCTCAGAACGCTTGGCTCGTTTATATAAAATGCCAACACAGAATAATGGCATAATTCTAGTGCCTATCAGCACACTTTTACAGCGGTTAACACCTAAAGAATTTATTCACCAACATGCGTTAATCGTTAAAAAAGACGATCGTATCTCACTTGAAAAACTGCGATTACAACTAGAAGCATCAGGTTATCGTCACGTTGATCAAGTAATGGAGCACGGTGAATATGCTAGCCGTGGTTCATTGGTTGATCTGTTCCCAATGGGCAGTAACGCACCATACCGCATTGATTTCTTTGATGATGAAGTTGACTCTATTCGTCAATTTGATCCTGAAAATCAACGCTCAACAGCTGAAATTAATACCATAGATCTACTACCAGCGCATGAGTTCCCAACCGATGAGCTAGCAATAGAAAACTTCCGTATGCGATGGCGCGAACGTTTTGAAGCGCGTCGAGAGCCTGAATCAATCTATCAACAGGTTAGTAAAAAAATCTGGCCTGCCGGTATTGAATATTGGCAACCGCTGTTCTTTAATCATACCGATACTCTATTTGATTATTTACCAACCAATACATTGCTTGTAACACTTGGTGATTTAGAACCTGCGGTAGAGACTTTCTTACATGATGCTGAGTATCGATATGATCAGCGTCGTGTCGATCCGTTACGACCGTTACTTGCACCTAAAGAATTATGGCTAACTAAAGATGAAATGTTTGCCGGATTTAAGCAACTGCCTCGTGTACGTATACAACGTGAAGTAATTGATACAGACAAAGCAGGTCGCTATAATCCAGCTTTAACCCCCGTCCCAGCTATAACAATTAACCATCAACTCAAAGAACCATTAGCCGAATTACGTCACTTTACTGAGCAATTTAAAGGGAAAATTATTTTCTCTGTGGCTTCAGAAGGTCGCCGTGAAGCATTATTTGATTTGTTAGCTCGAATAAAACTTCGTCCAACTGTTTTTGATAGTCTTGAAACGGCAATGGCTGATAAAAAAGCCAAACATTGTCTTGTTATTGGTGCGGCTGAAAATGGTTTTATTCTAGAAAAACCAGCGGTCGCGTTTATTTGTGAAAGCGATTTACTTGGCGAGCGTATTCAACAGCGCCGTCGTAATGATAAAAAAACCACAGTTAATGCTGATACCATCATTCGTAACCTTGCTGAATTACAGGTAGGACAACCCGTAGTTCATATCGACCATGGTATTGGTCGTTATCAAGGACTTCAAACTCTTGAAGCGGGCGGAATTCAAACCGAGTATGTCACTCTTGAATATCAAGGTGGTGCTAAGCTTTATGTCCCAGTGGCTTCATTACATCTTATTAGCCGTTACTCCGGTGGCGCAGAAGAAACAGCGCCAATTCATAAATTAGGCGGTGAAGCGTGGGTTAAGGCACGGCGAAAAGCGGCAGAAAAAGTGCGTGATGTTGCCGCCGAATTACTTGAAGTTTATGCTATGCGTGAGCTCAAACCAGGGTTTAAATTTAAACTTGATCGTGAAAGTTATGCCGATTTCTGCACCAGTTTCCCTTATGAAGAAACCTATGACCAAGCACTAGCCATTAATGCCGTTCTGTCTGATATGTGTCAGCCAAAAGCTATGGATCGCTTGGTTTGTGGTGATGTTGGTTTTGGTAAAACAGAAGTCGCTATGCGCGCCGCTTTTGTTGCAGTAGATAACAATAAACAAGTAACAATTCTTGTACCAACAACATTATTAGCACAACAACATTTCGAGAATTTTCGAGATCGCTTTGCCAATACGCCTGTTCGCGTAGAAGTATTATCGCGTTTTAAAACCGCTAAAGAGCAAAAGCAAATTCTAGCCGATGTCGAAGAAGGTAAAATCGACATACTGATTGGTACTCATAAACTGCTAAATAGCAGCGTTAATTACCATGATCTCGGATTATTGGTTGTGGATGAAGAACACCGCTTTGGTGTTCGCCAAAAAGAAAAGATCAAAGCTATTCGTGCTGATGTTGATATTTTAACATTAACTGCAACGCCTATTCCTCGAACACTGAATATGGCAATGAGTGGCATGCGAGACTTATCAATTATTGCCACTCCACCGGCACGTCGCTTAGCTATTAAAACGTTTGTACGTCAAAGTGATGAAAATATTATTCGTGAAGCCATCTTGCGTGAGATTAGCCGTGGTGGACAAGTGTATTTCTTACATAATGAAGTCGATAGTATTGAACAAACCACGGAAGATTTAGCCAAATTAATTCCAGAAGCACGAGTAACATTTGCTCACGGCCAAATGCGCGAACGTGAACTGGAAAGAATCATGAGTGATTTTTACCATCAACGCTTTAACGTACTCGTTTGTACCACCATTATTGAAACCGGAATTGATGTGCCAACAGCCAATACTATCATCATGGATCGTGCTGATAATCTTGGTCTTGCTCAATTACACCAATTGCGAGGTCGTGTTGGTCGATCTCACCATCAAGCATACGCATATTTACTGACCCCTCATCCTAAAAGAATGACCAAAGATGCAGCTAAGCGTTTAGAAGCGATTGCCTCACTAGAAGATCTTGGTGCTGGTTTTACCCTTGCCACCCATGATTTAGAAATTCGTGGCGCTGGTGAACTATTAGGTGATGAGCAAAGTGGTCAAATTCAATCTGTTGGTTTTAGCCTGTTTATAGAAATGCTAGAACAAGCAGTAGAGTCATTGCGCGAAGGCAGAGAGCCTACACTCGATGACCTACTCAAACAACAAGCTGAAGTTGAAATGCGTATTCCAGCATTACTACCTGATGAGTATATTCCGGACATTAATACCCGTTTATCACTTTATAAACGTATTGCTAGTGCAAAAGATGATAATGAGCTCAATGAAATTAAAGTAGAGTTAATCGATCGATTTGGCCTTTTACCTGATGCCGCTATCAACCTGATTACCGTTAATAGCCTTAAACTTAAAGCCGCTATCATCGGAGTTAAGAAAGTTGAGAGTAACGAAAAAGGAGGTTACCTTGAATTTAAACAAGATGCCGCCATTAACCCTCACTTTCTGGTTGGTTTACTGCAAACACAACCTCAGAATTTCAGAATGGAAGGACCGACAAAGTTAAAAATTGTCGCGAGTGAAACAGATCGTAAAAAAAGAATTAAATTCATTGAAGAGCTCCTTAACCAGTTCAGAGAAAATATGATTTAACACAACTTGCCCTAGACTCTATGTCTGGGGCTTTTCTTTAATATCTTTAGTACATTACCGCTATTACTTTGTGGACAGAAATAATCATGAAACTTGATTTTGAATTAACGACTCCACGGCTGATCTTACGCCCATTCAAAGTTGCTGATTTAACTGCTTTTGTTGAAGCCGTTAATCAATCAAGAGAATGCCTTCAACCTTGGCTAGAGTGGTGTGATGCCGATTTTGATCAACAGCAAGCTTATGAATGGATCGAAGCCAGCCGTTTAAGTTGGCAACATGATTACAGCTATGAATTGGCTATTTTTGATCGATTTAATGATGAGTTTGTGGGAACTGTTTCTCTTAGCGCTATTATACCGTTATTTAATTCAGCGAATCTCGGCTATTGGATAAGCCATAACTATCATCGTCAAGGGCTAGCTACTGAAGCGAATATCGCAATTATTCAATTTGCTTTTCAAATGCTAGGTCTAACACGACTAGAAATCATTACCCATATTAATAATTATGCTAGCCAAAAAACCGCCATTGCGTGCAATGCCGTTTTTGAATGTGAAGCAAGAAATCGAATTTTTTACCGAAACCTACCTATAAATGGTTACGTATACTCACTCGTACCACAAGATTTATATTAGGCTGTGTTAATTGTATTGATATTGGTATACATCAATCTTTAACTCCCCTATTTAAGATAGTATTGCAGGCTCTTTGATTTAATAAAAATAGTTACTCATTATGAATACAACAGCAAGTCGCCATGGTCACGATGTAATTAATCTGATAGCAGATGCAACAACACCTTTCACTATCAAAACATTACACGCGTATGTTGAACAACATTGGGGAACTAACCTTCACTTTCATACCTGTAAATTAAATAATCTATCATTAGATGCGTTGATTACTTTTCTTTTATCTCGTAATAAAATCATACTTGAAGGTGAAAATTTGCACACAAACAGAGATAAAATCTGTCACCATTAATAAATAATATCTCTGATTTAAAAGGCAGATAATTTTGCGAGTTTGCTGTTGCGAGTAATGGTAAGATAAATCAATTTTATTAAGTAAGGACACACTCGTGCCAAAAATTATTATCGCAGTCGTTATCGCTGCATTAGTTGCATTTTTTCTTTATCGCTCTTACAGCAACAAACAGGCTGCGCAAGAAAACATTAAAATCGGGCAAGAGTTTCTTGCAGCAAACAAACTAAAAGAAGGCGTACAAACAACGGCATCTGGTTTGCAATATTTGGTCCTACAACAAGGCACAGGGACTGAACACCCAAAACCAACGGATACAGTAACCGTGCATTATCACGGTACATTAATTAATGGCACTGTATTTGATAGCTCAGTTGATCGTGGCGAAAAGATCTCATTCCCATTAAACCGAGTAATTAAAGGATGGACGGAAGGCTTGCAACATATGGTTGTAGGTGAAAAAGTACGTTTCTTTATTCCCGCAAACCTTGCTTACGGTAATAATGGTGCAGGCAGTATTCCACCCGGTTCAGTACTGATCTTTGATGTTGAGTTATTTAAAATCAACTAAAATAGACATCAATAAAAACGCCAGTAAGATGCTCAATTAACAAGCGTCATACTGGCGTTTTTTATTGTTCTAGTTTGTTATTAGTGTAATTTCAAACTTGGACGCAACACACGGTTGATACGTCCTACTAACATAATCAAACCCGTCTTAAACATACCATGTAACGCCATTTGGTGCATGCGGTACAATGAAATGTAAACCATACGTGCGATACGACCTTCAACCATCATAGAGCCTTTAGACAGGTTACCCATTAAGCTACCGACAGTAGAGAAACGGCTTAATGATACTAATGAACCATGATCGCTATAGATATAAGGTTTTTGCTCTCGATCTGTTAACTTAGCCACGATATTTGAAAAACAACGGCTTGCCATTTGGTGTGCCGCTTGAGCGCGTGGCGGTACAAACGAACCGTCTTCTTGTACACATGAAGCTAAATCACCAATAACGTAAATGTTATCATCACGGGTGGTTTGTAATGTCGGTTTAACAACAAGCTGATTAATACGGTTAGTTTCAAGACCGGCGATATCTTTCATAAAATCAGGTGCTTTTATACCCGCAGCCCAAACCATGATTTGTGCTGGAATATGTTCGCCATCTTTCGTTGTCAAACCTGTTTCATCAGCTTTAGTCACCATGGTTGCAGTACGAACATTTACACCTAATTTAGTTAACTCATTATGTGCCGCTTGTGATATACGTGGTGGCAATGCAGGTAAAATACGCTCACCCGCTTCAACTAAGTTAATGTTTAAGCGTGAACTATCAAGATCGCCAAAACCGTAGTTATGAAGTTCTTGAACGGCATTATGTAATTCAGCAGACAGTTCAACGCCCGTTGCTCCTGCACCTACAATCGCAATATCAACTGTTTTTTGGTCTTTATTTGCATGTAACTTCATGAACTGGTTATTCATTTCACTACGGAAACGGTGCGCCTGTTCGGGACTATCAAGGAAAATACAATTATCACGTACACCTTGAGTATTGAAATCATTTGAAGTCGAACCTAATGCCAAAACTAAAATATCATATTCTAACGAACGCTCAGGCACTAATAGTTCATTTTGCTTGTCATATAATGCTGCTAATGTGATCGTTTTTGTTTCACGATCAATATCCTGTAATGATCCCATCTGGAAATCAAACGAATGGTTTTTAGCATGTGCGCGGTAGCTAATCGCATCAACACCTGCGTCTAATGAACCCGTTGCTACTTCATGTAACAATGGTTTCCATAAATGACTAGCACGACGATCAACTAATGTGATTTCTGCACGACGTTTACGGCCTAATGTTCGACCTAATTTAGTAGCTAACTCCAAGCCACCAGCACCACCACCCACAACGATTATACGTGTCAAGATAGCTTCCTCTCTATTTTATGATTTTTAAAAACTGACAAAAACTGAATTGCATAGCAGTCTGCTGATAGTAAATAATCAAGCATAAAAACTGCTAGGCGAAAAAGTATTAGCTCACGCATGTAGGCAGACGGATCTACGACCCGTCTGTAATATGTAGGAGGTAATGGTTCCGTTGTTACTGCGCTTTAAACGCTTTTATTTTTTGTAGATGCTGCGAGATTTTTGCAAACTTATGAGATTCATTTTCATCCCAAATTATGTCGTAAAATTGATCTAGCGCATCTTTTGTTTGCTGATTATCTAACACTTCATCATGAGTTGAAAGGATACAAAGACAATTTCCTGTATTTTTTTTACGAAAATTTGTTACACACTTTGTCAAAATGTCTTCATATTCCTCAGGACGGTCTATTTTTCCTTCCATATTACGCTCAGGATGCAAATTAGGATTTAACATGACTTGTTTTATACCTGATAGGAATCCAATCCTTTCAGCCCAATAACCGCCAAGGCCAACACCACAAATTAAAGGCTGAGGGTCATCACTGGTTTCAAGTAATTTATGCACTTCTTTTAGAAGATGTTGCATATCATGTTTAGGGTGAAGTGTGCTGTAATTTAGAAAACGAACATCAGAATCAATAAACTGTAATTGTAATACTTTATCGTGATTACCTGGGCTTGTTGAATCAAAGCCATGTAAATAAATAATCATTGTTATCTCTCGCTATCTAGTAATAATTTTACTTACTATCTATACCTACATCGACGCGTTAAATCCATAATCCAAGTAATGTTTTAACAAATTTAAAACAAAAAACATGATCCCGCCTACAAAAACAGATTTTCCCTAAAAAGGGCATGTCAGTTTGCGTATGACTTACTATAAATTACTGATTTTTTGAAACACAATAATTGTATATATCACTTATTGATTATTAATATATTCAATGAGTTGCTGCTTTAATTGGAACGCTTGCTCTAAATATTCAGGCTGTTGCCAAATATCATATCCAACCAAATACCATAACAATGCCAAATATTGGCACCATGGTTGCCACGCAATAACGGCCGCTAACCACTGTTTTTGATTAAACACTTTGCCATCATTTAGATGCTGACGATAATCACAATAGTCAGTTACAGCTTGTTTAATATCTAACCCATTAGCAATGATAGTCATTGCTAAATCTAGACTAGGATCCCCAGCTGCCGCATATTCCCAATCTATAATTTTGGCACAGGCAACAGTGTCAGTATTAACAGATGGCACAATAACGTTATAGCGTCCAAGATCAAAGTGGCAGCAACAATCATCAAAAACAATAGGTAATGGTTGGCTCTGAAAGAAACAATAGATTGAATATAGAGGCGAGGTTTTATGATCTACATGGAGATGTTGCCAATAATGATCGGCACGCTGGTGAACGTCTAACCGCCACCACGGCAATGGAAGTTGATGTACTTTTGCTTGTAGTTGACACAGGCTCTGATCAGAAAATGCTGCTGTCGCTTCTACGCCTGGTAACCATTCAACCACTAGCCCTATCACTTGTTCTGTAGGTTGTTCACCATTAACAACTAGCTGTAATGGTTTAGGTGCTAACTCAGTATCAGCAACAAGTGACAATAATTGATATTCATGTTGACGTGCAATACCAAATGCTTGAGCAGATGCCGAGAATGGCCGCCAAACGTAATGTTTAGCCTGATTCTGTGACGGGTGAAACAAAGCGAGTTTCCAACAACGGTTGGTTAACCCTCCCGTTAGTTCACAGGCTGATATCAATTCAGTATCAGGTAAGGCAATGAAAAGATCACAATCAAAATGTTCATAATCAGCCATATTGCGATTCCTCACCTGATGCTAAAGCTGTGTAATTACCAAGCTGTACTATTTGCTGCAGTGCTTTGAATGACTTGATCTTGATCTGACCACTCGATCACACCAGACTTCAGATCCATCAAGCGCATTGTCACTTTATAATATGCCTGCTTACCATTTGAGGTTGATTTCATTACCGTCGAGACGTGGCCATAAAGCATATATTGTGCACCAACCATATTACCAAATTGAATGGCTGTACTTTGGTTTACAAAACGATCATCTTCACGGAAATTTAGCTGCTTACGTACCGCCTTTACGCGGGCAGGATCAACAAATTTAAATTTACCTGAATCTTGTAAACGCTCAGTAATTATCGCCGTTAAATCTTGTGTATCAACATGATGACGAGTTTGGTTCTTAATACTATCAACAACAACAATGGGTTCGCCGCGCGCTGTCATAGAACGCACAGCCGATGACGCTAACATTTTATCAACCATTGATAATGATAGTTTCTCTAAATCACTGGATCCAAAGTTAGTTACCGCACTTTCAAGTCCATGTAATCCGCCGCCATAATTAATCGGTTGAGCACAACCCCCTAATAACGTTGCTGCTGCTAACAAGGCCATTACACTCTTTTTCATCTTAACTACCTTAATGTCACTGTTCTTATTTATCAATTGTACGTGTCACGCACCACAATACGATATTGTGTTGCCGCCGTATTAGGAGCAATACCTTGCAATAACAAAACTTGATTATGATTAATGATCAATGTTTGTGATGTTGACGTTGAATGATTTATTTCTAATCCATTCGCATCATACCAATAAAAGTGATAACTCAGTGATATGGTTACGTCAGTTTTATTCATAACTTCAACAGATGCATGTAAATAACCGTCACGTCGTTGTGTTTTCGAATGACTAAATTGAAGTTTATTTGCTAAAACTGTATTTCCGATAACAACATGATGGTTACTATTTTCAAGACTGATTTTTGATATTGCAGAACCGCTACACCCTGTAATAAGTGTTATGCACAATACCAACAACATAGAGATATATTTCATGCTACATGATATACAGCTAGGCTGTAGCCTCCTACATTTCAATAAATTACTGAACAATATTATAAGTTTACTCAATAAAATAAAAAAAGCTTGAGTGATAAATAGCTGCTCATTATTAGTAGATTAGCCATCTTATACTCAAGCTTTATTCTCAACTTATTCTATTGCATTTTGTTGCTAAGAATAGATGACTTATTAGCTGACAATCATAGGGCCTAATGGGCGACCACCTAATAAATGCATATGAATATGGTACACTTCTTGACCACCAAAAGGGTTACAGTTAACAATCAAACGGTAACCATCTTCAGCAACGCCTTCACTTTTAGCAAGCTTACGTGCAACCGTGAACATACGCCCCATCATTAATTCATCTTCAGCCTCAACATCATTAACCGTTGGCAATAATTTATTCGGAATAATAAGAATATGGCTTGGTGCACGAGGATTAATATCACGAAATGCTGTCACTAACTCATCTTGATATAACACGTCTGCTGGAATTTCTTTGCGAATGATCTTACTAAAAATAGTTTCTTCAGCCATATCTGACTCCATTAAATAATCAGCTTATATTAGTTCTGAGCTAAGTATGCGCTACCCACGTCTAGAGGGCAATATTGAACACCGTTTTAAACGCTTTTTTCTCACCACATTTCATATTTTACCGTTTTTTTTGCAATCACCATCAAAATATTCATCAATGTTAACGCCAAAAAGTTAAGATTTTGAAGTTCGAGACGATAGATAAATCAAACTAACGTAATATTACAAATATCAATTATAACAATTAAATCAATCACTTTTAGAGTTACTTTTATACCAAGTGCCATCGTTATAAAGGATATTGCGATCATTAGCGGCGCAATTCTCGGACTTTATGAAATTAGGGATATTATGAAAAAGAAATCTCAAACCTCTGTCATACGTCGTATGTACTTAGGCTTCGCAATCTTAGTTGCATTATTTGTTGTTACTATTATGTTCATGCTTGATGGCGTTGATCGTATTCACAATCAATTAAAGTCCATTACAACTGGTGCCTTACCCCTCGTTTCAGCATCACATAATGTTAGTCTGCAACTGCTTGTCGCTGATAAAATTTTTAAAGATTACCTGACCAGTCAAGATCCAACAGCAATGGCAGCTTATAGTGTAGAATTTGAACAACAAACGACCCTCTTTCAACAAGCTCGAAATCAATTACAGCAAGTGACAAAAAATAATCCTCAATTAGAAAAATCGATTCTGGAATTAACCGAATTAGAACAACGTTATTTTGCTGAAGCCACTATTGCAATGACCAATTATCGTTTGTTACTACTTGCAACTAATGAACGTCAACAATCGTCACGTCAATTTCAACAACTACAAACAGAACTTAACATCGGTATGAAAGAGTTCATTAATGAACAAGATAATCTTACTGTTAAAATGTTGTCTAAAAACTATTTCTTAAAATTAAAAGAAACAGAAACGATCACTTTAGATGCCCTAGCATCTGATAATACTGCCGAGATCGAAAAAGCCATTAGAAGTAACAAAATTAGCGTTAATCATCTTAAAAACACCTTTCGTTCTTTATCTATATTACAACCAGAATTAACGCAAGCTTTCGGCAAATCAGTAGAACAATATGGACTTGATATTGGTCGTACTGGTGGCGTTCTCGACCAGCATTTTGAATACATTCAGGCACAACACCGCCTTTACAGTAATATTGCAACGTTAGCGAAAGAAATTAACCAATCCATGAATATTGTTGGAGATTTCAATAAACAAGCAAATAGCCAGATGAGTAATACGATTGCAACAGCAGATACGACCTACTCTAAAGTGGTGACAAAAGCCATTATCATTGGTATAGCAGTGATCTTGTTAGCTATTACTGTCGGCTGGTATTTAGCTCGCAGTGTGCGTCAACCTTTAATGGCGATATTAAAAACGTTAGAAGCACTCACCGCTGGCAATATGACACAACGAACAGCAACAAGTACGTTTATTGAATTTAGCCAACTTAACCATCACATCAATATGCTAGCGCAGAACTTACAACAAATTTTAACCCAAATTAGCCATACATCATCAGAATTAAGCACAGTTGCAACAGAAAACTACACTACAACAGCTGAAGCAAAACAACGGTTAAATAACCAGCGTCAACAAACGGCTTCTGCAGCAACAGCCATGATTGAAATGGAACACTCTGTAACTGATGTATCAAAAAGTGCGCAAATCACCATGGAGCGTGTAAATGAAGTAGAGCAAGCATCGGCAACAGGTCGCGAAGTGATGACCAGTAATATCAATACAGCTCATCAACTCTCTACCCGTTTGGATGAATCCGTTCATGCGGTTGAACAACTACAAAAAATGAGCAGTAATATTGGTTCAATCTTGGATGTTATTCGCAATATCGCGGATCAAACAAACTTATTAGCGCTAAATGCCGCTATTGAAGCAGCAAGAGCAGGAGAGCAAGGACGCGGATTTGCCGTGGTCGCTGATGAAGTACGTGTATTAGCAAAACGTACGACCGACTCCACCACAGAAATTGAGGAAATGATCAAAAACTTACAATCAAGCTCTGGCCAAGCAATGCACATGATGCAAAGTTGTGTCACTGAAATGGATAACAGCATCAGTCTCGCTTCAAATGCCAATAGTTCAATGGAAGAGATTCAAGCAATCATCATTGAAATAAGTGACATGAGTACTCAAATAGCACAAGCCGCAGAAGAACAACGCTGTACGACAACAGAAATAGCGCGAAGCTTAGAAAACATTAGTCATATTGCCGATAATAGCTATAACACGATGGAAGAAATGGCTGATACAGGTATAAAACTGGAGCACTTAGCCACAGAGCAAAATACCCTCGTAAGCCGCTTTAAATTATAACTCCTCACTCACCGACAATATGGTCGGTGAGTTTTCTCTGCTCTCCCTTCACTTTCAGCAAACGATTGCTTTCTAAAGCAGCAATTAACCACATTGTTTGATTTATCGACTTTACTTCGGCGCGCGATACTTTTAGAATCGGACAAATTTTTTGGGAGGGAAGAAAAAATGACGATGTTAACAATTACACGTCCGGACGACTGGCATACACATTTACGTGATGGCGATGTACTCGCTGATACGGTTCGCGATATTAGCCGTTATATGGGACGCGCGATCATCATGCCTAATCTTATCCCCCCTGTTACAGATACTGAATCAGCCTTAGCCTACCGTGACCGCATTCTTAACGTAAATCCACAAAGTCACTTCTCACCGCTAATGGTTATTTATCTCACCGATAAAACATCAGCTGAAGAAATTCAACGAGCTCATGCTTCTGGTCATATTTATGCAGCTAAACTTTACCCTGCTGGCGCAACGACAAATTCAGATTCAGGCGTTACGTCTATTGATCATATTCGTCCAGCACTAGAGGCAATGCAACAAGTCGGGATGCCACTACTCATTCATGGTGAAGTCACCCACCATGATGTTGATATTTTTGATCGTGAAAAAGCGTTCTTAGACACCGTATTAGCGCCTATCGTTAATGAGTTTACTGCACTAAAAATTGTACTTGAACATATTACAACCGCTGAAGCTGTTGAGTTTGTGACCAATGCAGGTCCAAATGTCGGGGCGACCATCACCGCGCACCATTTAATGTTTAATCGTAATCATATGTTAGTCGGCGGTATTCGCCCACATTTCTATTGCTTACCCATTTTAAAGCGTAATACTCACCAACAAGCGTTAGTTGCCGCAGCAACCAGTGGCAATGCTAAATTCTTCTTGGGCACAGACAGCGCACCCCATGTCAAAGGACGTAAAGAAGCAGCTTGTGGCTGTGCTGGCTCTTACACTGCCCATGCTGCAATTGAATTATATGCTGAAGTATTTGAGCAAGCAGGCGCACTGGATAAATTAGAAGCCTTTGCTAGCTTTAATGGGGCTGATTTTTATGGCCTACCGCGTAATACTGACACCATCACATTAACTAAAGATGCTTGGAAAGTTGCTGAAGAAATGCAATTTGGTCATGATACCGTGGTGCCAATTAAAGCCGGTGAAATGATGACTTGGAAAGTACTCACTTAATTTGGCCACTTTTATGATAACAAAAAAAGGCTTCCTAATTACGGGAAGCCTTTTTGTTTACATCATTATTATTTTAAGCTGTCTTTATTTTACACTATCGGCTGTGGTGTCGTTTGGTCTACTGGTATTTTCAATTTATGAAATAAACGATATAACACGGGTACGACAATCAGTGTCAGCACTGTAGCAAAACTCAACCCAAACATAATCGTCACCGCCATCGGCTTAAAGAAAACATCAGGTAGTAAAGGTAACATACCTAAAACAGTGGTTATCGCTGCCATACACACAGGTCGTACACGACTGACTGCGGCATCAACCACCGCATGGTATTTCTCTTTACCGCTTGCGATCTCAATCTCAATTTGATCTAACAATACGATACCGTTTTTCACTAACATTCCAGAAAGGCTCAAAAAGCCAAGTAATGCCATAAAACCAAAAGGCGTATTCAGCAGTAATAATCCGACCGTTACTCCAATAATGGCTAGCGGTACCGTAGCCCATACAATGAGGGCTTCTTTCACTTTATTAAAAAGAAAAATTGTAATTAAGAACATGGCTAAATAGCCCATTGGCATAGTTTGGAATAATGAGGCTTTCGCATCTGCAGATGATTCATACTCCCCACCCCACTCCAAGCTATAACCCGCAGGTAAATCAATAGCTTCAATAGCGGGTAAAATACGCGCTTGAACCGATGCTGCCGTTTCATCACCTAAAGGGTTCGGATCAGCCATAATAGTTAACATACGTTTTCGATTTTTACGTACCACTAATGGATCTTCCCAGCGCACATTAACATCCAAGACGACTTGTTGTAGTGGAATATAACCTTGAATCGCAGGGCTCCAAATCTTCATACCTTCGATTGTACTAATATCAACCCGCTCTTCTTCAGGCAACCGTGCCACGATTGGCATCAAGTTTGTCCCTTCACGGTACAAGCCAATGTTAATTCCTGAAAATGCCATCTGTAGTAGCTCATCAACATCTTTTTTAGTAATACCATAACGTCTTGCTTGGCTTTCATTAAATACAGGTTCAATGACTTTAGTGCGCTCTCGCCAGTCATGACGAATGTTAAAAGCTCCAGGATCGGCATTCATTACATCAACAACTTGCGAGGCAATACCACGCAGAATTGTGGGATCAGAGCCCACAATACGGGCTTCAATTTTAGAACCTGATGATGGGCCGAGCATCACCTGTTTCAATTTATACTCAACCTCCGGATAATCCTTATCCATCGTTTGGCTAAATTTACGCATAACAGGAATTACATCGTCAAAACTATCGACTCGAACGATCAATTCACCGTATGAGGCATAGCTCTTTTCAGGCGCGTAAGTCAACATGAAACGCTGTGAGCCTTTACCCGCACTAGAACTAACATGCTGGACACCTTGTTCTGCATTAACCACTTTCTCTAACGATTTTAAGGTGTCATTCGTGGCGCGAATATCCGTTCCTTCAGGTAACCAGACATCAACCATAAACATTGGCGTTGTTGAAGCGGGGAAGAATGATTGTTTCAATAGTGTGAAGCCGTATAAGCTACCACCAAGCATCAGCACCAATGTCAGTACAGTTAGCCATGCACGACGCATACAGAACTCTAGCGACTTACGGTATACCACAAAGAAAATACCGCCATAGGGATCTTTTTGATCAGCTCCTTGTTCAACTTTAACATTTTTAAAGAAAATATCGGCAAAGAAAGGCGTTAATGAAATTGCAGTAAACCAACTCAACATCAATGAAATCAGCAGCACTGTAAATAAAGTTCGGCAATATTCGCCCGTTGAATCTTGCGACAAACCAATAGGTGCAAAAGCCATCACTGCAATCACAGTCGCACCAAGTAGTGGCCATTTAGTTTGCGTAACAATATCTGAGGCTGCTTGCATTCGCGTTCGCCCCTTTTGCATTCCGATCAGAATACCTTCAACCACCACTATCGCATTATCCACCAGCATGCCTAGAGCAATAACTAATCCGCCTAATGATATACGTTGCAAATCAATCGCCATCCACTTCATAAACACAAAAGTGCCCAGCACCGTTAATAGTAAGATAAGGCCAATCAATAACCCTGAACGTAACCCCATAAAAAACAGCAGCACAATAATAACAATCGCAACCGCTTGGCCTAAACTCACTACGAAACCACTAACAGACTTATCAACTTCAGTCGGCTGGCTATATACTTCGTCAATATCAATACCAACAGGTTGTTGTTCTTTGAGTTCAGCTAATCGCTGCATTACACGTTGACCCACTTCAACAACGTTAACCCCTTCGACAAATGACACCCCCATATTAAGGGCTTGATGACCATTAAAGCTGACTAAATTATCAGGGATCTCTTTAAAACCTTTTTTAATATCAGCTACATCTCGCAAATAAATTAGCCCATCAGCTCCTTTATCGGTAATGATTAAATCACCTAATTCATCGACATTTTTAAACTCACCAGTTGGGTGAACACGAACATATTCATCACCAATACGAACGGCTCCCGCACTTGTAACTAAATTTTGAGTCGCTAGAATGTTATAAATAGTATCAAGAGAAATACCTAAACTGCTTAAACGTTGCATTGATATCTCAATAAACACTTGTTCTTGCTGATTACCCGTTACAGAAACCTTACCAACACCGTCCACCAGCTCAATTTCTCGGCGCAGATAATCGACATAATCACTCAACTCTTTGTAGCTATAACCTTCACCAGTGATCGCTAATAAAATGCCAAATACATCACCAAAATCATCAATTACTTTGGGCTTTGCGACACCGGGCGGTAGGCTCGATGAAATATCATTCACTTTACGCCGTAATTCATCCCAAATTTGTGGTAAATCATCAGGACCATAATTGTTTTTCATGGTAACGGTGATCTGAGAAAGGCCTCGACTAGACAACGAATTAACTTCATCAACATAAGTCAGCTGTTGAATAGCTTTCTCTATTGGATAAGTCACTTCTTCTTCTACCTGTTGAGGTGTCGCCCCTGGATAGGCGGTAACAACCATGGCATCTTTAATCGTAAAAGCGGGATCTTCTAACTGCCCAAGGCCAAAGAAAGACACGGTGCCGCCCACAAGAAAAATCAGTGTCAGCATCCAGCTAATCACTTTATTTTTAATAAAATAGGTTGCGATATCTTGTTTCATTACTGTGTCTCCTCCTGAGTAAATACCACCACTTTTTGTCCATCTCTTAAGCGGTTAACTCCTGTAACGACGACCTTTTCTCCTTCCTTTATACCTGATTTTAATCGCACCCCTTCTGGAATAACTTTATCGGTGACAACTTGACGCTTTGACACTGTATTATCGGCCGCAAGTACCCATACATATTTATTAGATGGTGTAATGTCATCCCCATCCAAATTAAATAATGCCTCTAATGGCACAATTTGCTGCCCCACTGTATACACTTGTAACTTTTGAGCATCAGCTTCAACTTCAACCGACATACCATCTAAAATAAACTGACCTTTAGGCATCGGCATGGTTAAGGTAACTAAAAATGAGCCTGAATCTGGATCCGGTTCAGTCGTAAACTCTTTTAATGTCACCGCATACTTTTCACCATTAGGTAAAATCGCTTTTGCCGTCGCCTGTTGCCCTTTATCAACGTCTAATATACTTTGCTTGGAGTAAATCATATCGGGGGCTTGAATCTCAATATCGACAGAATCAGTACTATGAATATTCATAATTTGCTGACCAACTTTGACATTCTCAAATTGCTCAACCGGAACAATTGAAATGACGCCACTAAAAGGCGCTTTAAGAACGGTAAAACTTAATTTTAATTGGGCTAAATCAAGGTTGGCTTTTGCAATACTTCGTTTGGCTTTTAACTCATCAAATTGAGATTGAGGTAAATAACCATTTTTTAATAATGTTGCTGAGCGACGGTATTGACTATTATTTACATTGTATTTTGCCTGAGCATCATCGACCTCTAATTTAAAATCACTGGGATCTAATCGAGCTAACACTTGACCTTTTTTAACCCTGTCACCAGAACGCACTAATATTTGAGTGACTTCACCGGCAATACGAAATGATAAAATAGATTTGTCAGCAGCAGACGCTACTGCTGGAAAAGTTAATTTTGGTACTTGTTTACTTAATTTTACCTGCTGTACTTTCACTAAAGGCAGTTCTTCACGTGGCTTAACCGTCGGTTTATCACACCCGACAACGAGCAACGCAATACTGATTGATAATACAGATAAACGACAACATTTGATCATAGTCCTCGCTCCTTGATCCATGAGCGGACCTTTTGACCTGATTGCAATTCAGAAACACCCGATGTAGCTATAACATCACCGTCATTCAACCCAGCAATAACGCGATTATTACTGTCTAATGTCACTTCAGTTCTAACAACTTGCTGCTTATCATTAACACGCCATACATAGTTTTTATTACCCTCAACCATAATCGCTCGAACCGGTATTGCCCCAGCTTTACCCTGTGGTAATACAATTGTTACGCTGCCAGACATGCCCGGCATAATATTACTGCCTTCAGGCCGAGCCATGGAAAGAGTCACTTTATAACTGGATGTTTTACTGTCAGGTTCAGTATCAATTTCTTTAAATTGGGCAGGAAATGTTTGATTGACTAAAGTATCGAACGCAACGGTAGGATCAATATTTTCAGCATTACCTTGAAAACGTGCTAAAAGATAATCAGGAAGCTGAAATGTCATGTTGATTAACTTGGCACTTTGAATATGCATAGCTGGCTGTTTAGCGCCAATATATTCATAGTTTTCAACCATGGACAAAGAAAGGTGTCCATTATAAGGCGCGATTAGCTTAGCATAGCTTAAATTTGATTTTTCTTTCTCTAACGCCGCTTTGGCCTGCTTTAGATTTGCTTTTGAAGTATCATAATCAAGTTCAGATACTACTTTTTTCTCACGCAGTTTTTTATCACGCTTAAATTGTACAGTTGCTAAATCATATTTCGCTTGTGCTTGTTTTACTAACAGTGACAATTCATCAGTGTTTAGTGTCGCCAGTATTTGTCCTTGAGTGACGAACTGACCTGGATTTACATCTACACTCGCAAGTTGTCCTGAAACACGAAAAGCTAAAACCGCTTTATCTCCAGCTTCGACAATGGCAGGAAAGGCACGTTGTGATTCATTATTACCAACTGACACTGATTGTAATTTTACGGGGCGAGATTCAGGTTCAGCAATCACTGCTTGATCATCCGTGCACCCACTCAATGCTAAACATATAAACAATGCCGCAAAAAAGTGATATCTCATACTACTCTCCATGATGTTTCATACTGAATATTTGTAATTGTTAAAATATTGTATGAATGAAATATATCTATGAATAGTAGAAGTGGATAACCAAAAAATCTCTTTTCATTTATTAGAATAGCGTCAATATCACAATCTATGCTGATATAAAAATGACAAAAAAAAGGAGCATAAGGCCCCTTTTATTTAATTATTCTCAAATAGCCTACTTTGCCATTTCAGCTATGTTTACACGCCATGTATCAGGCCCTGTTTGGTGAGCATTAACACCTTCAGCATCAACAGCTACCGTCACTGGCATATCTTCCACTTCAAATTCATAAATCGCTTCCATACCTAAATCGGCAAAAGCCACAACACGTGCTTTCTTAATTGCTTTTGCGACGAGGTATGCAGCACCACCTACCGCCATTAGATACACGGCTTTGTGCTGCTTAATCGATTCAATCGTTGCAGGTCCACGTTCGGCTTTACCTATCATGCCGGTAAGCCCTGTTTCGCCCAGCATCATTTCAGTAAATTTATCCATACGCGTTGAGGTTGTCGGTCCTGCTGGTCCAACAACTTCATCGCCAACAGCATCAACAGGGCCAACGTAGTAAATAAAGCGATTGGTAAAATCAACCCCTTCAGGTAAACCTTCACCATTTGCGAGCATTTCTTGAATACGTTTATGTGCCGCATCACGCCCCGTCAGAATCTTACCTGACAACAATACCGTTTCACCTGAACGCCACTCTTGTACATCAGCTTTAGTGACATTATCAAGATTAACGCGACGTACGTTATCACCAACTTCCCACGTCACTTGCGGCCAATCACTGAGTTTTGGTGGTGTCAATTCTGCAGGGCCAGATCCATCAAGAGTAAAATGAACATGGCGAGTTGCGGCACAGTTAGGGATCATGCACACAGGCTTAGAAGCTGCATGAGTTGGCGCGCTTTTGATCTTAACATCAAGTACCGTTGTCAAACCGCCTAAACCCTGCGCACCTATGCCCAACCGATTGACACGGTCATAAATATCTAATCGCAATGCTTCTTCTGTTGTTTTCGCACCACGTTGTTGTAACTCATGAATATCAACCGCTTCCATCAATGATTCTTTAGCAAGCACTGCTGCTTTTTCTGCAGTACCACCAATACCAATACCTAACATACCAGGAGGACACCAACCCGCCCCCATTAGCGGTACTGTTTTTTCTACCCACTCGGCAACATCGTCAGAAGGGTTCAGCATAACCATTTTCGTTTTATTTTCTGAACCACCACCTTTAGCGGCGATTTGAATCTCAACCTTATTTCCTGCCACCATCTCAATATGCACTACAGCTGGCGCATTATCTTGAGTATTCTTACGTGCCCCCGCAGGATCAGCAACAACAGAGGCGCGTAATGGATTGTCTAAATTGGTGTAAGCCTGTCGCACCCCTTCATCCACCATTTGCTGCACAGTTAAATCACTGTCCCACTGAACATGCATACCAATTTTCACAAAACAGGTAACAATGCCCGTATCTTGACAGATTGGTCGACGACCTTCTGCAGACATACGGGAATTAATTAAAATCTGGGCAATAGCGTCTTTTGCTGCTTGGCTTTGTTCTTTGTTGTACGCTTTTTCTAATGCTTTAATGAAATCCAAAGGATGGTAGTAAGAAATATATTGTAAAGCATCGGCCACGCTACTGATTACATCTTCTTTACGGATGATGGTCATAATTACCCTCGTTAAATATTATCATTCCATGGCGCCCTATAAAATCTTCCAAATTGTAGGGTATTGAACAATAAAATAACGTTGTTCAATCTTGGGCGTCTTTCGCCGAATATGATACTCTTGCCCATAACATTGCGCTATGCGCCAATCAAACCCCTTGTCACAAAAAAGAAAATGATTTGTAAATCACACCCAGAATTAAGCATTATTTCATTACCCTACTCAAAAGATGCCGCACTTTCATGGTTTACACCATTATCGGGATTACCTTGGGCTATGATATTACGTTCGGCAGCAGAAGCGCATCCAGATAATCGCTATGATATTTTAGTTGCTGATCCTTTAGCCACAATTGAATCACAATCTGATACAACTTATATTAAGTTTTCAAATGGTGAGCGACGTAGCACAACTGACGATCCATTTGCTGTCATTCATGCGCTACAACATGAGTTATTACCACCACTTAGCACAGAATTAGACTTACCATTTCTGGGGGGGACTTTAGGATATTTCAGTTATGATTTAGGCCGCCGTGTAGAAAAAATTGCAACGACTGCAAACCATGATATTCACTTACCAGAAATGGCTGTCGGTATTTATGATTGGGCTCTCATTATTGATCATAAATTACAACAGACATGGCTTATTGAACCGAAAGATAGTCACCGTCTAGCATGGTTAAACCAACAGCGCTCACAAGCAATAACACTACAATATAATAACCAGAATAAGACATTCAAATTAACATCTTCATGGTCATCTAATATGACTAAAGAGGATTACTGTAACAAATTTAACACCATACAATCTTATTTATTATCGGGTGATTGCTACCAAATCAATCTAGCTCAGCGATTTAAAGCGACTTATCAAGGTGATGAATGGCAAGCTTATTGTCGCTTAGATGCCGCCAATGGTGCGCCTTTTTCTAGTTTTATTCGCACCAATGAGAGTGCCATTCTTTCTGTCTCTCCTGAACGATTTTTACAGTTAAAACAAGAAAATATTGAAACAAAACCGATTAAAGGCACGCGCCCGAGAAGTAAAAACATCAGAGAAGATAATGCCAACGCACAAGCACTTCAGTTGGCACCTAAAGATCGCGCTGAAAACGTAATGATCGTAGATTTATTACGTAATGATATTGGTCGTGTTGCAACACCTGGTAGTGTTCGTGTGCCCGCTTTATTTGCCATTGAAAGCTTTCCTGCAGTACACCATCTAGTCAGTACCGTAACGGGTAAATTGGCCAGTCACTACTCAGCTACAGATTTATTACGAGCTTGTTTTCCTGGAGGATCGATAACAGGTGCACCAAAGGTAAGAGCAATGGAGATCATTGAAGAACTGGAACCACATCGACGTAGTGTCTATTGTGGCAGCATTGGCTATATCAGTCGTTGTGGCACTATGGACACCAATATTGCAATTAGAACACTCGTGGCTTATCAGCATAATTTATATGCATGGGCGGGCGGTGGAATCGTCGCAGATAGTGATGCTGAAAGTGAATACCAAGAAACTCTCGACAAATTAAGTAAAATTCTGCCAACCTTATAATAGCGCTAAATATAATAAAAAAAGTGTAATGGAGGCTTTAATGGGTGAACAACAGCAGATTTTAACGCGGTTTCTTATGGCACCAAGTCAACAGTATGACGCGAGCCATAAGCGTAGAATTGATCGTCATTTTAATGATGATAGCTCTTTCAAACCTGCTGCCGTTTTGATCCCATTAGTCCCTAGAGAGCATGGTTTTAATGTGGTATTGACCCGCCGTGCTGAACATTTAAAACACCATCCGGGGCAAATTGCTTTTCCTGGTGGCCGTTTTGAAACCCAAGATCACGATCTTATCACCACCGCATTGCGTGAAACGTTTGAAGAGACAGGTATTATTTGTCAACGCAATAACGTCATCGGTCAATTAACACCATTAGCAACGATCAGCGGTTATATTGTGACACCCTTTATTTCGACTATCAGCAATGATTATAACCCTAAACCTGATCCTGGCGAGGTCGATGCCATCTTTGAAGTCCCTCTAAATTACCTACTTAATCCCAATAATATCCACTCGCATCAGTTTCGCCTTCGAGGTGAATCCCACCGTGTTTATGCCATTCCTTATCACAATTATTCCATCTGGGGCGCAACAGCCCAGATGATTAAACTGCTATCCAACCAAATATGGGAAGATAAAAAATAACCAATTAGACGTTTTATTTTAATCTTACAAGCCTATTTTTGTGATGCAGATCTGATTTATTTGTATCACAAAAAGTTCGTATTACAGAACGAGATCTTTATCCTTGTTTTCCCCTCGTAAATAGCGACAATGCGCTCGTTCCTATATTCCGTTCCGTTCCCTTTTATTGGATATTACAGTATGCAAAACACATCGACAGCGTCAGCAACAAGTACGACAAAAACCAGATGGACCTACAAAGATTTCACTTGGGCTCTTTCTCTGTTTGGTACTGCAGTAGGTGCCGGTGTTCTATTCTTACCCATTAAAGCGGGTGCGGGCGGTTTCTGGCCATTAGTTATTTTGGCACTGATTGCAGCACCAATGACATGGTTTGCACATAAAGGTTTAGCTCGTTTTGTTCTATCATCAAAGAACCCTAATGCAGATATCACTGATACCGTAGAAGAGCATTATGGTAAAACAGGCGCGAACTTAATTACCTTCGCTTACTTCTTTGCTATTTACCCAATCGTATTAATTTACGGTGTTGGTATTACAAACACTGTTGATTCATTCATGGTTAACCAACTTGGAATGGAATCAGCACCTCGCTGGTTATTGTCAGGCGTACTAATTTCACTGATGACTGCGGGTGTTGTATTTGGTAAAGAACTGATGTTGAAAGCGACATCAGCAATGGTTTACCCATTAGTTATTATTCTATTAATTCTTTCTGTGTACCTAATCCCTGACTGGAACATGTCAATGGTACAAACAGAAGCAGATTGGTCAGCAATGCCAACAATTATCTGGCTTGCAATTCCAATTATCGTATTCTCATTTAACCACAGCCCAATTATCAGCCAGTTTGCAAAAGAACAACGTCGCACTTACGGTGATGAAGCAGTTAAGAAAACTGACATGATCACTGGCGGCGCAGCAATGATGCTAATGGGCTTTGTTATGTTCTTTGTATTCTCGGTTGTGCTTTCAATGACTCCTGAGCAACTAAACATGGCAAAAGAGCAAAATATTTCAGTATTGTCATACCTAGCTAACGTAAAAGATTCACCTGCAATCTCTTACTTAGGCCCACTAGTTGCATTTGCTGCGATTACATCAAGCTACTTCGGTCACTTCCTTGGTGCACACGAAGGTCTTGTTGGTCTAGCAAAATCTCGCTCTAAGATGCCTGTTGCTAACATTGAAAAAATCTCACTAGCATTCATCGTGATTACTACTTGGATTGTCGCTATCATCAACCCAAGCATTCTAGGTATGATTGAAACAATGGGCGCACCAATGATTGCTGGTATTTTGTTCCTACTGCCAGTTATTGCGATGCAAACAGTGCCAGCAATGGCGAAGTACAAAACATCAGTCTTTGCTCGTATATTCACAGTTTTATGTGGTATTGCAGCAATCACTTCTGTTATTTACGGTGCATTTTAATTTAACTATTAAAAATGTGCTGATTACGAATAATTAATCGTATAAAAGCAAAAATATGTGCTAGTTCTCATGGTGTTTACTAGCACAAATAACGTAAAATAGACGATACTTAAGAGTAAATATGCTTTTGGCATTTTTACTCTTTTAGTTTAAGTGCGCTCGCCAAGGAAGGAGCGAGGATATCAACGAATAACAGTCTTTACAGGAGGCAAGAACCGCTTCCCCTATGACTGAGGTAATAACATGATCAGTATTTTCGATATATTCAAGATTGGTGTAGGCCCTTCCAGTTCTCACACTGTTGGCCCAATGAAAGCAGGTAAAGAGTTCATCGACGACTTACGTGCGTTAGGCCAATTACGTGACGTGACAAAAATTACCGTTGATGTTTACGGCTCTTTATCGCTTACAGGTAAAGGTCATCACACTGATATCGCTATCATTATGGGCCTTGCTGGCAATTCTCCTGAACATGTTGATATTGATAGCATTCCTGGCTTTATCTCTCGCGTAGAAGAAACAGAACGTCTTCCAGTTGGTATGCATTGCCACACTGTTGATTTTCCACGCGATGGCGGTATGAATTTCCATACAACTAACCTTTCTCTTCATGAAAACGGCATGTCAATCCACGCTTGGATTGGTGATGACGTTATTTTCTCTAAAACTTACTACTCAATCGGTGGTGGGTTTATTGTTGATGAAGAAAACTTTGGTAAAGAACAAACAAATACTGTTGAAGTTCCCTACCCTTTCTCTTATGCATCTGAATTGCTAGAACAGTGTAGTGAACATGGCCTTTCTGTTAGTTCACTAGTAATGGCTAACGAACGCGCGATGAATGCAGAAGATGAAATTAACACATACTTTGCTAACATCTGGAAAACCATGCGTGAATGTATGGAACGCGGTATGAACGAAGAAGGTATTCTTCCTGGACCACTACGTGTTCCTCGTCGTGCAGCGGCATTACGTCAGCAACTCATTACAACAGAAAAGCTAAGCAATGACCCAATGACAGTCGTTGACTGGGTTAACATGTATGCGTTCGCTGTTAATGAAGAAAACGCAGCGGGTGGCCGAGTAGTGACAGCACCAACAAATGGTGCTTGTGGCATTATTCCTGCTGTATTAGCTTACTACGATAAATTTGTACAAACAGTTGGACCAAAAGAATACACCCGCTACTTTGCAGCTTCTGGTGCTATCGGCGGTCTATATAAGCGTAATGCTTCTATTTCTGGCGCTGAAGTAGGTTGTCAGGGTGAAGTAGGTGTTGCATGTTCAATGGCTGCAGCCGGCCTAGCAGAATTGATGGGCGGAAGCCCTGAGCAAGTTTGTATGGCAGCAGAGATCGCAATGGAGCACAACCTAGGTTTAACATGTGATCCAGTTGCAGGACAAGTTCAAGTTCCTTGCATCGAACGTAACGGTATTGCAGCAGTGAAAGCAATTAACGCAACGCGTATGGCACTTCGCCGTTCATCTGCTCCACGTGTATCACTTGATAAAGTTATTGAAACTATGCTTGAAACAGGCAAAGACATGAACGCTAAATACCGTGAAACATCTCAAGGTGGCTTGGCAATTAAAGTTATTTGCTAATCTAAATACAAACTTAGCTCAATTAACAAAAAAACTATCTTCGGATAGTTTTTTTTTGCTCAAATATCTATATAAAAACACCACTTATATTCAACTTGATTCATTATTAATCACCTTGCAATACCATTAAATTAAGATATTCAGTCATATTATATCAATATAACTATTAGCACTGCTCATTAGTTCTTATATCATCAATTGTGTCTATTCTTTCGTTTCTTTTAGTCCTATACTCAGTTAAATATACTCATTATCGTTAATGTAGTGTAAGCATGGATGCGTATATCGCCTTTACATCATTGATGTACGATATGTAATGAAGGATTTATTCCCTTTATAGAGAAGCAATATTGCTATGAAATATAAGCGTATCCTCTCGCAGAGCCATGTTGTTCTGAAAGAGTTTTATGTCGACCATCATTTGATTGTGAAATTATCTAACGCAGAAGGTAATATTCATATAAATGGTAATGTTATAGATGTAAAAAATAATAGCATTTTAGTTATACCTAAATTTAGTCATATATCTTGTTCAATTAATCAATTAAACAACCAAGAAAACATTGAACTACAAATTTTAATGATCAATGAAGAGTCTATTACTGAAGCATTTAAATATATAAGTGCTCTTAAGCAACCAACTTTAGCAACTTCACATTGCTCACCTATTTATCTCATTGATTCATCAGAAATTGTTGAGCAAAATTTCGCATTATTTAATCAACTATTGCCCAGCATTAGTGGATCAACAATGGAGCAAACTTTGCTGAACCAATGCTTAGTATTCATTTTGATTGCACTTAATAATACTGGAATTGATGTTTTTAATGTTTATCGCTTTAATTATGACGAGCCTAAAGAACGAACAATTGCAAGGCTGATTACTCAAGATCCTCAACGCAAGTGGAGTGTTGATGATATGGCAAAAGCCCTCTTTACAACGCAATCTACTTTACGTCGTCATTTAGCAAAAGAAGGCGTTTCATTTAGCCAGTTATTACTGGATGTTCGAATGGGACTCGCACTTAATTTCCTCACATTTTCCAATTACTCTATATCACAA
Organism: Photobacterium sp. S4TG1; assembly: GCF_036040035.1. NCBI lineage: Bacteria > Pseudomonadati > Pseudomonadota > Gammaproteobacteria > Vibrionales > Vibrionaceae > Photobacterium > Photobacterium sp. S4TG1. Next base: position 256,752 of record NZ_JAYXUH010000001.1, read on the forward strand.
ATAGGTAATCGATCTGGGTTTGGTAGTGCCGCTTACTTTTGTGATGCGTTTAAGCGTAAATATAATGTAACACCGTCACAATTTAGAACTAGCTCAAGAAAAGAAAATGATATGGATACTGATGGTTGTTTTACCTGTAAAGATCACACTGAATATTTACCCGAAACCTGCCATTAACCATAATTGCTCAATAAAAAACCTCGTCGATACGAGGTTTTTTTTATACTTCACAAAAAGCAGATATAAAAAAGCCCCACTTCAGTTAGCAGGGCTAATTTCAAATTATAACAAATTACGCTGCAGCGTTAGCTTGTTGTAATTCGCGATCTTTAGGCGCAACACCAACAGGTAAAATCACACGACCGTACTCTGCATTTAATACTTGTGCCATTGCAAAATAAATAGCACTTAAACCACAGAAAATACCTTCGATACCAGCAATAAAGCCAATCGTTTCATTACCAGTAAAATCACGTGCTGCAAGCAAGAAGAATAGAATGGTTAGAGAACCGAAAACAACTTGCTTTGCTGGCGGGTAACGTAAAGAACCAACGTACATGAATGCTGTAAATACACCCCATAGCAGTAAGTACCATGCCATAAACGGCGCAGGACTTGCGGCAAAGCCCAATTTTGGCAAGATAAGCAAACCAACTAGTGATAACCAAAATAAGCCGTAAGAAGTAAATGCTGTAGTGCCGAAGGTATCACCACGTTTAAAACACATCATACCAACAAGAACTTGCCCTAGACCGCCATAGAAAATGCCCATAGCTAGAATCATCGAGTCTAGAGGAAAAAATCCAGCATTATGAATATTCAATACAACGGTCGTCATACCAAAGCCCATTAGACCTAATGGTGCTGGATTAGCAAGTTTTGTAGACATTTTTTTCCCCTACAGGATTTACAACAAAAATAATAAAAATTAAAAATATGTGCGCATATTTATGCGCGGAGGATCTTAATGTAAGCCGCGAAACAGATCAATGCTTATATCACTAAAACCAGCATCTAAATTAAAAAAATCGCATAAAGGCATAAAAATAACAACTAAGCTCTATGACACTGAACGCGTAATTTTATTGACGACTATCAAATCTCTGCTTTTTATCTTTTTGCCATAGATTCAGAACGAAAAAACACCATAACATAATGATTACTAGAGATTAATTTAAAATGGATTTTAAAATGAAAAATTGTCCACTTCATTTTAAGCTTAACTTTATTTGACATTTTAAAATTAATATTTAAGTAAAATCACTAAAAAATCGATTTTACCAAAATATAGAGCTAAAAAAAAAGCAACCTAAGTCACTTTTTTATACAAAACAAGTAAAAATCAATATAATCATAAATTCTTTGTATAAGTGTCTTTTTTCTTGCCATTAAATTTATAATCTTTAAGCATGGCAATCATTGTGACAAACTTGCCTCAAAATCGTAATTAATCGCTGCTGATTTAAAGGTAAAGGATTACCTTTAATAATACAGGTACGTAAAGCATCTTCAGCAACGTCTTCAAACATGGTATTACATAGACCATAATCAGATAATGTCGGTAGTTGTAATTTTGTTAGCATGCGCTCAACCCATTGCACACTATCTTCAATCTTCGCCTCATTATTTAATGTCAATATAACGGCCAGTTTACGATAACGAGCCAAAACATCACTTCGACCTAACTCCATTGCCGCTGCGATATTTTCAGTCATTACATAAGGCGATAAACGTGCGGTAATCAAGCCATGAGGAGCATTCAAACGGCCGCTTAATGCTGATGCTAATCCATGAGCTGCACCCAACTTAGCATTTGAACGTGCCATACCACCTAGCATAGCGGCAAAAGCCATGTCACTTCGAGAAGGATAATGATCATCTTTACAGGCGGGTAAAATTGACATTGCAATACGTTTTAGCCCTTCTTCACAAATCATATCCGTCAATGGATTTGGCTCACCACACACATAAGCCTCCATTAAATGAGTAAAAGCATCCATCCCACAATATCCAGATAGCACAGCATCCATGCCATAGGTCAACGTCGGATCAATAATAGCTAGATCAGGAAATAACTCGACATTACTTAAATTTACTTTTACTTGTTCTTGTGCTGATTGTAATACCGCACTTTTGCTAACTTCGGCCCCAGTACCTGCTGTGGTGGGAATAGCGACAAATGGCAGTGATTTAACTTGTAATGGAACATTACGTCCGACAACATCTACATAGTCATAAACACTGCCTTGATTAGGAATAAGTGCTGCAAGAGATTTGGCCACATCAAGCACACTACCTCCGCCAATACCAATCACCATATCTGGACCAAAAGTCCGCCCCATAGCCGCTAACTCTTCTATCATAGCAATTAAGGGTTCACCCCTTATCACTAAACGCTGATAGCGCATATTCTGTTGTTTAAAATACTGCTCCAATTGTAATGATCGTTGCTGATCTTGCCCTGTCACCAATAATACACTGTAACCAAATTGATTAAGCAGCGATAAAGAATCATGCAGAGCACCTTCACCAAACACAATTCGTGTTGAAGTCATAAACTGAAACATAGTTATTTATCCTGTCCTAATGATATTTATTCCATGAAAACCTCGTATTTGACCTTCGCTGCATCTTTACTAAGGCTCACTGATTTATAAGTAATCTAGATTTAGATTCTGCTAGATTGTGTATCTCAATATTGATTACAAACAAGTTTTTATACATTTCAATAACTACAGCCTCAAGATCAATTCTGACTCACATTTCGTGTTGATCGCCACAATAAAACACATGTAGTAAAAGTGACTTCTCATCGTAATAGAAGCGTAATAGTACGTCGTTAGTCTGCGTAGAGTTCAAAGGCAATGAAGCCATATATAATTGATGAGGAATGAACCATGAAAAACGCAGCAGTGGTCGCCGCTATTTTGACAAGTCTATTTACCGGAACAACAACCGCCGCCACCATTTATGATAATAATGGCACCAATATTGAACTTGGTGGCAGAGCTGAGCCTCGCTTTAATCTCTCCAAAGAAAATAGAGGAGACAATAATGATGATAATGAATTTAAAGATAAAAGCCGTGCGCGCTTAGCATTAAAAGGTGAGTCGGTTATTAATGAGCAACTCTCCGTTTTTGGTAAATATGAAGTTGAAATTTCAGATAATAAAAACAGCACCCTAGATACACGTTATCTTTATGCTGGACTCGATACTGCAATTGGTGCGATGTCCTACGGTAAACAAGATTCAGCACAAGTTATGCTAACGGATTACACTGATATTTTATCGACATTTGGTGGAGATGCCGTTGATCTTGTTGATGGTAATAAAGACAAACGAGAAAACAATTTTTTATATGTTGGCAAATTTAATAATATTGCTGTTGCCACTAACTACATCGCTGAAAATAATAACAATCTCAAAGACAGTGACAGTTATGGTATCGCAGCACAATATCAGTTCCCATTTGGATTAAGTATGGGGGCAGGTTACGTTAATGGTAATGATGGAACTAACATAGATGCTCGCCAATTTAACCTCGCCATAAGTTATCAACTCAACAATATTTATGCTGCCGCAACCTACGCTAATGGTAAACATGATGATGCTGATTTAAGTGGCTATGAGTTAGCAGCAGCTTACACCTTTGATCAATTTACAGCGCGAGGCGTTTATAACTTTCAGCAATCAGAGCAGAGTAATACCACAACCGACGAAGTGAATTATTTTGCTCTAGAAGGCCTGTATAAATTCAACAAATCTCTACGTACTTATGTTGGTTACAAGTTCCAGCAACTTGATGCAAAAGATGATGAATTACAAGCGGGTATTCGCTACGATTTTTAATTTAAACGCCGGTCTTTAAGCCAGATTTAATGTCTGGCTTTTTGGCTTTGATACTATTTTGGCTTGTATTCACTATTTCGCTTTTATCTATTGCTTTAACAGAAAAAACCCACTTCCGCTATTGTCTCTGCCGCGTTATAGTAATAAAAATTTATGCAGGAGAAACTTATGTTCGTTGTTATTTTTGGTCGTCCAGGTTGCCCATTTTGTGTTCGCGCAAAAGAATTAGCAGAAAAAATTAAAGAAGAACGCGACGATTTTAACTTCCGCTACGTTGATATTCACGCAGAAGGTATCAGTAAGGCTGATTTAGAAAAAACCGTTGGTAAACCTGTTGAGACTGTACCTCAGATTTTTGTTGATCAAGACCATATTGGTGGTTGTACTGAATTTGAAGCTTATGCAAAAGAGCATAACCTTCTTTATAAATAAGCATCAATCTTGATTAATCTAAAGGTTGACTGTGTCAGCCTTTTTTATCATTTCACTATTATTTTTCATTATTAAAACACTATTTTTTAACGTATGCCGCCCCTTTAAAATGCTAACTGAAATAAAAATAGCGATTATATTGAAGAGTTGGTTTATAAAATGGATTTTCGCCATTTATTTATAATATAAACTATTACCGCTTCCCAAAATCAGCTAGAATTTACCCCACTTTTATCTTTCCATTATTTCGGAAATCCGTCGTGAACATTGATGTAGCCGCTCTTCTACACCAAAATGATATTTTATTGCTATTTGTAGTCCTTGCTGTTGGTTTAAGTCTCGGTAAAATTCGTTTTGCTAAGATGACACTTGGTAACTCTATTGGCGTTCTACTGACTGCTTTATTGTTTGGTAATGCGGGCTTTACGTTTGACACAGATGCATTAAATATTGGCTTTATGCTATTTATTTTCTGTGTTGGTATAGAAGCTGGACCAAACTTCTTTGGCATCTTCTTCCGCGACGGTAAGCACTATTTATTACTCGCATTAGTCGTTTTACTCTCATCGATTGCAATCACCATGACCATGGCGCGTTATTTACACATGGATATCGGTTTAGCAACAGGTTTAATGGCGGGCTCACTTACAGCAACTCCTGTACTTGTAGGTGCAAAAGATGCACTTAATACGGGCCTGGCCGGTATTACCGATCCTGCGGTTATTAAGCAATTAAGTGAAAGTTTAAGTGTTGGCTACGCCATGTCTTATCTTGTTGGTTTAGTTAGCTTAATTTTCCTTGCTAAATTAATGCCTAAATTGCAAAAACAAAACCTTGCCGAGTCATCGCAACAAATTGCACGTGAACGCGGCATTGGTGAAGTAGCACAGCGTAAAGTTTACTTACCTATTATTCGCGCTTACCGTGCGGGTCCAGAACTTATTAACTGGATCGATGGCCGTAACTTACGTGAGTTGGGTATTTACCGCCAAACAGGCTGTTATATTGAACGTGTTCGTCGTAATGGTATTTTAGCGAACCCCGATGGTGATGCAATTTTACAAGAAGGCGATGAAATCGCACTCGTTGGTTACCCTGATAGCCACGCACGTCTTGATCCTAGTTTCCGTAATGGTAAAGAGGTTTTTGACCGCGACTTACTTGACCTTCGTATCGTTGAAGAAGAAATTGTAGTTAAAAATGACGGTATCGCCGGTAAACGTTTATCTGAATTGAACTTATCGGAATATGGCTGTTTCTTAAACCGTGTAGTTCGAGCACAAATTGAAATGCCAATGGACCATAATATTCTTTTAAACAAAGGGGATATTCTACAAGTCAGTGGTGAGAAAAGTCGTGTTTTAGGGCTGGCTGAGCGTATCGGTTTTATTTCTATTCACAGTCAAATCGCCGACCTTCTGGCATTCTGTTGCTTCTTTATTATTGGCCTATTAATGGGCTTAGTAACCATGAAATTTGGCCATGTCGCTTTTGGTTTAGGTAGTGCAGCTGGCCTATTGATTGCAGGTATTACATTAGGCTTCTTACGCGCTAACCACCCAACCTTTGGTTATGTTCCACAAGGGGCACTGAATATGGCAAAAGACTTAGGTTTAATGGTGTTCATGGTAGGAATAGGCTTAAGCGCAGGTTCTAATCTGTTTGCTTCTATTGGACATATTGGTTTAACCGTCTTTGTCACCAGCTTAATGGTCAGTGTTATTCCTGTCGTGCTAGCGTATTTATTTGGTGCTTACGTACTAAAAATGAACCGTGCTTTACTGTTTGGTGCCATTATTGGTGCTCGAACATGTGCCCCCGCGATGGACATGATCAATGAACATGCTCGCAGTACAATTCCTGCATTAGGCTATGCTGGAACTTATGCGATAGCTAACGTATTACTTACCATAGCAGGTACACTGATCTTTATTTTCCAATAATAATGATCAGGTAACCTTGATAGTGGGCTGACTTATTACTTCACTAATGAGTCAGCCCCTATTCAGTCTAATTCTCTACACTTAATACATACATTAAACTGTAACTAGCCGAACGTTAATTCTATCTTTTGTCATACTATTTACGCTAGTTTTCATACCTTTTCATGACGTTATGGTAACAATAACTAATGCACTTTATTAGTTGATACTTTACCATAGCTTATCAATACCATTTGTTATCTCTGGTGCCCAACCATGCGTATTCTTATTGTCGAAGACGATGCTATTCTTAGCCATCACCTAAAATCGCAACTTAGCGAATTAGGAAACCAAGTTCAATGTGCTAACACTGCCGAAGAAGGGCTGTTTTTTGCACAGAACTACCCCAATGACATTGTGATTGTCGATATCGGTTTGCCTGATAGAGATGGAATCAGTTTAATTAAAGATATGCGTAAAAAAGGTTTACGTTTACCTATTATGATTTTAACTGCGCGTTCAAACTGGCAAGATAAAGTAACAGGACTCGAAGCTGGTGCTGATGACTATCTCGTTAAGCCATTCCAAAAAGAAGAAATGGTAGCTCGTCTTAGTGCGCTTGTTCGTCGTAGTGCAGGTTTTGTCAAACCAGAAATGACCGCAGGTGATATTCGTGTAGATTTACTGGCTAAACAAGTTTATGTGTGTGAAGAATTACTTGAACTTACTGCGTTTGAATATGACTTATTAGAATATTTAATGCGCCATAGCCGTCAAGTCGTCTCAAAACAACGCTTACTTGATGTACTGTATGAAGACCAAGAAGGTGATCCGAATACCATCGAAGTTATGATCAGCCGTCTTCGCAAGAAATTCACTAAAACAGGACAAAATAACCCTATTTCAACCATTCGTGGTCAGGGCTATATTTTTGAAATCAGCGCGCAATGAAACATTTTTTCCAGCCTCGATTAAGACAACGAGTATTGATCACCTCGGTTGCTATCATTGCGTTAGTAACGTCCGCACTCGCTGCAGTGATCAATAAACTCTATTCTCAGAGTTATATGGCATCATATTCTTCGGAACTTGTTGCTCAAATGCCAATGGTTGTTGCACAACTTAACCGAGCTGGGTTAATTAAAGATGTCGATAAATGGATTGATTCCCTCGATCCTTCCGATACTGATTATATTGCGGTTGTCTGTGATCAAAGTGATAATACAACTTGGGTCTCAAATCAGTCTTCAAAAAATAATTTACGTGATGTTTGTCGTTACTTACCAGAAAATATTTCGACACCGACGTTAATTACAATGAAAAACCATCAAAATTATATTGCTTATAACCTTAGCCGCAATCAAGAAGATGGTACTATCTATCAATTGGTGGTTCTGCGTTCTGCTGACGCTTATGAATACTCCTTATCGCAACTACATAAACGCACGGCTTTCTATTTGGGCTTATTTGTTTTAATTGCCGTTGCCTTTCTTATTGCAGCCTTTCATTGGGGCTTTCAACCACTTCGAAAATTAGCCTCTCAGTTAGATCAAATGACAGAAGCTAAACGAGAAAAGCTGGATGACGATTACCCAATGGAGCTACAAGAAGTCACTATGGCAGTCAATCGACTTAGCCGCATTAGTCATGATCAGCAAGGACGTTATCGCCACGCAATGGATGATCTTGCCCATAGTTTAAAAACTCGTTTAGCCGCGACTAATGCTCTTCTTGATGATTCAACATTAGGTCGCCGTGAACTTAATCAACGCGTCATGGAACAAATCAGTCAAATGGATGATTTGGTACAATATCAACTAAAACGTGCCATGGTGGGTCAGCAAGGTCTACAAAGAAGCAATGTCGAGCTTAAACCTATTATTACCAGTCTAAATCGAATGCTAAATAAGATTTATGCTGATAAGCACGTTACCTTACATTATCACTTTGATGATGCTTTAAAGTTACCCATCAATAAAGATGATTTGATGGAATTATTTGGTAATATGCTGGAAAACAGTTTTCGCTTTTGTATTAGCCAAGTAAAAATATCCGTCATTGAAAACAGTGATTCTTTTACAATTATCATTGAAGATGATGGTCCTGGGGTTAAACCTACCTTACGCGAAGCCATTTTCCAACGTGGTGTGCGTGCCGATCAGCTCAATCCAGGACAAGGTATCGGTCTCTCTGTTTGTAATGAAATTATTGATAGTTACCAAGGTAATATTCATGTTGAAGATTCAGTACTTGAAGGAGCAGCCTTTATTATCAAGCTGCCAAAGAGCTAATGATTAACCGTTTTCTCTAATTTATTAGCCAGCCCTTTTGTGCTGGCTTTTTATTCCCGGCCAAATAAAAATCATTATGCATCAATCGGGTAAATACGATCATAAATCAAATTATACCCATAAGCATAAAATAAATAGAAAATCACCATGCCGATATCTAACACAAATGCATGCCATAAACTCACATTCAGCACCCACGCTAAAGCTGGAATAGTCAGTGTAAGTAGCCCCACTTCAAATCCGATGCTATGTATAACTCGCTGTGACAGTGTCTTTTTCGTATCGTTATATTTTTTGTGCATTAATTTATCAAACCACAGGTTATATAAGTAATTCCAAACGGTTGCCACAATAGAAAAAAACACCCCCACAATACCAACATGCCCAAGTTCAAAACCAAATTGACTTAAAATACCTATCATCAATATCAAACCAATAATTTCAAAACCAATAGCATGGCGAATGCGATCAAACGTTGTTCTCATAATAAATGCTCTTTTATGATTATCAATAATATCTATCGCTAATATATCTTCAAATAGCCATATAAAAAGTCATTAACTATCCGTTTAACAGATAGGAAAAAGAGCAGATATAAAAAAACCGCCATCACTGGCGGTTTATTCAATATCTATTTTATGATGCGATTATTAGATGTCTACTACGTCAAAATCAACAACAGGATTCACATCAGCATCGTAATCAATGCCATCAACACCAAAGCCAAATAGCTTCAAGAATTCATCTTTGTATTGTTGGTAATCAGCAACATCATATAAGTTATCATTGGTTACTTTTGACCATTGATCACGGCAATGCTGCTGAATGTCTTCGCGTAATTCCCAGTCATCTAAACGAAGGCGATTATCAGCATCAACCTCAGGCGCAGTACCATCTTCTTTGTACAAACGTTGCTTAAACATACGTAAAATCTGCTCCATGCAGCCTTCATGTACGCCTTCTTCACGCATTTTCTTAAATACCATTGCAATGTACAACGGCATAACTGGAATCGCAGAGCTTGCTTGTGTAACAACACTCTTTAACACAGCCACATTTGCAGAACCACCCGTCGCGCTTAGCTTAGTGTTTAATTCTTTTGCTGCGCGATCTAGGTCCATTTTCGCTTTACCTAACGCGCCATGCCAGTAAATTGGCCATGTCAACTCAGTGCCAATGTAACTAAAGGCAACGGTCTTACAACCATCAGCTAATACACCAGCATTCGCTAACGCATCAATCCATAGTTCCCAATCTTGGCCACCCATAACAGTAACAGTATCTTCAACTTCTTGTTCTGTTGCTGGCTCAATGCTGGTTTCAATCAATACGTTTTTATTGGTATCAACTGCAGTCGTTGTGTAAGTTTCACCCATAGGTTTTAGGCATGAACGTACCACTTCACCAGTTTGAGGTAATTTACGTACAGGTGATGCTAATGAGTAAATCACCATGTCAATTTGACCAAGATCTTGCTTAATCAAATCAATTGTTTTTTGTTTTGCTTCGTTAGAGAAGGCATCACCATTTAAACTTTTAGAGTAAAGGCCTTCAGCTTTAGCAAACTTATCAAATGCAGCAGAGTTGTACCAACCTGCAGTACCTGGCTTCTTCTCTGTACCTGGCTTTTCAAAGAAAACACCAATTGTTGCAGCGCCACCGCCAAATGCTGCAGCAATGCGAGATGACAAACCGTAACCACTAGAAGAACCCACAACCAATACACGCTTAGGTGCGTTTGCAATTGGGCCTTGTGCTTTAGTGTCTGCAATTTGCTGCTTTACGTTTTCTTCACAACCAACTGGGTGCGTTGTTGTACAAATAAATCCACGAGTCTTAGGTTTGATGATCATTTTCAACTTCCCTTACATAATTGTGAATAGGATAAAAGGTTAATGACAGATACGCATTAAATTTATGCCATAAATGAGCAAAAATCGTAGTGGTTGGAGGTGTTACACTAAATTTTGGTCAAAAAAAGTGCCACGTATTTACGTGGCACACGGGAGAATCCAGGTTTATATATCAAAGACTAAGTACCCTAAGTTGCCTTTCCTGGTAGCAAGCTTAGTTATTAAAATGGTTGGCACAGAAATGATCAACTTGGATCGCTTTCTGCCTTAGTTGCTCTGCATTTTCTATGCTTTTAACCTCATCTTCTGTGACCACTCCCGCATCCAAAGCCAACTGTAACTTCTTATTTAATAAAGCTTTGCGTGGGATCTCACCATTGCGTGTTGCTTGCATTAATTTACGCTCCAAAGGTTTGATCTCATGCAATGCAATAAAGGCACGTTCCATTATCGCAACGGGATCATCATGCTTATCTCCGACATAACATAAATGTGTTAATCGATCACGATGCACACTTGGTGTCATTAATAATGATGCTATTCGAATGCTGATCTCATCTTTTGGCGCAGCGTAATGTATACCCAGCGGGAATGTTAAAGTTCGTAATATACGGCCAACACCTTTACGCGGGAAATTAGTAAACACTTCATCAAATGCGACGCCACATTGATGCAAGCAATGCTGTAACGCATAATCAACTAACGGCAAGTCTTGTTGTTGACGACCTTGATCTTCAAATCGTTTCAACGTTGCTGAGGCTAAGTATAAATAACTAAGCACATCACCTAAGCGAGCTGATAATAACTCTCGACGTTTTAATTCGCCCCCTAAACTCAACATCGAGATATCAGCACAAACGGCAAGAGCCTTTGACATACGGCTTAAATGGCGATAATAATGACGCGTTTCACCACTAGTAGGAGAACGATTAAAACAACTCCCACTCACTGCATTTAACAATGATTTTGTTATATTACCGGTCGCAAAACCAATATGCTTTATCAACAAATGATCAAAATCTTTCATCCCTTGCTCTGCATCAGAATTTGCAGCTGCCGCCATTTCATCTAATACATAGGGGTGACAACGTGTGGCTCCTTGGCCAAAAATCATCAGATTACGGGTGATTATATTGGCTCCCTCTACCGTTATTGCAACGGGAATACCAAAATAATGGTGCCCTAAATAATTCATTGGCCCTAATTGAATAGCCCGCCCAGCATGCACATCCATTGCATCATTTAACACTATGCGAGACATCTCCGTCATATGATACTTAGCAATGGCGGTCACAATACTCGGAGTTTGCCCCATATCTAACGCTGTCGTCGTCAAGGTTTGAGCCGCTTCTAGCATATAAGTAAAACCACCAATACGACCCAGTGCTTGTGCGACACCTTCAAAATTACCAATCGACATTCCAAACTGCTTACGAACAACAGCATAAGCTCCCGTTGTTCTTGCGGCTAAATGCCCAACAGCCGTACCTAAAGCGGGTAAAGAGATACCACGCCCAGCAGATAAACACTCCACCAGCATTCGCCAGCCTTTTCCGGCATAATCTTGACCACCAATGATCCAATCGAGTGGAATAAACACATTATGGCCGCGCGTAGGACCATTCATAAATGCCATATTAAGTGGATCATGACGCTCACCAATTTCAACGCCAACATGATCCGCCGGAATCAATGCACAAGTAATGCCTAAGTCAACTTTATCACCAAGTAAACCTTGAGGATCTTTCATCTTAAATGCTAACCCAAGTACCGTCGCGACGGGAGCTAGCGTAATATAGCGTTTATTCCACGTAAGGTTTAAGCCTAGTACTTGCTCACCATCATATTCGCCATAACAGACAATGCCCTCATCTGGAATACCGCCAGCGTCAGAGCCTGCTTCGGGGCCAGTTAATGCAAAACAAGGAATATCGTCCCCATTTGCAAGGCGGGGTAACCAGTAGTCTTTTTGTGATTGAGTACCATAATGAGTCAACAATTCACCAGGACCAAGGGAATTAGGCACCATCACACACACTGCAGCACTTAAACTTCGCGTCGCTATTTGTGCCACAATGGTTGAGTTAGCATGAGCAGAAAAATCGAGCCCGCCATATTGCTTACTAATAATTAATGCAAAGAACTTCTCACGACGCAAAAATTGCCAAATATCTTCTGGTAAATCTTTTTGTTGCTGCACAATTTGATAATCATTTAGCATGGCTAATAAAGTTTGCAGTGTTGTATCAATGAAGTGTTGTTCTTCTTCCGTCAATGTTGGTTTAGGATAATCAAGTAATGTTTGCCATTGTGGATTTCCACCAAATAACTCACCATCCCACCACACACTACCCGCTTCCATTGCTTCTTTTTCAGTATTTGAAAGCGGTGGTAATAATGTTTTAAACCGTTTAAAAACAGGAGCACTTAAATAACGTTTACGCATGGTTGATAACGAGCTCATAATGCATATCCTTTTGTGATTCAATGACAACTATTCATGGTTTATTAACCGTTAAAATTGACTACAAGTGTCTCATTCAATTCTATTGGTGCCGCAACACCAGCTGCAAGATAAGGTACTAAGCGATTAATTAAATCGTCAATTTGAGTGTGGCTAGAAAAATCATTAACCGCGATTTCACATAATGCCGTACTTGATGCCATCGTAAAAACGGCAGCGCCAAGGGTAAAATGTAATCGCCAAAATAACGTTTCAGGATCTAAACAAGGATGAGCTCGACGTACAGCACGAATAAATAACTGAATAACGTCATCATAATGTGTAGTGATAAACCACCGCAGATGACCTTGCACATCGGTATAACCACGGCCAAGTAAAGACATAAAAATAGTGGTGCCATTAGTTTGGCTACTATTTAATGTTAGCAGCGGCTGTTTTGCACAAAGGAAGACCTCTTCCATAGAAAATTCATCACGTTGATGTAACGCAACTAACTCCATTTTTAATGCTGGCATAAATTGCTCAAGATATCGGCTTAATACTGCGCGAATTAGCCCTTTCTTATCACCATAATGGTAATTAACCGCAGCCAGATTAACACCAGCAGCCGTCGTAATCGCACGTAATGACGTTGCTTTAAAACCACGAGCAGCAAACAATAATTCGGCAGCATTCAGTATTCTATTCTTCGTCGTCGCTTGTTCTTTCATATATCAGCCCAAGATTAAAACGCTTGTTTAAATACTACACAAAATCATCATATTTAACAAACGAGCTACATCACAAATTGGTGTTTTTCATAGCTCACATAAAAAACAAACTAAGCTATTGATAATAAGAATAAAAATATTTTAAATTATTTATAAAATAAGATTGGAACCAATATGGGGAAAGAGTGTCTTATGAATACCACTGCTTTTTTTAGAAGTTTTTACTTCAGAGCCCATTAACAAATATTTGTTGATGGGTTTTCTTTATCTACACGGTAATTCACCGCTACCAAATAATATTTTCAAATAAGCACATTTTTTTTGAACTTTATCTTACAGCAGTACTCTTACTTATGTATTCAATTTGATAAATCGCTATTTTGCACTGCAATTATTCTTTTTATTAAATGTTTAATTCACTACTGCTTTAAATCCTAATTGTATTTTTTTGGATAATCTCCTTCCCGCTGATATTTATCAGCGGGATTTTTTTTACCTACCGCCATGACCTTATCTATTTCATTCATTATCATCAGATAAATATTTAAATCTTTTTCAATAATAAATGGAACTCTTTCATTAACACGCAGTCTGAATATATAAGAATTGAAGTTATAGATGATTATTTGTTTTTCAGGCCGTCAAACACAACATCTGTAATTTAAATTGCTACTACTGCTTTAACTCCTAATTGTAATTTTTGTTTACGCTGAAATATTTATTTCAGCGTTTTTTTTGCTTACTTTTCGTGTAGTTGTGGAGCATCCAGCAATAAATCATCATGTTGTAGTGTGATACCTAAGCAACTAACAGTTTGCTTTGCATTCACTTTTTTACCATCAAAGCCTTTATTATCATCATTGAACTCTGGAGCTGGCAACTGTGATTTAATTGCCATCGCAGTGTAATATTGCTCTCGACTCGGGTGTGTACTTGCTGCTAAATGCATTACGGGCATCACTGGAGCTTGCATGATAATGGCAGAGATCACACTAATACAGTCATCTAAATGTATTAAATTAACAGGTTGCTTACCGGCACTCAACTGCTGACGGGCTGATAAAAACGTGACTGGATGGCGTTGTGGCCCAATTAATCCGGATAAACGTAATACCGTTAACTGTTGCTGCCATTGCTGATGTAATTGCTGTTCTAATGCGTAATGTAATTGTCCAGAAGCCGAATGAGGATTAACCGCAGTTGTTTCTAATACCTCCCCTTGTAAAGAGTCATATACCGAAGTTGAACTGATAAAAATAATCCGCTTACACCCTGCTTTTTTTGCTGCTGTTGCTAACGACATTACATTTTTGATATGGGACTGAGGGTTAAGGTTCTTACGCCCAGGCGGGATTGCAATAATCAACACATCTGTTGTTAAAAATTGGATTGTTGTTGGATTCATCTCTTCAGTTAATGGCAATGTTAATAAGCAGCCATTAATGCCTAGTTGCTGTAATACATTAACGCCCTCTATCGTTGTTTTAGAGCCCCATACTTCAATCGCTTGGCTTTTTAATGATAATGCTAACGGTAATCCGAGCCATCCACAGCCACAAATACTGACTTTCATTGATTATCCTTTTTTATTTAAATATTATTCAATCTGTTATTTATTCAAAAACGATAGAACACAGTCACTCTTATTTATTTCAATGCTTAAAATAAATCTTTATTTATAAAACCCCCTCCAAACTGGTAAAATAAAACAACAAAAAATAACATTATTTGTTTTATAAATTTCAATTGTGAAAATAAAAAGTCGATCTTGATCAAAATCTAATAAGAACACACTGAAAAAGCCGCTGAATAGCTAGAATATGTTAATAGTTAAGTAGTATAGTTTCATTATATGGGCAACTTGATGACAAGAATGCTACAAATGAAATTCAATAACGAAGTGCATAAATACCTATGAATACCATAGAAAAAATACAAAATAACTTAGAACACTTCAGCAAATCTGAACGTAAAGTAGCGGAAGTTATTATAGCCTCGCCACAAACGGCTATTCATTCTAGCATAGCAACACTAGCAAAAATGGCAGATGTAAGTGAGCCGACCGTTAACCGTTTTTGTCGTCGACTTGATACTAAAGGCTTTCCAGACTTTAAATTACATTTAGCACAAAGTTTGGCAAACGGCACGCCTTATGTAAATCGTAATGTTGAAGAAAATGATGGCCCTGATGCTTATACAGCCAAAATATTTGAATCAACGATGGCTTGCCTAGATGTTGCTAAAAATAGTCTTGATCCGATGCAAATTAATCGCGCCGTTGATTTATTAACTCAAGCAAAAAAAATATCATTTTTTGGACTAGGCGCTTCAGCATCTGTTGCACATGATGCTCAAAATAAGTTCTTTCGATTTAACATTCCTATTGTGTGTTTTGACGACATTGTCATGCAACGCATGAGTGTCATTAATTGCAGTGATGGTGATGTTGTTGTTGTTATCTCACATACAGGACGAACGAAGAGTCTTGTCGAAATAGCACAAATGGCACGAGAAAATGGTGCAACAGTCATTGGTATTACCGCAAAACATTCACCACTAGAACGCGAATGTTCATTATCGATTTGCCTTGATGTACCGGAAGATACAGATATTTATATGCCAATGGCGAGTCGCGTTGTACAAATGACGGTTATTGATGTTCTTGCTACAGGCTTTACATTACGTCGAGGATCCAGTTTTCGCGATAACTTAAAACGTGTAAAAGACTCACTTAAAGACTCTCGTTTTTCTAAAGAACGTCACCTACTGTAATACCTACCGTTAGCGAAGTTTCAACTTCGCTAGCACACATTACCATGCATTCTTCGTTACCTCTCTGTTTGATAATAACTATCATCACTGTATCTTAATTACTGAATCGCATTTATACACACCTTATTTATCCCATAACTTATATACTGCAATGGCATTGGATAAATAAATCAGTTTATTTATATGGAGCTTATAATGTCTGAACAACTAAGACGTACCAAAATTGTGACAACCCTAGGACCTGCAACTGATCGCGGTAATAATCTAGAAAAAATCATTGCCGCAGGTGCTAACGTGGTTCGCATGAACTTCTCCCACGGAAGTCCAGAAGATCATATTCTTCGCACGCAACAAGTACGTGAAATTGCAGCACGATTAGGCAAACATGTCGCTATTTTAGGCGATCTTCAAGGGCCTAAAATTCGTGTTTCAACCTTTAAAGATGGCAAAATCCAGCTCAATATTGGTGATACTTTTACCCTTGATAGCGACTTACCAAAAGGTGAAGGCCATCAAGATGCCGTTGGCCTTGACTATAAAGAATTGCCCAATGATGTTGTTAAAGGTGATGTATTATTACTTGATGATGGCCGTGTTCAACTACAAGTTACCGAAGTCGCTGGTAATAAAGTACATACCATTGTTACTGTAGCGGGCCCTTTATCTAATAATAAAGGGATCAATAAAAAAGGTGGTGGTTTATCTGCGGCCGCATTAACAGCAAAAGACAAAGCGGACATTATTACAGCGGCAGCCATGAAGGTTGATTACCTTGCGGTTTCTTTTCCTCGTAATGGTGCAGATATGCACTACGCACGCCAATTGGCAACAGAAGCAGGATTAGCAGCAAAATTAGTCGCCAAAGTAGAACGCGCAGAAACAGTGGCAACAACAGAAGCCATGGATGACATTATTCTAGCATCTGATGTGGTGATGGTTGCTCGTGGCGATTTAGGTGTTGAAATTGGCGATCCTGAACTTGTTGGTGTGCAGAAAAAACTGATCCGTCGCGCTCGTAGTCTTGATCGAACCGTTATTACCGCAACTCAAATGATGGAATCAATGATCACCAGCCCAATGCCAACACGTGCAGAAGTGATGGACGTTGCCAATGCAGTATTAGATGGTACAGATGCGGTTATGTTATCAGCAGAAACAGCCGCTGGTGACTTTCCAGTAGAAACCGTTACTATCATGGCCAGTGTTTGCCTTGGTGCAGAAAAAGAACCTAGCATTAATATTTCTAATCACCGTTTAGATCGTAAGTTCTCAAATCCTGAAGAAACCATTGCAATGGCAACCATGTACGCGGCTAATCATATGGTCGGTATTAAAGCTATCGTCGTAATGACAGAGTCAGGTCGTACTCCACGTTTAATGTCTCGTATTTCTTCAGGATTACCTATTTTTGCATTATCAAGAAATAAGACCACCCTTAATCAAACCGCTTTGTACCGTGGTGTCACTCCAATATTTTTTGATCGTGATAGTGACGCAGGCTTAGAAGCAGCAAAACACGCGCTGAGTGTTTTAAAAGAGGCGGGATACGTACAACCTGGCGATTTAACCATTATTACTCAAGGCGATAAAATGGATACCGTTGGCTCAACCAATAATATGCGTATTTTAACTGTCGATTAACCCTTAACAGCACTGATATAAACACATTATTGATAGCAATGAATAACAAGGGCTGAGATCGTATTCTCAGCCTTTTCTGTTTTAAACAATTGGCTCAACTTATTGGCAATGACCAGTTAGGATTCACCAATGAGGTTAAGACATGATCCTGCCATTGACCATTGATCAATAAATAATCTTTTGCTAGCCCTTCTTGCTCAAAACCAACCGCTGTTAATACACTGCCACTTTTATTATTATGAGGCATATATGCGGCCATAATACGATGAAAATGTTTATCGGCAAAGAGCCACTCACATACCGCTGCTAGTGCACGACGCATCACCGCTTTACCTTGCTGCTCTCGATCTAATGAATAACCAACATGACAAGCATAAAAGGGAGACTTCACTAAATTACTGAAATTAATCACCCCGATAATAGTGTTTGTTTCACGATGCTCGATAACAAAATAAAAAGCCATCTCGTGGCGATGAAGGGTGGCAATTTGCTCAAGACGTTGTTGCCAACCAGCTAAGCTAAAGAAAGCCTCATGCCGTAATGGCTCCCACGGTGCTAGAAAATGGCGATTGCGCTGATAGTATGCTGAAATCTGTTCCGCATCTCGCGTTTCAATCAAGCGAATTTTAATATCATCAAGTACAATAGTTGATGAGCGATGTATAATTGAATGAAACAAGTACGACCTCGACATGACAATGTTAATTGATATAACGCACATTTTATGAGTTTACATGATATTGAATACAAGCCACATTCAATATTCGATATATTAGCATGCCATTGTCTGTTACTCTTTATCAGTCAATGTTATTAATTATTACGCCTTTAGTGAGTTATTGATGTATTACGATTGTATTGAAACAGAACTGGGAAACATTATGTTGCTGGCAGATCACCAAGGTCTTCGACAACTATCGATTACGAGCCCCAGCTATAGCCCTAATGAAATATGGCAGCATAACCCTGAGTTTATGGCGCCCTTCATTAGACAACTCAAAGAATACCTCATCGGCTCTAGACAAAAATTCACCTTTCCTCTCGCTCCACAAGGCACCTTATTTCAACAACAGATATGGCATGCTATCGCTGATGTCCCCTATGGCGAAACCGTTACCTACGAGCAAATAGCGGCCAATATTGGCAATACTAAAGCAACCCAAGCGATCGGTATGGCTAAAAATGTTAACCCTATTCCTATTGTGATCCCCTGCCACCGCGTGTTAAACAGCCATAATTCATTATGTGGTTATCGTTACGGCGAAGATATAGTCGCCCTACTATTAGCCTTAGAAGCCGGTGATACTATCTTGCTAGAAGCACATCAAAACGACTAATTCTCATAGCGTTATTATTTACTCAAAAAATAAAGAGATAGCAATAATGGCTATCTCTTTTATTTTATGTTTGAGAATCAACTGCGTTTACTCAGCCCATATTCTCGAAGCTTATTCGCCACCGCAGTATGTGAAACCCCTAAACGTTTAGCTAATTTACGAGTAGATGGATAACTCTGATATAAATTAGATAAAATGCCTGATTCATACCGCTTCATTATTTCATCTAACGATCCAGTTAACGTTTCTTCACTGATTACGGTACTTGACTCATTTTCAGGTAGTTGCACATCAGCCGATGTCATTTCATCCCCTTCTACCTGCGTCATCGCGCGAAATAACACATTACGCAACTGGCGAATATTACCCGGCCAAGCATATTGTTTAAGTGTTAATGCTAATTCTTCCGATAATGAAGGTTTAGGTTGATGTAGCTCTTGTGCAAATTGCGCTAAGAATAATTCAGCTAATGGCACAATATCAGCAGCACGCTCACGAAGTGGTGGCACGACTAAAGCCAGTACATTTAATCGATAATAAAGATCTTCACGAAATGCCCCTTCAGCGACTAAGTCAGGCAATTTTTTCTGAGTTGAACAAATCACCCGTACCGCTACTTTTATTTCAGCTTCTTCACCTACACGGCGGAAAGTACCATCTTGAAGGAACCGTAATAATTTAATCTGCAAGTGTTTTGACATCTCACCGATTTCATACAGAAAGACAGTACCACCAGCAGCCTGTTCAAAAATTCCTTTTTTTGCAGGTTCATTAACACTGCCAATGCAACCAAATAACTCGGTTTCTGCTGCATTATCCGGCATAGAAATACAGTTAACGACTAAAAATGGTTTATCACGGTGCACTGAACGTTGGTGGCAAGCACGCGCCAACATTTCTTTACCTGTACCCGTTTCACCTTGAATCAGCAAAGGGGCATCTAACAATGCAAGCTTCTTTGCTTGTCCCAATAAGTGCTTAAACCGAGATGAATGTCCAATCAGATGCTCAAATCCACTGTCACCATTAATGCTTCGCATCACAACCGGCATTTTAGCTTCCGAAAGCGATCTCAATAAGATCAAAGCACTTACAAGTACAGGTTCAGAGGTATCATCATTCACACAGACTGGCATGATATCCATTTGGTAATCTAGCCCAGCAATAACCACAATTTCACTGTGTTTCTGAGCTTGGCTTTTATCTAACCAGCGAGAAAAGTTAAACCCTAATAAAGTATGAATATTTTCATTAAAGAGATCATCACTACGGTGCCCCATTAATTGTTCAGCAGCTTGATTAGCAAAATCAACTTTACCATTTAAATTAATGGTAAAAAATGGATCAGGTAACGTCTGCAATAATGCTGATAATTCTGTATGTTCACGCTCACTTGGCATAAACTGAATTTTACGTACATCAGTAACACCATCAAGCTGGCGAATCTGTGACATTAACTGGCTAAATTGTTCAAATTCAACTTCAGGGCAATTTAAATAAATAATCCCGGTTCGATCAATTTCAATCCCACGAAGATCAATATCTTGGCTGGTTAAAATATCTAACAATTCACGAGTCATGCCAACTCTATCTTCGCAAAAGACCTGTAATCTCATTGTTTACACCTTCTTGTTATTCGTCTTTTGTGCGTAATTCATTACAGTTACCCATCAAGAGTAATTTTTAACAATACCAATAATAATCATAGTGTTAAGCTTTATGATTGAGAGTCTTAATCCACATAATGAAAACAATTTGTAACTGTCTACTGTCAACTATTCCTGACAGTTATGTCAGTGTGCGACGAACACATTAATGAGTCAAGCTACGAGATCGCATCTGCACTGATTAAATATAAAAAGAGATATTTCGATAATAAAAAAAGAGAACCTAAGTCCTCTTTTTAAAGTGTTAATATATGGTTAGCTTTTTTCTTGCTTACCCAGTTGGCTTAGTAAGTCTCGACGTATTTCACTTAGCCGAGGTTGTTCACCTTCCATCCACGGTAACGGACGCATAAGGTTAATTGCTTTAAGTCCTAATCGCCCAGTAAGTAAACCAACACCAACACCTTGTGCAACTCGTGTTGACATTCGTCCAGCAAGATCCATTGAAAGCATGTCCATCCCTAAATCAGCCACTACCTCAGACGCACCAGCAAATGCCATATTAGCGAGCACTAACTTTACTAATTTAATCCGTGACCAATAACTAAGTTCAATACCATAAACAGCAGATATCTGCTCAATTAGACGAAAGTTACGCCAAGCAACAAGCAACATATCCGCTGCTGCTAATGGGCTCAACGCAACCATTAATGCCGCTTCACTGGAGTATTTTGCAACTAGCTGTCGTGCCAATTTATCTTGTTGACTAACCACCAGCTGATCATAAAGCGCCAACACTTCTCGATCATTATGAGTCGCAGCCAGAGCATGTAACCAACGGTCATAACCATGATTATCCGTTGGAATTTGACTCAATTTAGCTAATTTCACACAAAAAGCTTTTCCCGACCCAATCCCATCAGCGGTTAATAATTGATGGGCTTGATCTCGTTCTGTCTGACGCTGTTTTAAACGACGTAAATTAATGAGCTCACGCCCTAACGCACCGACACCTGCAATAGCAATACCCGCAACAATGGCACTCCATCCTAATGATAGCCAATTACTGGTTTGATAAGCCGTTACAACATGATCTACTGTTTGCCAGCCCACCATCGCAGCACCAGCAACCAACAATCCTTTAAACCAACGGTAACGGTGTTTAGGTTTAGACGCTAAAATTTGCTCAAGTGTTTGCTCACTTTCGACTTCAGCACTTTCAACGGTATCGGGTAAAAACTCGCTTTGCTGTTCAAAGTTCATTTTTACGGTTAAATCCGGTTGCTGCTCACTTAATGGCTGTTGTGCTTCATCAAACACTATTTTTGCTTTTAATGGCTCAGTCATTGCAATTTATCTCCCAAAAGATATTCCAATGCTTTATCCATTCGAATATGTGGTAAAGGTTCATCTACTTGCTGAGGTAATGGACGTAAATTAATAAAATCAAATCCATTCCTATTCCAAAAATCTTGATTAGGTAATCGTCGCGGCACATCACCAGGAAAGAATGTTTGTGCGTTACCGTTAATATCTGTTCCACGTAATGCAGGCACTTGTTTGCCTTGATAGTTAACAAACCCAGGTTCACTGGCTTGAATCGATGCTAAGCTAACACAATCCATGGTAATACCTTCAAACGAGGCGGTCTGCCATGCTTCATTAACTAACTGCTGTAATAATCCCACTAAGTTTGGGTGTTGCTCTGGTGTAATATGATCCGCTTTTGTTGCGGCAAATAGCACCTTATCAATCCGTGGAGCAAACAATCGACGTAACATTGAACTACGCCCATATTTAAAACTTTGCATTAATTGATCTAACGCTTGGCGCATATCATTGAATGACTCATGACCAGCATTTAATGGCTGTAAACAATCAACGAGCACTATTTGTCGATCAAACTTAGAAAAATGATCATTGTAAAAAGCTTTCACAACATGCTGCTGATAATACTTATAACGTTTTTTTAGCATACCAAAGTTACTGTCGTCAGTAGCTGTAGCGAGTTGCTGTTCGGTATATTTATTGGTCCATATCATCGGGAAAAACTGCAATACAGGTGCGCCAGCTAATTCCCCTGGCAACACAAACCGTCCCGGTTGAACCCAATGCAAACCGCCTTCCGCCTTACATTGGTGCAAATAATCTGTAAATGACGCTGCTATTGTTTCAATTAACGCTTCATCAGCTGGCGCAAAAGGATCAAATTGTTCCCCCATAGCCAACCATGATTGCGCTAATGCTAACCGCTGCCCCTTTAATACTTGTGCCTGTTGTTTAGACCAGCTAATAAAATCAAGATCAAGTAACGGTAAATCTAATAACCACTCACCTGGATAATCAACAATATCGAGATACAAGGTTGCTGTATCTTGAAATAACTTTAATGCCCCTTTTTGTGGCTTAAAACGCAATGCTAATCGTGTCTGGCTAACATCACAGGTTGGCTGAGGCCATGCTGGTGGTGATGACAATAAGGCATTAATTCCCTCATCATAACTAAATTTAGGCACGTGCATATCTAATTGTGGAACACGTTTCGAACCCAATAAATAGCCTTCTCTTACCGCAGAAAACATCGGTAATCGAGGATTAGTACTTACGTGTAATAACTGATTAATCAGTGAGGTAATAAAAGCCGTTTTTCCCGCACGTGATAAACCCGTTACCGCGAGACGCACATGGCGATCAAGGCTGCGGTTAACCCATTTATTCACTTCATTGCTAATTCGATTCATCACGGTTCCTAATTAACATATGGTTTGATATACAACCATAAAAAAAGCAGGCCTGAACCATCAGTACCTGCTTATATTGATATTATTTACTTCGTGTCAGTAAGTAACATCAAGTACCTTAGTGTTTAACACTAAAGTTTATTGAATTCACGATCAACTTTAAAGGCTGATGATGTTACATAAGCTTCCATTTTTTGAATTTGAACTTCACTGCGCTCAAGTTCAGCTTCAACGTTATGCAAAATCTGCTGAGCTGATTGTCCGCTTTGCCATGGCTTTTGCTTAACATTATGCTCAGTATATTGATGTTGTTGTTCTTTGCGTTGTAAAGGCATCTTATCTAAGATTAACCAAGCCGCAATATAAGCGACCGTTGCAAAAAAACCGACCCCCAATAAAAAAGCAGTAACCGCCAAAATACGCATCAGCCAAATCTCGACACCAAAATATTCAGCTAAACCTGCACAAACACCGCCCAATTTACCATTTTTAGGATCACGGTATAACGTTTTACGCATTATTTTTGCCTCCATTGTGGCGCTTCGGCATCTAGAATTCGCTCAAGCGTAACGATTCGCTCTTGCATCACCTCTGCGCGTGCCACTAAGGTTTCTAACTTTTGATGATCCTCACCAGATAATCCCTCACCTGATTTGCGCTTACTGCGGTAATGAAGAATCAACCACAGTGGCGCCACAACGATCATAAACACCACTAACGGAACACTAATAAAACCCATCGACATTTGTTGTTCTCCTTTCACGCAAAGGTAATAGCACTATTATTGTTTTTCTATTATTGAAAAGGCAATACCTTACAATTATTGTTGTTTTTCGTTCACGCTTGCTTTTAAACGTTCAAGCTCTTTTTCAATATCATCTTGTGCTTGAAGATCAGCAAATTCTGACTCTAAGCTTTTTCCGCGTCCAAAACTATAGCTATCCGCTTCTGCTTCCATTTCATCAATACGACGCTCATATTGTTCAAACTTCGACATTGCTTCATCAACTTTACTTGTGTCAAGTTGACGACGTACATCTCGACGAGTACCAGCCGCTTTATGGCGAGTCACTAATGCTTGTTGACGAGCACGAGTTTCTTGCAATTTACGCTCAAGCTCAGCCACTTCTAACGAAAGTTTCTCAATCGTTTCATCAACTAATTTATATTCTTCATTTAACGTCAACGCAACATCAGCCAATTTTTGTTTTTCAATTAATGCTGCACGAGCAAGATCTTCACGCCCTTTTTGAATCGCTAGACTGGCTTTTTGCTGCCAATCTGTTGACTGCGTTTCAATGGCTGTAATACGACGACGTAGCTCTTTTTTGTCTGCGAGCGCTCGTGCTGATGAAGTACGCACTTCAACCAATGTATCTTCCATTTCTTGAATGATAAGACGAATTAACTTTTGTGGATCCTCAGCCTTATCTAATAATGAATTAACGTTAGCATTTACGATATCAGCAAAACGAGAAAAAATACCCATAATAAAACTCCTTGGTCAACCGCATTGAATTTCACTCAATTCACGGTTTCTATCATCAAACTCACAGTATGTTGTTATGTGAGGTGCCATTCTTTTATATACATATCAATTTGCGTGCCAATTTTTAAGTCATTGTTTTTTAGTAAATAATAAACATCCTCATCTTTCATCAAACAATGATATAGTGAATATAACTAATTATTAGTGAGATTGACCAATGAGAAAAACCGAAACATTAATCGGTGAATCAGACGCCTTTTTAGCCGTACTTGATCACGCATCACGGTTAGCAACACTTAATCGCCCAATACTAATTTTAGGTGAACGAGGAACGGGTAAAGAACTGATTGCAAAAAGAATTCACTATTTATCAACGCGATGGGAACAACCACTGATTAGCTTAAATTGTGCCGCATTAGCAGAAGGCGTGATTGATTCAGAACTGTTTGGTCATGAAGCGGGGGCATTTACAGGCGCGAAAGGTCGACATCAGGGGCGATTTGAACGCGCAGAAAATGGCACACTTTTTTTAGATGAACTCGCAACCGCACCAATGGGCGTACAAGAAAAGCTTTTACGTGTCATTGAATATGGTGAATATGAACGAGTTGGGGGTAATAAAAGCTGCCAAGCCAATGTTAGATTAATTTGTGCTACCAATCAAAACCTGCCACAACTCGCAGCAGAAGGTAAATTTAGAGCCGATTTATTAGATAGATTAGCCTTTGAAGTGATCCACCTTCCACCACTAAGAGCACGCATTGATGATATTCTACCGCTAGCTGAACATTACGCGGTTCGTATGTGCCGTGAGATGAACTTCAGTTATTTTGCAGGTTTTAGCGCTCAAGCCCAGCAACAATTATTAGACTACCCATGGCCTGGTAACATTCGTGAGTTAAAGAATGTGGTTGAACGTTCCGTATTTCGTCACGCGCTGGAAGATGAGGCTATTGATACTATTGTTATCGACCCTTTTAGCACTTCATGGGATGCTCCTGCACCAACCATCGAACGACCAACTGCCACACCACTGCCAAATCAAACAGCATCAACCGTGACCTTCCCGATTGATTTACGCCAACAGCTACAACAGCAAGAAATTACGTGGATTGAACAATCTTTAATCTTCGCTAAATTTAATCAAACAAAAGCAGCCGAGTTATTAGGGCTTAGCTACCATCAACTAAGAGGATTAATTCGTAAATATGAGCTCAATGTTAATGGTGATTAATCAATCAAATTACACATAAAATTCAACATAATTGACGCTTTTTTGCTAATTTAATTCAAAACAAGCAGGATAACTTGGTGACCGACATGGAAAATGTTAAATTTAAAAACTTAATTTCAAATAACGCCTATTAAATATGAGCGCTTACTATCGTCTTTTTATTGTTGGTTTAGTTCTATTAGCTCTCAATGGCTGTAAACAACCAACAAAAGATTCTACAACTCAACGTCATGGATTTGTCTATTGTGGTCAAGATACTCCCACAACGCTTAATCCCCAGTTAACAGACGGCGGACTAACAGCAGAAACCCTTTCGGCACAAATTTTTGACCGTCTGCTATTACTCGATCCTGTTAGCCACAAACCATTACCTGATTTGGCGAAAAGCTGGACCATCAGTGACGATGGCCTAATATACACATTTACCCTGCGTCAAGGGGTACAGTTTCAAACAACCTCATGGTTTACTCCAACTCGTACCATGAATGCGAATGATGTCGTCTTTAGCTTTGATCGCGTGATTAACCCTGATAATCCATTTCACCATATTTCAGGCGGACGCTATCCATGGTTTGAAAGTCTTGGTTTCGCCAATGATATCGAAGCGATTAAAGCCCTAAATCCTCATACGGTTCAATTTACTTTAAGACGCCCTGATAACTCATTTTTGTCTAATTTAGCCACCAGCTATGCGGTTATTTATTCTGCAGAGTATGGCAAACAATTATTAAAATCAGGACAAATTGGTAAATTAGATAACCGCCCTATCGGCACTGGGCCGTTTTATGTGGATCAATTTATTCCAAATGATCTGATTCGCTTAAAGCACCATCGTCATTACTGGCAAGGTGTTGCTCCTATGGAACAAGTGGTGTTTGATATTTCATCCCGCGGGATGGGCAATCTAACTAAATTATTAAGCGCAGAATGTGATGTTTTAGCTTCCCCAGTTGCAAGTCAATTGCCTGTTATTACAGATAATGACAATTATGAACTATTAGCTCAAACAGGTATGAACGTGTCATTTTTGGCATTAAACACCGATTTAAAACCGCTAAATAACATTAAAGTTCGAGAAGCAATTAGCTATGCCATCAATAGAAATACGCTATTAAATTCAGTTTATTATGGTACGGCTACCAAAGCGAAAAGCTTATTACCGCCGACCTCTTGGGCTTATAACAATAATAGTAAAGCTATAAACTATAACCCTAAAAAAGCAAAAGCATTACTTAAACAAGCAGATTATGACACTGCGCAAGTATTAACCATGTGGGTACCTTTAGAGTCACGCCCTTATAATCCAAGCCCACAAAAAACAGCGGAGCTTATTCAAGCAAACCTTAAAGCGATTGGTATCAATGTGGTTATTTATCATCAAGATAACATTGGTCGTCTAGGTGTGAATGATATGAATAAATACGATATGATGCTGGCAGGCTGGATTGCTGACAATGGTGATCCCGATAACTTTTTACGGCCATTATTGTCATGTAATGCTAAGCATGCAGGGCTCAATGTTGCCAATTGGTGTGATGTTCAATTTGATAATTTACTTGAGCTAGCATCACGTACTAATAAAACCCAACAACGGGTTAATTATTACCAACACGCACAAAATATTCTTGATCAGCAAGTGCCTATCATACCTCTTGCTCATGGCGTGCATTTCCAAGCGCATAACAAAACACTCGGTGGGCTGCAAATGAGTCCTTTCGGCTCGCGTTCATTTTCTAGTGTCTATCGGACTGAGTAAAATATGTTTATTTACACTATACGTCGCTTAAACCTATTTGTTATTACATTACTCATTCTAACAATAGTGAGTTTTAGTATTTTAAGACTTGATACTCAATTGCAATGGGCATATGAACCCTTTTGGCAAGGCTGGCTTATTTATTTACAAAACTTAATCTCAGGTAACTTAGGTATTAGTTCTACAGGTATTCCTATGAGTACAGAAATACTCAAGGTTTTTCCTGCTACATTAGAATTGTGCTTTTTTGCTTTTATGTTGTCTTTAGTGATTGGTATTCCTTTGGGCACCATTGCTGGTGTTCGTCGAGGCTACCCGATTGATACTGTTATTACTTCGATTACATTATTGGGCTATTCTATTCCATTATTTTGGTTAGCAATGCTACTTATTTTATTGTTTTCGTTGCATTTAGGATGGCTTCCTGTATCAGGACGCTATAGCCTGTTATACCAATTTAATCATGTGACTGGTTTTGCATTGGTTGATATTTTACTCTCCGATAAGCCTTACCGCATGGAAGCATTTTTTGACGCGATTAAGCATTTAGTCTTACCGACGATTGTGCTAGCAATGGCACCAACTACTGAAGTTATTCGTTTAACGCGCGCTTCAATTGCCGAAGTAATGACTAAAAACTACATTAAAGTCGCACAAACGAAAGGCTTATCAACTTTTGAAATTGTTCGTCGCCACGGAATGAAAAACGCACTGCCACCCATCATTCCTAAATTAGGTATGCAGTTTGCCGCCATGATGACTTTTGCAATGTTGACTGAATCAATTTTTAACTGGCCGGGTATTGGCCGCTGGTTACTCAATGCAATTGCTGCTCAAAACTATGTTGCCATTCAAGCAGGTGTGATTACTGTGGGTGGGTTTATTTTATTAGCCAACATTCTATCTGATCTTGTTGGTGCCATTATTAATCCATTAGTCAGGAAGGAATGGTATGCCATCAAATAGTGTTTACCAAGAAGCCACCATCCCGACACAATGGGAACGTTCATGGCAAAATTTTCGTGCCAATTCATTGGCCATGTTTGGCTTATGGTGCTTGCTGGCACTACTGCTAATTACCATTAATGCGCGTTGGCTAGCCCCCTATTCTGCAATAGAGCAAGTGGGTGAACTACTGATGCCGCCATCATGGGATAACTCAGGCCATGTATCATTCTTTTTTGGTACTGACGATCTTGGTCGAGATATTTTGTCACGACTGTTAATTGGTAGCCAGTTAACCTTTGGTTATGCGCTATTAGTTGCGATTGCATCCAGTATTATTGGGCTGTTAATTGGTATTTTAGCTGGCATGAGCAATGGTCTTAAATCAAGTTTCCTAAACCATATTTTAGACACTGTTCTATCTATCCCATCACTATTATTAGCAATCATTGTTGTTGCATATATGGGACCGGGTGAAACACATATATTACTCGCTATTTGGCTCGCACTAATTCCACGTTTTATTCGCGCAGTGTATACCGCAGTGCACATTGAGGTTGCCAAAGACTATATTATTGCTGCCCGTCTTGATGGTGCAAATAACTTTTATCTGCTTTATAACTCAATATTACCAAACATTCTAACCACTATAACCACTGAAATGACACGAGCTATTTCTGTCGCGATTATGGATATTGCCGCACTGGGTTTCCTTGGTTTAGGTGCTCAAGCGCCACAACCCGAATGGGGAGCAATGCTCGGTGATTCTATTGATCTTATTTACCTTGCGCCATGGACAGTTACCCTACCAGGGCTTGCGATTATGTTTAGCGTATTAGTTATAAACTTAGTCGGTGATGGTATGCGCCAAGCACTTAACGCGGGAATTGATTAACATGCCATTACTTGATATACGAAACCTCACCATAGAAATTGATACCCCTCAGGGAATGGTTAAAGCGGTTGATCGCATGAGTTTAACCATTAACGAAAGTGAAATTCGTGGCTTAGTAGGAGAATCTGGCTCTGGCAAAAGTTTAGTTGCTAAGGCTATCGCTGGTGTATGTAAAGATAACTGGCGGGTTAACGCTGATCGTATGCGCCTAGGTGATGTAGATTTACTCGCCTTATCCCCTCGTCAGCGACGTAAAATTGTAAGCCGCGAAATTGCGATGATTTTTCAAGAGCCCTCAACTTGCCTTGATCCCTCAGAGCGTATTGGTGAACAATTAGAGGAAGCTATCCCATCATCGTCATTCAACGGCCGTATTTGGCAGCGTTTCCATTGGCGCCAAAAACAAGCGATCGCACTGTTACATAAAGTCGGTATCAAAGAACATAAACGGATCATGCGCAGCTATCCTTATGAGCTAACCGATGGTGAATGTCAAAAAGTGATGATCGCAATGGCAATTGCTAACCGCCCTCGACTACTGATTGCAGATGAACCAACCAACGATCTTGATCCTATCACTCAGGCACAAATCTTCCGTTTACTCAGTCGCATGAACCAATTAGGTAACACCACAATTCTACTTGTCAGCCATGATCTCACTACCGTGACCCAATGGGCAGATAGAATTACCGTAATGTATTGTGGCCAATCGGTAGAATCCGGCACATCAAAGCAGCTACTTGAATTACCGCATCACCCTTATACTGCAGCACTGATGCGCGCAATGCCTGACTTTTCGCTAGGCATTAGTCACAAATGTAAATTAGAAACATTGCCGGGTTCTATTCCCCCACTGCAGCATTTACCAATAGGTTGTCGTTTAGGACCTCGCTGTCCTTATGCACAACGAAAATGTGTTGAAGTGCCTAAACGTCAAAAAATTAAAGGCCATAAATTTAGCTGTCATTTTCCGCTAAATATGAAGGATGACAATAAATGAGTTCATTACTTGAAGTAGTAAATCTGAAGAAAGATTACCATTATCGTTCTGGCTTATTCCGTCGTCGTACAATTGAAGCGGTAAAACCAGTTTCATTTCAGCTAAATGCTGGTGAAACTATCGCTCTATTAGGTGAAAATGGCTCAGGTAAATCAACATTAGCCAAGATGCTCGCTGGCGTGATCACGCCAACAGAAGGCATTGTTCGTGTTAATGGTGAAGTACTTCATCACCATGATTATCAAACCCGCTGTAAATTAATTCGAATGATTTTTCAAGATCCAAATACTGCGCTAAATCCACGTATTCAAATTG
This sequence comes from Photobacterium sp. S4TG1, assembly GCF_036040035.1. Taxonomy (NCBI): domain Bacteria; kingdom Pseudomonadati; phylum Pseudomonadota; class Gammaproteobacteria; order Vibrionales; family Vibrionaceae; genus Photobacterium; species Photobacterium sp. S4TG1. The sequence continues at coordinate 288,007 of NZ_JAYXUH010000001.1, forward strand.
GACGTATTCTTGAAGGGCCATTAAAACGAAATACGAATATGACCCCTCAAGCACGTGAGCGGCGCATTATGGACACCCTTAAGCGAGTAGGTTTACTGCCAGAGCATGCCTATTTTTATCCTCAAATGCTTGCAACAGGACAAAAACAGCGTGTATCACTAGCGCGAGCATTGATTTTGCAGCCCTGTATTATTGTCGCAGATGAAGCATTAAATGGTTTAGACATGTCAATGCGTTCACAGATGATAAACCTACTACTTGAATTACAAGAAGAGATGGGGTTGTCTTATGTATATGTGTCGCAACATATGGGAGTGGTGAAACATTTCAGTGACAAGGTCATGGTTATGCAAGATGGTGAAGTAGTTGAAAAAGGACGAACCGCTAACGTGTTTGATAATCCGAAGCATTCATTAACCCAAAAACTCCTTGATAGTCACTTCAGCTCACCAACTCGAGAAAAAAGTACTCGAATACTTAATAGCACCCCTAAAATCAGCTATTAGTAATAAAAATAACGCCAGTATTATCACGTTATTAAGGTGAAAAATACTGGCGTTATCGTTTGCTTAATACATTAAATTTATGCCAATGTTTTATTGATTGCGGCTAATACTGCAGCAGGATCGCTTGCTTGAGTAATAGGACGACCAATTACTAAATAATCAGACCCAGCAGCGATAGCTTCAACAGGTGTCATCACTCGACGCTGATCACCCGCTTCACTTCCTACAGGACGAATGCCCGGTGTTACCAACTTAAATTGTTGGCCAAGTTGAGCTTTTAATAAACTCGCTTCTTGTGCAGAACAAACAACACCGTCAAGACCGCTATTTTTGGTCAATGTCGCTAAGTTTAATACTTGTTGTTGCGGCTGACATGCAATACCAATACCCGCTAAATCACTGGCTTCCATGCTGGTTAACACTGTAACACCAATTAGCAATGGACGATCTTTACCATACGGCTCAAGGATTTCACGTGATGCCGTCATCATGCGCTCACCACCACTCGCATGCACATTTACCATCCATACACCTAATTCAGCAGCAGCTCTTACGGCTTTTGAACAGGTGTTTGGAATATCATGAAATTTTAAATCCAGAAATACAGAATGGCCCCGATCATGCAGTTGACGCACGAAATCAGGGCCAAAAAAAGTAAACATTTCTTTGCCGACTTTTAAGCGACAACTTCCCGGCTCAATACGATCGACAAAAGCGAGTGCCTCATTATGATTATCATAGTCAAGGGCAACGATTACTTTAGGGTCTGTTACTTTAGCGTCTAGCATTGAGGCTCCTATTATCTCTAAATATATCCACTGAACGGTTATCCCACCGCCGGCAGGATTTTACATCAATTGATTAAATTTGATAGCTACAACTACAAAAAAACCAGTACATTACTGCACTGGTTTTAATACGATATAAACAAACGGTGGCAACTATTCACCATCAAGCCCTCGAATTGGCTTTATTTGTCCCCAGCTTTTACAAGAAGGGCATTGCCAATACAAGGCATGCGTTGCAAACCCACATTGGCGACAACGGTAACGAGGTTTTACTTTAAGCTGCTCACCAACTAAGTGGCGTAAGCTAGTCAAACTCTCTTTTGCACGGCCTTCTTCAGCTTCATCAAGATGGTATTCCATCAACTGATAAAAGCCTTTCATAGTTGGATTTTTTTGAAGTTGGCGGGTCATAAAAGATTGCGCCGTTACAGCACCATCATGTTTTGCTATTTCATCAGCAAGCATGAGTTCTGCACTCGCCCCGGCTTTTTGATCAACACAATGCTGTAAATACTTAAGCCATGCGGTTTGATTATTCATCGCCTCATAGCACTCAAGTAACAGTGGCAAAGCTTCACCAACAAACTCAATATCTTGTTCTGAGATACGTTCTAATGTTTTTGCCGCTTGCTTATATTCTTGTTGCTTAACCTGAATTTTGGCAACAACGATGGATGCGCGTACACAATGTTTATCTACTGATAGTGCTTTTTTTAGCAGTTGAATGGCTTTATCTTGATTTTGAGCACTAAGCTCAAGCATCGCAAGCTCACACCAGTAATGGGCAATATCATGCTTTAATTTGGTTTTGCCTAGTTTTACCAACTGAGAAGCCATTTCAATGGCTTTTTCCCATTCTCGGGTTTGTTGGTAAATCGCCAAGAGTTGTTGTAAAGCAGGCTTACGATAGTCTGGTTCATCTAACAACTGTTCAAAAATACGTTCGGCTCGATCAAAAAAACCAGCGACCATATAATCTTTAGCTAACTGTTGTAATGATAAGTTACGTTGTTCAATCGATAAATTTGGTCTTGCTATCAAATTCTGGTGAATACGAATGGCGCGATCAACCTCTCCTCTGCTGCGGAATAAATTTCCTAAAGCAAGATGAGTATCAATAGTTTCACTGTCAACCTGAAGCAATTCAATGAACAGGTCTACTGCTTTATCAGATTGATCTGATAACAACATATTAAGACCTGTTACATACTGGCGAGATAAGTGGTCAGACTTTTCTTGCTTTTGGTTATTTGCGCTCCTGTTACCCATATACCAACCGTATGCGGCTGCAATGGGTAAAAGTAGGAACAACAATTCAAGCATTAATTCTTATTCCTTAATAGGCTGAGCACGAAGCTGATCTAGTTCTTGCTGCTGCTTCGCTACTTTCTTCGTTAGACGATTTTTAGCAAATCGTGCTTTTAGATATAAAGTACCACAAATTACCCAACCAATAACAAAGCCAGCACCAAATGCTGTTCCTAATAACGTAGAAAGCTGAAACTCACCCTGAGCAATTAAATAATCGAAATTAACCATTATTTGATTTTGCGCGCCAAGAGCCAGAGTGATCAAAAAGGCAGCTACTAGAACAATAATTCCTAAAATCTTCATCGTGAATCCTCTCACTAAATCTAAATTATAATTACTGATTATGCAGTAATTTTGCCGATCAAACCATGATCTATAGACATAAAAAAACGGCATACAGAGAGTATGCCGTTTTTTTGTTCTATTCGCGGTTAAGCAGCTATCGATGCATTAACACGGTCACGTAATTCTTTTCCTGGCTTGAAGTGAGGAACGTACTTGCCGTCCAACTCAACTTTATCACCTGTCTTTGGATTACGACCAACACGAGGAGCACGGTAATGCAAAGAGAAGCTACCAAAGCCACGGATCTCAATGCGATCACCTTCTGCAAGTGTGTTCGCCATATGTTCAAGAATATCCTTGATTGCATCTTCTACCTGTTTGGCAGAAAGATGTGTTTGTTGACTACACAGTCTTTCAATTAATTCAGACTTTGTCATAAACACTCCGTTTTAGTAAGTTTCTCAATAGTATAGCCGTTTGGAGGGAAAAAGCTAAAGCGATTTCCCCCCAATGCTCAATTATTCGCCTTTAGCAGCTTTGAAAGCGTCAGCCATAGCGTTACCAAACGCAGCATCGTCTGCTTTGTTTAGTGTAGCCATTGCTTCTTGCTCTTCAGCAACGTCTTTAGCACGTACAGAAAGGTTGATTACGCGGTTCTTACGGTCAACACCAGTGAACTTAGATTCAATAGCGTCGCCAACTGCAAGAATTAGAGTTGCGTCTTCAACACGGTCTACAGATGCTTCAGAAGCGCGTAGGTAACCTTCAACACCTTCAGCTAGCTCAACAGTTGCGCCTTTAGCGTCAACAGCAATAACTTTACCAGTTACTAGAGCACCTTTCTTAGTGTCAGCTACGAAGCTGTTGAATGGGTCTTCTTCGATTTGCTTAACGCCTAGAGAGATACGCTCACGCTCTGCGTCAACTGCAAGAACTACTGCAGAAATTTCGTCGCCTTTCTTGAAGTCACGAACTGCGTCTTCACCAGAAACATTCCAAGAAATGTCAGATAGGTGAACTAGACCGTCGATGCCGCCTTCAAGACCGATGAAGATACCGAAATCAGTGATTGACTTGATCTTACCAGTTACTTTGTCGCCCTTAGCTTGCATTTCTGCAAATGACTGCCATGGGTTAGCTTTACACTGCTTAAGACCTAGAGAGATACGACGACGTTCTTCGTCGATATCAAGAACCATAACTTCAACTTCGTCGCCCACGTTAACAACTTTAGATGGGTGGATGTTTTTGTTAGTCCAATCCATTTCAGAAACGTGTACTAGACCTTCAACGCCTTCTTCGATTTCAACGAAGCAGCCGTAGTCAGTTAGGTTAGTTACGCGGCCAGTAAGCTTAGTGCTTTCTGGGTAACGCTTAGCGATTGCAACCCATGGATCTTCGCCAAGTTGCTTAAGACCTAGTGATACGCGAGTACGCTCACGGTCGAACTTAAGAACTTTAACGTTGATTTCATCGCCAACATTAACGATTTCAGAAGGGTGCTTAACACGCTTCCAAGCCATGTCAGTGATGTGTAGAAGACCGTCAACACCGCCAAGATCAACGAATGCGCCGTAGTCAGTAAGGTTCTTAACGATACCTTTAACTTCCATGCCTTCTTGTAGAGAAGCAAGTAGCTCATCACGCTCAACACTGTTCTCAGACTCGATAACAGCACGACGTGAAACAACAACGTTGTTACGCTTCTGGTCAAGCTTGATTACTTTGAACTCAAGTTCTTTGTTTTCTAGGTGAGCAGTGTCACGAACTGGACGTACGTCTACTAGAGAACCTGGTAGGAACGCACGGATGCCGTTAAGTTCAACTGTGAAGCCGCCCTTAACTTTACCGTTGATGATACCAACAACTGTTTCAGCATCTTCATAAGCTTTTTCAAGCTGGATCCAAGCTTCGTGACGCTTAGCTTTCTCACGAGAAAGTTTAGTTTCACCAAAACCATCTTCGATCGCGTCAAGAGCAACGTCAACCTGAGCGCCAACTTCGATTTCTAGTTCGCCAGCAGCGTTCTTGAATTCTTCAGCAGGAATAGATGACTCAGATTTTAGACCAGCGTCAACTAGTACATAACCGTTTTCGATAGCGATTACAGTACCTTTAACGATTGCACCTGGGCGAGTTTCAACTTGGTTTAGCGACTCTTCAAAGAGTTGAGCAAAAGATTCAGTCATTTAATTAATCTTCAATATGATAAACAACCATGGGTATCCTACCGCATGGGGTTGATAATAAAGTCAGTTATCATCCGTGACACCGACGTTATTTAGCTGCTTACGCAACTAAATATGGATTCGTTTATTTTAGCTTAGCATCAACATATGCCAAGACTTTTTCAAGCACTTGTTCAATTGACATTTCAGTTGAATCAAGCACTAAAGCGTCATCAGCAGGACGTAAAGGCGCTACAGCACGATTACGATCGCGGTAGTCTCGCTCCTGAATTTCGCTTAAAAGGCTGCTAAAACTAACATCTAAGCCTTGTTTTTGCAACTGATTCATACGACGAGTTGCACGTTCTTCAGCACTGGCATCTAAGAAGATCTTCACTTCAGCCGATGTGAATACAACTGTACCCATATCTCGGCCGTCGGCAACCAATCCAGGTTGCTCACTAAATGCACGCTGACGGCGTAATAATGCTTCACGCACTCGAGGTAAAGCCGCTACTTTTGAAGCAGCATTGCCTACTTTTTCAGTACGAAGTGTATCAGAAACATCTTCACCTTCAAGAATAACTCGAACCAATTCACCTTCAGCAACAAACTGAACATCAAGATGTGCAGCAAGAGGTACTAAAGCATCTTCAGATTCAGTATCTACTCCATGATGAAGTGCTGCAAGTGCAAGAACACGGTAAATAGCACCGGAATCAAGCAGATTCCAGCCAAGCTTTTCTGCTAACAGCATACATAGTGTGCCTTTACCTGCACCACTTGGCCCATCAACAGTAATGACTGGAGCATGAGTAGACATAAGTTTTCTCCGAATAGGTGTCCGTAATAGCAGCAACTTAACCTTAATTAGGGTTAGCCATCAAACGGTGGCACATTATACGGAAAAAATTCTTAGATTTATAGCGTTATTCCCTTTTCTATCATACCTTTTTATACTAATTAAAAACCCAAAGTAATCCTATAAGGCAACTATAGATGTAAACTTAGAAATTAATAATTAATCACTCAAGTTTACGCACTCAGACCTTGAAGCCGAACAAAGTAATCAGGGAATGTTTTTGAGGTGCATTTAGGATCATTAATCGTGACAGCCGTATCACTTAACGCCACCAGCGAAAAGCACATTGCCATACGATGATCATCATAAGTATCAATCTCTGCATGTTTTAATTGTGTTGGTGGTGTAATCACAATGTAATCTTCACCTTCTTCTACTTCTGCACCCACTTTGCGTAATTCTGTTGCCATTGCAGCAAGACGGTCGGTCTCTTTTACACGCCAGTTATACACATTACGGATTGACGTTGTTCCTTTAGCAAACAAGGCTGTGGTTGCAATCGTCATTGCAGCGTCGGGAATATGATTAAAATCCATATCAATTGCTTTTAATTCACCACAACGCGCAATGACATAATCATCGCCCCATTCAATATTCGCCCCCATTTTGGCAAGTGCATCTGCAAATTGAATGTCACCTTGAATACTGTTTTTACCAATACCGGTTACTTTTATCGCGCCACCTTTAATTGCAGCAGCTGCTAAAAAATAAGATGCCGATGACGCATCACCTTCAACCAAAAATGCACCTGGTGATTGATATTGTTGAGCCCCTTTCACCACAAACTGTTGGTAATCATGGTTCTCAACTTGAACACCAAATTGCGCCATAATATGCAACGTAATATCAATATAAGGTTTTGAAACCAAATCACCTTTAATATTAATCACGGTGTCAGCACCAGCCAGAGGAGCCGCCATCAAAAATGCCGTTAAAAATTGACTTGAAATCGAGCCATCAATATCAACCTCACCGCCATTTAAACCTGTGCCAATAATTTTTAATGGTGGGTAGTGTTCGTTTTCAAGATAAGTGATTTCTGCGCCAGCACTACGTAGAGCATCAACAAGATGACCTATTGGGCGCTCTTTCATTCTTGGCTCACCTGTCAGCGTATACTCACCTGAGCCCAAACACAGTGCGGCAGCTAATGGTCGCATCGCTGTTCCGGCATTACCTAAATATAATTCAAGCGGCTGTATCGTGGTAAAAGCATGACCTAAACCGTCAACTTCACATTCGGTCTTATCTGCCGACAAACGGTAATTTACACCGAGTTGCTTTAATCCATTCAGCATATGACGAATATCATCACTGTCTAACAAATTGGTTAAACGTGTTGTTCCCTGCGCTAAAGCGGCTAATAACAATGCACGATTTGACACACTTTTAGAGCCCGGGAGATTGACTTCACCATTCACTTTTGCAATCGGCTGTAAGGTTAAACTTTCCATTGATTATTCTTCCAATCCTAATTTTTCTTATTTAGCAGAGTACCCAATAATGTGACAGTTATCTAGCGGCAGTTTTTTAAAATTTTGTCACCACTATTGAATATTATGCCAGTATCTAAACAACAATTACGGTAAAGTGCTTGTATATAGCAGCAATGATATTGAGGTCATAATGAGTGCAATAACCCCCATGGTTGGAATTGGAATTATTATCGTTAATCAAGATGGTCAAATCTTAATTGGCAAACGTAAAAATAGTCATGCACCTTATTACTCTATACCTGGTGGGCATATGGAACTAGGTGAGACCTTTAGTCAATGCGCTATTCGTGAAGTAGAAGAAGAAACAGGGCTTACCATCTATCAACCACAAGTGATTGCTGTAACCAATAATCTTGCTACCTATTCAGAATCAGGTAAGCATTATATCAGCGTCGCCTTACTTGCTACTGAGTTCAGCGGCGAATTGACCTTAAAAGAACCGGATAAATGTGAAGGATGGCAATGGGTAAATCCAACTCAAGTACCTTCGCCACAATTTGATGCCAGTGAGCAGTCGATTCAATGTTATTTAGAACAACAGTTTTGCATCAACGAGTAGTCACTGTAAATAAACCAACCGTTCTAAAACGCAAAAAGCGCCTCAATATATAGGCGCTTTTGACTCGAGGTTCGAGGTTCGAGGTTCGAGGTTATTTAATCATCTTCACGTTCTATTTCACGTGCAACGTAACGACTACCTATAATTACACCTTCAACTTCAACACGAGAACCATCAAGATCGACAAGTTTTTCATTTTTATCAACAAAGGTTTGGCTATCAATTTCAATTTTAAAATCATTTACAGTAAAACTAGTGGCTGTAATGTTAGCTAACATGCCTTTTTTCTCAAATTCATGCCAAGCATCACCAAAATCACCATCGAAATCATTTTCAAATTCTATCTCACGAGCAATACCATTTACGGCAGTAACTTCAACCATCACTCCAATATTTAAATTCGCTTTAGTGCCGTCTTCAAAATAAGTTGAGCCTGTTACCATAAAACGGCCGCGCGCGTTTAATTCAAACTGAGACTTATCATTACTAACCCAAGTTACAACACCTTCGATCTCATTATCATTATCAGATGCATCGTAAGTTTCAACGTCCACTTCAGAGGCGTCAAAGGTATTGCCAACCATTTGACCTTTAACTTCTACCCACTGACCATTTTGTAATGTTGCATTATCTTCAATAATATTATCGGCATAACGCACTTGAATAGCAGCACCAAGCGTAAAAGTTTTATTATTCTCATTTAACAAAGATAAACGACCTTCAACCTCATACTGACCCACAAGACCTTCATGTTCAAATTTCACCACTGAAAGTACTTTATAACCCAAACCAGTTTCAGTCGCTTGTGGTAATGATGACACCATCACCCAATCATTAACGTCAATATTTTGATCAAGACTAAAGGTTAATGTTGCGCCATTAATGACAAATGTTGAGTTAGCACGATCAATATGAGTAACCATGCCAACCATAGTTGGCTCTAATTGCACTAAAGCACCGGCTTTTGATGAAGTAGAAATAGCAACCATCATATTTTTTTGCAGATCTTTTATTGAATACTGAGTATCTGCACCATACGCAACCGATGCTACATCGTAACTATAACCGTTCACTTCAATCGTGTTAGCTGAAACATTCACTGCATTAATTGTACCTTGAACAGCTAGAGGCTTTGTTTCAATAGGCGGTTGCGGTGCAGTACTATCATCACCGCCGCCACCACCACAACCCGTAAGAATTAGACCAATCAGCGCCGCCAGTGTGATTTTGTTCATGAATACAGACCTTTTTATTAATAAATTATGAATATTGTTTTATTGATAAGTATACTAAAACGCCAAACGTGAAATATTCGTGAAGAGTCTAACCAAAAAGATGAAAATTCTTATTGTTGATGATAACCATCAAATTGTTGAAACGATTGCTGATTACTTAGAGCTAGAAGGGATGACAGCAGATTGTGCTTATCATGGTCAAGCTGCACTCACTTTTATTGAAAATAACCATTATGACGTCATCATTATGGATATTATGATGCCTAAAATAGATGGCATTGCTGCTGTTCAAAAAATCCGTAACGAGCTGTATTGTGGCACCCCTATTCTCTTTCTAACCGCTAAAGATACCCTTGACGATAAAGTTGCCGCCTTTAAAGCTGGCGGTGATGACTATTTATTAAAGCCTTTTGCAATGGAAGAACTGTGCCTACGACTTCATGCCTTAGCTAACCGTGGGCCTCGTCAAGATGTTGGGTTATTAAAATACGCCGATCTGGTGATGAATAACCGCAGTGATGAAGTAAGTCGTGATGGAAAAGCCATTAAACTTAGTCGCATTCAATTTAAAATTCTTAAAGTTCTATTACATCACGCTCCTAATATTGTAAATCGTCAGCAAGTCATTGACGCGGTTTGGGGCGAAGAGTCCCCCTCTAGCGATGCCTTACGCAGCCATATTTATGGCTTACGCAATGCCATTGATAAAGACTTCACTACATCACGATTAGAGACAATTCATGGACAAGGTTACCGCATCAAAACTGCCTAGTTTTCCTAGTATTTATCGAAAAGTTGGTTTAAGTTTTGGATTAATGACATTTGGTATGTTTATTCTATTTTGGGCTGTGATTTATATTGCAGAGAACCAATTAGAAGTGATTAGTCTTCATCATTGGCTAGACAAAGAATCAAGCCAATATGTTATCGACTATAAAACTATGGGGGATAATGCACCGCTACCAAACAATAGCGAATTTAAGAGTTACTGGAGTGAACATTCATTACCTAAGTGGTTAGCAAAATATAACCAGCCGGGCTTTTTTGAACATTTACGAGGCACTGAAGATAAGCACTTCTTAGTGTTTGATCACCCCTCAGGAAAAGGGCTCATGTATGTTGTTTATCAAGATGATGCTGATGATTACCTTGATGATTATGAAGATAACCTACATTACTTCACGTTTATATTTGGCTTATTATTATCATTAGTTATGGGAAGCTATAGCTTTTATTTTATTCGATCGTTATCGCAGCCATTGGCTAAAATAGATCAAAAAATTCGTCAAATGCCCCCAGATCAACCTAATTTTGAAGTTGAAACTCAATTTCGCGAAACACGAAAGATTGAACAAGCGTTACTTGATAGTAAAAATAATATTGCTGGTTTTTTTCAACGAGAAAAAGAATTTAGCCGTTTTGCTTCTCATGAACTACGAACCCCAATCATGATCATTCAAGGTTCGACAGATTTACTCAATAAAGTCCCCAATCAACCCAATGTTGCCAAAAAAGCCATTAATAGATTACATCAAGCCAGTGCTGATATGCGAATACTCACTGAAACCTTCTTACTATTAGGCAAAGAATCGATTGAAAGTCATCATTTTAGCCACTGTGACCTAGCGAACGAACTCCGCCAACAGTTATTAGTAATGGAGCCTTTATTTGCCAAACAGGATGCCAGCTACTATCTTGAGATAAATCACTCCGCCACAATTAATGCGCCACTGAGTTTTATCACTATTATTATTAATAATCTGATCAAAAATGCCTTTAGCTACAGTATTGGCGACATAGAAATAAAGTTAACCCATGATCGCCTCACGATAATAAACCGCCATGATGGCAATGAACTTTATAATCAGGGTTATGGCTGTGGATTAGTTATCGTGCAACGTATTTGTGAACGTATGCAATGGGCCTTTACCGTAACAGAGAATAAAGTGACATTTACAGCTGAAGTGGTTTTTTTTGCTTCAAAATGATCAAATAAGGAGGAAGGGATGCTTACTTATATTAAATGGAGTTGCTGTGCTATTTTACTAAGTCTAACCATGGGCTGCACAACAGGTAAGCCTAATAATGTTCAGCCCGTAACAAATTTTGATATCAATCGCTATTTAGGCCAATGGTATGAAATTGCACGATTAGACCATAGTTTTGAACGTGATTTGGACCGCGTTACCGCCACTTATAGCTTAGAGAAAAATAATACAATTAAAGTCGTTAATCGAGGCTTTAATGAAATGAACCAACAATGGCAACAGGCACAAAGTAAAGCAAAATTTGTTGACCAACCAAACCTTGGACATCTCAAAGTTTCTTTCTTTGGCCCTTTTTATGGCAGCTATATTATTTTTGCACTTGAAGATGATTATTCTGCCGCATTAGTCAGTAGCTATAATTACGACTATTTATGGATATTATCGCGAAACAAAAAACTCGATCCAGTGGTACTCGAACGTTATCTTAATCGCGCAAAACTTGCAGGATTTGATACTGAGAAGCTCATTTACCCACAGCAATAACGACTAATATTCATCAATACATTAGGCATTACTGTGGTAATGCCTAATTAAAAAGATGAAAACCTTGTGACAATGCAACAACTGCAGATATCGAACAAAGTCCTAAAACACCATATTGCATTACTTGTTTTTTAACTTTATTACGCACACGATAAGCAAGTAAGCTCGCTATAATCGGTGCTGGTAATAACCATACAATCGTATTGAAATCAGCCAGAGAAAAACGGCCAGAGAAATGTAGCGCTGTCAGTGACACAATATTCGTTAAACAAAAAAATGCAGCTAAGTTTGCTCGAATTTTTTCAGGTTCTTCATTTTGCATCAGTAATGCAATAACGGGTCCACCGATACCTGTAGTGGTGCCAGTAATCCCTGAAATAAAACCACCAATAAATAAATTACGAGGTGTGGAAGCTAAACGTAACTTTGCAAAGCTCAATATAACCGCACCTAATACCGTTACACCCAGCATGATTTCCAATTGATCAGTAGAGATTACCATTAATACATAAGCGGCAACAAAGATACCAGGTAAACGCCCTAAAAAAGCAAAAATCAAAAAACGAAGCGATAAAGCATGACGATATTGATACCACACAATTGCGGACATAAACATGCCAATAAAAATGATCGCGCATGGCATTAATCGTGGTTCAAGCAGAAGAATAAAAGGACCAACAAGGACCCCCATACCAAAACCAATCGTACTCTGAATGAAACACCCGCCAATAAAAACCAGCAAGCAAGTAATAAAAATAACAGGATCCATAACATTCTTATAAGGAGAAACTCCCTTTTAGATCCTACTCTTTATTTTTACCCATAAAGCACAATTAACACTTAACAAATGCAAGCTTAGATTGATGAGCACTTTCATCATTTTTAATGTTTAAGTTAAACTTTTTTAATCCACGTTAACACATCATAAAATGCCATTGGCTTAGCAAAATAAAAACCTTGGCAAATATTGATACCACACTGCTGCACAAACTGTTTTTCTGCTTCGGTTTCAACCCCTTCAGCAACTAATATACAACCTGTCACCTCACTTATTTTAGCCAACAGCTGATATAAGTTTTTTTCACGATCGTGTTCGATATTTCTCAATAAAGCGCGATCTAACTTTACTTTATCAAAGTTAAACTTCAACAAATGAGGAAAAGACGCATAACCCGAACCAAAATCATCAATGGCAACCGTTATTCCTAATGCTTGTAATACCTCAATATTCTCTGATACTTGTTTGTCATCTTCAAGTATGGCTTCTTCTGTAATTTCTATTTCTAAATTCAACGGTGAAATAGAATAAAAACTCAAGCGTTCTACAAGATAGGCAATAATATGTTTATCTGAAATTGTTTCAGCGGAAACATTAACCGCAATTTTGCAACCATTATCAAGAGGCATTTTTTGCATATCTTTTAGCACTAAATCAATCACCATTTGATCCAGTTGCTTCATCGCCCCTACTTGTTGAAAATCTTGAATAAATAATGGTGGTAATATTTTACCATCGACATCTTTATAACGAATCAGCGACTCAAACGATAATCCTTTATCATTATTTAAATTAATTTGAGGTTGATAAAACATCACAAACTCACCATGGCTTAACATACGACTGACACGACGACTAATATCATGCTTACTAACATAACTTGTCATAGCTTGATTCACATCACCCAAAAATGATTTAAGCGTACTACGCCCTAGCTCATATTGCTGACTGATCGATATATTATTAGATCGACTTTTCCCTACATAATGCAGATAAAATGGACGATAAATAGCAATGCCGATAGCAACCACAATCATCTGTAATATCACGCCAGATAAACTATGCTGAGTCGCCATATAACCACTAATAAAAGGAGGTGTCATCCATTCAACGATTGTCGTCACTGGATGTACTAATCCTGATGAAATCGCACCATACACAACCACAAAACTTACTAAAGGCACACAAACAAAAGGAACAATTAATATTGGATTAAAAATAATCGGCAGCCCAAAAAGTAATAATTCATTAATATTAAAAATCACCAGCGGCAATGCTGATAGTGCTAACGTAATATGTCGTCTTTCTTTTGAAAAAAATAAAATACAGAACAAAAGACTGATCATATTTCCAGAGCCGCCCATCGATAAAAAAGCATCATAAAAACCCTGCCCTAAAACATTGAGCGAGGCTTCTCCTGCTTGCCAATCAGCAATATTTTGTTGGGTAACTTCAAATAATTGCTGCTTTGTTCTAAAAAGAAAATTATGTCCATTAATACCAATTGCACCTAATAAACCCAAAATAAATTGATAGGTTAAGCCGCCATAAAACGTCAGTGGATTTGGAGCAATATAATTATGTATATTTTGACTAAACGAGATCACAATCTTAGTTAATTCTTCTAACCCTACGGTTAATAAAAGAAAACAAAAAAAATGTAATACATGCTTATACAGCGTACTAACAAAATCTATTCGCGAAGGATCAAGTGGAAAAAGGCGAAATGAAATACAACACGATGCAGAAATCAATGCTGATAGTAATGCGACTAATGGGTTATTAGGCAACCCGTTATGATCAGAGACCAAACCATTGGGAACGGAGACTGCAATTAACAATAATAGTGAATATGGCACAACAACCAAAGCATTAACGCCATGTTTGGTGGCCAGATAATAACTAGTGATTAAGCATAGTGCTATCGGGTAGATGCCAATTAATAAATTGGAAAAATAAAAAAAATGATTTGCTAATTCACTTAGCTCAACCCACTTTAATGCATAACCAACAAATAATGTAATTGCATTACAAATAATTAAAGGCAGTAACAATAAAAAAACAATAGAAATATCACGGATATAATCGTTGTAATATGATTTTAATATTGAACTTTTGCTCATATATTCACAGTCACAATAGAAGGGTTCTGGATTATATAGAGCGATAGTAAATGCTCAAGCAAAAAGAGTGTAACAAGTTATTACGGTTCTAAAATAAAGCTAAAAAAATACACACATAATGTGTGTATTCTACCTAGCAATAGCTTTTAGCGTTTACGCATTATTTTTTTCAAACTTCTGCATAAAATCAACCAATGCTTGTACGCCCTCTAAAGGCATCGCATTATAAATTGAAGCTCGCATACCACCGACAACACGGTGCCCCTTCAATGCTTTTAAGCCAGCGGCGTCCGCTTGAGCTAAAAATACCTCATCAAGATTCGAGTTTTTCAATTGAAATGGTACATTCATGATTGAGCGGTTATCCGCATGAACATTATTAATGTAGAAATGTGAGCTATCAATAAAATCATACAATAATTTTGCTTTCGCAAGATTACGTTGTTCCATTGCAGCCACACCACCTACACTTTTAAGCCATTTAAATACTTCACCCGCTAAATACCATGCGAACGTCGGTGGAGTATTAAACATCGATTCTTTATCAACCAATACCGTATAATCTAAAATACTCGGTAAAATTGATTTAGCTTTACCTAATAAGTCATCACGAACAATAACGATCGTTAACCCTGCTGGACCAATATTCTTTTGAGCACCAGCATAAATAACACCATATTTAGACACATCAATTTGACGAGATAAAATAGTAGATGACATATCAGCGACAATCGGCTTATTCGTTATCGGTAAATCACGAATTTCTATACCATCGATAGTTTCATTTGGACAAAAATGCACAAACGCAGCATCATCAGAAAGTGGCCATTCTGTTGCAGGTAAAATGGCTTTTTTACCCTCTTTTATGCAGGTGATATCAACATTATTAGGCTGACAATATTTTACTGCTTCTTCAACAGCACTGTGAGCCCAAAAACCACCATCCATATAATCTGCGCTGGTTGCTTCACCTAATAAATTAAGAGGAACAGCCGCAAATTGACCACGAGCGCCACCATGACAAAATAAGACATGGTAATTAGCAGGAATATTCAGTAAATCACGTAAATCTTGTTCTGATTGAGCGGCAACCGCAAGAAACTCTTTACTACGATGGCTGATTTCCATAACGGAAGTGCCTAAACCCTGCCAGTTAATTAATTCTTGCTGGGCTTGCGCCATAACATCTGCGGGAATCATTGCCGGACCGGCACAAAAGTTATAAACCTTATCCATAATGTTGTACTTGCTCCTGCTCGAGTGACAAAATAAAAATTAACTGCTTCATAAAGCTAATAGCATCACAATTGGTACTACTTTTAGCATTACAAAACAGACAGTAAAGATAAATCTCAACATTGTGACAGATATCATTCATTTATTTTTACACCTTTATTGCGCAACTTTAAAGTGTTAATTAACGATTCGTTGTTTATAAATATGCAGGCAAAAAAAAACGCAGCCATTTGGCTGCGTCTTGTTCAGAATAAAGCACTATAGGGCTTACTCTTGCTCGGTTGAATCACCTGATTCTGCATCTGTTGCTGGTAGTTCTGTATTTTCAACAGTCTCACCATCAACTAATTCTGCATCTTCAATTAATTCAACTTCTGCTGGCTCATCAATACGCTGTAAGCCAACAACTTTTTCGTCTTCAGCAGTACGAATAAGTGTAACACCTTGAGTATTACGACCTACACGGCTTACTTCAGCAACACGAGTTCGAACTAATGTACCACCATTGGTGATCATCATAAATTCGTCGCCGTCTTCAGCTTGAACAGCACCAACAACGCTACCGTTACGCTCAGAGACCTTAATTGAAACTACACCTTGAGTGGCACGACTCTTCGCCGGGTACTCAGCAAGGCCAGTACGCTTACCATAACCATTTTCAGTTACTGTAAGAATATCGCCTTCATTGTGTGGAACAATTAGCGAAACAACTTTGTCGCCTTCAGCAAGTTTAATACCACGCACACCTGCCGCAGTACGGCCCATGCCGCGAACACCACCTTTCGCATTGCCTTCAGCATCAATCACTGGGCTTTCGTAGAAACGCACTACTTTACCGTATGCTGAGAACAGCATGATATCGCAGTCACCATCAGTAACATCAACACCAATCAATGAATCGCCTTCGCGTAGATTTACGGCAATAATACCGGCACTACGAGGACGACTAAAGTCGGTTAATGGCGTTTTCTTCACCGTACCATCAGCTGTTGCCATAAAGACAAATTTGTCTTCTGTGTATTCACGCACAGGAAGAATAGCTGTAATACGCTCATCTTCTTCTAGTGGTAGAATATTCACAATTGGCTTACCACGTGCAGTACGGCTCGCTAATGGTAATTGGTATACCTTCAGCCAGTACATACGACCGCGGCTTGAGAAACATAGAATCGTGTCATGGGTGTTAGCGACCAACAAACGTTCAATGAAGTCTTCTTCCTTCATGCGCGTTGCTGCTTTACCTTTACCACCACGACGCTGTGCTTCGTAATCGCTTAGAATTTGATACTTAACATAACCTTCGTGAGAAAGCGTAACAACAACATCTTCTTTAGTGATCAGATCTTCTAAATCAATATCATTGCTTGCTGCTGTGATTTCAGTACGACGTTCATCGTTAAACTGTTCTTTCACTAGCTCTAATTCTTCACGGATCACTTCCATCAAACGCTCAGAGCTTGATAGGATGAACATCAGTTCAGCGATTTCTTCAAGAAGTTGCTTATATTCTTCAAGAATTTTGCCGTGCTCAAGACCCGTTAGCTTATGTAAGCGAAGGTCAAGAATAGCTTGTGCTTGTTGCTCAGTTAAATGGTATAGATTATCACGAATACCAAATTGCTCTTCTAGCCAATCTGGACGCGCAGCATCAGTACCAGCACGCTCAAGCATTGCAGCAACATTACCTAACTGCCAGCCACGAGCAACAAGTGCTGCTTTAGCTTCTGCTGGTGTATTTGCATTACGAACTAATTCAATAATTTCATCGATGTTCGCAAGAGCAAGCGCTAAACCTTCAAGAATATGAGCGCGATCGCGAGCTTTACGCAATTCGAAAATAGTACGACGGGTCACCACTTCTCGGCGGTGATTAACGAAGCACTTAATCATTTCTTTAAGATTAAAGATCTTTGGTTGGCCATTATCAAGCGCAACCATGTTGATACCAAATGTTGTTTGCAACTGCGTTTGAGCATAAAGATTGTTCAGAACAACTTCGCCAACCGCGTCACGCTTACATTCAATAACAATACGCATGCCGTCTTTATCTGACTCATCACGTAATGCGCTAATGCCTTCAACTTTCTTATCTTTAACTAACTCGGCAATCTTTTCGATCAAACGTGCTTTGTTAACTTGATAAGGAATCTCATGAACAATAATGGTTTCACGACCATTCTTTTCAGTTTCGATTTCAGCTTTGGCGCGCATGTAAACTTTACCGCGACCAGTATGGTAAGCATCAACAATACCTTTACGGCCATTGATCATCGCAGCAGTTGGGAAGTCAGGGCCTGGAATGTATTCCATTAGCTGATCAATAGTGATGCTCTCATCATTGATATACGCTAAACAGCCGTCAATCACTTCGCCAAGGTTATGGGGTGGTATATTCGTTGCCATACCTACCGCAATACCAGAAGAACCGTTCACTAATAAGTTAGGGATCTTTGTTGGTAAAACAGCTGGTATTTGCTCGGTTCCATCATAGTTAGGAACGTAATCAACCGTTTCTTTGTCTAAATCAGCCAATAATTCATGGGCAATTTTAGACATACGGACTTCGGTATAACGCATCGCAGCGGCAGAGTCGCCATCGATTGAACCGAAGTTACCTTGACCATCTACGAGCATGTAGCGAAGTGAGAACGGTTGCGCCATACGTACAATAGTATCGTATACAGCACTATCACCGTGTGGGTGATATTTACCGATAACATCACCTACCACACGGGCAGATTTCTTATATGCTTTATTCCAGTCATTGCCTAGCACATTCATCGCGAATAAAACGCGGCGGTGCACAGGCTTAAGGCCATCACGCACATCAGGAAGAGCACGACCAACGATAACTGACATCGCATAGTCGAGATAAGAGCTTTTCAGCTCCTCTTCAATATTTATGGGCGTGATCTCTTTTGCAAGATCGCTCATGGAGCCAATATCCCTCAGGTAATTTCTGTCGTATTTTTATACGTGCAAGGTGCAATAATATAGCATATTTCAGCCCTAATAGGCACACCTTTCACGACTTATGTTATGAGTAATTTAGCGGAATTTATAGAAAACAGAAACAAACATCGTCACATCTGTGGATTAATCACATATTACTGTTTATTTATTGTTCATAATACCAACTATATAAACTACTCTTTTTAACCTACAGAGTATGTAACCATTTGTAAAAACAAGATGTAACACCGTTTTATATATAGAACAGCTTAAAATTAACAAAATAAAATCAAAAATGCGACATTTGACCATTTATTAATCATTACTATTGCGCACACTATCGGTGATGGTTAACCATAAGTACCAAAAATAGATTTAAATACTAACAAACATGTTAATGCTACAAACAGCGCTATCATTCAATTGATCAACCTATGCCACAACCGCATAGATTCACTGAGGATAAAGTCATGGGTACAGCAATTAATATCATTGGTCTATCAATCATTGTTGGTAAATATATTTTAATGCTCATCCTTGCTATTACCACCTTATTTGGCGGTATTTTCTCACCGGAACTCATTCCTGCCACCATCAGCAGTTTCAATGAGTAATTTGTGACATCGCCAAGTAATACTATTGTGCTTGGCGAGTTTCATCCCCACGATGATAGAAATCAAATTTTCCTATTTGTGTTTGTCATAGTTATTCTTTGCAACAACGCGTTTATTTCGCATAATAGACATTACCAATTAAGGAAAATGGCACCACTAAAATGACTAAATCACGCAATGTTGACCTTGCAGAAATCGAAAAATTTGAACAAATAGCTTCACGTTGGTGGGATCTTGAAGGTGAATTTAAACCGCTTCACCAGATAAATCCATTACGTTTAAATTATATCATTGACCATGCTAATGGCTTATTTGGTAAAAAAGTCCTCGATGTGGGTTGTGGTGGTGGTATTTTAGCTGAAAGCATGGCAATTGAAGGTGCACATGTTACCGGTCTTGATATGGGTAAAGAGCCCTTAATGGTTGCCAAACTGCATGCCTTAGAAACAGGCACTAAGCTCGACTATGTTCAATGTACTGCAGAAGAACATGCAGAACATCATCATGAAGCTTATGACGTCGTCACTTGTATGGAAATGCTTGAGCATGTTCCTGATCCCGCATCGGTGATTGCTTCATGTGCCAAAATGGTCAAACCTGGCGGGCATGTATTTTTTTCAACATTAAACCGTAATATTAAATCGTATTTATTTGCGATTGTTGGCGCTGAACATGTCATGAAATTAGTCCCTAAAGGTACTCATGACCATCAAAAGTTTATTCGTCCTTCAGAACTTATCGCTATGATCGATAAAACACCATTACAAGATCGTCATATTATTGGACTTCACTACAATCCACTCACCAACACCTATAGTCTAGGCAATAATGTTGATGTGAATTATATCGTCCATACTATCAAGCCATAATAGTTAACTCTTACCAATATTAAAGGAGATCAGTTTTTCTCCTTTAGCTACATTATACTAACAAAGATCAAACCACTCACTATTTTAGTGAACAAAAAAAACCAACAAGATCAAGGACTATTATCACTTTATTTAATCAAAAACCCACCATTTTACTGATTCAAATTCGTTCTCAAAAAGCAATAAAAATAAATTTTATTTATCTAAAAAAATACCGTAAAAAGCATTGATTTTTACTATCTATTTGATGCTATTCGCTACATCAGTGAGTTGGTACTAACTTTTTTATTGAAATCCCCATGTTATCCACAGCTGCTCAAAAAATACCATCTTGCAAAACCACGCATTCACCACTATCTTGTAAGCACTTTCGCTCAACACCCCAACATGTAGTGTTTTTGCCGAATAACGATATTTATAATAAAGATCACATTCTTTGCTAATCTAAATAGATAAATTGCAAAAAAATATCATCTGCAAGGAAAACTGGGAAAATAACAACAAATGACTCAACAACTAACAGTTACCAAGCGCAACGGCCGTAAAGAGCTTATCGATCTCGACAAAATCCACCGAGTAATAGACTGGGCAGCAGAAGGCCTAGAAAATGTCTCGGTATCCCAAGTCGAACTCAAGTCGCACATCCAGTTTTATGACGGTATTCGTACTGATGATATTCACGAAACTATCATTAAAGCAGCTGCGGATCTGATTTCAGAAGAAACACCTGACTACCAATATCTTGCTGCTCGATTGGCAATTTTCCACCTTCGTAAAAAAGCCTATGGTCAATTTGAGCCACCAAAATTATTTAACCATGTAAAAAACTTGGTTGAAAAAGGTAAATACGATAGTCACCTACTTGACGATTACACCGAAGAAGAATTTGCAGTGATGGATACATTTATCGATCACTGGCGCGACATGAATTTCTCTTATGCTGCGGTTAAGCAACTCGAAGGTAAATACCTCGTTCAAAACCGTGTATCAGGTGAAATTTTTGAAAGTGCACAGTTTCTTTATGTATTAATTGCAGCCGCATTATTTAATAAATACCCCAAAGAAACACGTCTTGATTACATTAAGCGTTTTTATGATGCTTCATCAACGTTTAAAATTTCATTACCAACGCCAATTATGTCAGGTGTACGTACACCTACACGTCAATTTAGCTCATGTGTATTGATTGAATGTGATGACAGCCTTGATTCAATTAACGCAACAGCAAGCTCTATTGTGCGTTATGTTTCACAACGTGCAGGTATTGGTATTAATGCGGGCCGAATTCGCGCATTAGGCTCTGAAATTCGTGGCGGTGAAGCTTTCCATACAGGCTGTATTCCGTTCTACAAATACTTCCAAACAGCGGTTAAATGCTGTTCTCAAGGTGGTGTTCGTGGCGGTGCAGCAACGTTGTTCTATCCTATTTGGCACCGTGAAGTTGAATCTTTATTAGTGCTAAAAAACAACCGTGGTGTTGAAGAAAACCGCGTTCGTCATATGGACTACGGCGTACAAATCAACCGCCTGATGTATACCCGTTTGATCAAAGGCCAGAACATTTCATTGTTCTCTCCTTCTGATGTTCCAGGACTATACGATGCGTTTTTTGCAGACCAAGTTGAATTTGAACGCTTATATAACTTGTATGAGCAAGACGACAGCATCAAAAAACAATCGATTAAAGCAATCGAACTGTTTTCACTATTGATGCAAGAGCGAGCTTCAACCGGTCGAATCTATATTCAAAACGTTGACCACTGTAATACGCACAGTCCATTTGATCCTGCAGTAGCGCCAATTCGACAATCAAACTTATGCCTTGAGATTGCATTGCCAACCAAGCCATTAAAGAATGTTGAAGACGAAAATGGTGAGATCGCATTATGCACATTATCTGCATTTAACTTAGGTGCGATTGATAGCTTAGATGATTTAGAAGAGCTTGCAGAACTGACCGTTCGTGCACTAGACGCACTGTTAGATTATCAAGATTATCCATTACCAGCAGCACGCCGTTCAACCATGAATCGCCGTACTTTAGGTGTGGGTGTGATTAACTTTGCTTACTACCTCGCTAAGCATGGTGTACGTTACTCAGATGGTAGTGCAAATAATCTAACCCATGAAGCTTTTGAAGCGATTCAATATTACTTATTGAAAGCATCGGTAAATTTAGCCAAAGAGCAAGGTCCATGTCCGTTATTTAATGAAACGACTTATGCTCAAGGCATTTTACCTATCGATACTTATAAAAAAGAAATCGATAATATTTGCAGTGCCGACTTACATTATGATTGGGAAACACTACGCGAAGAGATCAAGACTCATGGTCTGCGTAACTCAACTCTTTCAGCGCTAATGCCATCAGAGACCTCATCGCAGATTTCAAATGCGACCAATGGTATTGAGCCACCACGTGGATACGTTTCCGTTAAAGCATCGAAAGATGGTATCCTCAAGCAAGTTGTTCCTGAGTTTGCTAAATACAAAGACAACTATGAGTTACTTTGGAACATTGGCAGCAACGATGGCTACCTACAACTTGTTGGCATTATGCAGAAGTTTATTGATCAGGCTATCTCAGCAAATACGAACTATGACCCAAGTAAGCAACCTGGCGGCAGAGTTCCAATGAAACTGCTATTAAAAGATCTGCTAAATGCTTATAAATTAGGTGTTAAGACACTGTACTACCATAACACTCGCGATGGCGCAGCAGACAGCCAAAGCGATCTAAGTGATGATGATTGTACAAGTTGTAAAATTTAAATATTAAAAGGGAGCCGATGGCTCCCCTTTGATTTGAGGATATCATGGCCTACAGTACTTTTTGTCAAACAAGCAACGATCAACTTAAAGAACCAATGTTCTTTGGTCAATCTGTCAATGTTGCGCGTTATGACCAGCAAAAATTTGAAATTTTTGAAAAACTTATCGAAAAACAGTTATCTTTCTTTTGGCGTCCAGAGGAAGTTGATGTATCGGGTGATCGCATTGATTACAATAACTTACCCGATCATGAAAAACATATTTTCATCAGTAATTTAAAATACCAAACATTACTTGATTCTATTCAAGGGCGTAGTCCAAACGTCGCATTATTGCCGATCGTTTCACTGCCAGAATTAGAAACATGGATTGAAACATGGTCGTTTTCAGAAACGATCCACTCACGCTCTTACACGCATATTATTCGTAACATTGTGAATAACCCGTCGATTATTTTTGATGATATTGTTCGTAACGAACACATCATTAAGCGTGCTGGTGACATTTCTAAATACTATGATGATTTAATCACAGCAACTAATGACTATCATCGTTATGGTGAAGGTCAACATTCAGCAAACGGTATTGCTTTCACTGTTGATTTACATGAAATCAAAAAGAAATTGTACTTATGCCTAATGTCAGTCAATGCGTTAGAAGCGATCCGTTTCTATGTTAGCTTTGCATGCTCATTTGCTTTTGCTGAACGTGAAGTGATGGAAGGTAATGCAAAAATCATAAAGCTAATTGCGCGTGATGAGGCATTACACCTAACAGGTACTCAACATATGTTGAACTTGTTACGTAATGGCCATGACGATCCGGAAATGGCAATAATTGCTGCTGAATGTGAAGATGAATGTTTCAGCATCTTTAAAGCTGCAGCAGAGCAAGAAAAAGAATGGGCTGAATACCTATTTAAAGATGGTTCGATGATTGGTTTAAACAAAGAGATTTTGTGCCAATACGTTGAATACATCACAAATCTACGTATGGCTGCTGTTGGTTTACGTCCAGCCTATGATGGTGCTAATCAAAATCCAATTCCATGGATTAACTCTTGGTTATCATCAGACAACGTTCAAGTTGCACCGCAAGAGGCTGAAATCAGCTCTTATCTTGTTGGCCAAATCGACAACGATATTAGTGCTGATGATCTTGGTGACTTTGAATTGTGAGTCAATTAACCATTACGGTTAACGGTATAAAGGTTTGTGGCAATAGCTGCGAACCTTTATTGACTCAGTTAGAAAAAGCCGGCATTCAACCTGAATATCAATGTCGCAATGGCATCTGTGGCGCTTGTCGTTGCAAACTGGTTTCAGGTACCGTTACTCAACCAGAAACGTTAGCTTTTATTGGACCAAATGAAGTATTAAGTTGCTGTTCAATACCACAACAGAATATTGAAATTAACTTTGATTACCAACTCAATACTCCGCAACAACCAACTAAAACTAAAATAGCCCTTTAACGTTATCTTATTATTAAAATCAAGATAAACAATAAAGAGCTATTTTTTATTGTCTGTAAGTGATGCCGCTACTTCACACACATTACATGATAAACGCCATCTTCGACTTCAGTCCCTTCAGTCTCATGCTCAAAACCAGGAAATTCTTTATCCCAAATTTCTAAACTATGTAAATAACCAATCTGTGGACTATTGGCATCACCAAAGTTCTCACCTGACATCAGCATTGGAATACCCGGTGGATACGGAATAACCGCATTTGCAGCTATACGCCCTTGTAGCTTATTAGATGGCACCATTTCTACATTATCATCAACAATTGCTTCAAATGCAGCACGAGGGGTAATATCCGCTTTAGGTAATGTTGAATAAGCAGCATTTAACATTTCTGACGGAGTATGGGTTTTCAGATAAGTGAACATTTTGTCACCCAAATCTTTCAATCCTAAATCGCCATACACTTTCGGGTGACTTGCTGCCAAATCAGGTAACACTGATTTCAATGGCGTATTATTATCATAATGAGTTTTGAAACTAAGTAAGGTATTAACTAAAGTAGCCCACTTACCTTTGGTTATCCCCATTGAAAATAAGAACATAACTTGGAAATCAGTAGTACGAGTTGGCACAATACCAAAACGAGTTAAATATTGAGTCACTAACGCGGCTGGAACACCAGTATCAAGTAACTTGCCATCATCCCCCATTCCTGGCGCTAAAATACTGACCTTAATTGGATCGAGCATGCACCAATCTTTAGGGATATCATCAAAACCATGCCACTTATCCCCCGGCTTCATGATCCAAAAATCTTGCGTTGTTGCTAATAATTCAGCGGGAGCATCTTCAAAACCATATTCAATACCGGTTTCAGGATCAACAATAGATTCTGCATTCCATGGTTTGAAGAACCAATCACCATCAGCGACAAACTCACGGTGTAAACGCCCCATTGCTTGACGATAATCAACCGCTTCTTTGATAACTTCATTGGTCAGTGACTCACCACGATTACCCGCCATTTGTGACACTGCAATATCATTTGAAACACTAATAGCATACAGTGGCGATGTGGTTGCATGCATCATATATGACTGATTAAAACGCTCAAAATTAATATGATCTTTACCATAGCGCACATGGATCCACGATGCTTGAGAAAGCGCATTTAATAATTTATGGGTTGAATGCGTTGCAAAAACCGTTGGCCCGTCATCTGGTGTCTCTTCTAGCTCACCGCGCATTGCAAAGTGATCGGTATAAATAGGATTAAAACGCGCGTAGCCATACCATGCTTCATCAAAGTGGATACGGTTACTACTCTCACTTAAAATATCTTGTGCACGCTTTGCGTTGTAACATAAACCATCATAAGTACAATTTGTAACAACAGCATATGTGGCCATTCCACCCGCTAGATCTTTTGTTAGTTCACTACTTTGTGCCGATTTTTTTAACCCTTCTGGTGACATTTGATCGGGATAAATCGGACCAATAATGCCGTAGCGATTACGTGTAGGCACCATATAAACAGGCAATGCCCCGGTTAACATCAACCCCTGCTCAATCGATTTATGGCAGTTTCGATCACAAATTGCGAGCGTATTTTCGCGCATACAAATCTGCATGATTGTACGGTTAGCACCTGAAGTACCTGTTACCAATGAATAAGATTTATCAGCACCAAAGACTTTAGCAGCATAATCTTCACTTTCACCAAAAGCCCCCGTGTGATCAAGTAATGATCCTAAAGAACCTCGTTCAATCCCCATGTCGGAACGGAACAGCCCTTCGCCATAATAATTATAAAACCGCTGACCTTCTGGTGTTTTAAGAAAACCGACACCGCCCTGATGACCGGGAGCCGCCCATGAATATTCATGAACACTATTATATTTCATCATGGCATTTGCCAATGGTGGTAATAACTGATCACGGTAACGTTGCATCGCTGCAATCGCACGCCCAGCCATAAAATCAGAGGTATCTTCTAAAATCCAAGCAAACTCACTCACTAATGACATTAAGTGACGATCGACGGTTAAAGTCATTTTCTTACGTTCCGCGAGTAAGAAAACAGGGACCCCTTGTTGGCGCTGATTTAATTTTTCAATCAAAGAAAAGAACATATCATTCTCTTCTTGTTGATGCCCCGTCATACTCGATGTCAACATAAAGCAATCAATAGCCATATTAACGTTTAGCATCGAATAACAATCATCGTAAGTTGATGCTTTGGCAACAATAATTGATTCATCTTCAAATTGTTCAACTAATCGATCGATAGCATTTGCAACCACACCCGTAGCTTGAGAGTTATCAAAAATTAGCACTCTCATATGCTTACCATAATTCAACATATACAATCCTTTAATATCAGAATAATAATTAAAATTTTGTTAATACTATAAATTTCACGATGACACTTTATTATTTAACGCTTCTCGACTAGCAATAAACCCATAGAAGAAATAACCAATTAAAGTGATGATAGCGCCATAAAACACCGCTTCTTCACCAGTAGAATAAGCACCATATATACTATAGAGCACAGCTACCGACCCAATAATAATACCGTTCTTATATTCTTTTTGATCAACATTACTTTGTTTCATAATTATTCCTAGCGCGGTTAATGCTAATACATAAGGAACCATATTTATAAATACAGCTAAGTTCACTAATACGTTAAATTGCTTTAATAGTGTTGGTGAAATAGTCATAACGGCAAGTAACAATTCAAAGGCTAACATAATCATCATGCCTTTAAATGGTGCATCATACTTATTTACATCACCAAAGATTTTAGGGAATAAACGCATATCTGCGGCAACTTTCGATACTTGAGCATTAGTAAATTGCCAACCAAGTAGCGATCCTACACAAGCCATAATCGCCATAGCCGTAATAATTTCACCAACTAATGGACTAAACATTTGAGCAAAAACAAGTCCAAAAGGAGAGTCTGATTTTGCTAAAATCTCATTAGGAATAATGCCTTGAATAACTGTTGTTGAAGCAATATAAGTCGCCGCTGAAAATACCGTGGCCAACATACATGCAAGAGGAACATTACGTTTTGGGTTTTCTACTGTACCTGAGTTAGCACCTGCGGATTCAATGCCCAAAAAAGCCCACAACGTCAGTGCCATACCGGAATAGATAGCACTACCAACCGAGATATCATGAGGGTTCCAAGCTTCTTCAAAAACTTTTGTATCAAACCAAAACCAACCAATAATTGATAATCCCAGTACCGGAATGATAATACCCCACACTGTAATTGTAGATATTTGCCCGGTGATCTTAGCGCCTTTCACATTGGCAAACATGGTAATAATTAAAATGGAAATCACACCGACAAAAGTATGAATCGGAGTTTCTTTTAACCACGGAATAAAGTATTCCAAGTAACCAACACACGACACTGCAATAGCGACAGCACTAATAACAAGACACACATAGTAAGTATAAGAGGCAATAAAAAAACTGGATTTACCATGCGCTTTTTCAGCATAAGCAGACATACCGCCATCGTCAGTACAATACATACCACATTTAGCAAATGCATACGCAATGGCTAAAGCTCCAATGGCTGTAACAACCCAAGCAAGTAGTGCAATCCCTCCTGTTGCAGCTAAACTGGAGGGCAATAATATTATCCCCGATCCCATCATATTAACGGTAACTATGGTCGTTAATCCCATTAGTCCCATTTTGTTACTATTTGAACTCATAGTGTAAACTACCTTATAGCTTATTAATTATATTTAAAACCATATTATTAATAATGGAATTACCCATCACTGTGTTATATCGAAATAAGTATAATTTAAAAAATCAAGGTAGGTTTTTTTGTTAATGATATATTCTTATATTTTGACAAATATATAATTAAATAATATTTTTTTTGCGTATTTGAATTTTTTGAACTAGGTTAATTTGTTAATTGTTTAATAATCAGCAATTAATACCCACAAAAAAAAAGCGTATAAAGGTAAATTTCCTTTATACGCATAGTATATTTTTATTAAACTTTTATTTTATTTTATTTTAAATGTCGCAATAATATCAGCGTTATTATTTTTAATACTTAATATATTATTATTAATACTGTAGCTGGCAAATTCAGGTAATGCTGCTAAGAATGCTTGTTCTAACTCCATTCCTTCCATACACATTTTACGCGTTGATGCAGCTTGACCTACTGTGAGTGTTGTTGCCGTTTGTGCTTCTAATGCACCATGGAAATTATTACAACCAGAGAAACCACTCACACTATTGGTTGTTGCATCAAATTGAATAAAGGCATTATTGCCACCAGCACCAGGCTGTACAGTTTGACCAGATAATGTCACTAATTGCCATTGTGGGCCAGCAAGGGTTGGTTGACTCGCTTGAGGAGCGGCATTTTGAGATGGTGCAACACGATCTAATTGAACCTCTAAAGGTTGTTTTGCATCAGTTGCAAACGGATCCATAGCCGACGTTGAAGTCATGATTAATTTATCATCAACTTTTACTGTGGCACGTACATTATAACGGTGATTCGCTTGTATTTTATTTGCGTCATAATTTAACGTAACAGGATAAGGTGGTGCACCTGCAATATCCATTGATTCAGTACTCAATGTTACCGATGGTGCATCTGCAAGAGATACATCTTCAAGAGCAACATTCAGCACCGCACCTGGTGGTAACATACGGCGATCTAAATAGATAACACTGACTTTTAATGGTTTCATATCGGCTTTTTCTGCTTTAACAACAGCTGTCGGTTGCTGAGGGCTCTTTACCGTTGCTTCATTATCATTACATGCTTGAAGCATCAGTGCTGATAATATTACTGATGTCGCTAATACTACTTTTTTAAGTTTGAAAGCCATTATTTTTCCTTAAATTTACATATGCTTATTTGAAGAAATTACGTTGCTTATTTTAGAGTAGCTAATCATTATTATAAGCTTATTTATAATTGTACAAGCGATGATTAGTCACTAAGTTGATTGAATGTTAGCACTTATCTTTGCAATAATACAGCATTCAAAATAACAAACAAACTGCCATAGGCACACCAATTATAAAATCACTATGCTATAAATGTTCACTTGCAACACGATCTAGTGACTCATAACACCCAAATATTTCTTTACCTTGTAAATAGCGGCGCAACATATCAAACATAACCGTTGAGATAATCCAACGTCGATTATAATTACTATATTGACGCTTAAATATTAGCTGCTGACACCAACAACCATCAGGCGTTGTAAGGCCTAACATAAACCCACCTTCCGTTGATGATGGTCCTGTTGTTAATGTATACGTTGCAGGTGCATGCAAATGCAATCGTTGGGCTCGTAAAGCTATCAATGTTGAGAGTTCAGCAGCACAAGCATTATCGTCAATATCATCAGCCATCACTTCACTCACCGCTAATCGAGCACTTAATGAAGGTACATCTTGAAGCCAATTAATTGCAAATCCACCTGAGCTTTGTTCTGATAATGCTAACGTTGTATCATCAGCTAATAAGTCAGCAACAGTATTCAATAAATCTCCCCCATCACCGACAATATTATCACCAAGTAATTTAGCCATTTGTGCCAATAATGTCGGTACTTGCGCGTCATTTTGTGGCGCAAATAGCTTTATTTCGATAAAAGGCAATGATGAGCGATAGCCTAAACTGCATGTGGCGGGCAATGATAATAATTGAAACAAATCACTAATGCCCGACTCAGACAGGCCATACGTGTATAAACGATGACAAACTTTGCTGTCCGTTACATTAAACATTGTTTTTAAGCGCGGTAAAATTTGATCATTCACCATGACTTTAAACTCGCTCGGCACGCCGGGAGTAAAAAATAACCACGCTCGATTTAACTGCATTATAAACCCACAGGCAGTACCAACAGGGTTATCAATTAACTCAGCTCCCTCTGGTAACATTGCTTGTTTAAGATTCGCAGCAGGCATCACACGACCCATTTGTTGATATTTGACGGTCATTTCAGCGACCCAAGCATCTGATTGCTCTAAACCGACATTGGCAGCCATGGCCGCAGACGCTGCGGTAAGATCATCTGACGTTGGCCCTAAGCCACCATTCACAATCACAATATCAGCACTTAAACTGCACATTTCTATTTCTTTAGCTAATGCTTCATAGTTATCACCCACAGTAACTCGACGTGTCATCGCAAAGCCTTGCTCAAAAAACTGTGCCGATAACCATGCTGCATTAGTATCGGTAATATCGCCATACAGCACTTCTTCACCCGTACTGATCATCACTACACTGAGCATGGTTATTATGTCCTATAAAAAGATTATGAATTAATTACAGTTTATGCCGAACCTCACGCCATGGACAGAATATTATGCATCATCATTATTATTGATTTATTTTTCACACCACCAAACCAAGTGTAAATAAAAATTTACACAATAAAGATAAGTTGACAGCCATAATCTCTATCGTTAATGTAGCACTTAGCAGCAAATTACCGTTAATTTACGATTATATTCAGCTTAGAGAGAGTAAACGTGCTAATTACCCATCCTAATACAGCCTATCGATAGCCACAGTGGCTAAATCTAGGTGTAAACATTTTAAAACACTTCATCTCGATTATGCCATTGTGGCCTGCTTTATATATAGGGAGCGACCACAGGTGTATTTATACCCCCTCCCAAGTTAAATTTTTATCCTTCAGGGAGCGACATAATCATGTCTTTAAATAAAACATTCGGCAGTATGCTGATTATTGCAGGTACCACGATAGGTGCAGGTATGCTAGCTCTTCCCCTTGCATCAGCAGGGTTAGGTTTTACCACTGCAACTATTATTATGATTGGAATTTGGGCCTTAATGACCTACACAGCATTATTAATGCTAGAAGTCCATCAACACGCAAATCCTTCCGCAACATTAAACACGTTAGCCTACGAATTATTAGGCCGTAAAGGGCAAACCATCGCAACATTGGCAATGTTCTTCTTATTCTACGCATTATGTGCCGCTTACATTGCCGGTGGTGGTAGCCAATTAAGTGAAAAATTATCATCTTGGACAGGAACAGCCATCGCTCCTCAAATTGGCGCTGTCATTTTCACGGTAGTGATTGCAAGTGTCGTATCAATCGGTACCCACAGTGTGGATATGGTTAACCGTGTGCTATTTACAGCAAAAGTCATTGCTCTTGCCGTAATGCTAGGGTTATTACTACCCAACGTTCAAGGTCAACATCTGGTTGAGATGCCAGTAGAGAAAGGATTAATTCTGTCAGCCTTGCCTGTTATTTTTACCTCTTTTGGCTTTCACGGTAGCATTCCTTCAATTGTTCGTTACATTGGTATCGACATCAAGGCATTGAAGAAAATCATGATTTTTGGATCGGCATTGCCATTAACCGTGTATATTTTATGGCAATTAGCGAGCCAAGGTATTATGGGTCAACCGCAATTAATGGCTAACAGTACGCTAGGTGCATTTATTGGCAGCTTAAGTGAATTACTTCATAATCCAATGGTAGGTCAATCAGTTTCTATCTTTGCAGATCTGGCACTAGCAACATCCTTTCTTGGTGTAAGTTTAGGTTTGTTTGATTTTTTAGCTGACACACTTAACCGTGGTAATCATCTTTCAGGCCGTGGGCAAACCGCTTTAATCACATTTTTGCCTCCACTAGCTTTTGCTGTGTTCTACCCTCAAGGGTTTATTATGGCATTAGGTTATGCTGCCATTTCGTTGGTTATTTTAGCCATATTTCTGCCCGTTGCGATGGTACGAGCACAACGAAAAACACAGACAGCAACCAACACCTCGTCAGGCTATA
Source organism: Photobacterium sp. S4TG1 (assembly GCF_036040035.1). Taxonomy (NCBI): domain Bacteria; kingdom Pseudomonadati; phylum Pseudomonadota; class Gammaproteobacteria; order Vibrionales; family Vibrionaceae; genus Photobacterium; species Photobacterium sp. S4TG1. The sequence goes on from NZ_JAYXUH010000001.1 coordinate 320,410, forward strand.
TTGCTAAAGGCGGCTCATTTACTTTAGGACTGATAACTGTCATTGGTATTATTATTATCGCGGCTCAGTTATTACAAATGGTAGGAATAATACCAGCCGTCGGTTAATTATAATGATGCACATAAACAAATGAGGTTATTAATAACCTCATTTTTTAATCTGATTGGTTTAAAAATACATAATTTATATATCAAAACGTGGACTAATATCACGTAGCTATAATATTATAATGCTTAACGCTTCCATTTCCGTTATTCTTTTAAAATTAACACGTAAAAAGAAAGAAGTTGGAGATGGATCCATTCTCACCTCTATATTATCTCCAAAATCCAATCTGGGTATTTGACGTTGATAATAAAAAAATCTTGTGGGCTAATGACAAATCATTACGTTTATGGGAAGCGACATCTATAGAAGAACTTTTAAATCGAGATTTTGGTCAAGATATGTCTGCAGCGGCGGCCGCAACATTATTAGAATATCAACAAACATTTAAATTAAATAAAACAATTAAAACATGGTGGCGATTTAATCCTAAACAAATAACAAAAAATATGTTGTGTTTATTTTCAGGTATTCCACTGGAAGATGGACGCATGGCTATGCTTGTCGAAGTGATAGCCGATGAATCTTCTCTACGACGAGATCTGGCCTTTTCAGATTGCTCAAACCTCGCACTTCTCTTTAGTGGTAATGGCGACTTTATTAGTGCAAATGCTGCATTTTCAAGTAATTATGGAGAAAGCCTAGTTGATCTTTCTGAGTTTGTTGGTGATATTACAATCGCACAACAATGGATAGAAGATGCGAAAAAGAATAACTACTTTACTTGCAACCGTTTATGTTGGACGGGCCAGCGCCACCATTGGTTTGATATTGAAGCTAAGTGGTTAAATGATAATTCACAATTATTATTACAATTAGTGAATATCACTAAAGATAAAGAAAAACTGAATAAAGAAAAATATAATGCAGAACATGATTTTCTGACAGGATTAATGAACCGTCGTGGTGTTTCTGCGGCATTAAAAGCCAGTCATCACCATCGTTCTCATTATAGTTTATTATTTCTTGACCTTGATGGTTTCAAACTTGTTAACGATTCTTACGGCCATGCTGCAGGCGATAAATTACTTCGAGCTGTTGCCATTCGTTTATTAAACGTTGTAAAAGATAAAGGCCTTGTAGCACGGTTTGGTGGTGACGAATTTATTATTCAAATAGAGAAGCGTAATTATACTACCATCGCTAACTTTACTGACCAAATAATAAAAACATTAAGTCGACCTTTCCATATTAAAGATATTGGTGAACTCTCTATTAGTTGTAGTATTGGTACTGCAAATTATCCTGATGACGCTAATAATTTTGATACGCTTGTCACCCAAGCAGATATGGCAATGCATCGCGCGAAACAACGAGGCCGTAATTGCTATTATCCTTTCTTACAAGAAATGGCAGATGCGCTATATCGAAAAATGACCTTGCGCCATCATTTGTCTCTGGCTCTCGAAAACCATGACTTTGAGCTATATTATCAACCTATTATCGATTTAAAAAACCAACAATTAAAAGGTTTTGAAGCATTAATCCGTTGGCATGATGATTTACTTGGTCAAGTTTCACCGGCAGAATTTATTCCACTAGCAGAAGAAACAGGTCAAATAGTCCCTCTAGGACTTTGGATTCTACACAGTGCCTGTCAACAACTTGCCTATTGGAACCAACGTTACGCACAGCGATTTATTATTAGTATTAACCTCTCACGGGCGCAATTACAACCCAATCTAGCACAGACAATTGAACAAATTATTCGCCAATATAACGTTAATCCATCGCAGCTAGCCTTAGAAATTACTGAATCAGCGATGCTACAAGATTACTGTGAAACCAAGCCCTGCTTAGATGCATTAGCCGCAATGGGCATCGAACTTTATTTAGATGATTTTGGTACTGGCTATTCTTCTTTATCACAATTACATGAGCTTCCCATTAGCACGGTTAAACTTGATCAAAGTTTTGTTCAAGGTCAACACTCAAGTAACAAAGTTATCATAGAAGCAACCAAGGCTATTTGTGACAAACTTAATTTAAAAATAGTCGCCGAGGGAGTAGAAACGCAACCCCAACTGGATTATATCACCCAATGTGGTTTTGATTATTGTCAAGGGTATTTCTTTAGCAGACCTCTGCCAGTGTATGAACTTGAAGAAAAATATTTTAGCGAGCCAATAACCAATAAATCAGCACAACTCTTACTATAGTGGTATTCCCTATCATTCGTTTGATAGGGAACCTACTCGACTCATTAAGCCATTTTACGCCGTTCTGCATGAATTAATAAATTACGAGGGGTTATTGGTTTATCACAAAAAGTGCCAAGTACGACCTTATAACCTTGCTCTTCAAGAAAGCAAACCCGATCTAATGCCAACCAAATTTCAAGTGGTCGCCTAAATAATTGTCGAACAAGTTCCATACGCTCAATAATAGCAAATCGTTTTTCACCTTGCCGCAGCCACTTATCGAAATCAATATTCTCTGGTAAATCAACACCTCTTTTTGCTGCAGCCCATAGACAAAAAGCTTCAAAACCTTGATTCAGTAAAGCTTTTTGTACATTTGGCACTGAAAGATATGTTTCTGTTTGGCCAATTTCTCGCTGTAATAAATCAAACCCTAATCGAAAGCTAACTTCCACAAATCGTAGCTGCTTAACTCGATTACCCGCAGTAACAGTTTCTTGCAAAGGAAGACGTAAATCATGCTTAGATAGCACTAAAGGGCTTGTTTTGGCAATTGCCGACATTGGTTGGTAGTGGGATTGATGAATGAGGTGATAGCAGCACGGTGAAATACTCACTGCCGCCCCTTTATTAGCAGCGACCCGTTGCAATAATGACACATGCAAATCACCACAAGCATGAAGTGCAACTGCATGTTGATGAGTTGTGATTGCATTATCACTCTCACTACTAAATGCATCAGCATGAATGAAGTTAATCGCTAGCCCTAATTGTTTAGCGGCTAGTTCTCCATCAATGCATAATTGCGACTGCCATTCGAGACTTGTCACCGAATGCTGATGTGAAGCGGCCAACACTCGCCCAAGATACCCCTTACCCGCACACCACTCGAGCCATGGCAATCCTAATGGGGGTAACACTTCATTGAAGGCAATGATTTGCTGCCATTTTCGTCCAGGGATTCCACTATCAAGCCCTTGCGGAACCGTTCTTTGCGTACGTGTTAACGGTTTAATTTTATTACTAAGTTGAGTTAATGCTTCTGCATCACTAATCCACGGCATAAGGGCTGTTGTTAGTGCACTCATGTCATGGCTTAATAATTGTAATTGGCTATCATCTAATCCACTTAACCATTGGCAAAATGGTAAATTTTGATGCCACACAAAATCACGTTCAGCAAAAGGCATAAATTGCCAAAATTGCCTATTTTTTACCAATAATGCATCGAGATGACGAAAAAGCTCAACGTAGTTAGACATAAACAACCATTAACCTACCCAAAATGGGAGCTAGTGTATACCAAGCTTACGTTTGACACATTAACCAAATAAAAAAACCGCTATCACTAGCGGTTTCAATTATTTTAGTAACAACAACGACATTATCTAACCGGTAATTCCATTGAAGCAAACATATCATTTATTTCTGCAGCATTTTTTAATGCGATAGCTTGATCAACAACACTACGTGTTAGGTGTGGCGCAAAACGTTCCATAAAATCATACATATAAGTACGCAAGAATGTTCCTTTTTTGAAACCTATCATAGTCGTACTTGAATCAAAAATATGACTCGCATCCAAAGCAACTAAATCATCATCAGTATCAGGATCCATCGCCATACTCGCGATCACACCAACACCAAGACCTAATCGAACATACGTTTTAATAACATCAGCATCTGTTGCTGTAAATACAATTCGAGGTGTCAGACCTGAACGATTAAATGCACTATCGAGTTCAGAACGTCCAGTAAAACCAAAGACATAAGTGACTAATGAATACGCAGCTAAATCGTGAATAGTAATAGTTGGTTTAGTCGCAAGAGGATGATCTTTACGTACCACAATTGAGCGGTTCCAATAATAGCAAGGCAACATAATCATATCTTGATATAAATGTAATGCTTCAGTTGCGATTGCAAAATCAGAGTTTCCTTTACCTACAGCATCTGCAATTTGACTTGGCGTTCCTTGATGCATGTGTAAAGAAACTTTAGGAAATCTTGTTGTAAAACCTTGAATCACATCAGGTAGCGCGTAACGTGCTTGAGTATGTGTCGTCGCAATATTTAGCGTTCCCATTTCAGGATGAGTATGCTCACTTGCAACAGCTTTAATACTTTCGACGCGAGATAAAATATCGCGTGATATACGAACAATCTCTTCGCCAGCAGAAGTTACTTTAGTTAAATGCTTACCACTACGTTCAAAAATTTGAATACCTAATTCATCTTCCAATAAACGTACTTGCTTACTAATGCCCGGTTGAGAAGTATATAAACTCTCAGCGGTTGATGAAACATTGAGGTTATGGTTTACAACCTCAACAATATAACGTAATTGTTGTAATTTCATGGTCTCGCCCAATCAATAATCCGTTACCTTTCATACTTAGTCCTAAAATCTTTACCTGATTTTCATCTCAAAGCATGATCGTGCAACCATGTAATAAATATTTTATATATTGAATTAACGTTGTTTCATAGTATTTATTTAGTTTTAATCGTAAAAATACTTTTTCATCGTCAAATAAGCATGAAGCAATGTTAACACTTTATATTCAACGTCTTTTTTAATTACTGGAAAATAGCACTCTTTGTTACGTTGTAATGCTGCATGTTGAAGTAATTTCGGCATAAAAACAAAGCATTTAAATTAAAAAGCCAGATATTTCTCTATCACGTTATTTAGTTAGCATTTTTTACTAACAAACTACCACCAAACAACGAGATAGTGTATCTTTCTAAGTAATACATCAACCATGGAAGATAGACACACTTTATGAGTATCCCTCTCGTTATTGGCCTAATCAGTCTTCTGCTAATTTTAGTTATTGGCTACAGCATTATCATTCAATATCGTCAACGGTTAGAAAGTGCTAAGCAACAAGAATTGGCAAAGCAAGTTGCAATTATTGACGCCACAGAAGAGCTCATTAGTAATGCTAGTCACTTACCTTATAGTAAAGAACTCTTAGTTTGTCTTAATAAACGTATTCTTTATGCACTAGAAACTATTGCTGAAGTTGACACCAAAGATCGTTCATTAAAGCAACGAATTCATCACGTAAGCGAACAAATATCACATTTAGAAACACATTTTGACCAAACGAATGTTGTCCCTTTCCAAGTGCCGAATTCCGATCGTCAAGCTATTGGTATGTTACAATTAGTCAAACGCTTAAAAAGTGTGATTAAAGGAGAACATGGTAAAGGCCGTATCGCCACTCAAGCCTATGTTATTGAAAATACGCGTTTAGAAAATATACAATTAAGAATTAATATTGAAAATGTTGTTAAACGAGCCAATGATGCACGCTTAAAACGCCAATTTGGTACAGCCAAACAATTACTGAAGAAAGGAATTGATGTTTTATCTTCTCGTAATGATGAGTATGCAACAAAAGCGCAGCAGAAATTGCAGTATATGCTCAATGAAATTGATAATAATATGAGTGTCAGTAGTGAGCAAGAACGACAACAATTACTCGACAAAGATAATGATGAACTTGATGTATTATTTCAGCCAAAACGGAAATGGTGATTTAACTCTTTTTGTCTTACACTAACTCAACGATAAAGGTCGCCAATGCGGCCTTTTTTGCGCCTTCAATAACTATAAATAAAGACATGCCTTATGGATAACGACAACACTCAACAAATGGTTAATGAATTACTCAAGCCTATTAACCAATTTCTTCAATGTGAGACCCCTGATAGCTGGATCACTGAAGCTATTAAGCCAGAGAACCTGATTCCATTATTAGTCGATCACTGTAATTGTGAATTAAAAGCAAGTCAGACTGCGATGTTTATGGTGCGTAAATACGCGGTCGACAAACAGAGTGGTGAAGCACTAATGGCATGGGCAAAACCTTATGAAGATTTTGTTTACGGTGGGAGTAATCGCTCAACGGCCCTTTTTCACAGTAAGAAAAATGGTCTTTTAGCGCCATTAACACCTCGGGATGACTTCATTCACGGACAAGAATTAATTGATAAAATGGTGCGATTAATAAAAGAAGAGTTCCATCATTTTGAACAAGTATTAGAGATCATGGAAAAACGTAATATCCCTTATAGTAACCTTCATGCTGGACGTTATGCTAAAGGATTAATGAAAGCAGTACGCACTCATGAGCCAGCAACCTTAATTGATAAGCTTATTGTTGGCGCCTATATTGAAGCACGTTCTTGCGAGAGATTCGCCAAACTCGCCCCTTATTTAGATTCCGAATTAAGGAAGTTTTATATCTCGTTATTACGTTCAGAGGCACGCCATTATCAAGATTACCTGACATTGGCTGAAAAAATTGCGGGAACAAACATTGCCGATCGTATTCGCGCAATTGGTAATAAAGAAGCAGAGCTAATTACCTCGCTCGATGATACGTTTCGTTTTCATAGCGGTATTCCTATCACTTCTATCGCTTGTGTTTAAAATCATAAGATCACTAACACCTACAAAAAAACCGCCAAATTTGGCGGTTTTTTTTAATCACAGAATAACGAATTACTCTTCTTCTGCTGATTTTTCTTTTTTAGGCTTTTTACGCTTATCGGTAATTTCCCACTTACCGTCCACAAATAAACCCGTCCAGCCTGTTGGCTTACCGTCTACTTCTGAACGCACGTAATTCTCTTTGGTTTTACGTGAGAAGCGAATCACTGTTGGTAGACCATCAGGGTCAGCCACAGGCGCATCAGTTAAGTATAAGAACTTAGGTGATAGGCGTTCTTTAAAGCGTACAAGCTCTTCCACTAACGGTGCACGTGTTTCACGTGACTTAGGGAACGTACTCGCTGCCATGAACAAACCAGATGCACCATCACGTAAAACAAAGTACGCGTTGGTGTCTTGTGTACATGGAATTTCTGGCAAATGTACAGGATCTTCTTTTGGTGGCGCAACTTCGCCATTCTTTAGAATCTTACGGGTATTCTTACATTCTTCGTTAGTACACCCCATGTACTTACCAAAACGACCGTTCTTCAGTTCCATATCAGAACCACACTTGTCGCATTCAATCAACGGGCCTTCATAGCCTTTAAGCTTGAACTCACCTTTTTCAACAATGTAACCATCACAGCTTGGGTTATTACCACAAACGTGCAGCTTACGATCTTGATCAATAAGGTAAGCATCCATTGCCGTGTTACAAATAGGACAACGTTTTTTAGCGCGTAATGCGGCTGTTTCAACGTCTTCCTCTAGAACATTAACAATGCCTTCTTCACTGCCTAAGTTGATCGTTGTTTTACAACGTTCTTTAGGTGGCAGTGCATAGCCAGAACAGCCAAGGAAAACACCCGTTGATGCAGTACGAATACCCATTGGACGCGAACATGTCGGACATTGAATATCAGTTAATACGATATTATTAGGCTGCATACCGCCTTCTGATTCATCCAACTCCGCTTTTTGAAGCTCAGTTGTAAAATCAGAAAAGAACTCATCGAGTACTTTCTTCCAGTTTTTCTCACCTTCAGCGATTTTATCAAGATTACCTTCCATGCGGGCAGTAAAATCAAAATCCATCAAATCAGGAAAACTATTGTCTAAACGGTCAGAAACAATCTCACCCATCTTTTCTGCATAGAAACGACGTTGATCAACACGTACATAACCACGATCTTGAATGGTTGAAATGATCGACGCATACGTTGATGGACGACCAATGCCACGCTTTTCAAGTTCTTTAACCAATGCTGCTTCTGTAAAGCGTGCTGGCGGCTTAGTAAAGTGTTGCTTAGGCTCAAGTTGCTCTAACTTCAATACATCGCCTACGTTAACTTCTGGCAATGTCGTGTCTTCATTTTTACCAGAAGGACGCTGTACTAATGTCCAACCTGCAAAACGTAAAGTACGGCCTTTCGCTTTTAGCAAGAAATCCCCTGCTTTAACGTTAATCGTACTTGAGTCATATTTTGCTGGCATCATCTGACAAGACACAAATTGACGCCAAATTAAGTCATACAACTTAACTGCATCTTGATCCATGCCTTCTAAATTTTCAGCTTTCACTTCTACGTTTGAAGGACGAATTGCTTCGTGCGCTTCTTGCGCATTTTTCTTACTGCCATAAACATTAGCATTTTCAGGTAAATACTCATTACCATACTCATTACCAATTAGCTCACGTGCTGCTTCAACGGCCTCTTTTGAAAGGTTAGTCGAGTCAGTACGCATGTAAGTAATATAACCCGCTTCATATAGGCGCTGTGCAAGGCCCATAGTGCGCTTAACACCATAACCTAGACGTGTACTTGCCGCCTGCTGAAGTGTAGAGGTGATATAAGGCGCAGAGGGCTTGCTGCTAGTTGGGCGATCTTCACGCTCAATCACTTCATACGCTGCTTTTTCAAGTAACGCATGTGCTGCCATCGTATCGGCTTTATTTTCAGGACGGAATGCTTTACCCGCCTGTTGTGCAACCATTAACCGTAAAGCGTCTTTGCCTACCGTTAGTGTATCTGCATGAATATCCCAAAACTCTTCGGGATCAAATGCATTGATTTCATGTTCGCGCTCAACAATCAGTTTTACCGCAACTGACTGTACACGACCAGCAGATAAACCACGGGCAACTTTTTTCCACAATAGTGGTGATACCATGAAGCCAACAACACGATCGAGGAATCGACGTGCTTGTTGCGCATTCACGCCATCAATATTCAATTCACCTGGTTGTTCAAATGCTTGTTGAATAGCATTTTTAGTGATTTCGTTAAATACCACTCGTTTATAGCGTGATTCATCGCCACCGATGATCTCACGAAGGTGCCACGCAATGGCTTCTCCTTCGCGGTCTAAATCCGTTGCGAGATAGATGCAATCAGCATCTTCAGCTAATTTTTGAAGTTCACTAACAACTTTTTCTTTACCTGGAAGTATTTCATAATGCGCATTCCAATCATCATAGGGATCAACACCCATTTTGCTGATTAACGCTTTACGATCTTTCTTCTGTTTAATTGCTGCTTTTTCCTCAACACTCAACCCTTTAGTCGATGTTGCTACAGCTTTTTTACCGCCACTGCGGGCGCCCGTTGGCAAATCACGTACGTGACCAACGCTTGATTTTACAATGAAATCCTTACCCAAGTACTTATTGATTGTTTTCGCCTTGGCAGGGGACTCCACGATAACGAGAGATTTACCCATAATGACCCTATTACGTCCTCGTGCTCGCTAATTCTAAAAATATAAATAACTGCTTAGCTAATCATTAGCGCCACAACATTCGACCAATCTCATTAAGTCACTAATCGAAATTATAAGAGCAGTGAATTAATATGATGAGTTACAATTTGAGAATGATACATATTTGCAATTAATTATTGCACTTCATTTACGTAAAATACTCTTTACATATTGGGCTAGAAAACAAGAAGGTCAACTGCTTTTTAATTAATTTCGTCTATTTGGTTGTACCTTCCGCACTTGTTATTAAGTTGTGAATATTTAAAAGGCGACATTTACAGCCCTTTCAACGTACTGATAATCAAAGTGATAAAATTAAAATTTGTCTTATATGACAATCACTTTGATGACTTACAGTCGCTGTAATCACAGAAAACCGCATCATCATTATCATTGATATAGAATTATTTGATCTGCTTTACTAATTTTTTTTGCATTTAATCACAATATTTGTTTTTTTTAATATGATTCGCACCTATATCTGAATAGATATTAACCAATTAACAAGCCTGTTATTTGTTTTCTCATAGCAACTTACTTAGACTGTGTTTATTCCACTATCAATGAGTATTAATCATGGCTAATAAAGCTGAAATTTCGATCAATGAACTATTAATGATCGCGAATCAAATCATTCAAGATCACAAAGATTATGTTGAAGGTATGCGTGCAACATCAGTAATAGAAAAAGATGGTGTATTAATCTTCAAAGGCGAATACTTCCTTGATGATGATGGCTTACCAACAGCTAAAACGACGGCTGTATTTAATATGTTTAAGTTCTTGGCTCATAAATTATCACCAGAGTTCACACTAAACACATTACTTGTTTAAGCAAAATTCAAATAAAAAACCCGCAATCAGTGCGGGTTTTTTCATTTAGCAACGTTAATTATTATTACATAAATGGACGTTGACCACGTGCAACCCACTTCATTAATAATGTATCAGCAGCTTCACTTGATGCGCCAGATAACTTCTCGATTAACTTCTTGCGGCGTACATATTTAACTTGTAATACTTCACGCGCTTTACAAGCTTCGGTGATCAAATCATCACTGGTGCTAATCTGATCCACCAAGCCTAATTCAAGTGCTTGTTGACCAAACCAATGCTCACCTGTTGCCACTTTATTTAAGTCAAGTTCAGGGCGGTGAACAGCGATAAATTGTTTAAATAAACCGTGTGTTTCTTCAATCTCTTCTTTGAATTTTTCACGCGCTTTATCTGAGTTTTCACCAAACATAGTTAAGGTACGTTTAAACTCACCAGCAGTGATTTGTTCAAACTCAATATCGTTTTTCTTCAATACCTTACTAAAGTTTGGTAGTTGTGCAATCACGCCAATAGAGCCCACAATAGCAAACGGTGCTGAGACAATTTTATCCGCAACACACGCCATCATATAACCACCACTTGCCGCGACTTTATCAACAGCTATCGTTAACGTAATACCAGCAGCTTTTAAACGATCAAGTTGTGATGACGCTAAACCATAAGCATGTACCATACCGCCACCCGTTTCTAAACGTAGCAAGACTTCATCACCTTCAATTGCAATGGCTAAAATAGCACTAATTTCTTGACGTAATGACGATACTTCACGTGCATCAATACTGCCGTGAAAATCAATAACAAATAAACGAGGATCACGGATTGTGGTTAAATTACCATTTTTCACCGCTTGTTTTACTTCATTTTGGCGAGCTTTATCTTGTTCTTTATCTGATTTTTTATCCGCTTTATCACGTGCTTTTAATAATGCTTTGTCAAATAAATGAGATTCTAACTGTTCAACGGTCTCTTTATATTGTTCAGTCAAGTCGGTAACTTCTAGTTCACCTTTTTGAGAACCATGACGACCATTTAACGCTTTTGTTAATACCAACACACCCACAATTGCAATAACAACTGTCGCTATTTTGGCGAAAAACAAACCATATTCAAACAAAAATTCCAAGATTCAATCCTCTACTAGGCAAGAAAAAACGCCATAATTTATTGTAAAAATGTAATAACTATCGCCATTCTTAGTTCGATTTATCCTTATAATAAATCAATATCATCGACACGATATTCACATAAAACTACATTCTCTCAGAATATAAATTCTGATATGTTTTAGTAGTAATCGATATTACAGTCAAGCTCAAGACTTGATGCGTTCTTAGATGAAAAAACACTCAAATATCGACAAAAAGACACTATTTAAAAGGAAGCTACTGTGGATTATCAAATTGCTGCGGATAATTTAAAAGATCGCGTGATATTAGTAACTGGGGCTGGTGATGGTATCGGCCGAGAAGCCGCACTTCAATATGCTGCTCATGGTGCGACCGTGATCATGTTAGGCAGAACTGTCGCTAAGCTTGAAGCTGTTTATGATGAAATAGAAAAAAATGGCAGCAAGCAAGCTGCGATTATTCCATTAGATTTAATGGGGGCAACTAAACAACACTATATTGATATGGCAAATACCATTCAGCAGCAATTTGGGCGCTTAGATGGCGTACTACACAATGCAGGATTATTAGGCGCATTAAGCCCACTTGATCATATTGAAGAAGCTATTTTTGATGATGTGATGCAAGTTAACGTAAAAGCGCAATTATTACTTACTCAAGCAATTTTACCGTTAATCAAACAATCACCAGATGGCCGAATTATCTTTACCTCATCCACCGTCGGTCATATTGGACGTGCTTTTTGGGGAACCTACGCAATATCTAAATTTGCCACAGAAGGCATGATGCAAGTCTTAGCTGATGAACTAAGTGATACACCAATTACGGTCAATGCCATCAATCCAGGTGGAACTCGTACAGGTATGCGAGCACAAGCCTTTCCTGCTGAAGATGCCCGCTTACTCAAAACACCATTAGATATTATGCCACTTTACCTATATCTTATGGGACCTGAAAGCCGTCATGTTTCGGGACAATGTATTGATGCTCAGCCTAAGCGTAAGCCCGGCATTAGCAACGAACAATAAATAGCAGTTATAAAAAAGCCGACATCGCTGTCGGCATTTTAATATCAATCGTGCACTTTACGCATTAGTCGCGTTTAAACACTTACTTACGTGTGCGAGGTTTAGCGGGCTTATTCGCTAATGGGTTACGACGATTTGCCGCATTACCAGAAGGTTTACGCTTGCCAGAACCATTTTGTGGCTTATCTGATGAATTATAAGGCTTCTTCTCATCATCTCTTGGCTTACCTGCAATATGTACAGGTTTACCTTTAGCACGATCTGAACGAGGTTTAGCGTTATCGCGACCTGTTGGTGCAGGTTTAGCGCGGCCACGACCACCACGTTGCTCTTGTTGTTGTGAATCAACTTCAGCATTACGACTTGAGCTTGATGGTGCGCGACGATCATTATTACGACCACGACGACCACCTGTACCTGTTGTTTCTACACGCTCTTCATGACGACGAACAGCACGACGAATTTGACGAATACCTTTTTTACGCTTCTGACCTTCAACCGTTAATACTGTTTCAGTTTCAGGTGGCAGCTCAACGGTAGCACGAAGTTCATTCACTTCTTTTAGTTCTAGCTCACTCCAACCGCCACGAGGCATGTCTTTCGTTAAGTAAACATCACCATAACGAACACGTTTCAGACGGCTAACCGTTACACCCTGAGAATCCCATAAACGACGAACCTCACGGTTACGACCTTCAGTGATCACTACGTAGAAAGTATGGTTCATACCTTCACCGCCAGAATAAACAACATCTTCAAAACGTGCTACGCCGTCTTCAAGCTCAACGCCTTTAACGACATTCTTAATCATCTGCTCGTTTACTTCGCCAAATACACGTACCATGTACTCACGTTCAACAGTACGGCTTGGGTGCATTAAACGGTTAGCTAATTCACCATCGGTAGTGAAAAGTAATAAACCAGAGGTGTTAGCATCTAGACGACCAACAGAAACCCAACGGCCTGTTGTTAGACGTGGTAAACGATCAAAAACAGTACGACGACCTTCAGGATCATGACGAGTACATAATTCACCTTCAGGCTTGTTATAGGCCAAGATACGGCAGATTTCTTCATCTGACGAAATTAATGCAATATTGTGGCCGTCAATGCGTACGCTAACGCTAAGATCGTCAAGACGATCACCAAGTTTAGCAACAACACCATCGACGCTCACACGGCCGTTTTGGATCATCAATTCGATTTCACGACGAGATCCTTGTCCTGCACGCGCTAATACTTTTTGTAATTTTTCGCTCATTGTAAACAAACCTTTGTCGCCTTCACAGGCGTCGAAATTCTCATCAAAGTCCTCTTCTCAGTTTTCTTTTCTATTATTGCAATAACTGCATAAAAAAGAAGACGAGGGGAAATAATGCGAACAGCAATAATTTGGATTCTAGCGCGATAATCAATTATCTATCATGCTAGATATGTAGCCGATTATTATCGCAAATCTAACGGTTATTTACCATAAAAATAGCGATAAAAAAAACGCATCATAAACAATATGATACGTTTATAAAAATGCATATACCGCCAATGCATTTACCGTGGAAATTAAGTGATTTTATTCAAACGGGGTAATATCACCAGCACCAATACGTACAATATCAATGTTACCGTCACTAAAATCGATAACGGTTGTTGGCTGCTCACTGAGATAACCACCATGCATGATAAGATCAACAGCATGTTCTAATTGGTCACGAATCTCATCAGGATCCGCTTCTGTGGTCTCTTTACCCGGTAAAATCAAACTGGTCGACATCATCGGTTCACCCAAAGCTTCAAGCAGTGCTAAAGCAATATTATTATCAGGAACACGAATACCAATGGTTTTACGCTTAGCGTTCATTAATCGCCGCGGAACTTCCTTAGTGCCTTTAAAGATAAAGGTATAAGCACCTGGCGTATTATTTCGCAATAAACGAAACGCAATATTGTCAACGCGGGTATATAGCGATAGCTCAGATAAATCACGGCATAATAAGGTAAAATTATGCTTATCGTTTAAACGTCGTATTTGACAAATACGCTCCAGCGCTTGTTTGTTTTCCATTTGACAACCCAGGGCATAACCTGAGTCGGTAGGATAAACAACAACGCCACCATTTTTAATAATATCAACCGCTTGATTAATTAAACGCGTTTGAGGTGTTTCTGGATGAACATAAAAAAACTGACTCATTTTTCCTCCTTCGAGGCAGATAACTCAGTGGTTATTTCTACCTCTACTCGCTTTTTCTCTACCGTCCAATCCTGCCATAACGGCACCACATCTTTCGGTAACCACAAATTGCGGCCTAATTCGGTCCATGGGGATGGATAATGAAAATCAGACCCTTGTGAAGCAAGTAAATTATATTGGATGGCGTAATCCCCAAAAGTACGTCGTTCTTGCGGTGCTTGTTGTGGCTGAGCAACCTCAATGCCATCGCCTCCCGCTTCAATAAAGTGCTGAATTAAACGCTTTATCCATTTAGCCGTCATTTGATAACGACCGGGGTGAGCAATAACAGCTTGACCACCAGCGGCATGAATCACCGCGACAGCATCGGCAATTGAGCACCAACTTGGTGGCACATAACCAGGATTACCACGGGTTAAGAATTTCTTAAACACCGCTTGTATAGTTTTGGCATAACCTTGTTCAACTAGCCAACGAGCAAAATGCGCACGCGTAATCGAGGCGTCGCCCGCTAATGCCATTGCGCCTTCAAAAGCCCCTGGCATTTTATTTTTTTCTAACCGAGCACCAATCTCTTTTGCACGTTCAAGTCGATGTTCGGCTTGAGCGCTAATAAATGAAACTAACTCAGGATGATTGGGATCTATATTAAGCCCAACGATATGAATATCAAAGTTTTGCCACACCGTTGATATCTCAATACCATTAATTAATGTAATCGGTAATTGTTCTTGTTCAATAACAGCATGCGCTTGTGCGAGCCCATCAATCGTATCGTGATCGGTAATTGCCAACACATCAACTCGCATATCCACGGCGCGTCGAACAAGATCTTGCGGCGATAAGCGGCCGTCTGACGCTGTAGTATGACAATGTAAATCAAACAACATAACTTTACTTCTTGACTTTGTTTTTATGAACTAGTTTACTAGTACGTGATAACTAAGGGTGATATTGTTTTATCATCACAACCTTTAGCAAGTTTAAACCAATTCACCGCGATACACCTTGGTAAACTTTGGCTATAGCGGCAGACAAATAGGATAGCGCCATGTTACAGCAAATTAGTACACAACGACCGCCTTTCTTGATTATTTACGAGTGGCAAGCAATGTTATGGCAACGGTAAAATACAGTAACATTCTGTACTTTTACTCAAGCCTATCGTTATCGAAGGCTTTTTTTTGGTCATTCTAAGATTACTAATAACAACCCAATACATTGATTATTATAAATTTGACCAAAACAAAACATCGCAACACACTTTGTTAATAATTGTCGCTAAAAGTAAAAAACTAGTCTTGCTCAAAGACTAAGTTTACGCCACTATCGAACAATGAAAGCAGGATCGCATTTGTACAAACGGCAGGGAGAACGCTATGATAACTCACTCTATTGGATCGCATATCTATAACACAAAACCTGAAAACCAACATCCAATTAAGGTGCTAAACCTTGATGTACCCTATCTGGCAGACCCTACTGACGCCTATTTTACGCTCTGTGGTGATAGTCCCTGCCACCTCTTACTCGAATCGGCTGAAGTCGATTCTAAGCAAGATCTTAAAAGTTTATTATTGATCGATGCTGCTGTACGTATTGTTTGTCATGGTAAAGAAGTAGTGTTAGAAGCTCAATCTAACAATGGTCAACGCATCCTCCATATTCTAAACAGCCGTCTCAAGTCCGATATTAAAGCGACCTATAGCACTGATACGCTTCGGTTACTTTTTCCAACTAATATTGAAGCATTAGATGAAGATTCTCGCTTACGCCAAACTTCATCTTTTGACGCATTACGCCTTATCCAGCATGCCTTTGATACCGAAAATCATCCTCGAGATGGGTTATTTATCGGCGGCTTATTTGCTTATGATTTAGTGGCTGACTTTGAACCACTTATCAAGGTTGATGCGGACAATAACTGTCCTGATTATATTTTTTATATTGCTGAAACATTACTGATTATTGATCACCAACACCAACAAGCGCACTTACAAGCGACGCTGTTTGAACATGATACTCCATCAATTTATGATGAACTTCGACAGCGATTAATCACCCTGAAAACACGTTGCCTTACTCCTCAAGCATTACCTGTTGCACCGGCCATCACTGCTTGTGTTCCTGTTCCAACAATCACGGATCACGACTTCAACCAAACCGTTGCTGCTTTAAAACAATTTGTTATTCGAGGGGATGTATTTCAAGTCGTGCCATCTCGACAATTTACGCTACCGTGTCCTTCGCCACTAAACGCATATAAGGCATTAAAGATTGGTAACCCAAGCCCATATATGTTTTATCTGCATGATACTGACTTTACCTTATTTGGTGCCTCACCAGAGAGCGCATTGAAATATTGCACTCAGTCTAACCAAGTTGAAATTTATCCAATTGCAGGCACACGTCAACGCGGTAAAAACAAAGATGGTTCAATTAATCTCGATCTCGATACTCGTATTGAATTAGAACTTCGCTGTGACACCAAAGAAAATGCTGAACATATGATGCTGGTTGATTTAGCCCGTAATGATGTCGCTCGTATTTGCCAAGCAGGAAGCCGCCACGTTGCTGACTTATTACATGTTGATCGTTATAGCCATGTGATGCATTTAGTATCACGAGTTGTGGGTCAATTGCGCCATGATCTTGATGCCCTACACGCTTATCAAGCTTGCATGAACATGGGAACCTTAACCGGCGCACCTAAAATTAGAGCCATGCAACTTATTCGTGAAGTTGAACAACGTCGCCGTGGAAGTTATGGCGGCGCTGTCGGCTATATCACCGGTCATGGCGATATGGATACCTGTATTGTGATTCGTTCCGCTTATGTCGAAAATGGCATCGCAAGTGTTCAAGCGGGGGCGGGCGTGGTTTATGACTCGATACCACAAGCGGAAACAGATGAAACTAAGTCAAAAGCACAAGCGGTAATCAATGCCATTCGTCATGCCCACCAAGGGTAAGGAGTACAAGATGACAATCACGAAAAATCACCATAATGCTCATATTGTGCTACTGGATAACTTTGATTCATTTACTTACAACCTTGTTGATCAATTTCGCAGTTTAGGTTTTCCCGTTACGATTTATCGTAATCATTTATCAGCACAACAAATAGAACACGCATTATATGAACATCAAAATCCAGTATTGGTGTTGTCACCAGGCCCTGGCGCACCAGCAGATGCGGGATGTATGCCTGAACTTATTCAACGAGTAAAAGGCAAAATTCCAATGTTGGGTATTTGCTTAGGACATCAAGCCATTGTTGAAGCTTATGGTGGCACCGTCGCTGGCGCTGGCGATATCGTGCACGGTAAAGCGGCGATGATGACTCACAATCAACACCCCGTTTTTGGTCAGCTTTCGAGCCCACTCGCCGTCGCCCGTTATCATTCTTTAGTCGCAACCCATGTTCCTGCGAGCCTTGATACGATTGCTGATGTAAATGGATTAGTAATGGCGGTCGTTAATGAACACGACAAAGTCTGTGGCTTTCAATTTCACCCAGAATCGATCCTTACGACTCAAGGCGCAGAACTACTTACTCATACACTGGCTTGGGTTATCAAAGCACCCACCACATGCCTAAATACTCATTAAGGAAGATGATGATGAACGCTACTATTTCTAAACTTGCCGATAAACTCTATGCGCAACATCCCTTGAGCGAAGAAGAAAGTCATATCCTCTTTGATGCGATCATCAATGGCGAAGTTGAGCCGATTGTATTATCAGCAGTATTAACAGCATTAAAAATTAAAGGTGAAACCCCAGCAGAAATTGCAGGTGCTGCCAAAGCATTAGTTAAAAATGCCAACCCTTTTCCACGCCCCAATTATGATTTTGCAGACATTGTAGGTACAGGAGGAGACGGGGCCAATACCATCAATATTTCAACTACTGCAGCCTTTGTCGCAGCAGCCTGTGGCGTCAAAGTGGCTAAGCACGGTAATCGTGGTGTATCAAGCAAATCAGGTTCATCAGATTTATTAGATAAGTTTGGGATTAATTTAGCCATGCCCGCCCAAACCGCACGCCAAGCGTTAGATGATCTTGGCGTCTGTTTTTTATTTGCGCCTGAATATCATGGTGGGGTTCGTCATGCAATGCCTGTCCGACAAACATTACAAACCCGTACTATTTTTAATGTGCTAGGTCCATTAATTAACCCAGCCAAACCTACTATTCAATTAATGGGGGTTTACGATATCGCCCTAGTACGCCCAATTGCTGAAACCTTAGCGACCATGGGATTAAAACGAGCAGCAGTAGTACATGGTAGCGGGCTGGATGAAGTTGCCATTCATGGTGAAACCCATGTTGCTGAAATTATTGATGGGGTCATTAGCGAATATACCCTCACTCCTGTCGATTTTGGACTTCAAAGCTATCCTTTAGAAGCCATTCGCGGTGGTGAGCCAGATGAGAATCGTACCATCATTGAACATATTTTGACGGGGAAAGGAACACTCGCACAAGAAGGCGCCGTCGCCGTCAATGTTGCACTTTTATTGCGTCTTTTCGGCCATCACGATCTTAAAGCCAATACTCAACGCGCGATCACCGCAATGCGTTCAGGTAAGGCGTATCAACTTGTAGAACAACTGGCAGCACGAGGTTAATCATGGAAACAGTCCTTACTAAAATTATCGCAGATAAAAAAATCTGGGTCGATGCTCGTAAAGAAGCGCAACCTCTCGCCAGTTTTCGCCACCAGCTGACCCCGAGTGATCGTGATTTCTACCACGCACTCGCCAATACTGACCGACATGGATGCCATCGCCCAGCTTTCATTCTTGAATGTAAAAAAGCATCACCGTCAAAAGGTTTAATCAGAGAAGACTTTAATTTAGATGATATTGCAGCGGTTTATAATCAATACGCCAGTGCAATTTCAGTGTTAACCGATGAGAAATATTTTCAAGGCAATGTTGAGTTCTTGCCTAAGGTCCGTAGCCAAGTTACTCAACCGATATTATGCAAAGACTTTATGATTGATAGTTATCAAGTCTATTTGGCGCGTCATTATCAAGCAGATGCGATTTTATTAATGCTGTCGGTACTGGATGATGAACAATACCAAGCACTTGCAACAGTAGCTAAATCACTTCAACTTGGCATTTTAACCGAAGTAAGTAATGAAGATGAACTTACACGGGCCATCAAACTCAAGGCAAAAGTCGTCGGGATTAACAACCGTAATTTACGTGATTTGAGTATTGATTTAAATCGCACCAAACAGCTCGCACCCGATCTACCTGAAGGCACGGTTATTATTTCTGAGTCAGGGATTTATACCCATCAACAAGTACGTGAACTTTCATCTTATGCTGATGGTTTTTTAATTGGTAGTTCATTAATGGCAGCTGACAACCTTGATTTAGCCGTTCGAAAGGTTTTATTTGGTGAGCATAAAGTCTGCGGATTAACCTCAAATGAAGATGCCCATCAAGCTTACCTGCAAGGGGCAGCCTATGGTGGTTTGATTTTCGTACCATCATCACCGCGAGCGATTAATCTCGACCAAGCATTGACCGTTATCTCATCAGTACCTCTTAATTTTGTCGGTGTATTTCAAAACAGCCCATTGACAGACATTGTGACTACAGCAACAACTTTAGCCTTAGCGGCAGTGCAATTACACGGTAATGAATCACCACAATATATTGCACAATTGCGTGAAGAGCTACCGGCTACCTGCCAAATATGGAAAGCCCACGCCATCACCGATAGCGTACCTGAACTTGCACAATGGTCTGTCGATAAACATTTATTTGACAGTAAAGTCGAGGAAAAAAGTGGCGGCACAGGTGTCACCTTTGATTGGTCTTTAATTGCTCCTGAAGATCGCTCAAATAGCTTACTCGCGGGAGGGCTCAATCCGGATAATGTACATCACGCAGCCTCACTTGGTTTTAGCGGCCTAGATTTAAATTCCGGTGTAGAAAGTACACCGGGTAAAAAAGATCCCCATAAATTAGCGGCAGCCTTTACGGCAATCAAACAAATTAAGGACGATAAATAATCATGAGTAAATTGAATGCCTATTTTGGTGAGTTTGGTGGTCAGTATGTCCCTCAAATTCTGGTACCAGCCCTCGACCAACTTGAAAATGCTTTTATCGAAGCTCAACAAGATCCACAATTTCAACATCAATTTATAACGTTATTAAAAGAATATGCTGGGCGACCAACGGCGTTAACGTTATGCCAAAACTTAACTCAAGGCACAAAAACTAAGCTTTATCTTAAACGAGAAGATTTGCTGCATGGTGGTGCGCACAAAACTAACCAAGTTTTAGGCCAAGCTTTACTGGCACAACGCATGGGTAAAACTGAAATCATCGCAGAAACAGGAGCAGGACAACACGGCGTTGCAACAGCATTAGCCTGTGCTTTACTAGGGTTAAAATGCCGAATTTATATGGGGGCGAAAGATATTGAACGTCAAAGTCCCAATGTCTTTAGAATGAAATTAATGGGCGCAACCGTTATTGCGGTTCATTCTGGTTCTGCCACCCTAAAAGATGCGTGTAATGAAGCGATGCGTGATTGGTCTGCTAGCTATGACAAAGCCCATTACCTATTAGGAACCGCCGCGGGTCCTCACCCATTTCCAACCATAGTACGTGAGTTTCAAAAAATCATTGGTGAAGAAACCAAGACCCAAATTATCGCTAAAGAAGGTCGTTTACCAGACGCAGTCATTGCATGTGTTGGTGGTGGTTCAAATGCAATTGGTATGTTCGCTGATTTTATTGAAGAAAGTAATGTTCGTTTAATTGGTGTTGAGCCCGCAGGTAAAGGCTTAGATACCGACATGCATGGCGCGCCATTGAAACATGGCAAGCTCGGTATTTTCTTTGGTATGAAAGCACCGTTAATGCAAGATGAACATGGCCAAGTTGAAGAGTCTTACTCTGTTTCAGCAGGGTTAGATTTCCCTTCTGTTGGGCCTCAACATGCTCATCTTAATGCTATTGGTCGCGCAGAATATGGTGCTGTTACCGATGATGAAGCGCTGGAAGCGTTTCAACTATTAGCTCGAAAAGAAGGCATTA
Organism: Photobacterium sp. S4TG1; assembly: GCF_036040035.1. Taxonomy (NCBI): domain Bacteria; kingdom Pseudomonadati; phylum Pseudomonadota; class Gammaproteobacteria; order Vibrionales; family Vibrionaceae; genus Photobacterium; species Photobacterium sp. S4TG1. Next base: position 342,118 of record NZ_JAYXUH010000001.1, read on the forward strand.
TTCCGGCTCTTGAATCTGCACATGCATTAGCTTATGCATTAAAAATGATTGCAGATGAACCCGAAAAAGAGCAATTGCTGGTAGTTAACCTTTCCGGTCGAGGCGATAAAGATATTTTCACTGTGCACGATATTTTAACGGCAAAAGGAGTTTTATAATGGATCGCTACCACAATTTATTTACTCAACTAAGTGCCCGTAATGAAGGTGCATTTGTCCCCTTTGTTACTCTTGGCGATCCAACACCACAACGTTCAATGGAGATTATTGATACTTTAGTTGCCGCTGGCGCTGATGCCTTAGAGCTCGGAATTCCTTTTTCTGATCCTTTGGCTGATGGCCCAACCATTCAAGGAGCGAACGTTCGCGCTCTTGCTGAGAAAACAACACCAACTATCTGTTTTGAAATGTTAACTCAAATTCGTGCTAAATATCCTCAATTACCGATTGGATTGCTGATGTACGCTAATTTGGTATTTTCGACAGGTATCGATAATTTTTATGGCCGTTGTGCTGCAGCGGGTATTGATTCAGTATTAATTGCAGATGTACCTGTAAATGCATCACTTGAATTTAGAGTAGCAGCAGAAGCACAAGGTATTCATCCTATTTTTATCGCTCCACCAAATGCTGATGCGGAGACCTTAAAAGCGGTATCTGAGCTAGGCGGTGGTTATACATATCTATTATCACGCGCAGGGGTCACCGGAGCCGAAACTAAAGCAGAAATGCCAATTGAGCCATTGTTAGCTGCATTAAAAGCCCATAATGCGCCACCAGCATTACTTGGTTTTGGTATTTCAACGCCAGAACAAGTGCATGAAGCCGTTAAAGCCGGTGCTGCTGGGGCGATTTCAGGTTCAGCTATTGTTAAAATTATAGAAAATAATCTAAATAACCATCCTTTACTGCTCTCGACACTAACAACATTTATAACCGATATGAAAGCTGCAACACGTCGCTAAGCTACAATTAACTATTCGCTATAAACCATTAATCACTGTCATCAAATAAATTTTGATGGCAGTGATTTCCCCGCCATCGAAATCGATTTTTTCATTAAGACAATGGAACAGGTATACTCTCGCTAATTATCTTTAATGAGTTAGGACCAATGAAACAAATTATAGAATTTATTCCGTTACTGATCTTTTTTGTATTATTTAAAACTAATGGTATTTTTGTTGCGACAGGTGCATTAATTATCGCAACAGCAATCCAACTGATCGTTACGTGGTTTATCTATAAAAAAGTAGAAAAGATGCAGTTAATCACCTTTGTTATGGTTGCCATATTCGGTGGTTTAACGCTGTTTTTACATGATGAAAACTTCATTAAATGGAAAGTTACCATGATCTATGGTCTGTTTGCGCTCGCATTGCTTGTCAGTCAGATTATGCATAAGCCATTGATTAAATCGATGCTAGGTAAAGAGATAACTCTGCCAGATAACGTTTGGTTACGTATGAATCTTGCATGGACCATATTTTTTGTTGTTTGTGCTATTGTAAACATTTATATTGCATTCAATTTTCCGCTTGATATCTGGGTGGATTTCAAAGTATTTGGTTTATTAGCATTAACGCTGCTATTTACCCTTGCTACGGGTGGCTATATTTATCGCCACTTACCTAAAAGCCCTGATGATAAATAAAGTTGTATAACCGATGACTACTGAAAACAATATCCCTCGTGGACAGCTTCTACTTCGTACATTAGCGATGCCTGCCGATACCAATGCAAATGGTGATATTTTTGGTGGTTGGATCATGTCGCAACTGGATCTTGCTGGTGCTATTTTAGCTAAAGAGATTTCTCGCGGCCGTGTCGTTACTGTTTCGGTTGATAAAATAGAATTTAAAGCCCCCGTTGGTGTTGGTGATGTGGTTTGTTGTCACGGTGAATGTAAGCGCATCGGTAATACATCGATGAGTGTAGGCTTAGAAGTATGGGTAAAACCTGTTGCTGTTGATGGTATCGGTGAGCGTTACCGCGTCTGTGAAGCGACATTTAATTATGTCGCTATTAACAGTGAAGGCCGCCCGCGTAAGATCGAAATTACGCAATAATCCTTCCCAATAAAAAAGCACTTAATTAACACTAAGCACTGACTACGGTTGGTGCTTTTTATTATTTGCTTAAATCTACTTGTCCATGTTCAATATTTAGTTAGTATGGTGGCATATTAAAAACAGCACGAAGAATAATTCGTTGTTTAAACCATAACTAAATAGGGAATCCCGACGATGTGGTATGTGATTTTTTCTCAAGATATTGAAAACAGTCTAGAGCGCCGCATGAGCGTACGTGAACAACATTTAGCTCGCTTAAAAGAACTTCAACAACAAGAGCGTTTATTAGTCGCAGGACCTATGCCTGCTATTGATGATGAAAATCCAGGTGAAGCAGGTTTTACAGGTTCAACGGTCATCGCTAAATTTGAATCACTAGAACAAGCACAACAATGGGCTAATGCAGATCCGTATATTGATGCAGGTGTCTACGCTAATATTATTGTTAAACCATTCAAAAAAGTTTTACCTTAAATCTATTTAGGATCAACCAGTGAATCTAACTACAACAAAAAAATGGCTTGTCGCCGCTGTCGGTCTTTTCATTCTTGGTGGCTGTGCTTCGCACGATCAACAAATGGTCGCAGAATCGTTAGCACAATCACGCGCCGCTGCGATTGATAGCAAAGCACCCTACCCAAAAATAGATGCGTATCAAATCACTCAAGCTTATGCGAGTAAAAACACGGTAAAACTCAACATTATTTATGGTGGTAATGGACGAGTAAAACCAACCGCAGCGATAAAAACAGCCAGTGCTAATTACTGTAATAACGCTGAATTAATGCCACTCTTTAAACATGGCGTGGATTATTTAATTACTATCCGTGATGTCAGCGGCCGTCAATTAGTTTCACAAACAATTTCAGAACAATATTGTGAATCACTAAAATAATCTACACCGTATACTATAAAAATCCCTAACCAATAAATTGCTCCAAAATAATTGAGAATTGCTGGTTAGGGCTTTTTATTTTTATCCCGCTATAATTATTCTACTGGAATACTTTCCACATCAATCGCGTCATTAATCTGCACTTCAAATGCACGCAACCGCTTATAAATCGACATTAATTCAACAATCGTACTCCATGAGTGTACCAGAAATTGAAAAGACTCTTCTACTTTACCAAAAGCCCTAAGTATCTGTTGTAATACACCTAGAGTTAATGCTCCTGAAATAATAGCAGGGCCCAGTGCGATATAAGGCACGATCACCGTATATTGAATATATGACCATTTGGCGATATCAAAATATAAATAATGCCGATAAAGATTAAAGTAATTTTTACGAACATTAAAAAAGAGGTCTTTTACAGTTTCAGGTTTGGCGCGATGTGCGTTATCTTCACCAAACACAAGTTCTTTGCGATAAGCGGCTTCTACTTTTTGATTCTTAAATTCTAACCCAGGTAATCGAATACCGACCACCGCCAACAACACGGTTCCAAATAATGCCGAAATAATGGCTAAATACACCAACGAACGATCAACACTGCCAATCCACGGTAACTCAGTAACATTTTCACTTAACGTCCACAGAATAGGTAAAAACGCAACTAACGTCATTAAGGATCGCATAAAGCTCACCCCAAGGCTTTCAACTATACGAGCAAAACGCATCGTATCTTCTTGAACTCGCTGAGATGCCCCTTCAATATGACTAATTTTGTCCCAATGCTTCATGTAATAATCATTCATTGCGGTACGCCAGCGAAAAACATAATGGCGCACGAAGAAATCAAGAATAACGGCAATAATGATATACACTGACACAATATTGAAAAACTCAATACACCCGGCTAAAAACTCATCAAATGTCACAGCATTGGGCTTAGCTAATGCCTTTTGAATAAGATCATAAAAACTACCAAACCATTCATTCACTTCTACGTCTATCTGCACTTTATACCAAGTAACATATAAAATAATGGCACTACCGACAATCGACCATAAAAACCACCGACGATCGAGAAAGAACGATTTAAACATAACTACACATCCTTAATGTATTTAGATTGAGTGCACCCCTTGCACTGCGAATAGAATGAATTGATCTTATTGTTAATCACTTATTTTAGTATTTGTCACCAAACTCCAAAACGCAACAAGTACACCACAATAAAGGTCATATTATTCATTATAATAAACAAATTACTGCTAATTTTAGATAAAAAAATCCCTTATTTACTCTTAACTAAAACTAGTGGAGTCGATAAGGGATTCTTATTTTAACGATTTATATCATCGCTATATTAGCTCTGGCGCTCAAAAACTAAGGCTTTAAGCCCTGCTTCTGGTTCTATATCTTTAAATTCAGCCGGGTTTTCTAAGCGATGAGAGAACACCATATCTGGTGCTTCAGCAGCCATGCCATCAATTAAAAATTGGCAGGTTAATGTTGGATCATTAACACAGGCTAAAACAACACCATCAGCGGTTAATAATTCAGGCAAGCGACGTAAAATCTTTTGGTAATCTTTAGTCAGAGCAAAGCTGCCTTTTTGAAATGATGGCGGATCAATAATGATTAAATCATAAGGCCCCATTTTGCGTACTTTACCCCATGACTTAAATAACTCATGGCCTAAGAAACTCACTTTCTTTAAATCATGGTTATTGAGGTGATGGTTATCACGACCACGACTTAATGCCGCTTTGGCCATATCAAGATTCACCACATAATCTGCGCCACCAGCAATAGCTGCCACAGAAAAACCACAAGTATAAGCAAATAAATTCAGCACTCGTTTGCCCGCAGCATGCTCTCGCACCCAATCACGGCCATAGCGCATATCAAGAAATAGACCGTTATTTTGATTACGCCCTAAATCTAATTTATAGGTTAATCCACTTTCAATGACATCTTGATAATCAGAACTTTGCCCCCACAAGACGTCCATTGGCGAACCTTGACGGTCACGGTGTTGAAGTAGTAAAGAACATGCACCGCTAGCTTGCCAAGCTTCTGTTTGCGTCAATGCTATCAATAGATCCGTCAATGCTTGCATAAAATCAGCATCAGGCTCTTTGAATAAGGAAACCAGTACTTGCCCCTGAAGCCAATCAACCGTAATTTGTTCCAGCCCTAGCCAACAGCGACCGCGGCCATGAAATAATCGGCGAACTTCTGACGGTGGTGTTGCTAAAGCCGTTAATAAATGGGCTTCTAAAGTAGGTAACGCGCTAATTTCCATAACATCATTCAAAGTAGTCAATTAAGGCGGGCTATTCTATACGTTGCGCTCAGGAATACCAACAGCAGGATAAAATAGAGTCATTTATTCAGGTTTAGCACGTAGAACATATTCAGCTGAATAATCAAGTAAACTCGTGGAATGTAGTGTCAATGTAGCTGATGATGAAAGGAAATGACGCGGAGTAGTTTCAGGTAATATCAAATATTGTTGGGCACGATTTCGACGATGATGTGATTGACGTTTTTGTTGAGAAACTCGCATTTTCAGCGTACGTGAATGAGCACTGCGCATTGTAAACCTCTAACTAATACATTCTGTAATATAGTATAAGTTATCAATAACAAAAAGAAATGCGCATCCACATTTTACCAATCGATTGCTGATAATATCACCACTTATAAAGCAATGGGTGGTATTTAGCTCACTCTACTGTTTTTTAGTAGCTAATACTGGCCATGATAGCGTCCAAGGTTGTAGCCATTCAGTAAAGGCTTGCTGTGCTTCTGCTGTTGACCATAATTTTCCGATACTAGGCGGACACAAAAACTGTTGTAACTCACCTTGGTAAGGAAAACGCAAACCATAAGCATGTAGATAGCCGCGATCTGCCGTTTCATTACCGTAAATATCATCCCCCGTAATACCAGAACCAACACTGCGCAACGCTACGCGAATTTGATGGGTTTTACCTGTATGAGGTTTACATAAAAAAATACGTCGCCCTTCACCACCAGCAGCAGAAAAAAACTGAGTAATCGCAGGGTTAACTTTAGTCGTTTCTAATTTCCAACTACTTCGACGTGAACGGGTCATATCACCAATCACAACACCTTGTTTTTTCTTTGGCTTTTTAGTGGCAATTGCTACATAAAACTTTTCAACTCGGCGTTCGGCAAAATTAGCACATAATGCAGCTGCCGCTGTTTTGTTACGCCCTAGTAGTAACAACCCTGAGGTCATTTTATCAAGACGATGAATAAGATATAGTTTTTCATCGCCCGTTTGCTCAGCAACAGCCGCCAGTAATGGCTGATCATTATCATCTTTATGTACACTGATCCCTGGATGTTTATTAATAACCAAGAAATCAGAGTGCTGGTAAACAAGATCAAACATAATGAAAATAACGCCTTTACGGTACAAAGATGGCGCGAGTATAACCAGCCGCTCAAAAAAGAAAAGTCTTAAGGCGAATATTCAATTTATTATAAAACGTTAATTAGATTCAAAAACAATAGCCTACGACAATATCCACCATTATATTACCGTTATTTTTTTATGTTAAAGTGATAATGCTTCCTCAAAAATAACCTTGAATATTCAACATAAGCATTAATGAGCACTGAATATTAGGTTTTTTTCTCATTTCAATGCACTATATATACAAATTATATTTATATATTGATGAAGTCATTCGATGGAACAGTTTTATCAAATCTTAACGTGGATCGGCATTTTCGCCTATTGGCTGTTAATTGCCGCTGTCACTGTACGCGTAGTCTTCAAACGTCGAGCTGTCGGCGTCTCCCTAGCCTGGATGATGATTATTTATATCGTCCCTATTGGTGGCGTTATTGCCTACCTACTATTTGGCGAACTTAATTTAGGCAAAAAACGAGCTGAACGGGCACGTGAAATGTTTTTTCCGTTTCAAAGCTGGTTTCAATGCTTGACTGATTGCCCTGGCCACATGCCTCAAAAAATGAGTGATGTAGCAAAGCCAATTAACGATCTGTGTGAAAACCGTTTTGGGTTACCCGGTTTAGTCGGCAATCATCTGTCATTAAAATCATCAACCGATGAAATTCTTCGAGCGCTTATTGATGATATAAATAACGCTCAACATTCCATTCATCTAGAATTCTATATTTGGAATCCTGGCGGTCTTGCTGATGAAGTGGGTGTTGCTCTTATCAAAGCGGCAAAGCGAGGTATTAGAGTTCGCGTATTACTTGATTCTGCCGGTAGTATGCGCTTCTTCCGTTCTCATTGGCCAAAACTGATTAGAGGGGCAGGCATCGAACTTATCGAAGCTTTGGCGGTTTCACCATTTCGTATGTTCTTACGCCGCTTAGATTTACGTCAGCACCGTAAAATCGTAGTTATTGATGACAACATTGCTTATACCGGTTCAATGAACTTAGTTGATCCCGCTTTCTTTAAAGTTGATGCTGGAGTCGGTCAGTGGGTAGATGTCATGGTAAGAATCAGTGGCCCTACGGTTTCAGTACTTAATTGTATTCAAGCATGGGACTGGGAGGTTGAAACAGGACAACGGTTTTTACCGCCATTACCGACTTGCCAAATACCAACGGAAGATGAACCACAGTATGACACCGTACAAGTGATCCCTTCTGGCCCAGGCATGCCCGATGATATTATTCACCAAGTATTGCTGCTAAGTATTTACCAAGCAAAGAAAAGTATTGTTATCACCACACCTTACTTTGTGCCAAGTGAACACTTATTACATGCGATGAAAGGTGCCGCAGAACGAAATATTGCCGTTCATATTGTGCTTCCAAATAAAAATGATTCAACTATGGTTGAATGGGCTAGCCGTTCTTTCTTTAGTGATTTATTAAGATCAGGAGTACATATTCACCGTTTTCATGGCGGCTTATTGCATACTAAATCCGTTGTCATTGATGATACTCACTGCTTAATCGGAACAGTTAACCTTGATATGCGCAGCTTATGGCTCAATTTTGAGGTCACAATGGCGGTGGATAATCTTGAATTCACTCATAAGCTAAGTCAATTACAGCAAAGTTACATTGCCGACTCAGAGCCTGTAGATAAAGAGCAATGGGAAAAGCGTTCAGTACGTAATAAATTTGGTGAACGCTTCTTCTATATGTTTAGCCCACTGCTATAAACATAGTTAAATTATTGATATTAAATTAATAACATCTTAATTATGAAAAATAAAAACGCCTCAATCATGAGGCGTTTTTTACGCATTATATGTTGCTAATATTATCTCGTTACTATTCGCGATTACATTGCAGACATAAAGATTTGTGAAATTTCTTCATGTGTCGCTTGCTTAGGATTAGTAAAACCACACGCATCTTTTAACGCATTATCAGATAATAATGAAATATCTTCTGCCTTCACATTCAGATCTTTTAAACCCGTTGGAATACCAACATCTTTAGACAATGCCATGATTGCATCAATTGCAGCATCTGCACCTTGTTGTGGTGTCATATCACTCACATTCACACCCATAGCGGCAGCAACATCACGTAAGCGCTCAGGACAAACTTGCGCGTTATAACGTTGAACATGTGGCAATAATACAGCGTTACATACACCGTGTGGCAGATTATAAAAACCGCCTAACTGGTGCGCCATTGCGTGAACATAACCTAGTGATGCATTGTTAAATGCCATGCCCGCCATAAATTGAGCATAAGCCATTTGCTCACGCGCATTTAAATTTTGACCATCCTTAACGGCGGTACGTAAATTGGCTTCAATCAATTCAATGGCTTTAATCGCAACGGCATCAGTGATTGGTGTAGCAGCAATAGAAACATACGCTTCAATAGCGTGAGTTAATGCGTCCATACCTGTGGCTGCTGTTAATGAGGCTGGTTTAGCTAGCATTAATTTAGGATCATTAACTGACATTAATGGCGTGGTATTTTTATCAACAATCGCCATTTTAATGTGACGAGCTTCATCTGTAATAATACAGAAACGGGTCATTTCAGACGCAGTACCAGCCGTTGTATTAATTGCGACTACAGGTAATTGAGGTTTTGCTGAACGATCAACACCTTCGTAATCACCAATCTGACCGCCATTCGCTGCTAATAACGCAATGCCTTTTGCACAATCATGAGGAGAACCACCACCTAATGAAATAACAAAGTCACAACCGTTATCTTTTAACAGTGTTAAACCTTGATCTACATTAGTGATAGTTGGGTTTGGTTGAGTACCATCGTAAACAACCGAATCAATGCCACGTTCGGTTAATAGCACTGCAACTTGCGTAACAACACCAATTTCGTTTAATACTTTATCCGTAACAATTAATGCTTTTTTAAAGCCGTGCGCTTTAATTGCATCCGCTGCCGCTGTTAAACAACCCGCACCCATAAAGTTAACACATGGAATATAAAATGCACTGCTCATAATAACTTACCTTATTTTTCAAATACTCATTATCAAATCAGTCTTTCCTTTAAGACATATTTAACTAATGGCACTACCAAACAATTCCTCTTTGGTATTTTTACGCCTTTGTTTTAAAAATCTATTTGATCTAAAACAAGCATTGAAAAAACATTGCAATTTATCTACAAGAATATGAACTAAGTCTCAAAACAATTATTTTATTATCCACTCTAGTAAACAATATCATTCATTAAGGAAACATTACTTCCTTCACTATTCCCCATGAAGCAGTATCACGTTTCAATTTAATCGGTACAAAAGTCCAGTAAATGTTTGTTTTATCATCTTACTACCACAGCAATTCCCCCCTACTATGCGGTTAACGCAGCATCTTATTACTCTTACCTCTTGAGAATATTCACTCTTGGCCGACGTGAGCATTCCTGCACTACATATCTGTTAGGTGGTACATTATGACGTTTAAATTAACTCCAATCGCTATTTCGCTGGTATTGTCATTAGGTTTATTTGGGTGTAACAACGACAACAATAATCAAACCCAACCTGAAGTCACCCTACCAGCAACGCCTATTATTGATATGAGCGTTTTAAAATACATAGATCCGATGATTGGTACTGCAGCATCTGGACATACATTCCCTGGTGCCGTTGTACCCCGTGGAATGGTGCAATTAAGCCCTGATACATTTAAAGGAACAAATACCAATACTGAGACAGGCCAAAATCCATGGCATTCAGCATCGGGTTATTGGGATGCGAGTGATTACGTTGCCGGAGATGTATTTGCAACGGATCTTAATCTTTACGGTTTCTCACATACTCACCTATCAGGCACTGGTGCAACTGACCTTGGTGATATTTTAGTGCTGCCTTATTCTGATGATGCTAACCGTGAAAATAATGCCTTTGATAAAGCAACTGAGATCGCATCACCAGGTTACTACTCAGTGGTATTAAATAATGGCAATATTAAAGCAGAATTAACCACTACAACCCGTGTCGGTGTCCATCGTTATACCTATGAACAAGGGGCTGATCGTAAAATAAAACTTGACCTTGCTCATACACTGGCCGCCAACAATGGTGAATCTCTGCAAAACCGAGTTGAATTAGTCGATGAATACACTATTCGTGGCCGCCGAGTTTCTACAGGTTGGTTCCAAGGCCAAGATATTTTCTTCTATGCCCAATTTAATCAGCCAATTGCTCATGCATTGATTGCCCGTGATGGTGGCGAAGCAATGGAAATGCAAATAGGGGCAGTTTACGGCTCAATCAATAATCCAAATAAAGAACAGATCACTTACCTTGATTTTGGTAAAGGCGATCAACCGATTGAAATGCGAGTGGCACTCTCTCCTGTCGATTGGGAAGGCGCACAAAAGAACTTAGAAGCTGAAACACCAACCTATAATTTTGCTAACGTTAAAGCCAATGCTGAACTTACATGGGCAAAAGAGCTTGCAACCGTTCAAGTAAAAGGCGGTTCTGAGGCTGAGAAAACTAACTTCTATACTGCGATGTATCACGCCATGATCGCGCCAGTTGAATATCAAGATGTTGATGGTCGTTACCGTGATTTGCTAGGCGGTGTTCGTCAAGCTGATGGCTATAAAAACTATTCAGTTTATTCTACATGGGATACTTTCCGTGCGGTTCATCCACTGCTAACCATTACTAACCCACAACATGCAACTGACTTAGCTAACGACTTGATTCGTAAATCACAAGAAACAGGACTACTGCCGAAGTGGGAAGGCTACGGTGAAGAAACCGGTACTATGATTGGCTACCCTGCCACCGCGATTATTGGTGATGCGGTTGTCAAAGGCCTTGATGTTGATGCTAAAAATGCTTTAGAAGCGGCAAAGAAATCAGCTTATTACCGTCCATATGATTTTCCTCAAATTCCTGATCACACACTGCAAGCCGTGATGGCGGGTCAGTTAAGTTATTACGAGCGTGATAAGTGCGTTGGTGTAGGTAATTGGAATTCCGTTTCTTACGCGCTAGAGTTTTCATACTATGACTGGACGATTGCGCAAATGGCAAAAGTAGCCGGTGATGACACCACTTATAATGAGTTTAATGATCGTGCTTATTGGTCTTTAAATCATTGGGATAAAGACGCGGGCTTCTTTGTACCAGTAAAACTCGACACCTGTGAAAAAGAATTCACCTCTAATGACTTTAATCCATACAGTTCAAGCCCTGGCTGGTATACCGAAGGCAACGCATGGCAGTGGCAATGGACATTCATGCAAGATATTAACAAGTTAACTGAGGTCATGGGTGGCACTGAAGGGTTTAATACTAAGCTTAATGACTTATTTACTGCTGATGCGAATGGCGGTGAAAATCATCAAGATATGACAGGTTTTATTGGCCAATATATTCATGGTAACGAGCCATCGCACCACGTGATTTACTTGTATAACCGTACCAATGAATCTTGGAAAACCCAAGAATACCTCGATAAAGTTTACAAGGAATTCTATAAGCCAACCCCTGACGGCATCATTGGTAATGAAGACGTCGGTCAAATGTCAGCATGGTACATTATGTCGGCAATGGGCTTCTATCAAGTAACACCAACGGATCCAACCTACACCATTGGTCGCCCTATTTTTGATGAGGTAAAAATCCAACTACCAACGGGTGATTTCACCATCACGGCTGATAATAACAGCAGTGACAATAAGTATGTGAAATCCGTGCTGATTAACGGTAAACCTCTAAATGTATTTAATAGCTTTGAGCACAGTGAAATAAAAGCAGGTGGAACGCTTCACTTTGTAATGACTGCTGATAAATCACAGGCAATGGCAGCCCGACTTAACTAGGTAAATCGTTGTAACTCACACCATTATTAGTACCATAAAAAAATCCCTCGTTATGACTAGCGAGGGATTTTTTAGTTAATATATTAATAACAAAAAGCGATCAGTTTCTTGATTGATCTTATGACCAGAAGTCGTCAATAGGCGCTGGTTTGTTTTTGCGTTTCTTTTTACCCGTACCTTCAGGTTTTGCCATTGGTTTTGCTACTGCTAATAAAGCTTCTGATTCATCAACTTCAAAACCCTCAACTTGTTCACGCTCAAGTCGAACTTTGTTCTTCTTCTCAATAACCTTAAAGTGATGGCTGTCTTCATAATCGATCAATGACAGTGCTAGACCGACTTCACCTGCACGACCACTACGACCAATGCGGTGCATATAATCTGCTGGGCTACGTGGTAAATCAAAGTTAATCACAACCGGTAGCTTTTCAATATCAAGACCACGAGCAGCAATGTCTGTTGCAATCAATACATCAATTTCACCTGACTTAAACGCTTCTAATACTCGAGTACGCGCACCTTGGCCGCGGTCACCGTGGAATACTTCAGCAATAATGCCACGCTTAGACAGTTTATCAGCTAAGTGCTCACAGCTATTTTTAGCATTAACAAAGATAAGTGCCTGACGCCATTGATGCTGTTTAATTAAATGAGCTAATACTGCGGTTTTCTCGCCCTTATTAACAGTAAAAACACGTTGTACTAATGTGCTTGCATCGACACTTTGTAGTTGCAGTTCAACAGGATCGTTAAGTAATGCTTGAGTTAACATCTTAACTTGTTCAGGGAACGTCGCTGAAAATAATAATGTTTGCTTGTTATTAGGTAGTAACGCTAGTAGCGCAGACAACTCTTCAGTAAAGCCAAGACTTAACATACGATCGGCTTCATCAAGTACTAAGGTTTTAACCCGATCAAGTTTTATGGCATTACTTGAAATCAAATCTAATAAGCGACCTGGGGTTGCCACTAAAATATCAGTACCGCCCCGTAAAGCTAACATTTGGGTATTAGCTGATACACCACCAAACACAGCAACCGTTTTAATAGCACCGTTGAAATGTGTCGCATAAGATTTAATGCTATCTGCAACTTGTTTTGCCAGCTCACGGGTTGGAACTAAAACAAGACCAGTAACATAATTACCTTTCGCATTTTTATTCTCAGAAGCTTTTGTTTGATGTAACTGTTGTAACAACGGTAAAGCAAAGGTTGCCGTTTTACCTGAACCGGTATTTGCCCCCGCAATTAAGTCACGTCCCGCTAATACACTCGGAATAGCTTGTGCTTGAATAGGCGTTGGCTGTTGATATTCCAGCTCCGTTAATCGTGCTAACAAAGGCGAAATAAGGCCAAGTTCTGTAAAGTTGGCTGGTGTTGTAATAGTGGTCATTAATATACAGGGCTCAAAACTAAAATAATTAACCCATATTCTAGCTTATTTGACCTGTATTCAGTTAATCATATTCCATCATGATAGTAGTGAGGGTATTTACGAAGAGTTTATAAGGCTATTGCTTATGCGTTATTTTCAGCAACAGCCATTCTCATCGCCATCGGGTGATCAGCACTTAATTCCAATAAATCCCAAAGATTACCGTATAAATCTTCAAAAACAGCGACTGTTCCATAATCTTGAACTTGTGGCTCACGAACAAATGTAATTCCCTCAGAAACCATACGATTATAATCTCGCCAAAAATCATCAGTATTTAAAAATAAAAACACTCGTCCACCTGATTGATTACCAATAAAATCGTTTTGCTCAGGTTTTGATGCACGAGCTAAAAGCAAAGTAACACCTTTTGAACCAGGAGGAGAAACAACAACCCAGCGCTTATCTTGTTCGGCTTGATAAGTATCTTCAACCAATTCAAATTTTAATTTATTCACATAAAAATCAATGGCTTCATCATAATCTTTTACCACTAAAGCAATATGAATGATGGATTGTTTCATTGATATAATCCTTTTAATATTTTCACGTTTAAGTATCCAAAATATTAACGCTAAACCAGAAGCTTGTCTTTAAATAACAAAATTATCGTTAATAAATAAGACATGAAAAAGAAGAATATCACTAAAGATAATTACTTTAGATTCAATCAAATAAGAAATTTAATTATTTAAAACAATCGGCAAACTAACCGCAGCATATCCTTATGTTGAATACCATTTTCATATATTTCTTCATCATAATTATCGACAAAAAAATCTTTCAAAATAGCATCAACTCTAAATCCATGCCGTTGATAAAATGATAATTGATAACAAAAAGTCCCCGTACCTAACTCAACTTGGCTATACCCCATCAGCACTAATTCATTTAATACATACTGTAGAAGTTGTGAACCAATCCCCTGCTGTTGGTACTGTGGCTCTATCGTAATATTGTAGATTTCTACTATCGAATCACTAAGTTGTTTACTAACACAAATCCCGACTAATTCATTATTATCAAATGCCCCTAAACAAATTGAATCTTTTAAATATTTATTAATACAATCTTCAGATGGATCTGCTTCAAGTAATAACGTCATTGGAACTAAGTTTGATGATATTTGTTTAAACTTAATCACATTGTTTACCTTTGAAAGGGTCGGAATAAAACTAAAAATAAGTATCAAATATGTGGCAGATATAATTATACGATATATTTGGACATCAAAACCATCATCTCAAAAACGAAACATGGGCTATCCGTGACCTATTCACTACGCCATTAAGTATTAAAGCTGCCAGTGAAAATATATTGAAACATCACAATGCAAATAGTAATGCTACAACACGCTGCTAATAGATTCCCTATCTCGTTCGTAACTTCACTGTAGGGAATGAGGAACAAAGTTCAGACGCAAGAAAGCCGGATCTGCTTCGAGGATTAGCGGATTTGAACCCTGCTTTACTCACCAGTCTAAACACCCACTCTTATTTAGATGTAAAAAAGCCGCTGTAAAAACAGCGGCTTTTTTGAATGTGGCGGAGCTGCTTCGAGGATTAGCGGATTTGAACCCTGCTTTACTCACTCAGTCTAAACACCCACTTTTATTTAGATGTAAAAAAGCCGCTGTAAAAACAGCGGCTTTTTTGAATGTGGCGGAGAGATAGGGATTTGAACCCTAGATACGCTATAAACGTATGCCGGTTTTCAAGACCGGTGCTTTCAACCACTCAGCCATCTCTCCAATTTTATATCTCTTAAAGAGATATGGCGGTGAGGGAGGGATTCGAACCCTCGATACGTTGCCGTATACACACTTTCCAGGCGTGCTCCTTCAGCCACTCGGACACCTCACCACATTGTTGCCAACAACGCTTTGCTTGTCGACGGCGTGTAATATATTGATTTATGGGATCAGGGTCAAGGGTTTTTATGTGAGTTTTTTCTATTTGCTGACTTATACTGCGATTTGCACTGTTCTTATACCAAAATTGATAATTACCACCTTTTAAAAACAACAAAAGCACCTTATAGGTGCTTTTGATTAATTCAAATAATGAGAAAACTATTTAAATTGTTGGTTGAGCACACGCAGTAACACGGAACATTTTGCGGCATAACTCAAGAAACTGACCATAAACAACGCCTAATGCACCAGAAACAAAAATATTACTCATTACTGCAGCAATTACTTGCTCTTTATTCGCCCCTACAGCTAAAAGAATACAAGCATAGATAGGCGACTGGAATACAACATAGGCCACCATATCAGACAAACCTTTCATCCACCGTGCAGAAGACAGCTTGCGGCCACAACCAATAACATAATCACGGAACATGCCATAAGGCCATGCAATCGCAATATTAATCGGTATTGATAGCGTACGTGATGCTAATGACTGTTCAAATGACATGCCTGAAATAAAAACTTCAATCATCATCCCTGTAATAAAGCTAAACACCACCATTGCAAATATATCTGCGGCAGCATTTCTAACCTTAAATGGCACTTTAACAACAGACATTTACTTCCCTTACTCTAGCAAAATCGACCAGTATTATCATGGTTAACGTTACTTAAAACTATCTAACTAACACCATGCAGTTTATGTGCGCATTAGAACAGCTTTTATATAAAATAAGGTTCTGTATTTAATGTTGGTTTCGAGTAAATAACTGCTATTTTAGTTAAAAATAGGTTTTTTATCTGGCATAAAAGTAACCATTAAAGCATTTAATTGTCACTGTTAATTTATTTGATATAACAAAATAGCAACAAGTAAGAATCCGAATTTTAAACTAAATTCGGATTAGTTATTTGTATATATTTAGCAGCTTATTGCGCTAAAGATGGCTGCGGTAATTTAATGGTTAATGCGATAATTAATGAAACAATTAACAAAGCAAACATTAAGTAGAATGTCGCAATAAAGCCACCAAAGACAGAAGCAACAATTGAACCAATGAAACTACCGATACCAAACCCTAAGTAAATGATACCGTAATTTTTAGTCAGGTTGTTTAAACCAAAGAAATCACTCACTAATGAAGGGAATACCGTAATTGTGCCACCAAAACTAAAGGCAATGCAGGCAACAGCAATATAAAAGCTCATCTGACTTTGATGAACAAACAATAATGCGCATACTCCGGTTAAACACACAACTAATGAAATAGCGACAACCTTAGTTCGAGCCATTTTATCTGATAGGATACCAAGTACTAAACGCCCACTTAGGTTAGCAATAGCAATAATAGCAACACTGGCAGCAGCAACGTCTAATGATAAGTGTACGTAACCCTGACCGATATCTTTGGCAACACCAATGACATACAGACCACTCATACAAACAGTCAAGAAAACTAAAGCAAGCATCCAAAATTGAGGACATTTCATTGATTGTGAAAGACTGAAATCACGCACTTCAGCAGCAGATTCTGTGGCCGATACTTGTTGTTTAGGTGCATCCTTCATCATTAAGCCACCAATGATAACCATGACCATTGCAATAATGCCCCAGTAATCAAAGGTACTTTCTAAACCATTATGCTCAAGAAAATACATATTAATAAATTTAAAACCTAAACTACCTAAACCATATGCACCAATAGCACAGGCTGAAATTAACCCTTTACGCTCAGGAAAGAATTTCACACAATTAGACAAGGTCATTAAGTACCCGGTACCATCAGCAAAACCAATTAACAGGCCAGCAAAAATATATAACAACCAAATATTGGTGGCATGCGCTGTGAGTAATAAACTTGCCCCTAGTAAAATACCCGCACCAAGAGTGACATTACGCACCCCAAACCGTTCTTGCATTTTACCCGCCATTGATGATGCAACCGCCAAGGCTAAACTCATAATACCGAAAGAAAAAGCAACACGACTGACTGGCTCAGATAATTTACCTGCAAGCTGAGCGTTAAATAAACTCCATGTATAAACTGAACCCAAAGCAAACTGAGTAATGATGGTACCCAGCAACGTAAAATAACGGCTACGACTGGTAAGTTGATTGGTCATGGTGACATCCTTTTTGGTGAAATACTCAAGGCCATATTGCAGATTGCCTTGCTGCTGTTCACCAAAATACGACAATAACCATAGATAACAAGAGGGTAAAAAAACAATAAAATCAGTGGTAACGTATGAGGAATAAAATGCAATATAGCGGCATGAAATGCATTTTGCCGCTAATCATTAGTTAGCGTTTACAACTGCATTAAACACCGAAAAGCTTTTAGATTACTACGACTCACAGGAATATGCGGTTCAACATGGGCTAATTTGATCATATAAGTACTATTAACCCATGGAATAATCTCTTTAACATCATTAATATTTATGCAGTAAGATCGGTGGCAACGGAAAAAATCACTCGTTGGTAAACGTAGCATCAATTCACTTATCGTAATCGGTGCCACAAAACACCCTTCAGCAGTATAAACATGGGTCACTTTTTCATTAGCAATGGCACAGCAAATATCACTAATCGCAGTAACATGAATATGATTATTAAGCATTAAATTTATAGTATGACTACGTATATTTGTCGTAACTTGCGGGGGTTCTTGTTCTTGAGCCCGCGCCTGTAACTTAGCTAATAAGCCGATTACTCGCTGCTCGTTAAGTGGCTTCAATAAATAATCAACCGCTTCTAATTCAAAAGCATCTACCGCATATTCTTTATAAGCCGTTGTAAATACAATTTGAGGTTTGTGAGAGAATTGAGCAATATTACGAGCTAATAACATGCCATCAATTGATGGAACATTAATATCTAAAAAAACAACATCAACCTTGTTAGATTGCAAAAATTTAAAGGCATCCAGGCCATCATCAAACGCAGCAACAATATTAATTGTGCTATGTTTTTCAATTAAATAGGTTAATTCTTCACGAGCAAGATATTCATCTTCCACGATCAAAGCATTTAGTTGCATGATATCAATCCTGTTCTTTTACAAAAAATTGCATACTGGTTCCTTGCTCAAGCCGAGTAATATGTAATCCATCGCTATATAATAATAATAACCGTTGGTGGACATTATTGAGTCCAATATGGTGTGAATCTATTTTGCTTTGGTATAATTTATCGATTGTTTTTTGATCTATCCCCCCCCCTGTATCTGTGATTGTTATCACGACATCATCCATTCTTTTCTTGACTGAAATAACAACCTTACCAGCCACGCGAGATGGCTGAATACCATGTAAGATCGCATTCTCAACGAGTGGCTGAATCAATAAGCATGGTATGTGAGGATGGACATCATCAATATCAAACTCTACCTCTAGTTTGGAACCAAAACGGGCTTGTTCAATGGCGACATAATCACGTACTTGTTGTATTTCTTCCTGAATATCAATTAATTCAACATCACGTTCTAAATTGTAACGTAAAAAATCGGCCAAATTAGCAATCAGCTGACGAGCTTCATCAGGACGAATACGAATTAACGTCGAAATTGCATTAAGTGCATTAAATAAAAAATGCGGATTAATTTTACTTTGTAGGGCTGAAAACTCAGCTTTTGCTGCCATCTGCTTTAATTGTTCAATCCGTGAAACTTCCATTTGAGTCGATATGATTTGTGATAAACCAATCGCCATTTCACGTAATGACATGCGAATATGATCAGGCTGACAATAAAATATTTTAAGCGTGCCACTTACCTCACCATTTTCCCACAGTGGAATAATAAGTAACGAGTGGAAATTATGTACATTGAGATTATTACTTATTATTTGTTCACCACTTTCTACTGCTTGGCGAGTCATTTGGCTTATTTTATGATGGGCATCTAAAAAGTGCTCTTCCCCACGACCAACATACGCACGTACGTCTTGCGTATTAGTAATTGCAACAGCGTCAGCATCCGTATAAAACCGAATAATGCTGCATACTTTTTGTAGGGCATTACGGTTGTTAATACGAAAATAAGGTAAGGTTTTATTCGCAATATCAAGAGCGAGTTTTGCTTGTTGAGCAGCAATAAGATCTTGTTCTTCATCGAGATCTTGGACTAATTTAATAATTAACCCAATCGATAATGTACCAAGGATCATGGGAAAACTAATATGGGTAACAATATTGTAAGCCAGTGCTTTATTATGTGATAACAACACAATCAATACCATTGTCAGTATTTCACAGCACATACCAGCTAAAATACCCAATTGGGCGTAATTTTTTTTAGCACACTTACAATGGATCCAGGTTGCTAATAAGCCTGCAAAAATACTCGTTATTAAACAAGCAACAGATGTAGGACCGTCAATATCAATTAAATAACGGTGAATACCTGCAATAATACCAGCGGGAATACCAATCCATGGACCAAATATAATGCCACCCGATAACACCGCTATAATACGTACATTAACCAGTGAGCCATCAACATTTAAACCGGTATATGTACTAAACACCGCAAATAAAATAAACAATGCTGAAATCATCGCAGTTTCAACAGGACGTCGATGGGTCTTCTTAACGATAGATTGAAACAATTGGGTACGCGTTAATAAAAATAATGTCATCAGCATTAAGGCGGCACGTTCAAATACGGCCAATAACATCATAAATTGCTCGCTATACATTGCTTCACCTTAATAATAAGTAAAATTATGTCATCATCTGATATGTTTTAGCTACGTAAACGGGTTACGTAATTAAGAATTATGTTATTAGTGAAGACTTCATGTTTTAATTAAAATCAACAATAAGCAATTTAATGTCAGCAACTGCACTTTGTCCGTCTTTTTTGACACAAGATGACAAAATATCTTTGACCATTACTAGGTTGTTACCCAGAGGCTGTTACAATAGAGGCATAAAGTTCAGTGATGCATGTATAGTTAATGCACCTGAACACTTAATCATTATTAAGCTGAGATTGTTTTATGTCTTCACAACTAAGTACTATCCTCGAAAACTCTCAACTAGCAGATCAATTGCTATCTGAATCACAAACACGTGGCTTTGTTACCGCAATGGCTGCCGCACCTCACCTGATAGATCCTACAGAATGGTTAGCGTTTATGTGGGGTGGCGAAGAAACATCACCTTTCGATAGCCATGAAGACTTAGAGAATTATGCAAAAGCAATTATTGCAATCTGGAACGAAGCTCGTGCGGCATTATTTGAGAGCACTTGGCAATGGCCTGAAGGTTGTGCATTAGATGATAGCCAGATCGTAACCGAAGCAACCAGCAACTTCTGTGAAGGCATGCTTCAAGGATGGCAATTAGCACGTGATGATTGGGAAACAATTATGCCACCAGAAAGTGAAGATAATGCTCTACTTGGTGGCGTATTACTTTCTTTTAGCTTGTTATTTGATCCTGAAACAGCATTAGAAGCACTTAAAGAACAAAACGCAGATGCATTGGCACAGTTTGAAGAAATCTTCAACGCAATTCCCGTTATGTTATGTGGCCTAACACAACGTGGCGCACAATTAGTTGCCGCTCAGTAATAATTGCTGCAATAGCAATAAAAAAGGCGAATCGATTCTGTTAACTAAAATAAGTATCAGATCGAGTCGCCTTTTCTTTTCTTACCGTAAGTAATTACTTACGTATTACCTTTTACTTTTAATTGTAACTCAGCGGCAAAATTTAACATTCGATTCAGTGGAATAAGTGATTTCACTCGAATGGCTTCATCAACAAAAATTTCATGTTGCTGACCGCCTTCAGCTAAAGCAGTATAAATAGCTTTCAAACCATTCATCGCCATCCACGGGCAATGTGCACAGCTACGACATGTCGCTCCAGCCCCCGCTGTCGGCGCTTCAATTAATTCTTTATTTGGCACCATTTGCTGCATCTTAAAGAAAATGCCTTTATCAGTTGCCACAATTAATTTAGTTTGTGGTAGTGTTGTTGCCGCTTTTATTAATTGACTCGTCGAACCAACAGCATCAGCTAATGCAACTACGCTAGCTGGTGATTCTGGATGAACCAAAATAGCGGCATCAGGGTGAAGATGATTCATCTGTTTTAGGGCTTGTGCTGAAAACTCATCATGCACAATACACTCCCCTTGCCACAGTAACATTTCAGCACCGGTTTGCTTTTGAATATAACCACCTAGATGGCGATCAGGTCCCCAAATTATTTTACGACCTTCACTATCGAGGTGATCAATAATTTCTAATGCGATACTCGATGTTACCACCCAATCAGCCCGTGCTTTAACTGCCGCTGAAGTATTTGCATAAACGACCACTGTATGGTCTGGATGCTGATCACAAAACTCAGTAAAGGCATCCACCGGACAACCAAGATCGAGTGAGCATTCAGCCTCTAATGTTGGCATTAACACTTGTTTTTCCGGCGTTAATATTTTGGCTGATTCACCCATAAACCGTACTCCGCAAACAATCAAGGTTGTTGCAGAATGCTGATTACCAAAGCGTGCCATTTCAAGGGAATCACCGACAAAACCTCCCGTTGCTTCAGCTAGGGCCTGAATTTCGGGAGCGGTATAATAGTGTGCAATCAATACTGCATTATTACTCTTTAGCAGTTGCTTGATTTTTGTAATGTAAACCTGCTTTTCATCATCCGATAATAGCGCTGGTTTAGGTGGAAATGGATAGACCATTTTCGATGGATCAAATGTAATATTCATTATTCATTTGCTCGTCAGCATTCCTTACGTGTTTGATCATTATACGCATGATTTTTGAAATATCATTATTAACCAACAAACACTTATATAACATCACATACACACAAAATACCCTTTATGCTATCTATATTCCCTTTAAGGATACATAAAAGTGAAAATTTATTGCTTTTATTCTGAGAATCCTCTGAGAACATCTCAGAAAAATTATTATTGATATGAATCACAGTTTTAAAGCTAACTATATTAAATAATGTTTTATCGCTTTAACGCACTGATTTAACTACCTGTAGAAGAGGTGAGACATTTGATGAATGTCTATAACTATCATCAAGCTAGCCCTTACGGCACATTATTATAAATTAAGCCGACAAGCCTTTCTCACTTGAGAAAGGCTTTATTTTTAAATATCAGGCTATTTTTTGAAACGCAGAAGAAAGTATTAATAATTTCTTTTGGTAAATGAGTATTACTCAACACTTTTACTATATTAACGTTTTGCCCAAAAAACACATTGGCTTCAAGTTCAGTAACAGAAATAACACTATCTGGGTGATCAAAAATATATTTTATGAATCGATAGTTACCACTACCATCACGTACTGATATTATTTTTTTTCCATCACAAAAAACGGTTTTCGTTTTTTCATCAAAAGATAAGCATCTTTCTTTTTCATCAAAAGACATCAATAAATAGATATAAGAAACAACTGTCATGATACAAAAAAAGATAAGCATCACAATCATAAAGAGATCCATCTATATAACCTATTGAGTTTGTTCGCAAATTTTAGATATATTCTTCACAGTAACCCAGTGACGAAATTGTTGGCGATCACTTTGGCATAACGTAATAATTGACCCCGTTTGTGCCGTCCAATTATCTTTTTTCCATAACGCTATTTTCGCTAAGATTGCCGCTTCTGAATCTGTATGGTGTAATGATTGCTCTATAATATTAAAGGCATTTTCCCCTGCCATTTTAGTGGCATAATCTTTATTTATTTTAGTACCATAAAGAAATACACCACCAGTCACCCAACCTGATAAAGCCAATAAGACTAAGAATACCGACATTAATTTATTCATAAAAATAACCTCGGTAGTTATATACGTAAACGGCAAATTGTTACGATGGCAGAATCAGAAAGAATTTGCTTTAATTTATCTCGGTCATTATCACAAATAGTGGTTACAGAGCCTGTTTGAGCTGTCCACCCTTTGGCAAACCATTCTTGAATTTGAGCGATAATTTCTGGATCTGTTTTTTTATCTTGTAATGATTGAGAAACGATATTGTAGGCATTTTCAGTGATCTTATCATTGATAAAATCACGATCATTACTGAGATGTGTGAACATTAGATAAGCAGCAAACAACCAGCCTGAAATTGAAATCAATGAGTAACATAATATTTTTTTTTGACTTAACAAAATAACTCCAACTATCCATAGTAATAACATTATATTGAGTAACAATAGCTACTCATTTCATAAGGTCGAATAATACCAAAAAAAAAAGTAATTTCCATGATAGTTTGTAGGATTAAAATAATATTATTGACCTTTCTGTGTTTAACCTAATAAACATAGATAAGCATTATTAATAATGAATAAAAAGCAAAAAAAAACCCACAAAATTGTAGGTTTTTAATAGCTTAAACTAAGAATATTTAGTGTTTTGATAAAATTTTCAACGCAGACTGTGCTTGCTTAGCGCTAGTTGAGTTAGGGTAATCTTTCTCAACTTCCGTATAGTAAGACATCGCTTTAACAGTATCATTACTGCGCTCAGCAATAACACCAAGCTTTAATAACGCATCAGCACGCTTACTTGAGTCTTTAATACTTGCAACAACCTCAAAATTCTTTGCAGCTTGCGCTAAATCATTCTGAGAGAAATGCAACTGACCTAGCCAATAGCTTGCATTTGGCTTATACACAGAATCAGGATAAGTCGTTAAGAAAGTTTCAAACGCTTGAGTTGCGCCTTGGTAGTCTTTCTTTTTCAAAATCAAATTCACCGCATTTTGATAAGCATCATTCTCACTCATATTGTTAGAATATGCTTCAGTGGGTGCTTTGGTGGCCTCTTTAGCGGTTGGAGCCGCTTTTACAGGCTGACGACTTAGCTGATCAACATCTTTATATAATTGGCGTTGGCGTTCTTTCATCTGCTTAATATCGTAGCTATTACGTTCTACTTTGCCACGAATATCATCAATATCAGCTGACATTTGATCTAGCTGACGTTGAACCTGCAATTGTGATTGCCCTTGTGCTTCAAGCATACGCTCTAATGTTTGTAAATTAGCGGCTGAAGCGGGCGCGGCGACCACTTGGGTCGCCGCACCAACCAGCAACACTAATGCAAATTGACGCATTATTTTGTTACTGTTCATAATTATTAACCTAACTCTTAATTAATATACGATCACTGCGCGACGATTTTTCGCATAATCTGCATCAGTATGTCCAAATAATAATGGTTTTTCTTCACCATAACTAACAATAGACATTTGGTTTGCAGAGACTCCTAATGCTTGTAAGTATTGAGCAACAGCCGTTGCACGACGTTCACCCAACGCAATGTTGTATTCAGGTGTACCACGCTCATCAGCATGACCTTGAACTACTACTTTTGTATTTGGGTGATTACGTAAGTATTCCGCATGAGCTTCTAGCATGTTTTGGTACGCAGGTTGAATTTCAGCGTTATCAAATTTAAAGAAGACGGTTTGCTCTTCTTGACGCAACTTCTGCATTTGTTGCTCATGCAATTGCTGTTCAGTCATTGCACCACTTTGAGAAAGGGGTGTTGAAACTGTAGATTGACCAGAGCCATTAAGACCACTGACTTCAGCACCGCTAGTTTGGTTTTGAGAGCCAGCAGAAGTACCTGTACTATCGGTTGAACTACATGCTGCCAATGTCATCATTGGTAACGCAATGGCTAAGCCTTTTAAAATTCGGTTAAGTTGCATCTATTTTTATCCTTCATCATTCAGTAATACCCATTAATTGGATATATTATTGTTCTATAATCCTATTATAGGAATGGACCCCAAGCTGGTGCACGAACGCGTTTACTTGTTGACGGTAAACGTGCTTGGAATCGACCGTCAATAGACACTAGAGACAATTCATAACTATTATTTTGTGCTGAGCTATAAATAATCATACTACCGTTAGGTGCAATACTTGGTGATTCTGCTAATTTTGCTTTGGTTAAAATCTGAACTGCACCAGTTTTTAAATCTTGTTTAGCAATGTTATAACCACTATCAGAACGGTTTACCATTACTAAAAAACGACCATCTGGAGTAATTTGCGCTCCCATATTTTGGCTACCTTGCCATGTTACACGTTGTGTCTCGCCTGTTGCCAAATCAAGATGATAAATTTGTGGGCGTCCACCACGATCTGAAGTGAAATACATTGATTTCCCATCAGGCGTCCAAATTTCTTCGGTATTGTTCGCTCGACCATGAGTTATTTGACGTAATTGCTTTGTTTTAAGATCTTTAATATAAATCTGTAAACTGCCCGTCTTTGATAACACCATTGCTAGCTTAGTGCCGTCTGGTGAAAATTGTGGAGAACCATTGTGACGAGGATAGTTAGCAACAAGCTCACGAGTACCTTTATAAATATTCAGTACAAAAATTTCAGCTTTACCATTTTCAAAGCTTACATAGGCTAACTTACTGCCATCAGGAGACCACGCCGGAGACATTAATGGTTGCTTTGATTTTAGAACGACACGCTCGTTATAACCATCATAATCGGCAACCCGTAACTGATACGGAAATTGCGCTCCTTGATTATCATCAACATACGCAATACGGGTTAAAAATGCACCACGCTCGCCAGTCAGTTTTTGGTAAACCATATCAGAAATACGGTGTGCGTATTGACGCATACGATTTGGTTTTACAACGGCACGGTTATTTAGCAGTAAGTAATCACTTGCAGTACCCTGCGCATCACTATTTAGCTTACCTTTAACAATATCAACTAATTGATAGCTGATAACATAATTACCTTCGGCATTTTGAGTAATACTACCTGTAACGACAGCATCAACACCTAATTTAGTCCAGGCATTATAATTAATTTGGCTTTCATTATAAGGACGTTGAGGTAATTTACTATTCGCTATCGGGCTAAATTTACCACTGCGTTGTAAGTCAGAAGCTATAACCGCTGAGATATCAGTCAGTAATTTATTTGTGCCTTGCCATTCAAAAGGCACAATACCAATTGGGCGAGCGGAATCAACACCATCAGTGATGACTAAATCTAGTGCTGCATGTGCAAATTGGCTAACGCTTAGTAAGGCAAAACATACGCCCATCATCCAACGTTTCATCAATCGCTCCTTATAGTTACGAAAGCCGCAACTATTGTTGCGGCAAAAATAAAGTCTATATTTACAAATTTCGCCAATAATCTACGGGCTTACTGTTAAATTAATCACCCGTAATTGCTTAACCACATCTGGGTTATCTGGCATTGGAAATTCGCTTACTTGTAATACTGCTGACTTAGCGGCACGACAAAGTGTGTCATTACCAGCTAACTGTGAAACATCCAACACTAAGCCATTCGATGACAAACGTAAGGTTAGCTGACATTTTTGGCCTTTAAAGCTTTGATCAACCAATAAATTTTGTTGAATCATTTGCTTATATATCGAGCCATAACGTGATACTTCATCAGCAATATGCTTACCTCTAGCGCCACCTCGTTGTTCATTTTCAGCTTCTAATCCTGAAAACATATCATTAAGTGCTGCATCTTGTTTAGCTTGAGCTTCTACTTTCGCTTTAGCATCTGCCTTCGCTTTAGCGTCTGCCTTTGCTTTAGCGTCTGCCTTTGCTTTAGCGTCTGCCTTAGCTTTAGCGTCTGCCTTCGCTTTAGCGTCTGCCTTCGCTTTAGCGTCTGCCTTCGCTTTAGCGTCTGCCTTCGCTTTAGCGTCTGCCTTCGCTTTAGCATCTGCCTTGGCTAAAGCGTCGGCCTTCGCTTTAGCGTCTGCCTTGGCTTTAGCGTCTGCCTTGGCTTTAGCGTCTGCCTTGGCTTTAGCGTCTGTCTTTGCTTTAGCGTCTGTCTTTGCTTTAGCGTCTGCCTTCGCTTTAGCGTCTGCTTTGGCTTTAGCGTCTGCCTTCGCTTTGGCTTCTGCTGCTTGTTGTTGTTGCAATTGACGCTGTTTTTCAGCTTCACGTGTTGCTTTTTCAGCTGTTAACTTATCTTCTTTTAATTGACGAATACGTTCAGCATCAGCTTTACGTTGTGCTTCAAGTGCTTCTGTTTGTTGCTGTAAACGAGCTTGACGGGCCTGTTCAGCCTCTTTCGCTGCTTGACGCTGTTGGCGAATTTGCTGAGCTTGTTGATTTAAAATTGCAGGATCAATCATTGTTGCCTGAATAGTATTACCCACCGATTGTTTTTTATCGAGAGTAAAATCAGCCCCCCACAATAACAGCACAATAAATAAGCCATGTACGAGGACTGATATAATGACTGATGTCGAATAATTACTCTTTTTCATGCCTTAATTTCCAGGCTTATCTAATGGATCAGTCATTAAACCTACCGATCCAACTCCAGCATGGCTTAGTGCATCCAAGGTTTCGACAATATTGGCATAAGGAGTACGTCCATCCCCTCCTACCATCACCAACGTTTTTGGATTACTCGCAAGTTCTGCTTTTACTCGAGCAATTAATTCATCAAGACTCAAGCCATGCGCCATATCATCATTATTGATACTCACTCCTAAATTACCATCTTTATCAACTTCAACAATGATAGGAGGTGTATCGTTATCTTGATTTAACTGCGCGATTGTTTCAGAAGTCTGTGTTTTAGGTAAATCAACATCGACCCCTTGGCTTACAAATGGCGCTGTAACCATGAAGATAATTAATAATACCAACATAACGTCAATATAGGGGACGACATTTATTTCTGCCGTCATTTTGCGTTTCTTCGGTTGATAAGCCATTGCTTATTACTCCTGATTCGCTGCAAATGCCTGACGGTGTAAAATACTTGAAAACTCTTCCATAAAAGTGGCGTAAGTATGTTCAAGTTTAGTCACTTTATTTGTAAGGCGGTTATAAAACATAACAGCAGGAATCGCAGCAAATAGACCCATTGCAGTTGCGACCAATGCTTCTGCAATACCAGGAGCAACCATCGCTAATGTCGCTTGCTTTACCGCACCAAGAGCAATAAATGCTGTCATAATGCCCCATACAGTACCAAAAAGGCCAATATAAGGACTGATCGAACCAACAGTAGCAAGGAACGGTAAGTTAGTTTCTAACTCATCAACCTCTTTTGATAATGAAACGCGCATAGCACGTCCAGTACCTTCCATAACAGCTTCAGGCACACGCCCATTGCTATGATGTAGGCGCGCAAATTCTTTAAACCCTGAATAGAAGATTCTCTCTGAGCCAGAAAGATCATCTTTACGTTGTTGTACTTCTTGATAAAGCTGTGAAAGATCAATACCAGACCAAAATCGGTCTTCAAATTGAGTTGCATTACGTTCAGCACTTTTTAAAACTTGTGAACGTTTGATAATCATTGCCCAAGAAGCAATCGACATTCCAAGTAAAATAAGCATAACCAGTTTTACCAACAAACTTGCTTGTAAAAAAAGGTCTAAAATGGTTAATTCTGAGTTCACTTAATTGTTCTCCAGCTTTAATTGTGCAGGTAACGCTATAGGTTTCATAATGGTTGGATCAATACAGGCGATTTTTACAACGGCATGGCAAAATACCACATTATTATCATTAACCAGCTCTTGGTTAAATTCTATTGACGCACGACGTACATTTTGAATAGTTGTATTAACAACCAGTTGATCATCTAACTTAGCACCACGGATAAAATCAAGATTCATACTACGTACAACAAAACTCATGTTATCTGCAAATAATTGCTGCTGACTTAAGCCTACATAGCGTAATAATTCAGTTCGTGCTCGTTCAAAAAATTTTAAATAATTAGCGTGATAGACCACACCACCTACATCTGTATCTTCATAATAAATGGTAATCGGCCATTTAAAAATATCTTGTTCTTTCATTTAGTATCCATAACCGTCATGCCTACACGGTACTAACAATCGCGCTTGACACTACTATACCCTAAGTCATCCGTTGATAGTTATCATGGAGCGAATAGATAACCGCATTTAACTGAAAAATGAAATTTGTCAGTAGGTTCTGACAATCAAATCACAATTCTGTTCAGTAATCATGCATTAAAAACGAATTCTTGAAAATGGTTACAATTTACTCGTATAAAAAAAGCCTGTTCCATTACGGTAACAGGCTTTTTAGCTCTACAGATTAAACGTTATAAAAAACGTAATCCAAGAATATAAAGCAATATAGGCAGTGCGATATAGGGTGTAAAGAACACCTGAAAATACCATCGATGAGGAACAAAACCCATGCCAAATACCATTGCACTACAGGTTGCCCAAATCATCAACGGGGCTAATCCTGCACTAAATCCACCAATATCTTTGGCAAATTGCTGCGGTTCCCACATTAATAGCCCAGTAATAGTCAACGCCATTACTACTGCTAATAATTTAAGAGGTAACACGCTTAAAGGTGCATGAATTAACTTAACCGCACGATCTATCTTACTCACTGTCTTTATCCATATTTTCAGTCGTTTCAAGCCATAATGCATTGACAATACCGAACGCACAAGCCAGTAAAATACCTAAAAACCAAGCAAAATACCACATTGTTAGTCTACTCCTTAGTACAGTGAAGTCTTGTTGTCTTCGATATATTTAGTATCAAGACGACCAAACATTTTGTAGTAACACCATGAGGTGTAAGCCAAGATTACAGGTACCATAACAAATGCTACTACTGTCATAATCTGTAATGTGTATTCAGATGAAGTTGCATCCCAAATAGTTAAACTAACACTTGGATTTAAGCTTGATGGCATGATGAATGGGAACGTCGCAAATCCAAACGTTAATACCACACCGACAACTGTTAAGCTTGAAAACAAGAATGCAAAACCTGCACGCTCAGCTCGTGAACATAATGCAGTTAGCACTGGCATAGCAACTGCAAGTATTGGTGCAATCCATAATACTGGGTAGTTATGGTAGTTAATAAACAACGCGCCAACTTGACGAACAACGTCTTTCGTTAACGGATCTGATGCTACATTCGGTAATACCTGAGATGTAATCACATAACCGCTAATACCTTGAGAAACAAAACCAGCAATAATAAATACAACAGCCATTAATACTGCAGAGATTGCTGCAACATTACGAGCCCGTGCATGAATTGCATCGGTTGTTTTCATTTGTAGGAAAGTAGCGCCTTGAGTAATAACCATCAGCAGACTAACAACACCACAAAGTAAAGCAAACGGATTCAGCAAACCAAAGAATGACCCGGTGTAAGTCGTCATCATAAGTTCATTTACTTCAAACGGTACACCTTGCATTAAGTTACCAAAAGCAACACCGAAAATAACTGGCGGTATAAAGCTACCTACAAAGATACCTTTGTCCCACAAGTTACGCCATTTTGGATCTGTCAACTTAGAACGGTAATCAAAACCTAATGGACGTAACCACAGTGACGCTAACGTTATGATCATTGCCACATAAAAACCAGAGAATACTGTTGCGTAAACTAATGGCCATGCCGCAAATAATGCACCACCAGCGGTGATTAACCAAACTTGGTTACCATCCCAGTGTGGTGCAATTGAGTTAATCATTACACGACGTTCGTTATCTGTCTTACCGATGATTGGTGACAGCATACCCACGCCCATATCAAAACCATCTGTGATTGCAAAACCGATGCACAAAACACCAATTAGTACCCACCAAATGATTCGCAAGCTTTCATAATCAAACATTATTCTGTTTCTCCCTGCTTACACTTCAACCTGACGTGAAACCACATCTTGTGCTGTCTCTTTTTGCTCAAAATGATAACGACCTGTTTTCAAGCTACTTGGACCTAAACGTGCAAACTTAAGCATCAAGTACACTTCAGCAATCAAGAACAGAGTATAAAGTCCGAAAATTGCAGCTAGTGAGAACCATAGTTGCGATGGTTCAAGATTTGATGCGGCCATATGTACTGGCAGAATTTCACCAACAGCCCATGGCTGACGGCCATACTCAGCAACAAACCAACCCGCTTCAATTGCAATCCAAGGTAATGGAATACCAAACAATGCTGCTTTAAGTACCCACTTATTACCTGTGATTTTATGGCGGCAAGACTGTACAAACGCAGCGCCAATGATCGCAAACATTAAGAAGCCAGCACCTACCATGATACGGAAGCTAAAGAATAGCGGCCACACACGCGGAATTGAATCATCAACTGCTTTTTGAATTTGCTCTGGTGTCGCATCAACAACTTTATCAGTGTAAGGCTTCAACAATAGGCCGTAACCTAAGTCACCTTTTACTTCATTAAAGGCAGCAACATTCGCAGGTGTTCTTTCACCTGAACGTAATTTTTCAAGTAAGCCGTATGCCACCATACCATTACGAATACGCACTGCATGTTGCTTCTTAAGATCACGAATACCCATGACTTGAGTATCAAGTGAACGTGTCGCAATAATACCCATTAGATATGGAATCTTAATTGCGTAATCCGTTTCCATTGTTTCTTGATTCGGGAAACCAAACACGGTGAAGGCTGCCGGTGCGGGTTCAGTGTGCCATTCAGCTTCAATTGCTGCTAATTTTGTTTTTTGAACATCACCTAATTCATAACCTGATTCATCACCCAAAATCATAACTGAAACGATTGATGCAAGACCAAAAGCAGCTGCAATTGCAAATGAACGACGAGCAAAGGCAATATCACGCCCTTTAAGCATGTAGTATGAACTTATGCCAAGAATAAACATCGCGCCACAAACGTAGCCAGAAGCTACGGTATGAACGAACTTAACTTGAGCAACAGGGTTAAAGACAACTTCCGCAAAACTCACCATTTCCATACGCATGGTTTCATAGTTGAAATCCGCGCCTACAGGGTTTTGCATCCAACCATTAGCGATTAGGATCCACAATGCAGAGAAGTTAGACGCTAATGCTACTAACCATGTCACTGCAAGGTGTTGACGTTTTGATAGACGATCCCAGCCAAAAAAGAACATACCGACTAAAGTGGATTCGAGGAAAAACGCCATCAGGGCTTCGATAGCCAAAGGCGCACCGAAAATATCACCAACATAATGGGAGTAATAAGCCCAGTTTGTACCAAACTGGAATTCCATGGATAGGCCAGTAGCCACACCCAATGCAAAGTTAATCGCGAAAAGCTTACCCCAGAACTTTGTCATGTCCTTATAGATTTGCTTGCCTGTCATAACATAAACTGATTCCATGATGGCAAGTAAGAAAGCCATACCTAGAGTCAGGGGAACGAACAAAAAGTGATACATCGCAGTAAATGCGAACTGTAACCGCGATAGTTCGACGACATCAGTGAACATTGATAACTCCTTTTTTCACCAGCTGACTGGCGCAGTACTACACAGTGTACCGATTATTGGGCTTAGCCAATCGTAGATAACAAACCGCAATATTGGTGATATTTCTGATCGCATTTATCATAGTGATAATAACGGCCATCTTATTTGTTGCAGCTTTGTATCAAAAATATTGTTTTACTGTTATTATTCTACAGCTAATAAAGTCAAGGCTAATATTACAGATATCAGCAATAATCTTCAAAGTATTTATTAATAGTTTTGCTTTGATATTTATCAAATAAAATATCACCGCAAGATATCGACAGCACCAAGTATGATCTAGATCAATAAATATTGCATTTTTTTGACTTTATGCCACAAAATACCATATTTATATTTTTAATATCTATCTTTAATACTGTCACATCACAATATAATTTATTGCTATTTGTTCATAATTGTCATCACCACCTCATAAGAAGATCGAGCAGTAAATTAAAAAAGTATTATGAAACAAAGCATTGCATAATACCACTACCGAATAATTACATTCTAAAAAAACATTACTAAAACAAGGTGATTATAATAAACCCACCATAAATACTTACTCTTAAAAATAAAAATACCAATATAACAATAAGTTACGTTAATAATGGCAATTATCTTTTGCTATCACATACTCAGTCGATCATTTTGTATTAAATAGATTTTAATTATGAGTAAATATTTTTTAGCTATTTTTGTCATTTAAAAGCAATATATGGCCTTGTTAAATAATTGTGCTCGATTTATTTCTAATTCAAAGTCAGGATGCCGTTATTAAATAGTAATCAATGTTATTTTTAATAACATTCTTGTTGACCTTTTTCATTATCTTTTTATTAGAGATATCAACCTTAAAAGTGATATAAAAAAAAACGAGACACTGATAGCCTCGTTTTTTATACTTTCTATTTCTTTATTATTATTTTGTTTTTGGTAAATCAAGCCCAAAATGCAAATAAGCACGTTGAGTTGCAATACGTCCACGCGGTGTTCGCTGTAAAAAGCCTTGTTGAATTAAATAAGGTTCCAGCACATCCTCAATGGTGTCTTTTTCTTCACCAATTGCAGCAGCAAGGTTATCCAACCCAACCGGGCCACCCATGAATTTTTCAATAATGGCCATTAATAATTTACGATCCATATAATCAAAACCGCTACTATCAACATCGAGCATATCAAGGGCTTTATTGGCTATATCAGGACAAATATGACCATTACTTTTCACTTCAGCATAATCACGAACACGGCGTAATAAACGATTAGCAATACGAGGTGTACCACGAGCCCGCATCGCCATTTCCATTGCACCGCCATCCTCTAGTGATAAGCCAAGATAACTCGCACTTCGTGAAACAATATCTTTTAAATCTTCAACTTTATAATATTCTAAGCGCTGAGTAATACCAAAACGATCGCGCAATGGTGATGTTAACGATCCCGCACGCGTTGTTGCCCCAATTAAGGTAAAAGGTGGCAAATCAATTTTAATCGACCGTGCTGCAGGGCCTTCTCCAATCATGATATCTAATTGGTAATCTTCCATTGCTGGATAAAGTATTTCTTCAACCTGCGGACTTAGACGATGGATTTCATCAATAAATAACACATCGTTTTCTTCTAGGTTAGTCAATAAAGCAGCTAAATCACCCGCTTTTTCTAATACAGGTCCGGATGTGGTACGAATACTTACACCCATTTCATTAGCGACAATATTGGCTAAGGTGGTTTTACCTAATCCTGGAGGACCAAAGATCAATAAGTGATCAAGTGCCTCATTACGTAGTCTTGCCGCTTGAATAAAGATTTCCATTTGATCACGGACATGATCCTGACCTTGATAATCATTCAGTAACTTAGGACGAATAGCACGATCAATAATGTCATCTTCGCGCGGTGTCTCGAAATTGCTCGAAACCAGTCTATCGGCTTCAATCATAATAAATACCTATTACAGAATGTGTGATCACACCATTGAACGTAATGCATCACGAATCATCGCTTCGCTGGTCATTTCAGGTTGAGCAACTTGCGCTACAACTTTCGCCGCAATTTGTGGTTTATAACCTAGAGCAATCAATGCACTTACCGCTTCATCTTCAGCACGTGCTTGATTTGATGGGTTCTGAATCGCGGCATTAGATGCAGCAGTATCAAGAGCCGGAGTAAAGAGATCCCCTTCCCCCCATCCTTTAAGACGATCTTTCATCTCAACAACTAATCGTTCAGCCGTTTTCTTACCCACACCTGGAATTTTAACCAATGTCGATACATCTTCTAATTCAACACTGCGCACAAATTGGCTAGCAGTCATCGCTGATAAAATTGCTAAGCCTAATTTAGGTCCAACACCATTGGCTTTAATGACCTCACGAAATAATTCGCGCTCACTTTTTTTATTAAAGCCATACAATAATTGGGCATCTTCACGCACGACAAAATGAGTAAAAATAATCGCTTCTTGGCCTAACTCAGGTAACTCATAGAAACAGCTCATTGGCATGGAAACTTCATAACCAATACCGCTTACTTCAAGTAATACTTCTGGTGGCTGTTTTTCAATCACAATTCCGCGTAGTCGGCCAATCACAACATCATCTCTATAATAGGAACTAAACTGGCACTAGAATAGTAAACTACTGGATCAATATCCAGCCCTTTATGCGTATCAGCATCAAACAATGCGCCATCTTACTACGATAAAATACCCTATTAATAAAAAAGCAGCCGCTGCTGCTTTTATGTAACGGCAATTATCAACAACACAAACATCAAAATGTCATCAATTAACGGTAACGTCCACGGCGTGCACTCGTCGCCTTACCCGCCATTGCTATTAACGTTTTATGAGTATGAGCATGACAAATAGCAATAGCTAAAGCATCGGCAGCGTCCGCTTGCGGTTTCCCTTCAAGTTTTAATACCGAACACACCATATGCTGCACTTGTACTTTGTCCGCTCCACCGTTGCCAACAACCGCTTGCTTTATTAATCGCGCAGCATATTCACTCACGGGCAGATCTGCATTTACAGCAGCAACAATTGCACTACCACGGGCTTGTCCTAACTTAATGGCAGAGCTAGCATTTTTCCCCATAAACACTTGTTCAATCGCAAAACAATCGGGTTGAAATTGAGTAATGACTTCAGAAACCCCTGCGTAAATCTGTTTTAATCGACCAGGAATATCAGGACATGATG
Organism: Photobacterium sp. S4TG1; assembly: GCF_036040035.1. Taxonomy (NCBI): domain Bacteria; kingdom Pseudomonadati; phylum Pseudomonadota; class Gammaproteobacteria; order Vibrionales; family Vibrionaceae; genus Photobacterium; species Photobacterium sp. S4TG1. Next base: position 378,226 of record NZ_JAYXUH010000001.1, read on the forward strand.
TACGAATACAACCACTACCTAAATATTCTAGCTTACGACCAACTTGTCGAATAACGCCGTATCCCGTAATACGCGAACCTGGGTCAATACCTAAAATGATAGACATGAATCCAATATTACCATTTATTTAATACACCAATAATTTATCGCCGTTGGTTATCTTTAATTACTGATATGTACACAATAACTCAGCCCTAATCGTGATAACTCTGCATAAACATTAGTATAAACATAAAAATAAGCCGACCACTTATTACTAAGGGTCGGCCTGTTATTAACTATCGTTAATGGGATTAATAATAGTTAAGTTAATCAAATTAAGTAATTTAACTTACTTATTCTTGATCAATTTTCTTTTTTGCAATATTAACCGCAATTGAAAGTTCTTCCAATGAAGCTGGATTTGCTAGGCTTGGCGCGTCTGTTAATAGACATGCCGCTGCGGTTGTTTTAGGGAACGCAATAACATCACGAATGTTATCAGTACCACAAAGTAGCATTACCAAACGGTCAAGACCAAATGCAAGACCTGCGTGTGGTGGTGTACCAAACTGTAGTGCATCAAGTAAGAAACCAAACTTCAGACGCTGTTCTTCAGTTGAGATACCTAAAATATCAAACACTGTCGATTGCATTGCTGAGTTGTGAATACGAACTGAACCACCACCAACTTCGTAACCATTAATAACCATATCGTATGCATTAGATAATGCATCAGCAGGGTTAGCCGCTAATTCTTCTGGGGTTAGGTTTAATGGAGAAGTAAATGGGTGGTGCATTGCAGACAATGAACCATCTTCATTTTCTTCAAACATTGGGAAATCAACAACCCAAAGTGGTTTCCATGCAGACTTATCAGTTAGCGCTAGATCTTCACCCAGTTTAAGACGAAGTGCACCCATCGCTTCTGTAACAACACGCTTGCTATCAGCACCAAATAGAATGATATCGCCAGATTCTGCTTGAGTACGCTCAAGTAAGTTCTCAACAATTTCTGCGTTTAGGAACTTAGCCACTGGAGATTGAACACCCTCAATACCTGCAGCGCGATCGTTAACCTTCATCCATGCTAAACCCTTAGCACCGTAAATACCTACAAACTTAGTGTATTCATCAATTTGCTTACGGCTTAGAGATGCGCCACCCGGAACACGGATAACAGCAACGCGACCTTTTGGATCATTTGCTGGTGCTGAGAATACTTGGAACTCAACATCTTTAACAATATCAGCAATATCTACTAACTCTAGAGGGTTACGTAGATCTGGCTTATCAGAACCGAAGCGACGTGCCGCTTCTTCAAATGACATTACAGGGAATGCGCCAAGATCTACATTTAGTAGTTCTTTCCACATTTCTGTGATCATTTTTTCAGTTGTCGCACGTACTTGATCTGCTGACATGAACGATGTTTCGATATCGATTTGAGTAAATTCAGGCTGACGATCAGCACGTAAATCCTCATCACGGAAACATTTAACGATTTGGTAGTAACGGTCAAAACCAGACATCATCAACAATTGCTTAAATAGCTGTGGTGATTGTGGTAATGCGTAGAATTTACCTTTATGTACACGACTTGGTACTAAGTAGTCACGCGCACCTTCTGGTGTTGCTTTAGTTAGTACTGGAGTTTCTATATCTAAGAAAGCATTATCATCAAGGAAACGACGAACAAAGCTTGATGCTTTAGCACGTAGCTTGATGCGGTCGCTCATTTCTGGACGACGAAGATCTAAATAACGGTATTTTAAACGTTGCTCTTCTGAGTTCTTTTGGTTGAAGTCAAGAGGTAACGCTTCTGAACGGTTGATGATCTCAAGGCCAGTTGCATAAATTTCAACTTCACCTGTTGCCATGTCTTTATTACATTGGCTTTCAGGACGCTCACGCACTTCACCCGTTAGACGAATACAAAATTCGTTACGTAATTGGTTTGCTAGTCCAAAGATCTCTGTCATATCAGGATCAATAACAACCTGAACCACACCTTCGCGATCACGCATATCAATAAAGATAAGACCGCCCAAATCACGGCGACGGTTAACCCAACCGCATAAATCTACTGTTTGTCCTGCAAGGGACTTATTTAGGTGTCCACAATAATGGGTGCGCATAAGAAATTCCCAATCTATCTATTTAGCATATTCGTACTCGAATTACAGCTTACCGCTAACCCAAGTACAACTGGTTCAATCCCGACCGCTTGCTGTCTAATTTACGCATAAAATTGGATAGCAAGCAGGCCAAGAGGCAAAAATAACAAGCTATTATACCCAAACAGCCTCAGTTTGCGAAGTGAACCGCACGTTTATTCGCATGATCTACCGCCAATCAAAAACGGAATCATGATTAATTGTTTTTTAGTCATGGATATTTAAGCTTTTCAGAAGCAGTTACGCTAAAATCCTCATGTCTTATATCAACCACTTGGGCTTTCAATGATGCCAACCACAGCCAAAGATCTTCCGCTTCGAATCGGCTTAGCACAATGGTCACATAATCATTGGGTTCATAGTTTATACGGTAAAGGCTGTAAAAGTGGTGAGCGTCTAGCACGTTATGCTGATGTTTTTTCAACCGTAGAAGGCAACACCACATTCTATGCTATACCGAGTATGGCGACCGTACAAAAATGGCATGATGCCACGCCTCATGATTTTCGATTTACGTTTAAACTGCCGCAAACCATTACTCACCAACAACAATTACGGCATTGTGATCAAGCGGTGGCGGATTTTTTAAATACAATGCATGTTTTAGCACCAAAGACGGCCATTTGGAAAATTCAACTTCCCGCACAATTTGGACCTGAATCTCTACCTATTTTGGCACAATTCTTAGCCAAATTTCCACCGCACCTAACGACGGGAGTTGAAGTTAGACACCCAGATTTCTTTGCCAAAGGCCCTGCCGAACAGGCTCTTAACCGCTTACTCATTGAACATCAGAGTAATCGCATTATTATGGATAGCAGACCACTTTTTTCTGCATCCCCCTTCTCTGAAGCAATCATCGATGCACAACGAAAAAAGCCTCAAATTCCAGTTCATGCTATCGCAACGGCAAACAACCCTGTTATTCGTTTTATTGGCCATCCCAATGATAGCGACAACGACCCTTTTTTTAAAAATTGGCTCCAACGACTACCGTTATGGATAGCCGAAGGAAAACAACCGTACTTATTTATCCATTCACCCGATAATAATGCGGCACCAGAATCAGCAATACGCTTATATCAATGCTTACAAACCCAACTACGTTCTGCGGTTGACTTACCTGATTTAGGTATTCCCATTCATCAGCAGACACAGCAGCAAATTACCCTGCTATAGCCATCATCTAACTGTGATGATTATTTTTGAGCAACAATATGATATTGATTAAAAATCTGCTCACTGATAGCAACAATTACTTTATTAAGCTCTGGCAGAGTTTTTAACGTTGAATTAGCAATAAAGATTCCAATAAACACTGGCTGATGATCTTTATTCCAAACCATCGCAGTTAATGTGCGAGAGCCATTTACGCCACCGCCACTGCGATCTGCAATTTTCCATCCTTGAGGTAACACTGCGCGAGCTAACCCATCAGAGACCATATTATTAGTCATCCATAATTGTAATTGCGCTTTATTTTCAGCATTAAGCACATTGCCAATTAATAATTTTTTGATGGTATTCATCATTGCAATAGGTGTGGTCGTATCATTCTCTGCCCCTTTTTCAACATAATTTAGCTGAGGTTCAAAATGATCAAGGCGTGTCTTGTTATCACCTATCTTACGTAAGAAAGCGGTTAAACTTTGAGGGCCACCAATCTGCTCTAATGCTAAATTCGCCGCATAATTATCACTCATCAACATGGCAGCCCCACAAACACTTTGTAGTGACATTTGGCCGCCAACAAAATTTTGTGTAATTGGATTCCAGTTAATTAATCCCGCTTTTGTAACATCAATCTTCTGAGTCAAACTTAATTTATTTTGTTGTACGTCATATAACACATTGGCACACGCTAATGTTTTAAATACACTCATCATTGGAAAATGTTGTGACCCATTAAAATCCCATTGAGTCTTGTGTTGAGTATCTATAATAGCAACACCAATTTGGCCTTGAATTTGCTGTTCAGCATGTCGTAAATACTGTTCCAGATTGGCAGCTAATGTCGTTGATGAAAATAAGATTAATAAGCCAAATACCCAATATTTTTTCATTTTAGATCCATTAAAGTAATAAAAATGCCCGCATTCTAAAGAAGAATTTAGTCAGCAACAACCTTACGCCCACACTCCATTAACACGATTAACCCTGACTCATTCAACAATTGTTAAAGACAAATGAAGCTATTTTATCTACAATACGCGACTTTTCAAAGGTGATGGATCGCCTGATAGCAGTGCTTTAATCCAGCCCTATCGTAGTCCCTGTAGGATACTTGTTCTTTATATATGATGAGGTTCGTGAGAATGGCAAGCCACGATAATATTTTTGCTACGCCAATTGCAAAGCTCGGTGATTTTACGTTTGATGAACGTGTTGCTGAAGTTTTTCCAGACATGATTCAACGCTCGGTACCGGGTTATAGCAATATCATCTCTGCTATTGGTATGCTTGCTGAACGTTTTGCTAAGCCACATTCGAAAGTATACGATCTTGGTTGCTCACTTGGCGCTGCCACTTTATCGATGCGTCGTCATATTGATCAAGAAGGCTGTGAAATTATCGCGATTGATAATTCAGCAGCAATGGTTGAGCGTTGCCGCTTATTAGTCAATGCCTACCGTTCTGAAACCCCAGTACAAGTTATTGAAGCAGATATTCGTCAGGTTGATATTCAAGACGCTTCTGTTGTTGTGCTGAACTTCACTCTCCAATTTCTCTCTCCCGATGATCGCCTTGCATTATTAGAAAAAATCTATGCAGGTTTACGCCCCGGCGGAATATTGATCTTATCGGAAAAATATATTTTTGATGATGAACGCGCAAATGAACTGCTAATCGATCTTCATCACGACTTTAAACGAGCCAATGGTTATAGCGAATTAGAAATTAGCCAAAAACGCAGTGCTATTGAAAACGTAATGCGTCCTGACAGCATTGAAACTCATAAACAACGTTTCAATAATATTGGTTTTTCTAGCTCTGAAGTGTGGTTCCAGTGCTTCAATTTTGGCTCAATGTTTGCGATTAAATAAGGTTTACAGTTCCAATATGTTTAGTTTTTCTGCTTTTTATCAACTTCTTGCTCAACATGAGACTCTGCGTCCATGGTTAAATACTCTGCCACAACAATTAAGTGACTGGGAACAACAAGAACATGGCGATATGGCTCGTTGGGTACGCGCTCTGCAAAAATTCCCAACCGATAAGCCTGATATTATTGATCTAAAAAATGAAGTCAGTGTTCGCAATGAAGTACCTATCGCAGATGGCGAGAAAAAGCGTTTAGAAAGTTTATTACGTTTACTTCACCCATGGCGCAAAGGTCCCTTCACTGTCCATGATATCCATATTGACACTGAATGGCGTTCAGACTGGAAATGGGATCGTGTATTGCCACATATTACGCCATTAAAAGGTCGTAGTGTATTAGACGTTGGTTGTGGTAATGGCTATCACATGTGGCGCATGCTGGGTGAAGGAGCAAAATTAACCGTTGGTATTGATCCTTCAAGCTTATTCTTGATCCAATTTGAAGCAATCAAACGCTTAATGGGACAAGATGAGCGTGCTTATTTATTACCATTAGGTATTGAGCAACTACCAGAACTAAAGGCATTTGATACTGTATTTAGTATGGGAGTGTTATATCACCGTCGTTCACCTCTTGATCATATTCTTCAATTGAAAAATCAATTACGTGCCGGTGGTGAAGTGATTCTAGAAACACTGGTCATTGATGGCGATGAAAATACTGTCCTTGTGCCAACCCACCGTTATGCGCAAATGCATAATGTCTATTTTTTCCCTTCTGCTAAGGCATTAAAAGTATGGATGGAAAAATGTGGCTTTGTTGATGTTCGTATTGTTGATGAGAATATCACTACCACAGACGAGCAAAGATCAACCAATTGGATGACCAATAATTCCTTACCAGAATATTTAAATCAAGATGATAGTTCAAAAACTATCGAAGGATATCCAGCCCCTAGACGTGCAATCTTAGTCGGCAGGAATCCTGACTAACGACTGACAAAAGGGATGCTGTGCGCATCCCTTTTTTGATGTAAACTAATGTTGTTATTATATAAAACAGACGCACATAGGAGATATGATGCTTCGTCTTAGCGTGTCATTCATTGCACTAGCGATACTTTCAGGATGTACCTCAAACGCAACGCTAGAGAAAAACCACCAGCAAACTTTAGCCGCTCTCAATAATGTCGAAACTCATCTTGATAACAAAATCAAAAACGTTTCTACACACGTTGAAAATCAACAACAATATATTGGCCAACTTGAAAGAAAATTAGCATCTATCTCAAAAGATATAAAATTTCTTAAGCATAAGAGCCTAACTCAGCCTAAAGTCATTGTTGAAAAACAAATTATTCGAGTTCCAGTTGAGCAACCAATTACTGATTCTAAGACTGCTAACGGTAAAGTAATTTTAGGACAAGAAGAATGGGTCTGGATTGATTCGGTTAAGAGTCATTTTAAAGCCCGTGTAGATACAGGTGCTACAACATCATCATTAAATGCTGTTGATGTTCAAACATTTGAGCGCGATGGTAAAGAATGGGTTCGTTTCAATTTAAGCCATGACTCAGCAATTGATACACCAGCTGAAATTGCAGCGAACAATAAAGCAAAACCAGAAACTATCGAAGCACCTATTTTCCGTTGGGTACGTATTCGTCAGTCAACCTCTGAAGAAGCGGTTCGCCGACCTGTAATTGAAGCATGGATTACGTTAGGTTCCTTACACGAAAAAGCACAATTTACGCTAGCAGATAGAACAAAGATGGATTTCCCAGTTTTACTTGGGCGTGAATTCTTTAAAGATATTGCGTTGGTTGATGTAGGTAAACAATTTGTACAAGGAGAGACTGAGCCAAAGCCAGTCCAAGTTAACAAATAAATCAAGAGGCTATCATGACGTCTAGAATACCTTTTTATATACTGATATCCCTGCTGATCATTTCAGGCATTGGATTAAGCGTGTATCGCCATGATATTTATGGTGTGCCATGGACTCCAGGAAAAGAACGTGCGGTATGGGAAGTAGAAGCTCGAGTACAATTTGATGCCATTGGCGATCCCGTACAAGTAAAAATGTCAGCACCAGGCACACAACAAGGTTTCACTCTCATTGATGAAAGCACATCATCACCCCCAAATTATTCTGTTGTGATCCATGATACTAAAGATGGCCGTGAAGCTGATTGGGCAACACGAACTGCAATTGGTAAACAAGTACTGTATTACAAAACGCAACTACTGGTTGATGAGCACGCTCGGTACAAATCTGTGCCACCAACAGGTGAGCCCACTGACGTTAGTTTAAGTAATCCACAACAAACAGCAGCGACAGCACTGTTAACTCAAGCTCGCAATTTATCCGCCGATGATGTCACATTAGCGCGAGAGTTAATTCGTGAATTGCATGATAAGCAGAACCAAAATGCTGCTGTATTGCTTGATACAATGTCACCGGCCGATGTTGTTACCAGTCTATTGTCACTTGAAGGTATTCACTCTCGTATTGTCAGTGGTTTAACTCTTGAAGATGGTCGTCGTCGCCAAAGCGTATCACCTATGGTTGAAGTGTGGGATAAACAACAGAAAAACTGGCAGTTATTTAATCTCACAACAGGCGAGCAAGGCAAACCTGAAAATGTGATGATTTGGAACCAGCAAGGTAATGCGTTACTTGACGTTGTTGGTGGCCGAAACTCAAATATCAGCTTCTCTATTATTGCCCAAGACATTACGCCACAGCGTGCAACACAAGAAAAAATTAAAGTTGAAGATCTTTTAAACTTCTCGATTCATAGCTTACCTCTTGAAGAACAGGCAATGTTCAAAACCATCATGTTAGTACCAATTGGTGCATTAATTGTGGTGTTCTTACGTATCATTGTCGGCCTAAAAACATCAGGCACATTTATGCCAGTGTTAATTGCGGTTGCCTTTGTGCAAACTCAACTATTAACCGGTATTGTCGGTTTCCTATTGATTGTCGGCACAGGTTTGATCATTCGAAGTTACCTCTCGAAACTCAACCTACTTCTGGTCGCTCGAATATCCGCGGTGATAATTACCGTAATATTGATCATTTCAATATTCACTGTGGTGGCATTTAAGATTGGTTTAATTGAAGGTCTAACAATTACCTTCTTCCCAATGATCATTTTGTCATGGACAATCGAGCGGATGTCGATTCTATGGGAAGAAGAAGGGGCGAAAGAAGTGTTTATTCAAGGTGGCGGTTCGCTGTTAACATCCGTGTTAATTTACCTTGCAATGACAACACCAATCATACGTCACTTAACATTTAACTTTATTGGCGTTCAATTTATTATCCTTGCAGCTATCTTAATTTTAGGTAACTACACCGGTTATCGCTTAAGTGAGCTTCGTCGCTTTAAGCCACTGACCGAGGACTAATATATGTCATTATTTTCACAGTTTACTTCACCAAAAAAACTGCGTGATCGTGGCATCATGGGAATGAACAAACGTAACCATAGCTATATCGGTCGTTATAATGATCGTAGTCGCTTTCCCCTTGTGGATGACAAGCTAAAAACCAAGTTCATTGCTCAACAAGCGGGAGCAACCGTTCCCGATTTGATTGGTGTTATCGATAGCCAAGCCGCTGTTAAACATATTCATCAGATGGTTAAAGACTGGCCTGGGTTTGTAATCAAACCAGCTCAAGGTTCAGGCGGTAAAGGTATCTTAGTGATTGTGAAGCACAAAGATGGAATTTATGTAAAACCATCAGGTGCCGAAATCAATCAACAAGATGTTGAACGCCACATTACCAATACCCTTGCCGGACTATTCTCGCTTGGTGGTAAAAATGATGTTGCGATGGTCGAAAACCTGATTCAATTTGACAATGTGTTTGATGGTTTTAGTTATGAAGGTGTACCTGATGTACGTGTGATCGTATTTAAAGGCTACCCTGTAATGGCCATGATGCGTTGCTCAACCGCAGCATCTGACGGCAAAGCAAACCTTCACCAAGGTGCCGTAGGTGTCGGTATTGACATTGCCTCAGGTAAAGCGATTAGAGCGGTACAGTTTAACGTCCCCGTTGAACGTCATCCCGATACTGAACGCTTATTAAGTGAACTCAGAGTCCCTGAATGGAACAAACTGCTAGTGCTGGCAGCCAGTGCATGGGAAATGACAGGCTTAGGCTACATAGGTACCGATATGGTATTAGATAAAGACAAAGGCCCAATGGTACTTGAGCTTAATGCTCGCCCTGGCCTCGCTATTCAAATTGCGAATGGTACAGGGTTATTACCACGTCTACGTCATATTGAAGCCATGGGAGTCACTGCACACACACCAACGCCAGAAGAACGCGTGGCTTACTGTGCACATCAGTTTGGTGCCAAACCTGATTTCTAAACAATTATCAATGCGATAATATTATTAGCCCTGACATGTTCAGGGCTTTTTATTACCAAAAGAAATCGTTAAAGTTATTGTTTTTTATGTCGATAACCTTAATACCTTATTTAATATGGCCAGTTCTTGATTACATGCAAACTCAATCAATTGATAATGTACAGCTTATTAATGAAATCCAACTCGGCACAAACCTTAACCATGCGGTTGAAGGTGGGCGTCGCGCTGATTTTGCATTAATGTTAGCGTTATTATCTGCTGATCTGCATGAAAATATTCCTGTTGATACGACTCCAATAGAAACACAATCATCACAACAGCTACGGGCTTATTTTGAAATTCCAGCTTCACAGCCCCTCACATCAACACCAGACTGCTACCAACGAGCAGCTGAACAAGCACAAGCCTTTCATCAAGCAAGCTTAACCAGTACGCGTTTACTTGCCGAACTACAACCAACAGCGCTATCCTACCCTCCTCAACAAACAAAAGGTTTACCGGAAGATTTGTTTCATAACTTATCAATTCACGAACGCCGTAAGCTTCCTCCTGTTGAACCTAAACCACTACAAGCAACACCGCAAGATCTGTATTTAGCATTAATTAAATCAAAACGTATGAGTGAAATGAACTGGGCTGCATAAGTCAATATTTGCAGTTGATCAAAGATAAAATATGCCTTTTATGATGCAAAAATAATAACCATATTTGATCGTGACTTTGCTCATAATTTCTTCTTTATTATTATTAGTTTGCGAGCTTATTGACTAGTATTGATAAGAGTAATGGCCTTAGATATAACCTTCATAAAAAAAATACCAATAAGGCTTTAAATAAGACGATTTAAACATTAAGGCTAGCAATATATGCATATCGGACAATCAGTCGCTATAATCACCGATGCTGGTAATCCTATTGGTAAAGCGGTGGCACTTCATTTCGCATCATTAGGGGCAACCTTGGCACTTGTCGATAATAACGAAGTTGAACTAAAAAAAACGTTACAGTCTTGTCGAAAAATCAACGAATCATCAGCAGCTTTTTACATAAAACACTATGATGAAGCCAGTATTAATACCTTATTTCAACAAGTCAGAGAGCGATTTGGTACAATAAATATTTTATTAAATACTTGGACGGGTACAGAAATCCCCCATTTATTATCTCCGACATCGATCAGTGATTTTAATAATATTATGCAAAAAAGTGCGGCTAGCTTTTTTATATTTGGCAAAATAGCCGCTGAATTTATGCAACATCAGCCTCATCAGAGTGTGATTGTAAATCTAGCATTAAGTCATGAAAACCATCAACCACATACTCCCACAACCAGTAAAACGGTAGTAAGTGGCTTGACTCAAAATTGGGCCAATGAGTTAGCCGAATTTAATATTCGTGTTGGAGGTATTGTCCCTATTAATCTACAAGATAAACCCAACGATCAACTAGGGATTATCAATGTTCCAATGCAAGATGAAATAGCACGTAATGTCGAATACATTGTGCGTAATGATTCATTTAATGGGCGAATGCTTGAGTCAGAGATTGGAGTTTAAGCGGTAATAACAAAATTAACTAAAAAGGCTAAGTAGAAATACTTGGCCATTTTTAGATTCAAGGGTTACTCAGTTTATTTGAATCACTTATCGACACGATAAATCCCCAAATAAAAAGCCCGTCTATTTCTAGACGGGCTTCATTATATTTTAATCAGTAAAGATATTAAGCTTTTGCTTTTTTACCTTTAGCAGCAATTTGTACTGGCTCTGATTTCTTGATTACTGTTGTACCTTCAAACGCTTCACCTTCAATGAAAGGCTTACCGTAGTAAGAAGCAAGTAATACTTCTTTAAGCTCAGAGATTAGAGGGTAACGTGGGTTTGCACCAGTACATTGGTCATCAAACGCTTCTACCGCTAACTCATCAACTTTAGCTAAGAAATCAGCTTCAGCGATACCAGCATCACGGATAGATGTTGGGATTTGAAGATTGATTTTTAGTTCTTCTAACCAAGTTAATAGACGCTCAATTTTCTGTGCAGTACGGTCACCAGCGTGTGATAGACCCAAATGATCAGCAACTTCAGCATAGCGACGACGAGCTTGTGGGCTTGCGTACTGTGAGAATGCAGTTTGCTTAGTTGGGTTATCATTCGCGTTGTAACGAACAACGTTAGAAATCAATAATGCGTTTGCAAGACCGTGTGGTACGTGGAACTCAGCACCTAATTTGTGTGCCATTGAGTGACAAACACCTAGGAATGCGTTCGCAAATGCGATACCAGCGATAGTTGCAGCATTGTGTACTTTTTCACGAGCGATTGGGTCAGCAGCACCATTCGCGTAGCTTGATGGTAAGTACTCTTTAAGCATTCTTAGTGCTTGAAGTGCTTGACCATCTGAGTATTCGTTAGCAAGAACAGATACGTAAGCTTCTAATGCGTGAGTTACTGCATCGTAACCACCAAATGCTGTTAGCGACTTAGGCATATTCATAACAAGGTTCGCATCAACGATAGCCATGTTAGGTGTTAGTTCGTAATCTGCTAGTGGGTATTTAGCACCAGTTTTGTCGTCAGTTACAACAGCAAACGGTGTTACTTCAGAACCTGTACCAGATGTAGTTGTGATACATACTAGCTCAGCTTTCTTACCCATTTTAGGGAACTTGTAGATACGCTTACGAATGTCCATAAAGCGCATTGCTAGTTCTTCGAAATGCGTTTCTGGGTGCTCGTACATTACCCACATGATCTTCGCAGCATCCATTGGTGAACCACCACCAAGCGCGATAATAACATCAGGTTGGAAGCTCTTCATTGCTTCAGCGCCTTTCTCAACAACAGATAGTGTTGGATCCGCTTCTACATCAAAGAAAGTTTGAACTTCAATACCTTGTGCTTTAAGCAATGCTACGATTTCATCAGTGTAACCGTTGTTGAATAGGAAACGGTCTGTTACTAGGAACGCACGCTTCTTACCTTCTAAATCGCTTAGTGCAATTGGAAGGCTACCACGACGGAAGTAAATTGATTTAGGTAGTTTATGCCACAACATATTTTCAGCTCGCTTCGCTACTGTTTTCTTGTTGATTAGGTGCTTAGGACCTACGTTCTCAGAGATAGAGTTACCACCCCATGAACCACAACCTAGTGTTAGCGATGGTGCAACGTTAAAGTTGTAAAGGTCACCGATACCACCGTGAGTAGTCGGAATGTTTACAAGAATACGTGCAGTTTTCATACGGTCGCCGAAGTATTTAATACGGTCAGCATTAGTATCTTGGTTAGTGTATAAGCCAGATGTATGACCGATACCGCCAATCTCAACCATTGTTACTGCTTGGTCTACTGCGTTTTCAAATGAAGACGCGCGGAACATACCTAGTGTAGGAGATAGTTTCTCGTGAGCGAACTCATCATCGTAAGAAACTTGCTCACCTTCACCGATAAGAATCTTAGTATCAGCAGGAACTTTAACACCAGCCATTTCAGCAATCTTAGTTGCTGGCTGGCCTACGATATCTGCGTTTAGGTTGCCGTTAATTAATAATACTTTACGTACTTTGTTTGCTTCATCTTTAGATAAAACATAACCGTTGTGAGAAGCAAAACGTGCTTTCACTTCGTCATATACTTCATCCATAACGATAACTGCTTGCTCAGAAGCACAAACAACACCGTTATCAAATGTCTTTGACATAAGTACTGATGCTACTGCACGCTTGATATCTGCAGTTTCATCAATAACAACTGGAACGTTACCCGCACCAACACCGATAGCTGGCTTACCTGAAGAGTATGCCGCTTTAACCATGCCTGGACCACCAGTTGCAAGGATAAGAGCGATACCATCGTGCTTCATAAGAGCATTTGAAAGCTCAACTGAAGGTTGGTCGATCCAACCGATGATGTCTTTAGGTGCGCCTGCTGCTACTGCTGCTTCTAAAACAAGTTTAGCTGCATCGTTAGTAGAGTTCTTAGCACGTGGGTGTGGCGAGAAGATGATACCGTTACGTGTTTTAAGAGCGATAAGTGATTTAAAGATCGCTGTAGATGTTGGGTTCGTTGTTGGAACGATACCACAAATGATACCTACAGGTTCTGCGATAGTCATAGTGCCGAACTCTTCGTTCTCTTCTAAAATACCGCAAGTCTTTTCATCTTTGTATTTGTTGTAGATAAATTCTGAAGCGAAGTGGTTTTTAATAACCTTATCTTCAACAATACCCATGCCAGATTCAGCAACAGCTTGCTGTGCTAGAGGAATACGTGCATTGTTTGCAGCAAGAGACGCTGCGCGGAAAATTGCATCCACTTTTTCTTGAGAAAAAGTAGCGAATTCTTTTTGAGCCGCTTGAACACGTGCAACCAGTGTATCTAGTTCAGCCATATTTGTTACAGGCATACATAACTCCTAGCTTTAAAATTAAAAATCATTTAGTAAGAACATGCTGAAATCTTTTCACATAAGAGCGTTAAAACTTATTAACACTTTCAACAATACACATACTTAGTAAATTGCTTTCAAAACTGATTATAATTTTTCACACTATAAAAGAAATTGATTTAGATCACCACACCATCAAAATGCTGAAATAATCATTAAAACATGGAATATAGTGCTTTTATCATACTTTTACATGCAATTTCATGAGCCTAATAGTTGATTTAACTAATATGCACCAAAACCATTTATTTCACAAGACGAAATATTACGTAATAAAAATACATTTGCTAGTCCCTATGACGATCAATTGTGACAGAAATCACGATTTATTGCGTTAACTGCTCAATATTTGTTGCATATAAACATGATGAATCATTATTTCACTAAGCCTAATACACAAATTTACACTTTACATAATTTATCTGACATAAAATTATCTACGTCTGAAGTCGCATTAATTGGCTTTTATTGGTAGATGAAATACTTAGCTTAGATTAAAATATGGTCTGAATCGTATTTTCCAATCATACATCCTTATAAAAGACTGACTAAAATAGTGCCTATTAAGATCACAGAATCCAGCTATTGTTTAGTCTTTATTTTCAATATGGCAATGAGAACACATATTCTCTGTTGTACTAACGCCACAATGAATACAGATAATTTAATAGGTATTAATTATGCAGGCTTTTGATATAGCAATATTTTTACACTTTTTTGTTGGGCTCATTGCCACTGTCAACCCTGTAGGTATCATGCCTGTTTTTGTTTCTCTTACAGGAGCGATGAGTCCTGAAGAGCGAAATAAAACCGCATTAACAACCAATATTGCCGTTGTTATTATTTTAGTTGTCGCATTAATAGCTGGGCAACATTTACTGGATCTATTCAGTATTTCCATCGAGTCATTTCGTGTTGCGGGGGGATTACTGCTACTGAGCATCGCATTTTCAATGATGAGTGGTAAAATCGGCGAGGTTAAGCAAAATAAAGAAGAAAAATCAGAATCTATCAGCCGTGAACAAGTGGGTGTCGTTCCATTAGCAATGCCGTTAATGGCAGGTCCTGGTGCCATAAGCTCGACCATTGTATATGGTGCTCGCTACCCGAGCCTGACATCAACGATAGGTATAGCTATCACTATTGCTGTTTTTGCATTTTGTTGTTGGCTATTGTTTCGCTCAGCACCTTATATTGTGCGCTTTCTAGGTCAAACAGGTATTAACGTTATTACACGTATTATGGGTTTGATTCTTGCTGCTCTTGGTATTGAATTTATTATCAATGGGCTACGCGTGATGTTACCGGGGCTCAGCTAACTATTTCAACCAACTCCTGAGCCTCAGCCCATTTATTGGCTGGGGCTTTTTTACATCTGATAAATACTTAAGTCACTGCTGGGTTTTGATATACTAGATGGTATTCAAGCCAATTAGTCACACAACACTATCCTTAAAATATTATGTTGGCGTCTTAATCTGTTAATAAACACAATTTAATTATGACAAAACTCACACTCACTCCAAGACAGCGTCTTTATCAAATTATTTTCGGCACTTCTACCCGCTTAGGTCAATGGTTCGATATTGCTTTAATTATTGCCATTGTAAGTTCTGAACTAATTTTAATTATCTCATCTGTTGCAAGTATTGAATCGCAATATTCTCACTTACTGGTTATTGCTGAATGGTCGTTTACGATCCTATTCACTATTGAATATATTTTACGTTTATATTGCTCTCCGCGCCCCTTTGCTTACATGCGTAGTTTCTATGGTGTTATTGACTTAATGGCAATTTTACCAGCCTATATTGCCTTTTTAATTCCGGGATCGAACTACTTACTCATCATTCGTCTTATTCGTGTGTTACGTATTTTCCGTGTGCTTAAGCTGGCAAGGTTTCTGCAAGATTCCAATATTTTATTACGCTCACTTCGTCACGCTCAACGTAAAATATTTGTCTTTTTTAGCTCAGTTTTAATTCTGGTTACGGTCTTTGGTTCATTAATGTTCATTATTGAAGGTCCAGAAAATGGCTTTACCAGTATTCCTAAAAGTATTTATTGGGCAATAGTCACTATTACGACTGTAGGTTATGGCGATATTGTACCTCACACCGTTATGGGTAAAGCATTAGCGTCACTCACTATGTTGTTGGGTTATTCTATTCTTGCTGTGCCTACCGGAATTATTACCGCGGAATTAAATCAAGAAATAAAGGCCCATCGCGGCCTTATCCGTTGCCCTAATTGTGCAACTAGCGGTCATGAAATGGATGCAGAATACTGTAAGAAATGTGGTACCAAGCTACCTGAAACGTTATAGCGCCAACAAAAAGCCCGTACCAACGAGGATACAGGCTCTTTGTAATCAGAAAGGGAGTTAAATAATAAAGTATAAATTAATGCTGTAGAGGTTGGCGTTGTAAGAAGCTAACCGCTTTATCTGGAAAATCGGTAAAGACGCCATCAACACCCGCTTGATTATAAAACACCGCTAACATGCCATCGTAATCTTTAGCATAAGCAGGAATACGATCTTTATCCGCTCTAAAAGTATAAGGGTGCACAACCATACCGTTCGCATGGGCATTCTTCACCATATCAGTGAGTTCAATGTGCCCTAAGGTTGAACTGTCTTTCACTACCATCGGTTTCCATGGACCAATACCATCAGCATATTGAGACAATATTTTCATACCATCTGGCTTAAACATCCAATCATAGCTATAGGGATGCGCTTTACCTGATTTGTCATACACCATAGTCTCATTCCAATCAGTTTCTGCCATCAGTTGTACCAAATTCAAATCCATACCCAGGGCTGGCATTAATTGATCATTAATACGCTTAAGCTCATTGAAATCAAACGTTTGTAAATAAACGTTACTGTTTTTATCAATATAACCATATTGTTTTAATACCGTCAGCACCGCTTTACTGATGTCTTTGCCTTCATGGCGATGAAACCATGGCGCTTTAATTTCCGGATACAAGCCAATGTCATAACCCAAGGTTTTATTTAATCCTTGAATCATTTCAATCTCTTCTTGGAACGTTGGAACGGTAAAATGAGACTTCCAAATAGGGAAACGTTCAGAGAAACCTTGTACTTGCTTACCATCTTTAATATTAAAGCCTTCGGTTACACTCAACTGCTTAATTTCTGCCAAGGTAAAATCAATCGCATAAAAACGACCGTCTTTACGGGCTCGATTGGGAAAAACAGCAGCAACATCGGTCACCCGATCCAGATAATGGTCATGTAACACCACCAACTGATCATCTTTCGTCATTACCACATCTTGCTCGATATAATCAGGTTTCATCGCATAAGCCAGTGCCTTCGCAGGTAAGGTATGCTCTGGCAAATAACCTGATGCACCACGATGAGCAATAACAACTTTATCAGTATTAGGTTGAGCAATAACATGCGTGGACAATACAGCACAGCCAATCATTGTTGCTAGAATCATTTTTTTCATTATTATTCCTTCAATCACACATTGGTTCATATCGAACATGTAAATGCTCATTCGAAGCAGAATAATACGGATAATAAATGACAATTTTGCGATCAGATGCGTATATAACGATTTTTTTAGCTTAAATAATAACTTTTATTCTCGAATGGTGACTTTAATTCCAAAGTGGAATAAAGCGATTAAATATTCATAGTATCGACTTATTTGTTTCATATTTTGCTTCTATCACGACGAATACTTGATCAATATAAAGTGGAACTAACACTAAAAGCCTGATCAACATGCCTAAATTAAGTACACAACATAAAATCAAAATATAAAAAAACCGAGGCAAATAGCCTCGGTTTGATAAACAACCGCTTGAATTATTTACGACGCCAAGTAGTGCCTTGCGCACCATCTTCTAAAATAATGCCCATCGCAAGTAACTTATCACGAGCATCATCAGCAGCAGCCCAATCTTTTGCTGCACGGGCATCTAAACGCTGTTGAATTAAAGCTTCAATTTCAGCAACATCATCGTCTTCACCAGCACCACCTTGTAAGAAAGTTTCAGGATCTTGTGACAATAAGCCTAAAATATCAGCCAATTCACGCATGCGTGCACCTAATAAAGAGGCAGCAGCAACATCATCAGTTTTAAGACGATTGATCTCACGTGTCATATCAAACAATACTGAATATGCCTCAGGCGTATTGAAGTCATCATCCATTGCTTCTTTAAAACGAGCAACAAACTCTTCACCACCAGCGGCTTCAACAGCGGTATCCAAACCACGCAGTGACGTGTATAGACGTTCAAGTGCAGAACGTGCTTGTTTTAGATTGTCTTCGCTGTAGTTTAGCTGACTACGGTAATGACCAGACATTAAGAAATAACGTACTGTTTCTGGATCGTAGTGGTTTAATACATCACGAATAGTGAAGAAGTTACCTAATGACTTAGACATTTTTTCACGATCAACCATTACCATGCCACTGTGCATCCATGTGTTCACGTATTGACCATCGTGAGCACAGCATGATTGCGCAATTTCATTTTCGTGGTGAGGGAATTGTAAGTCTGAACCACCACCATGAATATCAAAGTGATCGCCAAGAATAGATGAGTTCATTGCTGAACATTCAATATGCCAGCCAGGGCGACCAGGCCCCCATGGTGATTCCCATGTAGGCTCACCAGGCTTCGACATTTTCCACAAAACAAAGTCCAATGGACTACGCTTTGCCATGTCGATATCAACTCGCGCGCCCGCTTGAAGTTGATCAAGATCTTGCTTAGAAAGACGACCATAATCATCGTATTTGCTCACTTCAAACATTACATCGCCATTTGAAGCAACATACGCAAAACCACGTTCAATTAAACGTTCACAAAGCGCAATAATTTCAGCGATAAATTGTGTCGCACGAGGTTCAACATCAGGACGTTTCATGCCTAAAGCATCAAAGTCAGTATGCATCTCATTAATTAGACGCTCTGTTAATGATTCACAGCTTTCGCCATTTTCAGCAGCACGCTTAATAATTTTGTCATCGATATCAGTAATGTTACGAACGAAAGTAAGATCGTAGCCTGAGTAACGCAAATAACGCGACACAACATCAAAAGAGACAAATGTACGACCATGTCCAATGTGACATAAATCGTAGATCGTAACGCCACAAACGTACATACCGACTTTGCCAGGATGGATGGGTGTAAATACTTCTTTTTGTCGTGTGAGCGAATTATAGATCTTTAACATGTCTCAGCATTACTCATTAGTTTCGAATTTGTCGGTAATTACACCTTTTATAGCATTTGATCGCAAGGAAAATTCAAGTATGGATGCTATTTTAGCAATTAATGCAGATTAAGCGGGTAATGTTTGTCTGACACGGCTAAGGTAAGTTAATATTCAGACTTAAAGAAAATACTCCATTTAAGGAAAAAATCATGATTACCCTTCACACAAATTTCGGTGACATCAAAATTAATCTTTTTGAAGATAAAGCACCGGTAACATGTGCTAACTTCCTACAATACTGCCGTGACGGTTTCTATAATGGCACTATTTTCCACCGCGTTATTGATGGTTTCATGGTTCAAGGCGGTGGCATGCTTCCTGGTATGGAAGAGAAAGAAACTCGCGCGACAATCAACAATGAAGCAAACAATGGCCTAAGCAACAAAACAGGCACATTAGCAATGGCGCGTACTAACGCACCACACTCTGCTAGCTCACAGTTCTTCATTAACGTAAAAGATAACAACTTCCTAGACTTCACAGGCGAAAACATGAGCGGCTGGGGCTACTGTGTATTTGCGGCTGTTGTTGAAGGCATGGATGTAGTAAACAAAATCAAAGCAGTAAAAACAGGCCGTAACGGTTACCACGATGACGTACCAGTTGAAGACGTTATCATTGAAAACGTAACAATCGAAGACTAATACTTCGCAAAGGGCGGTCAGTTACCGCCCTTTATTAATCACTTATGACCACATTATTTATCTCAGATTTGCACTTAAGTGCTGAACGTCCTGACATTACCGCTTGTTTCTTACGCTTTATGGCCGAGGAAACCCACCATATAGATGCCTTGTATGTATTAGGGGATTTATTTGAAATGTGGATCGGCGATGATGAAGACTCCCCTTTCTTACAGCAAGTCAAATGTGCTTTCAAAACACTGACTGATGCTGGCACCCCGTGTTATTTTATTCATGGCAATCGTGATTTTTTAATTGGTAAACAATTTAGTCGTCAAACGGGAATGACCTTATTGCCTGAACATACGGTGGTTGATCTGTATGGTACACCAACGTTAATTTTACATGGTGATACGCTATGTATTGAAGATCAAGCCTATCAACGCTACCGTAAAAAAGTCCACAATCCTGTTATTCAATGGTTATTTGCTCGATTACCGTTATCGTACCGCATTAAAGTTGGTGATAAATTCCGTCAAAATAGCGGTAAAAATAATCAAACCAAAAGCCAATCGATTATGGATGTTACCCAAACTGAAGTGATACAAGTAATGCGTGATGCACATGTCACTCAAATGATTCATGGCCATACACATCGCCCTGATATCCACGATCTTAATATTGATGGTGTTCCAGCACAACGTATAGTACTTGGTGATTGGTATGATCACGGTTCGGTGCTGGTATATAACCCTGATGGATATCAACTAGAAAACCGTGATTTCAGTCTCTCTAGCACAAAATAATAAACAAAAAAAAGGTACGCCATGCGTACCTTTTTTATTGCTATAAATTCTTATACAGATCATTTATTAGCACGACACTTATTGTGCTTTTAGCGAAGTATTAGATATCGCTTTTCTATCTGCAAGCCATGAGCGATACATAGTGAACGAGGTATAAAACACCACAATACACACTAACCATGCTAATACATGCATGTTTAACGATTTCACTAAATAAGCCGCAATAATCACCATGATCGGCCCAACAACAGCAACGGTAACTGTTGCACGACTATTAAAGCGATTATGACGAATAAAGCTTGCTGATGAAAAGAAACTCAAAAACGCACATGAACACATCATTACCGGAAAAGCTGCCAATGGGTTCATACCCAAAAGGTAAATCATTACCATACAGGGAGCATACAGACCAATACCAACGGTCATTAACGCGCCAAAGATAAAGTTACCAATAATTCCAATAACTAATTTCCAGCCATTTAAGCCAAGACTACTACCACCTAATGGAAATAACTTTAATTGGCCGGCAAGCATTAAACTCGCCACAATTAACAAAGCGACACTCATTACAATACGAATGTGTTGTCTGTCCCAACTAGAAACTAAGCGCGCACCTATGGTAGCACCAATGCAAGCAGAGACGACCAAGCTTAATAACGTCACTGAATCAACAGCAACAGCAGTCATAAAAATAAATGACTGAAACACAGTTGGTAAGACTGATTGACTATTCAATGTTCCTGGTAATTGCTGATCATCAATAAGCTTAAACTGCTTATAACCAGAGGTCATTATAGCAAAACTGCCAATACCTAAGGTGTCACAAAAGTGTGCAAAGCCACCGATAATCGCAATCGGAATAATACGTGTATCAGCTTCCTGCTTGTGATTTCTTCGCCATGCTGCAAACAACATCAAACAAAAGATACCACCGCCAACAAGCAATCCCGCTTGTATCAAGGTAAATATGGACATAACGACTATTAAAAAAGAGAGTTATTTGAGGAGCACAAAAGGTGCATTGCAAATGGCAATTATTCCAGCCACAAATATTATGTACTTATACGCGATGACTTACCATTGTTTTAGTGATTCACTCAATATATTGCGGTAAATATAAACACTGATTGCTAATTGAGATAATGAAAACGTAAAATAGTCCTAATTTCTTGACTAAAATCGGCTAAATAAAGATGTCAAAACACCATAATGAATGTCCTTGCGGCAGCCAAAAACTACTTGTTGAGTGTTGTAAGCCCATTCATCTTAATCATGCATCAGCAACACACCCAGAGCAGCTTATGCGCGCGCGTTACAGTGCCCATGTATTGGGATTAGTTGATTTTGTGGTGCAAACTTATCATTCTAGTTGTGAAGCAGAACATCACCGTGAAGCAATAGCTGAGTCGATTAATCTTACATGGCTTGGTTTAGAAGTGATGAACAGTGAAATCGCAGCTAACGGTCAAGGCTTTGTTGAATTTAAAGCTTGCTATAAAGAAGCAGGGGAAGAATACATTCTGCAAGAACGATCTCGGTTTGTACAAGAATCGATTAATGGTCAGCAGTATTGGTTTTATATTGATGGTGAATATCCTCAACCACCACCAAGTGAACAACCTTCGGCACCAAAACCAGTAACCACTGCAAAAACTGTTGGTCGTAATGATCCTTGCCTATGCGGCAGTGGTAAAAAATATAAAAAATGCTGTGGCTAAGCTAACGCATTAACATCATCCATCAATAAAACTGAGCACGAAAAATCAGTTTTATTGATGCAATACTTGTTACACTATTGGGGAAACACCCTTAAATATTTTACATTCAAAATATCCCCCCTTATCGCACCCTTTTCAAAAATAAAATAATCCATTAAAGTTCATAATCTTAACCATTAAATCATTAGATTTCATTCCCCTTACGCATCAACACAATTGATTAACATTTATTTTAAATTTTTACTTAAATTATTGTTGCAAAAAACAACAAGCTTCGTTAGTGTGAATGACAACAGCAAATAATGTTCAATTTTACTGAGTAACTTTTTATGCGTATCCAAATGATTCTATCTCAACACCATCATCATCCTGACTAGTCTTTCGGGAGGATACGCCTCACCCTGGAAGACGCTTTTTTTCTTCCAGTGGTCATAACGGAATATCTCATTCAGACCCTCGGAAGAAACTTCTTTCGAGGGTTTTTTAATACCTAATTTTCAATCTGAAATTTTTATTATTTGAATGAATTTAGACAAGGAATATAACTATGCAAACACAACGATTACGTATTGCGATTCAGAAAAAAGGTCGTCTTAGCAAGGAGTGTCAAGACTTACTTAAACGCTGCGGGGTTAAATTTAATATGGTCGGTGAACGCTTAGTCGTTCACGCTGAAAATATGCCAATTGATTTATTACTGGTTCGAGATGATGACATTCCTGGTTTGATCATGGATGGTGTGGTTGATTTAGGTGTTATTGGTGAAAATGAACTCGAAGAAGTTAGCCTTGAGCGTGCTGCACGTAATGAAGCCAGTGATTACCTCAAACTGCGTCGATTGGACTTTGGTGGTTGCCGTCTTTCTATCGCAATAGACAAAGATACCGACTACAACGGTCATCAAGATCTCAATGGCAAACGTATTGCGACCACTTACCCGCAGTTAGTCAAACGTTATATGGACAATATCGGCGTTCAATTTACAACTTGCATGCTCAATGGCTCTGTTGAAGTCGCACCACGCGCAGGTTTGGCGGATGCCATTTGTGACTTGGTCTCGACGGGTGCCACCCTTGAAGCAAATGGTTTAAAAGAAGCCGAAGTGATTTTGCGTTCAAAAGCTGTATTAATTCAATCAATGGCGGCGATCAGTAATGACAAACAAGCATTAATTGAACGACTACTGACCCGTATGCAAGGTGTTATTCAAGCTAAAGAATCTAAATACATCATGCTACACGCCCCCACTGACCGGCTTGATCAAATCAAGCAATTATTACCCGGCGCTGAAGATCCAACAGTATTACCCCTTGCTGATGATAAAAACCGTGTTGCGATTCACCTTGTTAGCTCTGAAAACCTGTTCTGGGAAACCATGGAACAACTTAAAGAGTTAGGTGCGAGCTCTATTTTAGTCTTGCCCATTGAAAAAATGATGGAGTAAGTCATGAAAACCGTACTATGGCAATCACTCACAAAAGACCAGCAACAACAACTGTTGGCGCGCCCTGCTGTAAATAACAGCGCGAATATCACGGCTATTGTCAGTGACATTATTCAACAAGTCCGTCAACAAGGCGATGGTGCACTATTTACGCTTACCGAAAAATTTGATGGTATTCGCCCTACAACACTCGCTGTTTCAACAACTGACGTTAATGCGGCTTGTGCTCGATTAAGTGATGATATGAAAGCATCCTTAGAGCAAGCACATCGTAATATCACCACCTTCCACCTTGCACAACAACAACCAACATTACGCGTTGAAACACAAGCAGGAGTGATTTGTGAACAAGTTACGCGTCCTGTTAATGCTGTGGGTTTATATATTCCCGGTGGCAGTGCACCATTACCATCAACCGTATTAATGTTAGGTGTGCCGGCTCAAATTGCAGGTTGTCGTAAAATCGTATTATGTTCCCCACCTCCAATTGCCGATGAAATTTTGTATGTTGCCAAACTATGTGGCATTGATGCTATTTACAACGTTGGGGGATCACAAGCCATAGCAGCAATGGCTTATGGCACTGACACTATCGCCAGTGTTGATAAGATTTTTGGCCCAGGTAATGCCTTTGTTACCGAAGCAAAACGACAAGTCAGTAATGACTTCAACGGTGCAGCAATTGATATGCCAGCCGGACCCTCTGAAGTATTAGTCATTGCCGATGAAACAGCTGATCCTGAATTTATTGCCGCTGATTTATTAAGCCAAGCCGAACACGGGCCTGATTCACAAGTTATCTTAGTCACATCAAGCCAAACTATTGCCAATCAAACTGCAGCAGCGATTGAAAATCAATTGCGCCAACTAACACGGGCTGATATTGCTCAACAAGCTTTAACATCTAGCCTTTTGATCGTCACCGAAACATTGCACCAATGTGTAGCAATTTCTAATCAATATGGCCCTGAACATTTAATTGTTCAAACCTGTGAGCCAAGAGAATTAGTGTCATTACTCGATAATGCAGGTTCCATTTTCTTAGGTAAATGGTCACCCGAATCAGTAGGTGACTATGCTTCAGGCACTAACCATGTATTACCGACTTATGGCTATACCCGTACATATTCAAGCCTTGGTTTGGCCGATTTTAGTAAACGAATGACAGTACAAGAATTATCTGCTGACGGTTTACTTGGTATTGCAAAAACAGTGACCACAATTGCAGAAGCTGAAGGCCTTGACGCTCACAAACACGCTGTCACTATTCGGGTTAATAAATTAACTGCACAACAAGAGAATTGATCATGAACATAGCTCAACTAGCCCGTAAAACCGTGCGTGAATTAACCCCTTACCAATCAGCCCGTCGTCTCGGTGGTAAAGGTGATATTTGGCTTAATGCAAATGAATCACCGTTTGCCAATGAATACAGTATTAATCTTGCAGGATTAAACCGCTACAGCGAATGCCAACCACCAGCACTGATCGATGCTTATGCTGACTACGCAGGCGTTGATCCTCAGCAGGTTTTAACATCTCGTGGTGCCGATGAAGGCATTGAGCTGATCATTAAAGCTTTCTGTGAGCCAAATTGCGACAGTATTCTCTATTGTCCACCCACTTACGGTATGTATGCCATTAGTGCAGAGATCAACGATGTTAACGCCAAAGTTGTACCATTAACGCCTAAATGGCAATTAGACCTTAATGCCATTGCAGAGCAACTTGATAACGTCAAGATCGTGTTTGCTTGTAGCCCTAATAATCCAACCGGTAATTTATTGGCGCGTAACGATATTATTGCCTTATTAAAGATGACGACAGATAAAGCATTAGTGGTTATTGATGAGGCTTATATTGATTTTAGTCTACAAGATAGTGTCAAAGATTTACTTGCCACCTATCCACATTTAGTCATTCTACGTACCTTATCTAAAGCATTTGCACTGGCAGGATTACGATGTGGGTTCACCTTAGCTAATAAAGAAATCATTGAAATTCTGCTTAAAATCATTGCACCTTACCCGGTGCCGGTGCCTGTAACTGAAATTGCAGTACAAGCCCTATCCGCAGCAGGTCGTGCTCGAACCAAATTTCAAGTATTGGATCTATGTGCTAACCGCGCTTACCTACAAGCAGGCCTCAGTATGTTACCCGGCGTTACTGTCTTTGATGGTTATGGTAACTACCTACTAGTGAAATTTACTGATGCCGATACATTATTTAATTCGCTATGGGATAACGGCATCATTTTGCGTCGTTCACCGATTGAAAACTGTATTCGAATCAGTGTCGGTAACCGTGACGAATGTGAAAAAACCCTCGCGTTTATTCGTGGTCAATTACAACAACAATAAGGACATTGATTGTGAGCCAAGAAAAAATTCTATTTATCGACCGTGATGGCACCTTAATTGTTGAGCCGCCACTAGACTTTCAAGTAGATCGATTAGACAAGCTACAATTTGAACCAAATGTTATTCCAGCATTACTTGCACTACAAAATGCTGGCTATAGCTTAGTAATGGTCACTAACCAAGATGGTCTAGGGACTGATAGCTACCCACAAGCTGATTTTGATGCACCACATTCGATGATGATGAATATTTTCAGCTCACAAGGCGTTCACTTTCGTGATGTATTGATCTGCCCTCACTTTGACCACCAGCAATGTAGCTGCCGTAAGCCAAAGTTGGGCTTAGTCAAAGACTACTTACAGCAGGGTCGTGTTGATTTTGCAACATCGGCTGTGATTGGGGATCGTCAAACTGATCTTCAATTGGCAGAAAATATGGCTATCCGTGGCATTCAATACCATCCGCAAGCTATGAACTGGCAACAGATCGTTACCGATCTCACCACTAAGCCACGGATCGCTGAGGTAATTCGTACCACCAAAGAAACAAATATTCGTGTCAAAGTGAATTTAGATCAAACGGGTGGCAATACGATTTCAACCGGATTAGGATTCTTTGATCATATGCTTGATCAAATCGCCACTCACGCTGGTTTTCAAATGGAATTAACGGTTGATGGTGACTTACACATTGATGACCACCACAGTGTTGAAGATGCTGCTCTTGCCTTAGGTGAGGCATTACGCCAAGCACTTGGTGACAAACGTGGCATTGGTCGATTTGGGTTTAGCTTACCGATGGACGAATGCTTGGCACAATGTGCGTTAGATTTGTCTGGTCGTCCTTACCTTAAATTTGATGCCATATTTAGTCGTGATCGTGTTGGTGATCTTTCTACGGAAATGGTACCTCACTTCTTTCGTTCATTGACCGATACTCTTGCCTGTACGCTGCACTTATCATCAACAGGTAATAATGATCACCACATTGTAGAAAGTTTATTTAAAGCCTTTGGACGAACTCTGCGCCAAGCGATCAAAGTGGAAGGTAATGAGCTTCCAAGCAGTAAAGGAGTGTTGTAATGACAGCATTAGCCATCACCAACGCAGATCAGCAAGTCGTTATTATTGATACTGGTTGTGCCAATGTAGCTTCGGTTAAATTTGCCATTGAACGTTTAGGCTATCGTGTTGAAGTTAGTAAAGATCCATGTGTTGTTTTAGCGGCAGATAAGCTGTTCTTACCCGGTGTAGGTACTGCCAGTGAGGCGATGTATAACCTTGAACAACGTGATCTCATTGCACTTGTCAAACAAGTAACCAAACCATTGCTCGGTATCTGCCTCGGTATGCAACTCTTAGGAAAACAGTCTCAAGAACAGGGTTACCAAGGCACAGAGTTAATCACTTGCTTAGGGATCTGTGATGCGATTGTTGAGAAAATGAACGCACCCGCATTACCTTTACCTCACATGGGCTGGAATACAATTACACCACAGTCAAATCACCCGCTATTTAAAGATATTCCAGCGGGAAGTTATTTCTATTTTGTTCATAGCTACGCCATGCCTGTATTTGATCATACTGATAATCAAGGCGGCATGACCATTGCGACCACAGAATATGGGCATCCATTTACAGCTGCGGTACAAAATGGCAATTATTATGGGGTGCAATTTCACCCAGAGCGCTCAAGTAAAGCGGGCGCGCAACTGATAAAGAACTTCTTAGAACTATAAAAATTAGCAATAACCATACAAAGGACATGTGATGATTATTCCCGCATTAGACTTAATCGATGGTCAAGTTGTGCGCCTATTTCAAGGCGATTACGGACAAGTGACTGAATATAACGTTAACCCGACAGAACAATTTGCCGTTTATCATCAAGCTGGCGCCAACTGGCTTCACTTGGTTGATTTAACTGGCGCTAAAAACACCCAAGCACGCCAACTGACACTTATTCGTCAATTATTGGCAAGTACGCCAGCCAATGTTCAAATTGGTGGCGGAGTGCGCAGCGAACAAGATGTTAGTGATTTACTCCATGCAGGCGCGCAGCGGGTGGTTATTGGCTCAACTGCCGTGAAACAACCGGAAATGGTAAAAGGCTGGATCGAAAAATACGGCGCTGAACATATTATATTAGCCCTTGATATTAATATTGATGGCAATGGTAACCGAATTGTTGCGGTATCGGGCTGGCAAGAAGACTCCGGTGTCACCATTGAAACATTACTTGAAGACTTTCTAAAAGTAGGATTGAAGCACGTCTTGTGTACTGATATTTCACGTGATGGC
This sequence comes from Photobacterium sp. S4TG1, assembly GCF_036040035.1. NCBI lineage: Bacteria > Pseudomonadati > Pseudomonadota > Gammaproteobacteria > Vibrionales > Vibrionaceae > Photobacterium > Photobacterium sp. S4TG1. The sequence goes on from NZ_JAYXUH010000001.1 coordinate 406,794, forward strand.
ACTCTCGCTGGTTCAAACGTCGAATTGTATGTCGATCTTTGTCGTCAATATCCACAAGTTCAATTTCAATCCTCTGGCGGTATTGGCTCACTTGAAGATATTGCAGCCTTAAAAAACTCAGGGGTTGCTGGCGTCATCGTAGGACGGGCGTTATTAGACGGTAAATTTACCGCTGAGCAAGCATTTGCTTGTTGGAATCGCTAAGGAGAACACATGCTAGCTAAACGTATTATTCCTTGTTTAGATGTTCGCGATGGCCAAGTGGTTAAAGGGGTTCAATTTCGTAATCATGAAATCATTGGCGACATTGTACCACTGGCACAACGTTACGCAGAAGAAGGCGCTGACGAACTGGTCTTTTATGATATTACCGCCTCAAGTGATGGTCGAGTGGTTGATAAAAGCTGGGTCTCACGCGTTGCTGAAGTGATTGATATTCCATTTTGTGTTGCTGGCGGTATTAAATCAGCACAAGATGCGAGCCGTATTCTTCAATTTGGCGCAGATAAAGTTTCTATCAATTCACCAGCACTAACTGATCCGTCATTAATCACCACACTCGCAGACAAGTTCGGAGTGCAATGTATCGTTGTCGGTATTGACTCCTATTTTGATGCTGAAGCAGGTCAATATCAGGTATATCAATTTACGGGTGATGAACACCGCACTCAAGCCACTCAATGGCAAACACGTGCTTGGGTTGAAGAAGTCCAACGTCGTGGTGCAGGTGAAATTGTATTAAATATGATGAACCAAGATGGTGTGCGTAATGGTTACGATTTAGAACAACTCAACATGGTACGCAATGTCTGTAACGTGCCTTTAATTGCCTCTGGCGGCGCGGGTGAAATGTCACACTTTCGTGATGCTTTTCAACTCGCCAATGTTGATGGCGCACTGGCAGCGTCGGTGTTTCATAAGCAAATCATTAATATCGGTGAGTTAAAGCACTACCTAAAACAACAACAGCTGGAGATTCGACTATGAGTTTAACAACATCTATTGATTGGGAAAAAGTAGCCGGATTAATCCCTGCTATTATTCAAGATAGTAATAGTGGCCAAGTATTAATGCTGGGCTATATGAATGATGAAGCATTAGCAAAAACATTGGCAACGGAGCAAGTTACTTTTTGGTCACGTACAAAAAATCGGTTATGGACTAAAGGTGAAACATCAGGCAATGTATTACGCCTAAAAAGTATTAAGCTCGATTGTGATCAAGATACATTATTAATTCAAGTCGATCCGATTGGTCCAACTTGCCACTTAAACACGACCACCTGTTTCGATAATGATAAAAGCGGTGCACAACCACCGTCACTGGTTTTCCTTCATCAACTTGAGCAACTTTTGGCGAGTCGTAAAGGTGCAGATCCTGACTCTTCCTACACCGCTAGCCTCTATTCCCGTGGCACCAAGCGTATATCGCAAAAAGTGGGCGAAGAAGGCGTTGAAGTCGCGCTTGCGGCAACGTCGGGTGACAAAGCGGAATTAGTGTGTGAGTCAGCGGATTTGATCTATCACCTACTTGTACTGCTTCAAGATCAAGGTTTGTCACTGTCTGATGTCACCGATAAACTACAAGAGCGTCATAATAAGAAAGAATAGTCTTATTAGCTCCAATAAAACAAAAGCCAGCTAAAATTCAGCTGGCTTTCTGTGTATATAAAACGAGATTAAGCCTTAAAATTAACGACCTAAAGCTTCTTTATAATGTAATCGACATACTGATACGTAGCGATCATTACCACCAATTTCAACCTGGTTACCACCTGCAATAGCATTACCCGCAGCATCTTGGCGAATAACCATGTTCGCTTTACGACCACAATGACAAATCGTTTTCAATTCAACTAATTTATCAGCCCAAGATAATAAATAACGGCTACCTTCAAATAACTCGCCAAGAAAATCTGTTCGTAATCCGTAGCATAAAACAGGAATATCTAATTTATCGACCACTTCAGTCAATTGATAAACTTGCTCTTTCGTTAAAAATTGGCATTCATCAATTAACACACAGTCAATTTTACCTGCGTTCGAAAAATTGATTAATCTCTGATACAAATCATCTGTCGAATTAAATAATTCAGCATCTTCTTGTAACCCAATGCGAGAGCTAACTTTACCTTTACCAAAACGATCATCAATCGCCGCCGTAAAAATAATTGGCGTCATGCCGCGCTCACGGTAGTTAAATGATGATTGTAATAATGTGGTCGATTTCCCAGCATTCATTGCTGAGTAATAGAAATACATTTGGGCCATTAGCTTTCCTAGTCATACGAATTACATTTAAAAAACGCGCAGATGCTACATAAAATTGCCGTCAATGAAAAGCACCTAGGTCAACAACTGTTATTGTTACTATAAAAAAACCAGCTAATCTTCATTAACTGGTTCAATTTACATCCATTGGGTTATTTTAATAACATGGGATATTAACGTAACCCTGTTGCTTTTATGGGGCGACTCGACAACCATGATAAAACGAAACACATTAATATAAAGGCTACCGTTGCCACTAAAAATGCTAACGCCAATGAATCTGTAATCCCTAAAGTTAAAAATCCAATTGCAGCAATAACAGCAACAGATAATGCATAAGGTAATTGAGTTGCCACATGATCAATATGATGACAGCGTGCACCTGTCGAAGACAATATCGTCGTATCTGATATTGGAGAACAGTGATCACCAAATACAGATCCAGCAAGCACACTTGCAAGCATAGGTAACATTAGGCTAATTTCGGTCGCACCAGCAAGATCACCGGCAATAGGTAACATAATTCCAAACGTTCCCCATGAAGTACCGGTTGAGAATGCCATAATGCCTGATAACAAAAACAAGATCATTGGTAATAATGCAGGATTAATATTGCCTTGAACAAGCGTTGATAAATATTGACCTGTTTTCATATCGCCAATAACGCCACCAATACTCCATGCAAATAATAAAATTAAAATCGCACCAAACATTGATTTTGCGCCAACCCAAAGTGTATTACTGATCTCTTTGGCGGCAATACGCTGACGAAATACAGGAATAATAGCAGCAATTAAACCAAAGCCACCACCCAGACATAGTGCTTGACCAACATTGGTATTTTCAAAAGCGCCTAATAATGAAAACGGTTTACCTTCAGAGATAAGAACTTGATAGCCCGTAAACACCATAAAGAAGAACGTGGCGATAATAAGAATAATAATTGGCCACACTAAATCACCAACACGGCCTTGTAAGCTCTCTTTTATATCAAGCTCTTCTGTTAAATCTTTCGCCTGATCATCAACATCCCCCCCCTCATCCGTACCACAGCCGTGATTTGCAGCAATCTCATGTTTTCTCATCGGGCCAATGTCCCACTGAAACCATGACACAACAAAAACCATTGCTAAGGCAAAAATAGCATAAAAATTCATTGGTGCTAACGTCATAAAGGCACTTAATGGCGTATATTCAGTAACACCATGGGTCACTAATATGCCACCAATAAGCGTAATAATATAAGCCCCCCAACTCGATGCTGGCATTAATACACACATTGGTGCTGCCGTTGAATCAAGGATATAAGCTAATTTTGAGCGTGACACATGAAAACGATCAGTCACTGGTCGAGCAATAGAACCAACCGCAAGGCTATTAAAATAGTCGTCGACAAAAATGAATACCCCTAAAAAAGCGGCCAAAAGTTTTGCCCCACGCTTGGTCTTTATTTTTGTCTGTGCCCATTCAGCAAAAGCACGGGTGCCACCAGACAGTGTTAATAAGGCAGTGGTCATCCCGAGCAAGATTAAAAACAGCACAATACTCATGTTCCAAGTATTAATGCCATCATCTGCAATGAATAACCCTTTGATTGATGTAGCAAGATAGGACGCTGTATTAGTGAAAGAAAAATCATTAAGAAATAATGCTCCAAGCACAACACCTGTACCTAAAGACAATAAAACTCTACGTGTTAAAATCGCCAAGCCAAGTGCGACTAGTGGCGGAATAATGGATGTTAATGAGTGGGAATAATCTATCAAAGTTTATAATCTCTACGACAACCAATTCTGGTTAGAAGATCTACTGTTAGATATAACCATGATGGCATATTCAATTGAGTATATAGAAAGAAGGTTAGCCTTCCCAGCCTCTACAGTAGCGCTCCATAGTTATATCTTTATCTACTATGGCAGTATTACACTTATTCAATGTAACCCCAGTAAGAATATTTGATAATATGCATCTTACTTCGGCATTGACTCCTTTCACTAATAGTCGTCGGTATCACCCTCATATTAGTTACTAATAAACAATGCACCTCTACCCTTATCATTAAAGATGTAATAAAACATTCTACGTAAACGATTCAAGTTTGCAACACCATAAGTCAAAATCATTAACAATAGATATCACAAATGAATTGGTAACAACCATAAACGTTCAGCAATAACGAAGTGGTATAACATTTTAAATTTTATTATCATTTAACATATAAAGAGCAGTAACAATAACCAAAACTATTTGGCTCGTATTTATACTATTAATGAAGAATCATTTTATAAATAGCCTCATATACCGAATATAACTATTTTTTAAATAAAGAAATGATTAAAATGTTTTACACGTAATGTATAAAAGTATTACTATTGCAAAAAATGTTTTAATGCTGCTATTATTATTTACAGTTAATTAAAAATAACAGGAAATATAAAATGTCTGATGCAATGAAAGCGCTTTTAAACCTTCGAAGCCTACGCGCACTTTCGCGTGAATATACACTAGAGCAACTTGAAGAAGCGTTGGATAAACTAACAACAGTTGTTACTGAACGTTCAGAAGCTGAAGCTGAAGAACAAGCAAAAGAAAATGAGCGTAATGAAAAACTAGCTCAATATCGTGAAATGCTATTAGCTGACGGTATTGACCCAGAAGAATTGCTAGCAAGCTTAGCAAAAGCACCAAAAGCTAAGCGTGCTACTCGTCCTGCTAAATATAAATTCATCGATGAAAATGGCGATGAAAAAACATGGACAGGCCAAGGCCGTACACCTAGCGCGCTAAAGAAAGCATTAGATGATGGACAAGCTCTTGAAGAGTTTGAAATCTAATCTAAATATTTAAATAAAAAAGCCTAACTTGTTTAGGCTTTTTTTATATCTATTATCAATATTACGATTACTATTTCGCTCATAAATATCCCCATCAAGAATAAAATAATATTTATATTCGTAATAATGCCAAATAAAAAAAGCCAGACATTAATGCCTAGCTTTTTTATCATTCATTAAACTTGTATACAGATCTAATAATAACGTGTTATAGAATACGGTCTGCTAATGCACTTACTGCTAAAGCAAAATAATGCGAACGATTCCACTTAAGTAATGTTCGATAGTTTTCATATATAAGATAGGATTTACCCTCACCGCCATCGGGCTGAATTAGCCATGCTTGAATATCAGCAGCGGGTAATGCACCATGGCTGTTACTCATTACACCTAATTGTTGCCACTCTGACAATGTCTTTCCTTTTTCTGTTTCTGTGCCTTCATAACTATCAGCTAATACTTGTGACAACTTAACTGGGCGTCCCCACGTATATTCACTGTTCCAGCCAGAAAGTTTTAAATAATTCGCGGCAGAAGCAAAAACATCCGCTTTGGTATTCCAAATATCCGCTTTACCGTCACCGTCACCATCAACAGCATAAGTAAGATAAGAAGTTGGCATAAATTGGCATTGACCCATAGCACCGGCCCAAGACCCCTTCATATCATCAATCGTAATATGGCCATCTTGTAATATTTCTAATGCTGCCATAACTTGTTTGCGAAATAACGCCTCACGACGGCCGTCATAAGCCAATGTTGCTAATGCTTCAACAACATTATAATTGCCTTGAATCTTACCAAAATTACTCTCTACACCCCATAAGGCGACAATAAACCGCGGTTGGACTCCATATTGTTTACCAATACGTTCTAACGCGGGTTTATTTTGTTGATAAAGTCGATTAGCTTGCTTTACTTTCCAATCAGGTACTGCACGAGTAATATATTGCTCTAATGACAGTTTCTTTTCAGGTTGATTATTATCAGCTTTAACAGCGTGCGCTGTATATTTAATACCGTTAAATGCAGCACCGATTATCGGTTCAGAAATACCCTTCTCACGCGCTTCTACTTTTAATTTATTTACATAGGCATCAAATCCTTCTTCGCTTGCAAATGCAGAAGAGGACATTCCAACCCCGATGGCAACAAAAATCGATATCAAACGCTTATACATAATGGCCTTATTTTATTATTTAGCGGCTTTATCAGCCTTATATTGTTCTAATAAATTAGTCACAGGTGGCGGTACTTGCAAATAAAAGCCCACACTACCCAATGCTTCTTTCACTTTTTCAACATCAGCCAATGCCAATGTTCTACCTTCTAACTTGATTACCATAACAAATTGAGGCTTGCCAAATGTCGACATTAATTGTGCGGGCACGTCCGCAAAATCATCTTTTTTATTAATGTAGAGATAAGTATTGTCTTTTTTTAAACTTTTGTAGATTGAACACAACATATAATTAGCCTATTTCATTTATGCGCCATACATTTCAGAGCAAGATTACAAGCAATCATTCACTATTGACTCAGTTTTAAGTTAATTGTGTGAGAAGTTTGTCTGAAAAACCAACGTCAGCGCAAGGATAGCTTGCCCCTAACCGCGAGTAAATATACCATGCTAGTACCTTTGTGATAATGAACTAAATGGTTAATTTAAAATCTTAGCCATAATATACCTATGACCAAGATAGCTGAACTAAAAGGGAGCTCGTTCACGCTCTCTGCTCTTCATTTAGTTGATAATGACATTAGTAAAGTAACTAATCAGCTAAAAGACAAAGTTGAACTTGCACCAAATTTTTTTGCTTCTGCACCTGTTGTTATTGATATATCACAAGTTGACGCTGATATTAATTTTGAACAACTAAAAGCAGGTGTGATCGATGCAGGTATGATCCCTGTCGGTATTGGTGGTTGTAAAAATAAAACACAGCAAACACAAGCAAAAGCGGCTGGTTTTGCTATTATGAATGCGGCAAGACCGGTTAAAGACGAGCCATCTGAATTTTTAGCTGAAACATTAGATACCCCAGTAAGTACAGATAAAGAACCAACGTTAATTATTCGTACTCCGGTTCGTTCTGGGCAACAAATTTATGCTCGTAATCGTGATCTCGTTATTCTCAGTAATGTCAGTGCTGGTGCGGAAATTCTTTCCGATGGTTGTATCCATATTTATGGCACACTACGTGGGCGCGCTATTGCGGGTGCAAATGGTGAGCAAAGTGCGACAATTTTCTGTCAAAACTTACAATCTGAACTAATTTCTGTTGCGGGAAACTACTGGCTGAGTGATAACATTCAGGAAGAGTTTTGGGGCAAAGGTGTTGTCATATCTCTTGAAGACAATAATCTCAGTATAGAACACCTAGCTTTATAAAAGTTTTAAGAAGGAATTGAGTAAATGGCACGAATTATCGTTGTTACCTCAGGTAAAGGCGGCGTTGGTAAAACAACATCAAGTGCTGCTCTTGCATCTGGTCTAGCACTGAGCGGTAAAAAAACTGCAGTTATCGATTTTGATATCGGCCTGCGTAATCTCGATCTCATTATGGGTTGTGAACGCCGTGTCGTTTATGACTTCGTTAATGTTATTAATGGCGAAGCAAATCTAAGTCAGGCGTTAATTAAAGATAAGCGTGTTGATAACCTTTTTGTATTGCCAGCCTCACAAACACGCGATAAAGACGCGCTGTCTCGTAATGGTGTCGAAAAAGTATTTAAAGAACTAGCAAAAATGGGTTTTGATTTTATTATCTGTGACTCACCTGCTGGTATCGAAACAGGTGCCCTAATGGCGCTGTATTTTGCAGATGAAGCGATTGTTACCACGAACCCTGAAGTTTCTTCAGTTCGTGACTCTGATCGTATTCTAGGTATTCTAGATTCAAAGTCTCGTCGTGCAGAAAAAGGCCGTGAACCGGTTAAACAACACCTTTTACTTACACGCTACAATCCTGCGCGCGTTAATCAAGGTGAAATGCTAAGTGTACAAGATGTTGAAGAAATTCTTCATATTCCATTGCTTGGTGTTATTCCAGAAAGCCAAGCAGTATTGAATGCATCTAACAAAGGTGAACCTGTTATCTTTGATAAAGATTCCGATGCAGGACTAGCCTATGAAGACACTGTTGCACGTCTACTTGGTGAAGAACGTCCTTTCCGCTTCTTAGAAGAAGAAAAGAAAGGCTTCCTAAAACGTCTATTTGGAGGCTAAGTGGCTATGGCACTGCTTGAGTTTTTCCGCCCGAAAAGAGCGAAAACTGCAAATGTAGCAAAAGAACGGCTACAAATTATTGTTGCTGAAAGACGTAGTGCTGGACAAGCATCTCCGGCCTACCTTCCACAGCTAAAACGCGATATCTTAGCTGTTATCAGCAAATATGTTCAAATTAACCCAGAACATGTTTCAGTAAATCTAGACCATAACGGCGATGAGTTATCGGTACTAGAACTTAACGTCACGTTACCTGACGAAGAAAAATAATAAAGCCCCGCTAAGTGATACTTAGCGGGGCTTTTTATTCTTTATTTTTACTATCGATTAAACTATCGCTTAACTTATATCGTTACGCGCATGGCTCAGTTTTCATCCAGTATTGCTAAGACACGAGATTCAAATAAACCCTGACGCCAGTTTTTTAGCATTTCAGGGCGCTTTTCATCTGCACGTTGATATTTCCATGCCCATGAAAGTAATTGGTGAATTTGCTTTTTAGACGCTAAAAATTCAGGAGCTAATCCTGTTGTTAATTCAACGTCTGTCACCACATCTTTTAAACGTTTGACCATTTGTTTATAGCCAGGAAAATCAACCAAACGTTCAATTGCCTTCGGGTAATCTTTGTAATTAATCGCATCACAATCGTGTACCATTTTTAATAAACGGTTACCATGACGCTGAATTTCCATCGGCTCAAAGCCTTCTTTTTCAAGCACTGAACGCGAAGTTATTTCTAAACGAGCCAATTTCCACAAATGTAATTCTTTAACAATAAAGTTAAGTGCAATATCACGCTTTCTTGCTTCACGAACACGCCAAGCTGCCAGTTGCTGTAATATAGCCAATTGCTTTGGTGTTAATTGCCAAGCATTTTTAATATCAAGATACGCTTTATTAGGATCAAGTACTTTTGTTCGACGTAACATGATTGCATTACATTCTTGCTGTAAAGCTTCCATATACCCAGCAGCTTCAACTTTAGCCAATAGCGTTTCGTATAATGGCTTAAGGTAATGCACATCAGCAGCGGCATAATCTAACTGTTTGTCAGTCAATGGACGAGCGAGCCAATTAGTACGAGCCTCACCTTTATCAAGCTCAACACCCACATACTCTTTAACTAACGCACCAAACCCAGTTGAGATACCATGGCCTAAAAAAGCCGCCATAATTTGAGTATCAAGCATTGGTACAGGCAAGCAACCCGCATGGTACTGGAATACTTCAAGATCTTCACCACAAGCGTGCAGCACTTTAATCACAGACTGATCGCGCAACAATGCCCATAATGGCTCCATATCTTCAACATTAAGCGGGTCAATGAGTGACAAATATTCACCATCAAATAGTTGAATAAGCCCTAAACGAGGGTAAAGCGTTCGCGTACGTACAAATTCAGTATCAAGCATAACAGCTGTATGCTGACGTGCTGACTCACACCGTAGGCGAAGCTGCTCAGTTGTTGTAACAATCTCGAAATTCACAATGTACCTTTTTATGACAGAACGACCCCGTTTTAGAGCCAATTAAATATTTTATAGTAAAATGCCGGCATAAAAGCCGGCATTAGATACGTGCTAGCACAATCAGTTGCTACTATTTTATCAAACCGACATTTATTTTATGTCAGTAAAGACACTACTTCGTGGTTTGTTGCGCTTTTTTATCTGACTCTTCACGTAAGACACGACGTAAAATTTTACCAACGTTAGTCTTTGGTAAGTCATCCATAAATTCAACAATTTTAGGAATCTTATAGCCAGTTAAATGCTGTCGGCAATGAGCAATTAATTCTTCACGCGTTAAACTATCATCACGTTTAACCACACAAAGTTTTACCACTTCACCTGACACATCATGTGCTTGACCAATCGCAGCCACTTCTAATACTTTATCGTGTAGTGCCACAACATCTTCAATTTCATTTGGGTAAACATTAAACCCAGAGACAAGAATCATGTCTTTTTTACGATCAACAATATGCAAGAAGCCTTCATCATCAAATTTGACGATATCACCCGTTGAAAGCCAACCATCATCGGTTAACACTTCTTTGGTCGCTTCAGGATGTTGCCAGTAGCCTTTCATTACTTGAGGGCCACGAACTTGTAACTCACCAACTTGGTCGATACCGACAACGTTGCCTTCATCATCAACCATACGAACTTCAGTTGAAGGAACAGGCAAGCCAATAGATCCATTATAATAAGTTAGATTATACGGATAAGCTGCAACTAGCGGTGAACATTCCGTTAAACCATACCCTTCAAGTAAATAGTTACCCGTGATTTTTTGCCACTTTTCTGCAACAGCACGTTGAACCGCCATGCCACCACCAACAGAAAGGTGTAAGTTGCTAAAGTCTAATTTATGGAAATCAGGGTGATTCACTAACGCATTAAATAACGTATTAACACCAGTAATGGCTGAGAACGGGTAGCGTTGTAATTCTTTGATAAATGTTGGAATATCACGAGGATTAGTAATCAATAAATTTTGACCACCCATTTCCAACAACAGTAGACAGTTAACAGTTAATGCAAACACATGATACAACGGCAGTGCAGTCACGATTAATTCGCGACCTTCACTTAATACAGGACCATAAGCCCCTTTTGCCTGCATCACGTTAGACACCATATTATGGTGAGTAAGAATTGCCCCCTTAGCAACACCTGTAGTACCACCAGTGTATTGTAAGAAAGCCATGTCATCGCCAGTAATAAACGGCTTAACATATTGCATTCTGCGCCCTTTGCGTAAAGCAATACGCATTGAGGTTGCATGAGGCAAATGGTATGACGGTACCATTTTTTTAATGTATTTCACTACGAAGTTAACTAATGTTCCCTTCGGACGCGATAATTGATCACCAAGGCTGGTCAAAATAACATGCTTAACACACGTATTCTTCACTACAGCTTCTAGCGTGTGAGCAAAATTAGAAACAATAACAATGGCTTTTGCGCCAGAGTCGTTAAGTTGATGCTCTAATTCTCGTGGTGTATAAAGCGGATTAACATTCACCACCACACAACCTGCGCGTAAAATACCAAACAATGCAATCGGATATTGCAATAAATTTGGCATCATAACAGCAACACGATCACCTTTTTGCAGTTTAAGCTCATTTTGTAAGTATGCAGCAAATGCACGGCTACGCTCTTCCAACTTACGGAAGGTCATGACCTGCCCCATGTTGATAAATGCCGTCTGATCTGCGTATTTACGTACAGATTGTTCAAACATGTCGACCAAAGATGAATATTCATCCGGGTTAATTTCTGCCGGTACATCGTCCGGATAGCGGCTAAGCCAAACCTTATCCACGTGCACTCTCCTTTAAAATTAGACTGCGGTGCGCGCCTATCAACTTCACAAAACGGTAATGCTATAAATAATATAATTCGTTATAACGGCACTACCGCATATTTAATTTTGGATTAAAAATTGAATATTGCACAATGGCGATATCTGTTGATGCCAAAGATAAATCAATAATTAATCTAATTGAGTGGGGATAAAGGCTCGAATATGACGATAAACATCATTCGAACTTTGTAAATGACAATGATGTCCCCCGAACACCATCACTTGGGTAAAATCGTTAATACCCCATCCATTAACATCACACTGACGTAATGTCGCGTAGCCATCTTCACCGATAATAGATAATACAGGAGCTTGAATACGACTTAACAAAGCCTGTGCATGTTGTTGTGCCATTCGATATAAAGAATCACAACGAAGACGAGGGTCATGACGCCAATACCAACGTCCATCACGCTCAATTGTCGCCCTCTTGACGACAGCATCAAGTAATGATGCCGGTAATCGATTCACGTTTGCACGAAGCGCTACGGCTTCTTCAAATGTTGCCATTGAACGCTGCTGTAAACGCTGTTGCTGTCGACGATAACGCTGTCGACTTATGATACCCATTCGTAACCGTTCAGCTGCCATTTGCGAAGGTTCAGTTAATGGCGACAACCCTTCAATTAAGACTATTTTATCGACATATTCAGGAAATATTGCGGCATAACATCCCGCAACAATAGCGCCAAGTGAATGACCGATAAGATGTACTTTTGTTGGTTTAAGCTGCGTAATCACTTGATGTAAATCATCAATATAATCAACGAAATGGTAATAATTATCGGCACTTTTATAATCCGATTTGCCATGTCCTGGCCAATCAAGCGCAATAACCTCATAATCAGTTATTAATAACGGCCATAGTGATGCAAACGTAGCGGCATTATCTTGCCAACCATGTAATAGCACCAATAAAGGTTTTGAGGTACTCATCACCGTAGTGACATCAATACTGCTATAAGCGGCAAGGTTATACTCTGCTAACGTCAGCGTGATCTCTTTCATGACGGTTATAGTACTACTCGTTCAACAATTCGGCCGTTAACCCCAAAATTAGACATCATTAAATCATTACCCCATCGGTCACAATTAAATGAATAACAAGGTTGGCGTGTCCAAAAAGGGTCATCTAATTGTACTTGTTGTTGTACTTTCCATAATTGCTCGCCAAATACGTGCACGACAGGAAAAGTATATGGGTACTGCCCTATTTTCCCCTGCTCATCACCAGAAAATTGCCCAGCAACCGTCAATAGACGGCCTTTGGCATATTCTAAAGGCTCTAGAAAACCATCAACATAGGCGATAAAACGCCCTTGAGATTGTGCATGTAACTTAGGACGACCGTCAGCCGTTAATGGCATCGCAACCATTTCAATACGTGTTTGCTGCTGTTCATTACGAATCGAAGCAATAACACCACCAAGACGAACATCTTTACCTTTATTCGCCTGTGGATGTTGCAGAATAACTGTTAAATCAGTAATTGGATCTTTCGATTTCGTTACTAACGTTGCAGGTAAGCTCGCGCAGCCTACCATAAACACTAATATCACCCCAAGAAATAGCTTACCAAACATCTAAAACCTCCACACATTTGTTTAATAACTCGACAAAAAATAACATATCTCACTACTTAATTCCTATCTCGACCGAGGTAATAGGAAATCTAACACCATCAATAATACAGGCATTAAAATAATAAAAAGAAAAGTAAATGCAGCCACAGCTAGTGTTAGCAAGGGTAAAGAAACACCAATAAGGGTGATTTGATGCCTAGAATTATAGTTGTCATCGTAGAAGAGAAAATCTTAGCAGATAGGATTTGGGTATAAAAAACACGAAGAGTGATCAGCATGACTGTCACTCTTCGTTTTTTATTTTCACGATAGCATCAGTCATTACAGACAATGCGGTGTCGATTGATACTACTCACGACCAGGCAATTTCTTCCATGTCACAGTATCACGTAAATAAACGGGGCTTGCGGCCTCTGCAGCAACGATTTCACCGCGAGCAAAAGCGTATTTAGCTAGATGTACCATATCTTGTGAATCGGGATATAACACGCTACCTAGTTGCGCTTGCAATGGTAATTGATTAAGTAGTTCAGGATATGCTTCCCAACCAGTACCTGCCGTTAACCATGTATGGGTGTCAGCTTGTACGTTCGCTAATAAAGCATCAGGAGCAATCACTTGCTCATTGCCCAATAATAGCCAATCACCATCATTTTTACGCTGGTATTGCCCCCAGTAAAGCTCCCCCATGCGTGCATCAATCGCCGTCAATACATGATCAGCTTGATGTAAACGGAACGTACCTTGCGCCATTGCCGCTAAAGTAGACACTCCAATCATCGGTAAGTTAGCACCAAAGGCCAGTCCTTGTGCAATACCAATACCAATACGAACGCCGGTAAAGCTACCCGGGCCACGACCATATGCTAATGCATCAAGCTGCTTCAGCTTAACACCAGCTTCAGCAAGTACCGCATCAATCATCGGTAAAATTTTCGTCGTGTGCTCACGAGGAGCATATTCACAGCGAGAAATAACATCATCGCCGATCATAAGTGCGACAGAACAGTTTTCAGTTGCAGTATCTACTGCCAGAATTTTGGTGCTCATTCAAGCCTCTGAATGTTGGGTATCGTCAGCAACAGATAGATTCATATCCGTTAAACTCGACAAAAATTCGCTAACTCCGACAACACTACGTGTGCGTGGAATTGGCGGTAAACTTCTCAAAAATACAGCGCCATAAGCACGGGTGACTAAACGGTTATCGCAAATCACTAATACCCCTTTATCTTGAGTATCACGAATCAAACGACCAACACCTTGCTTTAAGGTGATCACAGCATCAGGCACTTGTACCTCAGCAAAGGGATCACCACCACGAAGACGACAATCTTCAATACGTGCTTTTAATAATGGGTCATCAGGTGCTGTAAACGGTAATTTGTCTATGATAACACAGCTAAGGGCTTGGCCTCTAACATCAATACCTTCCCAAAATGCCCCCGTCGCAACTAATAATGCATTACCTCGTTCAAGGTATTCCGCTAGCAGCTTTTGTTTGCTGGTTTCGCCTTGTGCTAATACGGGTAAATCTAGCCGAGCACGAAAACCCTCGGCAAGATCTCGTACCATTTGATGTGAGGTACACAAAAAGAAACAACGGCCGCCATTAGCTTCAATCACAGGAGTTAACATCTCTACGAGCTTATCAGCTAATCCATAGCTATTAGGCTCAGGTAAATGCCGAGGAACACACAGCAAAGCCTGAGTTGCGTAATCAAAGGGACTCTCTAATGAAAATTGTTGTTTAGGTTGCAGCCCTAAGCGGTGGCTAAAATGGCTAAAATCATCATCAACAGCCAAGGTTGCTGAAGTAAAAATCCACGCCCCTTTTTGTTCTGCCATACGTTCACTGAATTTATCAGCTACAGATAATGGCGTAATGTTTAAACTAAATTGGCGTGGTGTGCACTCATACCAATACGAATACCCCATAATGCTGGTATCCATTACTCGTTTTAAGCGAGCTTTTAACAATGTCGCTCGTTCAAAGGCCGCATCTAATAACTGGCTGCGCCCTAACGCTAATTTAAGCACGTCATAAATTAAATCAAGGGCATCATTGAGTCGAACCAGTTCACGTTGTACCGCGGGAGTTTTTGAAGCTTCACGCCAATTACCACGAAAACCGGGATCACCTAAAATAATCCGCATTTCAAACGCCGCCTGTTGTAAACGTGCCGCTGCCTTTTGCAGTTGGCGCATATCTTTCGCTTCGGTGCGATAGCCAATTTCAATATCTTTTGCTAATTCAATTAACTGGCGGCTCGATAGATTTTGACCAAAATATTGACTCGCAATATCAGGAATCTGATGTGCTTCATCAAAAATAAACATTTCAGCTTCAGGGATGAGCTCACCAAAGCCGGTTTCTTTAATAGCAAGGTCAGCTAAGAAGAGATGATGGTTAACGACCACGATATCAGCTTCCATCGCTTTACGACGTGCTTTAACCACAAAGCAGTCATCATAAGACGGACATTCTCGACCAAGGCAATTATCATTGGTTGAGGTGATCATTGGAATCACTGGGCTATCTTCAGCAATATCTTCACATTCCCCCAGATCTCCCGTTTTAGAGGCTGATGACCATTGTCGAGTTTTAATCAATAAACTCAACATCACCGGATCAGAATGATCACCATGACTTTCTGTTATTTGGCGACTAAGACGATCTACACATAAATAGTTTGAACGGCCTTTTAATAAAGCCACTTTTCCTGTAAACCCTAATGCGCTTGCCATTAAGGGTAAGTCACGATGAAATAATTGCTCTTGAAGGTTTTTTGACCCCGTACTGATGATGGCTTTCTTGCCACTAACTAATGCAGGCACCAGATAAGCAAATGTTTTACCTGTTCCTGTCCCGGCCTCAACCACTAATTGTGATTGTTGCTTTATTGCATCAGCGACCGCTTTTGCCATATCAATTTGAGATTGTCGAGCTTGAAATCCGGGAATGGCTTTATCTAACGCACCACCAGCGGCAAAAAACTTAGCTATCATTCACTTCGCACTATTGGTTATTTATACAGTATCAATAATTCTATTATGCCAATTTTATTCCGTGACGACCAGCAATGTCAGGCGCTATTTCTCGATCCTAAACCCACGCTATAAGAAACTATTTGACCCCAACACAGTATAAGCGTCATAGTGATAAATTATGATTTTTAGACGTAGCATAGCGTTACCGTCATCAGGAATAGACATGGAAAAGAAAACACTATTAACGGAATGCCCTGATAATATGGGGCTTATCTCCAAGATCACCAATATATGTCATAAACACCAACTCAATATTATTAATAACAAAGAGTACGTTGATAACGCTAAAAACCATTTTTTCATGCGTACAGAATTAGAAGGCTATTTTAATGACGAAACTTTACTTGCCGATCTAGACCGAGCCTTACCCGCAGGCAGTAAGCGTCGATTAATTAGTTCAGAGCGTAAAAAAGTCGTTATCATGGTAACCAAAGAAGCCCATTGCTTAGGGGATATTTTAGTTAAAACCTTTGACGGATCGCTAGATATAGATATTGCAGCGGTAGTTGGTAACTACGATAAACTGCAAAATTTAACTGAAAAATTTGATGTACCATTTCATCATATTTGTCATGAAGGGCTTACTCGCGAGCAACATGAAACAAAATTACTTGCCGCTGTACAGCAATATTCACCTAACTATGTCGTACTAGCAAAATACATGCGTATCCTCACGCCTAATTTTGTCGCGCAATTTCCACATAAGATTATTAATATTCATCACAGCTTTCTGCCTGCATTTATTGGCGCAAAGCCTTATCAGCAAGCCTTTGAACGGGGTGTGAAAATTATTGGAGCAACAGCTCACTTTGTTACCAATGATCTCGATGAAGGCCAAATCATAACGCAAAACGTGATTCCGGTTGATCATACGTTCAGTGCTGAAGAAATGGCAAAATCTGGGCGTGATGTTGAAAAAACCGTATTGAGCAAAGCGCTTGGTTTAGTGGTTGATGATCGCGTATTTGTTCATGGTAATCGAACCGTGATCCTTTAACTTATCGACAGCCTTCATCCATGTTTCTATTTGCGATGATAAAAAATGCCACTGCACGATGCGGGGGCATTTTTTTACTCTTCATTTCACAACCGCTGCTTATTCACAACTAATAGCATTAATTATTGTTCACTTGTAGGTATTATTGTTCACTCGCGATCACTGCAGCTAATGAATGTGAATGTAATTTAATGCATATATTGTCTTTTTTAAACGCATAGGTTGGATTAGGTAAGCGTTCATGCTCACCAGCAGGAGAACTTGCTTTAACTTTAATTCCTTTCTCGGCCAACTGCTGCCAATTTAACGCTGGAAACGTTGAGTTAATCGACTGTTCTAATTGTTCTAGTGACATCGCGTTTCCAGGAATAACAAACTCAACATGCTCCCAGCCTTGTTGAGGATAAACTTTGTCACTTGGATACGGTAACTCTAACGCTTCAATCGACCACTCTCCAACTTGCAATGGTGTATCAAAACCAATTACTACAATTGGACGCCCATTAATGATCGCTTTTGACCATTCAGTGCCATACGCCAGCCATGCCTGATGAAGTTCCAGTGCGATATCCTGAGAATTAACCCTTAATGCAATATGATCTGCTGTATATGATGAGAGCGATATTCCGATTTCATCGGCTAAACCAATAATGCGATTCATAAAAGCAGGTAAACCAGCTAACATTTGCTCTGGGTGTAAGCCTAATTGTTTCAGATTTTGCATTTTGCACCTTCAACCACGTAACATTTAATAAACAACAGCATAATTACTCACACTTTCCGCATTATCAAGAACTAAACTAACCCTAAGGGAGCCCTTATCAGGGCTGAATTTTGGCTTTATTTTAGTCTATTTTAAAAACTTTAAAAAAAATTGCCTACAATCTCTTTTTCCAGTTGCCAAAGTACCTAACTATGTGGGTATTATTAGGGTAACGCATACTGCTTATTCAAGATATTGGTGTTTATATTAAATTAACACTACCATCAAAAAATACTCACGTAGCTTTGGTCGCTTTTTAGTGCAATGAAAAACACTTTAGCTCCGTGAGTATTTTTAACGGCATATCTTGCTATCTGCAGAGGTTTTTGCCACATATTTATGATTGGCGTTACAAACGATTTAAGGAACAGCGAGTGAATATTCAAGCACTTATTAATAATAAAGTATCACAAGCATTAGAAGCCGCAGGCGCACCAGCAGGTAGCCCAGCAGCAGTTCGTCAGTCAGCAAAAGCACAGTTTGGTGATTACCAAGCAAACGGTGTAATGGGCGTTGCTAAAAAACTGGGTATGAACCCACGTGAATTTGCTCAAAAAGTTATCGACTGCCTAGAACTAGATGGTATTGCTGAAAAAGTTGAAATTGCAGGTCCTGGCTTTATTAACATTTTCCTAGATAAAGCATGGTTGGCCGCTCGCGGTGAAGAAGCGCTAGCTAGTGATCGTCTAGCCGTTAACACTGATGAAGCACAAACAATCGTTGTTGACTACTCAGCACCTAACGTAGCAAAAGAAATGCACGTAGGTCACTTACGTTCAACTATCATCGGTGATGCAGTTGTACGTACTCTAGAGTTTTTAGGCCACAATGTTATTCGTGCTAACCACCTTGGTGACTGGGGTACCCAATTTGGTATGCTTATCGCTAACATGGAGCGTAAAGAGAAAGAAGGTAGCGATGTTTCAATGAACATCAGCGATCTTGAAGGCTTCTACCGTGAATCAAAAGTGCTTTACGATGAAGACGAAGAGTTTGGTGTAACAGCACGTAACTTCGTTGTTCGTCTACAAAGTGGTGATGAGTACTGCCTTGAAAAATGGCGTCAACTTGTTGCTATCACATTGAAGCAAAACCAGCGTAACTACGATCGTCTAAGCGTATCATTAACTGATGATAACGTGATGGGTGAGTCAATGTACAACGACATGCTTGCTCCTGTTGTTGCAGATCTAAAACAAAAAGGTCTAGCCGTAGAAAGTGATGGTGCAACAGTTGTATTCCTTGACGAATACAAGAATAAAGATGGCGAGCCTATGGGTGTTATCATCCAAAAGCGTGATGGTGGTTACCTATACACGACAACAGATATTGCTTGTGCTAAATACCGTTACGAGCAACTTCATGCAGATCGTGTTCTTTACTTTATCGATTCACGTCAACACCAACACCTAATGATGGCTTGGTCTATCGTACGTAAAGCGGGCTATGTTCCTGAAGAAGTTTCTTTAGAGCACCACGCATTTGGTATGATGCTAGGTAAAGACGGTCGTCCATTTAAAACTCGTGCAGGTGGTACTGTACGTCTTGCTGATCTTCTTGATGAAGCAGAAGAGCGTGCTAACAAGCTAATCGAAGAAAAGAACCCTGAGCTAAGCGCTGAAGAAAAAGCAAAAATTGCTACAACAGTTGCAATGGCTGCGGTTAAGTACTCTGATCTTTCTAAGCACCGTACCACAGATTACATCTTCGATTGGGACAACATGCTAGCATTTGAAGGTAATACAGCACCTTACATGCAGTATGCATACACTCGTGTTGCCTCTATCTTCAAGCGTGCCAATATTGAACTTAAAGATCTAACATGCCCTATCGTTATCAATGATGAAAAAGAGCAAGTGTTACTATCTAAATTACTTCAATTTGAAGAAGCAGTTCAATCTGTAGCTCGTGAAGGTCAGCCACACTTAATGTGTACTTACCTATTTGAACTTGCAGGTCTGTTCTCTAGTTTCTACGAAGCATGTCCAATTCTTAACGCTGAAGAAGATGTTAAGCAAAGCCGCTTGAAGTTAGCACTACTTACCGCTAACACTATCAAGAAAGGCTTGGATCTTCTTGGTATCGAAACACTAGAACGTATGTAATTCCACGACTTGTCGTAGTCGCTACATAACCAAAAGCCTTCATTCGTGAAGGCTTTTTTAATGGTATTTTATTAAGGTACTTATATTAAAAATCACTGCCCAAATCGTAAGCCGCCATCATGTAACCATGTAAGTTCTTTTTTAGTCGATAGCCGCCCTTTCACAGCGTTTCGATGCGGGAAACGTCCAAATTCTTTAATTACATCTAAATGACTATTCGCAAATTCATAAAAACTATCAAACACTGCGGCGTTCTCTGACTGGACAGTTTTACGCAATAAATCAAATCGAAACACACTCTCTTCTTGATCTTCTAAATCTTCTGAATGCTCTAATGGTAAGTAAAAAAATACCCGCTCAATAGCGGCAAGCTCAGCATCTTGATTAAGAGCCAACCCTCGCTTACAAATAGCTAGAGCTAATAGATCATAACGAAAAGCTGCATTTAATCCGCGATAAATATTACGTGGAAATTGATCTAATAAAATAATTAATGCAAGCCGACCCTGCGCGGTATCACTCCAATGATTAAGATCACCATTACCCGCCTGACTTACCCAACATTGAAACTTAGAGATAATATCAGCATCAACCTCAGCCCCACCTAAAAACCACAGTGCATGTTTATTATTACGGGTCACTTCACCGTCTAGCTCACCAAACCAGTAATCAAGAATAAATTGATACTCAGCTACCATTTAAGCCCCCCATTAATATACACTTTAACAACGTTTTCATTGGATAATCATTCTCTGTAAGGTAACGATTACGTATACCCAAAGGATAATACCAATTACGCCAAATTAAGCTTACTATAATAAATATTGCTCAAGCTTGTGAGCTAGAATGTACTGTTAAGGAATAATTACATGAGTTTCACTCTTCACCCGCAATTAATGGCAGATACAACCATACTTGGTGATTTACCTTTATCGCGAGTATTGCTTGCTAAAGAAGCCCTTGGCCCATGGTTAATTTTAGTACCACGTTATGAATCACTACGCGAAATCCATCATTTATCAGAGCAAGATCAACAGCAACTAATACGTGAATCATCTGCAGTTGCTGCTTTATTAGAGCAAGACTATCAGGCTGAAAAAATTAATATTGGTGCGTTAGGTAACCTTGTGCCTCAACTTCATATTCATCACATTGCACGTTTTAGTAATGATATTGCATGGCCAGGCCCTATTTGGGGTAATACCAAAGGTATTCAACGTAGCGAAGAAATACAGCAAGCATTAGCTGAAGAACTACGTCAAGAGCTAATGAATATTGCTGGTTTTAGTATCATTACTGCGTAGTTTTATTATTACGCTGATGATTACTCCCCCCTGCGTGTGTAGTCTTTAATATAAAAAAGCAGCCCGCAGGCTGCTTTTTTAATGGACGCTAATAATTGTTAGCGCATCACTGTGACAGATAATTCATTTGCCGCTAAACAGCGATACCATACATCTTTCGCTGTTTGACAACATTGCGTACTATCGCAGCCAACCAATTCCTTACCGATAGTTCCTTTACGAACCCAAACAGCAAGCATGGCATCAACACCATCTTCCGACATACCAAAATGCAGTGAAAGCTGTTTACGGCTTACCCGTCCATTATCTGTAATATATTGCTTTAATTCTTGTAAAATCATTCAAACAATAATCCTTCTAGATGAGACTGCTTTTTACCTTGTCGCTTAAGTAAGAAATAAATCCCGACATTAATGACAATAAAGAATGCAATCCAGAACGAACTACTGGCTGGATGCACGGCAAAATCAGCAATTTGATAGAACAATGAAGCAAAAGTATATGCCAGTAACATTGTCCAACCTGCAATAAAGCCAGCAAATTTCTTACCAAACTCACGTACATATGCACCCATTGCTGCCGCACATGGTGTATAAAGCAGAATAAAGATTAGGTACGACATGGCTGCAGCACCACTCACAAAACGTGATTGAATATTGCCGTAAACCGATTGATCAACACCTTGCTCTTCAGCAACCGCGGTTTGGTTCTCAAGACTACCCACCTCAATACCCAAAGGATCACTAAAGCTTAATGCTGCTAGATTATCACCAATAGAAGCAACAGCTTCTTTTAAGCTACTAACAAGATCATACTCTTCATTACCACCATCAAGGGCTGGTGCATACAAACTATTTAAGGTACCAACAACTGCTTCTTTAGCAAAAATACCGGTAATAATACCCACTGTTGCAGGCCAGTTATCTGCTTTAACACCAATAGGTTCTAGAACAGGTGTTACAACTTGTGCCGCATGTGATAATACTGATTTTGACGTATCTTCATTACCAAATGAGCCATCAGTACCCAGAGAGTTAAAGAAACTTAAAATAGTAACCACAACCACAATCGTTTTACCGGCACCAAAGACAAAACGCTTTAGCTTCTGCCATGTTTTAATGATTACATTACGTATTGTAGGTAATTCATAGTTTGGCATTTCCATGATAAAACTATCGCTTGAACCAGGATAAAGCGTATTTCGTAGAATAAGACCTGTCATAACAGCTGCAACAATACCCAAAATATATAGTGCAAAAACAACGTTTTGACCATTTTCAGGGAAGAATGCTGCCGCAAATAATGCATATACAGGCAAACGAGCACCGCATGACATAAACGGTGCCATTGCTGCAGCTAGTTTACGTTCACGTTCTTGTTCTAAAGTACGCGTTGCCATAATAGCAGGTACATTACAGCCAAAACCGAGTACTAGTGGAACAAATGCTTTACCCGGTAAGCCAACTTTTTGCATCACTTTATCAAGTACAAAAGCCGCACGTGCCATGTAACCTGAGCTTTCCAATACAGCAAGGAACAGATATAGGCAGGCAATAACAGGAATAAAGGTTGCAACGGTTTGAATACCACCGCCCACACCATTTGCAATAATGGTTACTAGCCATACCGGCAGATGGTTGTCTAATAGATAATGACCACCATCAACTAAAATCGCGCCAAAACTAATATCAAAGAAGTCGATAAATGCACTGCCTACGTTAATCGCAAACATGAACATTACGTACATTACTAAGAAGAAAAATGGGATGCCAATAGCACGATGTAATAATACGCGGTCAATTTTATCGGTGAGACTATTGCTTAAGCGCCCCTCTTGACGACGTACTTTCTGACATAATTGATGTAAAAATGTATATCGAACATCCGCAACCTGAATGTCAGGATCAACCAAATCCAGCATTTGCTGACGAATAGCGCAAGCTTGCTGTTTGTTTTCTTCAGATAGTGTATGAATTACTAAGGTATCGTTTTCTAATACACGAATAGATTGCGCACGAGAATTTAATTTTTCATCATGATTAAATAGCGGTTTTAATTTATCTACAGTCGCTTCAAAATCATCGCCATAATCAAGTGAAAAATCTGAAACAACAATGCCCTGAATCAGCATTTTATGCAGTTTAGATTTGAACTCCCCAATACGTTCCATGTTATTAGCAGATAATGCAACAACAGGACACCCTAATGCTTTTTCTAACGCTTTAAGATCTAACACTTGCTGCTGACGTTTTAATACGTCCATTTTATTAAGCACAACCACCATCGGTCGACCTAATTCACGTAGCTGCAATGTCATGTATAAACTACGTTCAAGTGATGATGCATCAACAACGTTAATGATAACATCTGCCGGTGTTGTCAAAATTGCACGCGATGCAATCGCTTCATCAAGACTATTAGCGTCATTTGCGCTATCAAGGTTATAAATACCAGGAAGATCGGTTAAAGAAAAATCATCACCATTATGTTGGTAACGACCCGTCTTCTTTTCAACAGTGACACCAGCCCAGTTACCCACTTGCTGTTTTGAACCTGTTAATCCATTAAACAGTGTCGTTTTACCGCTATTTGGATTACCAACGGTAAGAATGTCATATTGCATTATTTAACCTCAACTTCTATATCTTCAGCAATTTTTTTACGGAGCGCAATATCAACACCACGCACGCGTACTTGAAGTGGATCCCCTAATGGAGCTAAACGAACAACAGTAATTTCTGTATGTGGTAGTAACCCCATAACCATTAATTTTTTACGCGTTACAACAGGCAACGCAGACATATTAATCACTGTACCGCTGTGGCCACACGACATCTCTGACAGTTTCATAACTAAACGGCTACCTTAATAAGAATTATTTTCATTACGATGTAGAGGATTTTACACTTTGATACGAAATTAGTCTTGTCTTAAATCAATTATTTCATGCCTGTTTTGAATAAATAGTTTCGGCTAGTAACTAAATATTTAATAACATAAATAACTGCTAATATTTAAAATACTAGTCAATACATTCAAAATTTAGCAGGCAAAAAAAAGCGTACCTTTCGATACGCTTTCACAACAGCCAATACTGTCTCTATTAACTCGGCATTTGTGTACTTAACTGTTTTTTATATGCTTTAACATTACGCATAAATTGAGTACGTGTGCTACCTCTTAAAGGCTCAGCTTGTGGTAAAGGTACTTTCATCGCGTTAACAGGACGGCCATTTTTAATTAGTTCAAAATGTAAGTGTGGCCCTGTTGAACGCCCAGTATTACCACTTTTAGCAATACGCTGCCCCATTTTAACTTTATCGCCCACTTTGACTTGGCGTTTACTTAAATGTAAGTAGCGCGTCATGTGTTCTCGTCCATGCTTAATAACAATATAATTGCCCGCAAGAGGATGATAACGAGATTTCACTACTACGCCATCACCAGCCGCCAAAATAGTAGTTCCAACAGGCACAGCAAAGTCAGTGCCGTTATGTGGCGAACGACGTTTAGTAATTGGATGTAAACGGTTTGGGTTAAATGAAGAGCTAATTCGGTATGAACGTAGCAGTGGGACTCGCTTAAAACCACGATTTAAGCTACGTGCATCTTGATCATAAAATTGGTCATCTGCGCCACGAGCAATAAATATTGAATGGCCACGACGCTGGCTTTTATAGTAGAAGGCATTTATTTTACCTTTGCCTACTGCCTTACCATCAATAAATTCGCGATCTAATACCACACCAAATGAATCGCCTTTGCGGGCATCACGGCCAATATTCATTTTCCATTGTAATGCTTTAACAACATTACCAATTTGAGTTGGAGTTAACCCTGCATCACGTGCAGAATTATAAAAACTACCGGAAACACGCCCAGTTAATGTTACGGGCTTAATATCACCTTTTTGTACAACTTCTTTATATGTATACCCTTTTTTAGTCAGAGTATAAGTATCCGTCACTTTTTTACTGCGAATAATACTCAATGATGTTAACTTACCATCCGCATTGACTTCCCATTCTAGGGTTTGTCCAACACGTAACTGCTGTACAGATTTATTCGCATCAATTAAACGGTACATCTCAGAAATAGGTAGTCCGTATTGAGAAAAAATAATTCCTAACGTTTCCCCTGATGCGACACGGTGTTTGGATTCAGTTTCAGCATGAGCCTGTACTAATTGTTGTTCAATCTCATCTTTAGGGGCTTGAAACTGGGGATCATTTTGATCTAAAGATGCTCCCATAGGCTCACTATCTGATTCTAATACTTCAGGATCGGTGAGATTAATGGGTACAGCAATAGGTGCTGGTTTTTTAAAGCTGGAAAAATGTATTGTATGTTTAGGCTGCCATACAATAGCAGCCACCATCAAAATTGTAGTTGAGAATAACGCAATTTTATGCTGCAACGGCAGCATCTTTAAAGATGCTACCGCAGCGATATAATATTTCATGATTAATTAAGACACTTACTAAATCGTTGTCCAAGTTCATTAAGAAAGCGGACATATCCTCCCTTGCCCTCAACGATATCGGTAGCCATTGGGTCAAGAGTCCCTATTTTTACATTCGTTCCTTTAGTTACAGACTTCACAACAGCTGGCGAAAATTGTGGCTCACTAAAGACACAATACGCTTGATTATTTTTCAGTGATTCACGAATAGATAACAAAGTCTTAGCGCCAGGACGACGATCAGGTTCAACCGTAAAATGACCTAAATTATCTAATTTAAACTGTTGCTCAAAATAGCCGTAACCATCATGAAAAACATAATAACCTTTGTCACTTAACGGTTTTAGTTGCTTATTAAGCTGAGTAACCGCTAACTGAACATCTGTAGTGAATGTAGAAAGATTAGCTGTATATGTGTTTTTATGCAATGGATCATACTTGATCAATGCCTTAGTTATGACATTTGCTGCCTGCACAGCTTGATCTGGACCTAACCATAAATGTGGATCAATACCATGATGGTGATGGTGATGGTGATGATGGCCTTCATGCTCAGATTCGTGATCATGCTCTGCTTCATTTTCATGACCATCATGATCTTGTTCTTCTTCAGAATAATAACGGAAGCTAATGCCCTTTTGCTGGCTTAAAGCTATATTCTCAGGCTTTGATGCCATTGTTTTAGTTAAAAATGACTCTAATTCAGGCCCAACCCAAACCACAAGATCCGCTTGTTTTAACTTTTTAATATCGGAAGGACGCAATGCATAATCATGAGGTGACGCACCTAACGGAATAACATATTCACTGGTCGCAACCCCTTGAGTTAATTCGCTAACAATCAAGTTTAGCGGTTTCACAGTAGTCACAACATTAAAGGTATCAGAAGCCAATGCAGATCCAGAAACGACAA
The DNA here is from genome assembly GCF_036040035.1 of Photobacterium sp. S4TG1. Taxonomy (NCBI): domain Bacteria; kingdom Pseudomonadati; phylum Pseudomonadota; class Gammaproteobacteria; order Vibrionales; family Vibrionaceae; genus Photobacterium; species Photobacterium sp. S4TG1. The sequence continues at coordinate 433,683 of NZ_JAYXUH010000001.1, forward strand.
GAGCGGTAGCACAAAATAGAGAGGTTAAACGGTGCATGATTTTTCCCATAAAAATGTAGAGCAGCAAAAATTATTGATTATCAGCAAAGAAATTTTTCTCAATTGGCTATAATCGGCGCGTATTAACAGTAACACATGTAAAACGAAGATGTTATAATATAACATCACATTCTGGCAAACTCTTATTTTAAGCTCGCATTATGACAACATTAGTAGAATTACAATCACTCACAGTGGCCTTCTCTGGACGTAATGTTTTAGATAATGTTGCACTCAAATTAGAGCGTGGTGAAATCACGACCCTTATCGGCCCAAATGGCGCAGGTAAGTCCACCTTGGTTAAAGTGATCACAGGTTTACAGAAACCAACATTAGGTAAAGTCATCCGCCAAAAAGGATTACGGATTGGTTATGTTCCACAAAAGCTTCATCTAAACAGTACCCTACCTCTTTCTGTCGATCGATTTATGCGTTTAGCTGGGCGTTATTCACTAGCACAACGTCATGAAGCATTGACCATGGTTAATGGCGCACACTTAATGGAAAGTGATATGCACCGTTTATCTGGTGGTGAAATGCAACGGGTATTATTAGCACGAGCATTACTTCAAAAGCCGGATTTACTCGTATTAGATGAACCCGTTCAAGGGGTTGATGTAACAGGCCAATTAGAGCTTTATCGCTTAATTCAGCAATTACGTGATTTACTCAATTGTGCAATATTAATGGTTTCGCACGATCTACATTTGGTCATGGCAAAAACAGATAAAGTAATCTGCTTACAGCACCATATCTGTTGCTCTGGAAGTCCATTTAGTGTTACTAACCACCCTAAATACATTGCGTTATTTGGTCGCCAAGCCAGTGATCAATTAGCACTATATCAACATCAACATAACCACCAACATGATGATTCAACAACACCATCAACATGCTGTAATAATCATCAGGATAATAATTAATAATGATTGAGTTTCTACTTCCTGCATTAATTGCAGGTATTGGGATTGCCTTGTTAGCAGGCCCGTTAGGTTCATTTGTAGTATGGCGTAAAATGGCTTATTTCGGCGATACGCTTTCACATGCGTCATTGCTGGGTATTGCTTTAGGCTTTTTATTTAATATTAACTTAAACCTTGCCTTGGTTATTTGTTGTTTAGTATTAGCGGTTATTTTAGTGACATTACAAAAACAACGTTATGTCGCAACGGATACATTACTTGGCATACTTGCTCATAGTGCATTATCTCTCGGTTTAGTCGCGGTAAGCTTTTTAGATAATGTTCGAATTGATTTAATGGCCTATTTATTTGGAGATTTACTGGCAGTTACCACAACTGATCTCATGTGGATTTATGGCGGCGGAGTTATCGTATTAGCCTTACTTATTTATCTATGGCGACCACTATTATCAATGACCATCAGCGAAGAAATGGCGCAAGTTGAAGGCGTAAATGTTGATTTAATGCGATTACTATTAATGCTAATGGTCGGCATGGTGATTGCAGTAGCAATGAAATTTGTAGGGGCGTTAATTATTACCTCATTGCTTATTATTCCAGCTGCAACAGCACGCCGCTTTGCCCATAGCCCCGAGGCAATGGCAGTGATTGCATCAATTATTGGTTCAATTTCAGTCATGATCGGATTAGCTATGTCATGGCATTATGATACGCCAGCAGGCCCATCTGTTGTGGTATCTGCAGCGGCATTATTTATGCTAAGCCAATTTAAACCAGCTCGACGTTAGTAATCTTTATTACAAAGATTACAAATAAAAAACCCGCTACACATTAGTTTGTGAGCGGGTTTTTATACAATCAATGATCATCAACTACGCATCTACGTTAGTTTACCAACCAGTCACATCACGTAATGTCTTACCGATATCAGCCAAGCTTTGGACGGTTTTTACACCCGCCGCTTCCAGAGCTGCAAATTTTTCTTCAGCCGTGCCTTTACCACCAGAAATAATCGCACCAGCATGGCCCATACGTTTGCCTTCAGGTGCAGTCACACCGGCAATATATGACACGACAGGTTTAGTGATATGATTTTTAATATACGCTGCGGCTTCTTCTTCCGCAGTTCCACCAATTTCACCAATCATGACAATAGCTTCTGTCGCAGGATCTTTTTCAAACATATCAAGAATATCAATGAAGTTTGAACCAGGAATAGGATCACCACCAATGCCAACACATGTGGACTGACCAAAGTCTTCATCCGTTGTTTGTTTCACCGCTTCATAAGTTAATGTACCTGAACGTGAAACAATACCAACTTTACCCGCTTTATGAATATGGCCAGGCATAATTCCAATCTTACACTCATCAGGCGTAATAATACCTGGGCAGTTAGGGCCAATCATACGTACGCCTTTGGCATCTAAACGTACTTTAACATCCAGCATATCCAACGTTGGAATACCTTCAGTGATGGTAACAATTAATTCGATACCAGCATCGATGGCCTCTAAAATCGCATCTTTACAAAATGGCGCTGGCACATAAATAACGGTGGCTGTTGCCCCTGTTGCCTCAACAGCATCACGAACAGTATTAAACACAGGTAAGCCTAAATGCGTAGTGCCGCCTTTACCTGGAGAAACACCACCGACTAATTGCGTACCATAAGCTAATGCTTGCTCTGAATGAAATGTCCCTTGTCCACCGGTAAAACCTTGGCAAATGACCTTAGTATCTTTGTTAATAAGTATCGACATTATTTACCCTCCGCAGCAGCAACAACTTTCTCAGCGGCTTCTGTTAGCGAAGTAGCAGCAATAATATTGAGACCGCTATCAGCCAATTTTGCAGTACCAACTTCAGCATTATTACCTTCAAGACGCACCACTACTGGCACTTTCACACCAACTTCCGCGATAGCACCAATGATGCCGTCAGCAATTAAATCACAACGTACAATACCGCCAAAAATATTCACTAAGACAGCTTTAACGTTGTTATCTGAAAGAATAATTTTAAACGCTTCTGTAACACGTTCTTTAGTTGCACCGCCGCCTACATCTAAAAAGTTAGCTGGGTGACCACCATGAAGATTAACAATATCCATGGTTCCCATTGCTAATCCAGCACCATTAACCATACAACCAATACTGCCATCAAGGGCTACGTAATTAAGTTCCCATTGTGCCGCGTGGGCTTCGCGCTCATCTTCTTGTGAAGCATCATGCATCTGACGTAATTTAGGTTGGCGATATAATGCATTTGCATCCACATTAACTTTACCGTCAAGACAAACTAAGGTGCCTTCATCTGTAATAATTAATGGATTCACTTCAAGCAGTGCTAAATCACACTCAGCAAACATAGTGCCAAGCCCTAAGAAAATACGTGTAAACTGTTTAACTTGATCACCTTGCAGACCTAATTTAAAGGCTAATTCTCGCCCCTGATAAGGTTGTGGTCCAACTAAAGGATCTATCGCCGCTTTATGGATTAAATGTGGCGTTTCTTGTGCCACTTTTTCAATTTCCACACCACCTTCTGTCGATGCCATGAAAACAATACGTTGTGAACTACGGTCAACAACAGCACCTAAATATAATTCGGTTGCAATACTAGATGCCGCTTCTACCAATACTTTAGTTACAGGTTGACCCGCAGCATCTGTTTGGTAAGTCACTAAATTTTTGCCTAACCAATGTTGAGCAAACTGCTTAATACCTTCTTTATTATCATGTAGTTCAACACCACCAGCCTTGCCTCGACCACCAGCATGAACTTGACATTTTACTACCCATTTTTCACCGCCAATTTTACCTGCCGCCGCAGCCGCTTCTTGTGGGGTATCACAAGCATAGCCATCTGGAACAGGTAAACCATACTCAGCGAATAGTTGTTTTGCTTGATACTCGTGCAAATTCATAATGTTCTATCCGTTTTTATCCCTTTGGGACTCGTTAAATCCATTTGAGATATTCTTTGATACCTCTTCATCATGGCGCCATGTTTACTGTTTCCCGTTATAGGAAAAGTGTTAACCGAATAATGAGCACTTATTCGGTTAACGATGTAATATTTATACGTCCAGTAATAAACGTGTAGGATCTTCAAGCAACTCTTTAATTGTCACTAGATAACCCACTGACTCACGACCATCAACTAAACGATGATCATAAGAAAGCGCAAGGTACATCATTGGTAAAATTTCAACCTGCCCATTAACCGCCATTGGGCGATCTTGGATTTTATGCATACCTAAGATTGCCGCTTGTGGTGGATTAATAATTGGCGTTGACATTAACGAACCAAATACACCGCCATTAGTAATCGTAAAATTACCACCAGTAAGATCATCAACCGTTAATTTTCCATCACGGCCTTTAATGGCTAAATCTCGAATACCTTTTTCAATCTCGGCTAGACTTAACTTATCACAATCTCGTAACACAGGGGTAACTAAACCTCGTGGTGTTGAGACCGCAATACTAATATCAAAGAAATTATGGTAAACAATATCATCACCATCAATCGATGCATTTACTTCAGGATAGCGTTTTAATGCTTCAACAACGGCTTTAACATAGAACGACATAAAACCAAGACGAATGCCATGGCGCTGCTCAAACACATCTTTATATTGCTTACGTAGATCCATAATTGGCTTCATATTAACTTCATTAAATGTCGTTAACATGGCGGTACTATTTTTAGCTTCAAGTAAACGTTCAGCAACACGCTTACGTAATCGTGTCATAGGCACACGCTTTTCACTGCGGTGTGCTAAAGGTAACTCGTGATCAATTTTTGCTTCGATATTTTTTGCGACAGCCGGTACAGCAACAATATTTTTCAAATAAGAATCAACATCCTCACGTGTAATACGTCCCCCAACACCAGTGCCTTTTACTTTTTCAGCAGCCACACCATGTTCACTTAACAAGCGACGTACTGCAGGGCTTAATGCTTCTGTATTTTCTTCATTTAATGATGCGGTATTACGCTTATTCGGTGATGATTCCGCATCAGCAAGTACATCTAATGTTGGTTCACCAGCAACAGCATTAACTTTAATCTTGCCAATCAGTTGCTTAGTTAATACCGTTGTGCCTTCAATTTCAAAAATAGCTTCTAACACGCCATCTTCAGGAGCTGGAACTTCAAGTACAACTTTATCAGTTTCAATATCAACCAAGACCTCATCACGAGTAACAGTGTCACCTGGTTGTTTATGCCATGTGGCTACAGTTGCATCAGCAACAGATTCCGGAAGGTCAGGAACCAGAATTTCGATTGTCATATCGGTATTGTCCTTTTGTTCTCGTTCTAATTATTAGAATGGTCTTGAGATTCAATAGTTAATGCGTCTTCAACTAACGCTTTTTGTTGTTTCAAATGTACAGACATATACCCTACCGCAGGTGACGCTGATGCTGGACGACCGGCATAACGTAACTGTGATCCAGCAGGTAAAGCAGAATAGAAGTTATGTTGACTAGAATACCATGCACCTTGGTTTTGAGGCTCTTCCTGACACCAAACAAAATCAGTCACATGTTGATAATCAGCAATAGCTGCTTCAACATCTTCTTTCGGGAAAGGATACAACTGTTCAATCCGCACAATAGCAACATTCGTTTGTTCATTTTTACGACGCTGTTCTAGCAAGTCGTAATATACTTTACCGGAACAAAAAACGACCCGTTGAACATCTTGAGCAGGTAAGGCATCAACCTCACCAATCGCCGCCAAGAAAGTACCATTAGCTAATTCATCTAATGTTGATGTACACAATGGATGGCGTAACAACGATTTAGGAGACATCACAATTAACGGACGGCGCATTGGACGAACAACTTGACGTCGAATCATATGGTAAACTTGAGCCGGGGTTGACGGTACAACCACTTGCATATTTTGTTCAGCACATAATTGTAAATAACGTTCAAGACGAGCCGACGAGTGCTCTGGACCTTGACCTTCATAACCATGTGGTAGCAGCATGGTTAAACCACACATACGTCCCCATTTTTGCTCACCTGAACTAATAAATTGGTCAACGACTACTTGCGCACCATTGGCAAAATCACCAAATTGCGCTTCCCAAATCGTTAATCCACTTGGCTCTGCGGTTGCATAACCATATTCAAACGCTAAGACCGCTTCTTCAGATAACACCGAATCAATCACTTCAAATGGCCCTTGACCATTATGGATGTGAGTTAACGGAATATAGGTGCTGGCATCTTCTTGATTGTGTAACACCGCATGACGGTGGAAAAAGGTACCACGGCCTGAATCTTGCCCCGTAATACGAATACGATTACCATCATCAACCAATGTTGCATAAGCTAAATTTTCAGCCATACCCCAATCAATGGCTTTTTCACCAGCAATCATTGCTAAACGATCGGTATAGATTTTTTGAACACGACTTTGCAGTTGGTGACTGGTTGGATACTGACATAAACGTTTACCCAACTCTTGTAAACGCTGCTCGTCAACTTTACTCTTCCAATCAACAGTCCAATCATGACCCAAATATGGTGCCCAATCGACGGAGTGCAATTTCATTGGTCGCCACTCTTTGACCACACACTCACCACGATCTAATGCATCACGGTATTCATTGACTAGACCTGTCGCTACATCTAATCCAAATGCACCAATGTCAGTTAAATAATCGGCATATAATTTACGTGGCGTCGGGTGCTTTTTGATTTTTTGATACATCAATGGCTGCGTAGCGTTAGGCTCATCAGCTTCATTATGACCATGACGGCGATAACACACTAAATCAATCACGACATCACGCTTAAACTCATGACGATAGTCAAACGCCAGTCGAGTAACAAAAGCAACCGCTTGTGGATCATCGGCATTGACGTGAAAAATAGGGGCCTGTACCATTTTCGCGATATCAGTACAGTATTCTGTTGAACGAGTATCTTGAGGATTTGACGTCGTGAAACCCACCTGATTATTGATAACAATACGTACTGTACCGCCAACACTATAACCACGAGCTTGAGACATATTAAAGGTTTCAGCAACAACACCTTGTCCAGCAATAGCAGAGTCACCGTGAATGGTAATCGGTAATACTTTATCGCCAGTATCATCACCTAAACGATCTTGACGAGCACGAACTGAACCAACAACAACCGGGTTTACAATTTCAAGATGCGAAGGGTTAAAAGCAAGCGCAAGATGTACATCACCGCCAGGGGTTGAGAAATCAGCGGAGAAACCTTGGTGGTATTTCACATCACCGGTGCCCCAGCTTTCGCCATGCTTACCCGCAAATTCATCAAACAAATCTTGTGGTTTTTTACCTAATACGTTCACTAACATATTTAAGCGGCCACGGTGAGCCATACCCACAACGACTTCACGCACACCTTGTGAACCCGCATGACGAATCAACTCTTTCATCATTGGAATCATGGCGTCGCCACCTTCTAATGAGAAACGTTTTGCGCCTGGGAATTTTGCACCTAAATAGCGCTCAAGGCCTTCAGCAGCGGTCAATTCATCAAGAAAGCACAATTGTTCGTCGGTAGTAAATGATCCTGTTCCCATCACCGATTCTAGTCGCTGTTGAATCCAACGCTTTTCTTCAGTGTCAGTAATATGCATATATTCAGCACCAATTGAACCACAATAGGTCTTTTTAAGGGCTGCATATATTTCACTGAGTTTCATGGTCTCTTGACCGATAGCAAACGAACCGACATTAAACGTTTCATTAAAATCATCGGCAGTTAGCGAGTGAAATTCTGGATCAAGATCAGCAACGTGCTCACGTTGCCATAATCCTAATGGATCAAGATTTGCATTTTGATGACCACGAAAACGATACGCATTGATTAACTGTAATACTTTAACTTGTTTTGCATCAACATCAGGATCATTTACAACAGCACTTAAGAAATGAGTTTCTTTTGCTAACCGTCGAAAATAATCACGGACACGAGAATGAGGTTGTTCAACCACCTTATCATTAACGATAGGTAGGCCAACAAACACCTCTCGCCACTGAGTATCAACTAACTCTGGATCGCTAAGATACAACTCGTAAAGATCTTCTACATAAGTTGCGTTGGCGCCAGCTAAATGTGAAGACTCAAGCCATGCCTTCATAACGCTATTCTGCATTACTTTCCCTTAACTACTGATTTATCGCCATTGGCTTCGGTTTAATACCGCGCATTTCGGTTAGTGGTCAATGATTGGTTAACACTGAACCACTAACATATCGATATTTTTTAGACTGCTCGTTGAAGCAGCATAGATTTTATATGTCCAATCGCTTTTGTCGGATTTAATCCCTTAGGACAAACATTTACACAGTTCATTATGCCATGGCAACGAAAAACACTAAATGCATCATCAAGTTCTGATAATCGTTGATCAGTCGCTGTATCACGACTATCAATTAACCATCGGTAAGCTGCTAGCAACCCCGCAGGGCCAATAAACTTATCAGGGTTCCACCAGAATGATGGGCAGGCCGTCGAACAACAAGCACACATAATACACTCATATAGACCGTCCAATTGAGCACGATCTTCCGGCGCTTGTAAGTTCTCTCGTGCTGGCGGTATTGTCGCATCATCAATTAAAAAAGGCTTTACTTTAGCGTAGTTACTATAGAACTGTTCCATATCAATAATCAAATCACGTATCACAGGTAACCCAGGTAACGGACGAATGACAATCGCACTGGTATTGATTAACGCTGATAATGGAGTAATACAAGCTAATCCGTTTTTACCATTCATGTTAATACCATCAGAGCCACAAACACCCTCACGACAAGAACGACGGAAAGACAAGCTAGCATCTTGTTCTTTAAGTAAAATCAACGCATCTAGCACCATCATATCTGAGCCATCAGCCACATCAAGCTGATAATCTTGCATATACGGAATATCATCAACGTCAGGATTGTAACGGTAAATTGAAAAATTCAGTTTCATCGTAGTGATCTCCCGTTAATAAACACGTGCTTTTGGCGGAAACGCTTCTCGATGAATAGGCGTCATGTTGACATCACGTTTCGTCATCGTTTCTGTTTCTGGATTATAAATCGAATGGCATAGCCAATTAGTATCATCACGATCGGGGAAATCAAATCGAGCATGAGCACCACGACTTTCAGTACGGTAATTAGCGGCAATCGCTGTTGCCATTGCGGTTTCCATGAGGTTATCTAGTTCTAAACACTCAATACGCTGAGTATTAAACTCAGTTGACGTATCATCTAATCGCGCATGCTGTAGTCGTTCACGAATTGCTTTTAGCTCTTCCAAACCAGTAGCCATTGCCTCACCTTCCCTAAATACCGAGAAGTTGTTTTGCATGCATGCCTGCAAGTCTTTACGAATTTGAACAGGATCTTCACCTTCTTGAGTATTATTCCAACGGTTAAGGCGAGCAAGTGAGGCTTCTATATCCGCTTCTGTCGCAGGTTTAGCTTCAGCTTGTGCCAATAATGTATTACCTAGATGCAATCCCGTTGCGCGTCCAAAGACGACTAAATCAAGTAATGAATTACCCCCTAAACGATTAGCCCCATGTACTGATACTGATGCAATTTCACCACAGGCAAACAAACCTTGAATTTCTTCATCCGCCCCATTCGCATTTTGTTTCAATGCTTGACCAGATACTTGTGTCGGTACGCCCCCCATCATGTAATGGCAGGTTGGAATAACAGGAATTGGCTCTTTAACAGGATCAATATGGGCAAATGTACGCGATAATTCACAAATACCGGGTAAGCGCGATTCAAGAACATCTTTACCTAAGTGATCAAGTTTTAACTTCAAGTGAGGCCCCCATGGACCATCGCATCCGCGCCCTTCACGAATTTCAACCATCATCGAACGAGCGACAACATCACGGCCAGCTAAATCTTTAGCATTTGGTGCATAACGCTCCATAAAACGTTCGCCATCTTTATTCAGTAAATAGCCACCTTCACCACGACAACCTTCAGTTACCAACACGCCAGCACCTGCTATACCAGTCGGATGAAATTGCCACATTTCCATATCCTGCATAGGTACACCAGCACGTAATGCCATACCTACGCCATCACCAGTATTAATATGGGCGTTAGTAGTGGATGCATAAATACGCCCCGCCCCGCCTGTTGCTAGGATTGTTGCTTTGGCTTTGAAATAACACACCTCGCCAGTTTCCATACACAAAGCCGTGCAGCCTAGAATAACGCCATCTTCATTCTTCACTAAATCAAGCGCATACCATTCAGAAAAAATTGTGGTGTGGTGTTTAATATTTTGCTGATAAAGCGTATGTAATAAAGCATGACCCGTTCGATCGGCAGCCGCCGCCGTACGTGCCGCTTGCTCACCACCAAACTCTTTTGACTGACCACCAAATGGACGTTGATAAATACTGCCATCATCAAATCGAGAAAAAGGTAATCCCATTTTTTCCAATTCAATAACAGACTTAGGACCGTTTTCACACATATACTCAATCGCATTCTGATCACCAATATAATCAGAACCTTTCACCGTATCATACATATGCCATTGCCAATTATCAGGATGAGAGTTCCCTAAGGCAACCGTGATTCCTCCTTGTGCAGACACCGTATGAGAGCGGGTTGGAAACACTTTTGATAGCAAGGCACATTTTAAGCCTTGCTCTGATATTTGTAGTGCAGCACGCATTCCTGCACCACCAGCGCCGATAACAACGGCATCAAATTCACGAACAGCAATGCTCACTACACACCCCACACAATGAAGAAACCTGAAAATAGGTAAATAAATAAAATTGCGACAACAGCAAACTGACAACACGCTCTTAATACTGCAGGTTTAATATAATCAGTAAGCACTTGCCATAAGCCGATCCACGCATGAATTAAAATGGAAACCAATGCCAACAGAGTAAATACTTTCGTGGTCAGCTGCCCAAAAAACGCTTGCCACGACGCAAAAGTTATTTCGGCACCAAACGTAAAAAAGCCTACTAAATAAAAAGTATATAACGTCAAAATAATGGCTGTGGCACGAATTAAAATAAAATCATGTACGCCGTTACGTCCGACAGAAGAGACACTGGCTACCATACTAATACTCCTGCAAACACGGATAATATCGCGACAATAACAAAGCTCACTTTAGTACTAGCAAGGCCGGTTTCCATTTCTTCAAAATAGCCAAAATCCATCAATAAATGACGAATACCTAGTACAATATGGTAAAACAGCGCCGTTAATATTCCCCATAGTACCAATGTAACCACCACACTATCAGTCACACTGACAACAGTAGTAAATCCTTCTGGGGAAGATAATGACAAGTTCAATAGCCATAATAAAATAGCGACAGCAACGAACGTAATCACGCCCGATACACGATGTAGAATTGACGCAATCGCCGTTAAGGGAAAGCGTATAGTTTGTAGGTTGAGATTGACGGGTCTAGGCTTCTTTACTTTCACATTTTGCTCACTCAGCTTTATTAAAAGCATCTTATTTTTATTAAACGCTTTGATTGTTCCTATAGTGAGCCATCAAGAAACAGTTAAAAAATGCTACGTTACCATTAAAAGCAAAGTGTTGAGCAATATAATCGCTTTGTCTTTCAACCGCATTCTTTGCGCAGTTTATTAACAACTTTTCATCCATATCACAACCAAATATCAACGCAACTATACCTAGCGTAACATTCAAAAACAAACTTGGTTACATGTTATTACACACCAAGTTCACAAAAAAAACACAAATATGGAAAAGTTATTAACAAGCGCACATTGATGAATACAAAAATTGACAATTGCTTCACCGAGCGGTACAACAAATATACATCCGTTTCGGATTCAGGATTCTACAAATAACAAAGGAGATTGTTATGGCAGATAAGAAAGCTACTCTTCATATAGAAGGGAAAGCACCTATCGAACTGCCGATTATCGAGGGCTCAGAGGGCCAAGATGTAATCGATGTGCGAAAACTAGGCGCAAACGGTTTTTTTACATTTGATCCAGGTTTTCTAGCGACAGCCTCATGTGAATCTCAAATCACGTATATTGATGGCGATAAAGGAATTCTGCTACATCGTGGTTTTCCTATCGATCAATTAGCGAATAATGCTGATTACTTAGAAGTCTGTTACGTTCTGTTATATGGTGAAGTCCCTACCCGTGCTGAGTATGAACAATTTCGTACTACAGTTACTCGCCACACCATGGTGCATGAGCAAATCGCAAGTTTCTTCCATGGCTTTCGCCGTGATGCCCACCCAATGGCAATTATGTGTGGTGTCGTCGGAGCTTTATCAGCGTTCTACCATGATTCATTAGATATCAATAATGATCTTCACCGTGAAATAACCGCATTTAGATTACTGTCTAAAATGCCAACCTTGGCTTCAATGTGTCATAAATACACCACAGGCCAACCTTTTATTTATCCTCGTAATGATCTCGATTACGCTGAAAACTTCCTTCATATGATGTTTGCTACGCCATGTGAGGAATATGAAGTCAGCCCAGTTGTATCACGCGCAATGGATAAAATTTTCACCCTTCATGCCGATCATGAACAAAACGCATCAACATCAACTGTCCGTTTAGCCGGTTCTTCAGGTGCCAATCCGTTTGCTTGTATTGCTGCAGGTATTGCCTCTCTTTGGGGACCTGCTCACGGTGGTGCCAATGAAGCCTGTCTGAAAATGCTGGAAGAGATTGGTAGCGTAGATAATATTCCGGAATTTATTGAGCGAGCCAAAGATAAAGATGATCCATTCCGCTTAATGGGCTTTGGCCATCGGGTATATAAAAACTACGATCCACGTGCAACCGTGATGCGCGAAGCTTGTCATGAAGTGCTTGAAGAACTTAAAATTGATGATCCATTACTTGATGTAGCAATGGAACTTGAACGTATCGCACTGTCAGATGAATATTTTGTCAGTAAGAAACTATATCCGAACGTTGATTTCTATTCAGGTATTATTCTCAAAGCGATTGGTATTCCGGTCTCGATGTTTACGGTTATTTTTGCGATGTCACGTGTTATTGGTTGGATTGCGCATTGGAACGAAATGCACAGCGATCCAACTAATCGTATTGGTCGTCCACGTCAGCTTTATACGGGTTATTCACAACGAGAGTTTAAACCGCTTCATGAACGTGAGTAACTAAAGTTCGAGGTTCGAGTAAATAAAAAGGTTGAGACAAAAGCTCAACCTTTTTTATTTTTTAAAAACAACAGTATAATTGCCAATTCTATCAAGGTAATTAGTTATACTGGATTATCGATATCAATAAATTCAACCGCAATACCATGCTCTTGTGCTAACCACTCACCCAAAGCTTTAACACCATAACGTTCTGTTGCATGGTGCCCTGCGGCAAAATAATGAATACCCAATTCACGCGCAATATGGGTTGTACGCTCGGATACTTCACCTGAAATAAAGGCATCACAACCTTGCTGTACTGCCAGTTCAATATAATCTTGGCCACCGCCAGTACACCAGCCTACTTTTTTAATTAACGCTGGTGCATTATCACCAATATGCAGGGGTTCACGTTGTAATGCCATTGCAATCCGTGCGGCAAATTCTTCGCCTGTTAATGGTGTATCAAGATCACCATAAATCGCAATCGAGCGCGGATTACCAACGTCTAAACCGCCGATAACACTTAAACCTAAACGCTGCGCTAATTGAACGTTATTACCCACCTGTGAGTGAACATCAAGTGGCAAATGGTAAGCGTAGAGATTAATACCATTTTCGATTAAAGCCTTAATACGGCGATATTTCATACCTCGAATTTCAGCCGGCTCACCTTTCCAGAAAAAACCATGGTGAACTAAAATAGCATCGGCACCTTCAGTAACAGCACGATCAATCAGATCTTGGCAAGCTGTCACTCCCGTAATTACCTTGTTTATCTCAGTGTTGCCTTCTACCTGTAACCCATTAGGACAATAATCTTTCATCAAGTGTGGTGATAAAAAATCATTTAACAAAGCTTCTAATTTAAGATTATTCATTACCCAACCTTTTTTAATAACGTTATGCCGTTGACTCTACAATTGCTTCTATAAAAAATATCAGCCTTTGGTGATAATCTCAATTAACAACACCAACCATTCTGTGTACTTATATTATTAGACATACAAAAAAAGCCACCATTGGCAGCTTTTTCAACAACAAATCGTCATATTAAATAGATCAACTAACGGCGTGGAATACTATGCTCTAGCCGTGATAACCACAATGGTTTCGTGCTTGTTTGTGACCAACAACGGTACATATAACTTGTAAGTCGTGTACGTTTATTAATAGGAATAAAAAGCAGTACAGGAAAACACACGAACCCTAATAAAACCGTATAAATACGACGAGAGATAATATTCATTACTGAAAATTGCGTATACATTGCTAACACCTGCTCTTTATAAACCTATTGATACTTTAATCCAATAAATGAAAGAATACTACAGAAATTGGGTTAATAATTAGTCAACAACGATAAAGAAAACGTTTACCTTGAGGAATGTGTCAACATGTTACAGAAACATGATATTAATTATCACACTACAGCTGATTTTAATGCGCTGTTGACGATGCCTAATCTTGTTACTGATGGTGATTACAGCATCAGTAACCAATGGCTACACCAGTTTTCAAAAAATGCCATTATTCCAACTAATGTTAACTACCACGGCAACACCCGTTTAGGTTTTTATTATCAATGGCTATGGCAGCAATTGATTATACATCATCCAGATTACAGCCTGATTGGTGAAGAAATTCAATTACAATGGCAACATCAGACGGCCGGCGCCATTGATTTTTTAGTCCATAACCATAGCAATGATGAACTTGAACATTGGGAAGTGGCTATCAAATTTTATTTAAGCTTTCAGCACCAATGGCCGGGGCCAAACGCTAACGATAATTTAGATAAAAAAATAAATAGAATGCGGAATCATCAACTCCAACTGACAACTCACCCTGCATTTAATCATCTCGATTACTCTCTACCAACACGGCGTAGATTAATTATGCAAGGACGTTTATTTGATGCTTGGCCAGAAACTCAATCAGGCTCAGCTATAGTGATAAACCCCACCAGCAAAAAAGGGCATTGGTGCTATTGCTCGCAAGCATCGACACTTAATCTACGTGCATTAGAGAAACGCCAATGGATTGCGCCTCCTCCTTTTTCGCAATTAACGACAACACTAGATATCACTAAAATTGCAGTTCCTACTCAAGCTGTTGATAATAATGATAGTGTTTGGTTTATAGTGCCAAACCATTGGCCTCGACATAATCGCGAGCTATAAAAAACGCCCTAATACTCCTTCAATAACAAAGAGAGTAATTAGGGCGTTTTTTCGAATGTATTATCCGTTATGACGCTAAATTATTATAAACCAGCATCACTAAAGACTTTACTTACGATATCTTGAGCTTCTTTTTCGATAAGAGCTAGATGCTCTTTACCTTTAAAGCTTTCACAATAAATCTTGTAGATATCTTCTGTACCCGATGGACGAGCTGCAAACCAACCGTTTTCTGTGGTTACTTTCAAGCCACCAATCGCTGCACCATTACCTGGAGCATGTGTTAGTCGAGCAAGAATAGGTTCGCCAGCCAATGTTTCAGCTGCAACCATTTCTGGAGATAACTTGCTTAATACTGCTTTTTGTTCTTTATTAGCAACAGCTTGTAGGCGCGCATATTCTGAGCTACCAAACTCAGCAGCAAGTTCATCATAATATTGTTGTGGGTTCTTACCTGTTACCGCTGTGATTTCTGCAGCAAGTAGACATAAAAGAATACCATCTTTATCGGTTGACCAAGGCGTACCATCTTTACGTAAGAAAGAAGCTCCCGCACTTTCTTCGCCGCCAAAGCCCAAAGAACCGTTATACAAGCCATCAACAAACCATTTAAAACCAACAGGCACTTCAACTAATTCACGACCTAATGCTGCAACAACACGGTCAATTAAAGCACTTGATACTAAAGTTTTACCAACAGCAACGTCTTTACTCCACTCACTACGGTGACGGAATAAATAGTCGATACAAACGGCAAGGTAATGATTAGGATTCATCAAGCCAGCAGGAGTTACGATACCGTGACGATCGTAATCAGGGTCATTACCAAACGCTAAATCGTAGTTATCTTTATAAGCAAGTAAACCTGCCATAGCATAAGGTGATGAACAGTCCATTCGTACCACGCCGTCTTTGTCTAATGACATGAAACGGAATGATGGATCAATAGAATCATTAACTAAAGTTAAATCTAAAGCATAATATTGTGCAATCTGACGCCAGTACTCAATACCAGAACCACCAAGTGGATCAACACCTAGCTTTAAGTTTGCTTTTTGAATCGCTTCAATATCAATAACGTTAGCCAAATCGGCAACATAAGGTGCAACTAAATCTTGCTCGACAACAAGATCAGAAGCAAAAGCATCAACAATTGACACACGCTTTACGTCAACCATACCATTAGCAATGATATCGTTCGCACGTTGCTCAATAGCGGTAGTTAGCTCACTTTCAGCTGGGCCACCGTGAACAGGGTTATACTTAATGCCGCCATCTTGTGGTGGATTATGCGATGGAGTAATGACAATGCCATCAGCTTTATCTGCATAGGCTTTATTGTGACAAAGAATGGCATGAGAAATGCCTGGCGTTGGTGTATAACCTAACCCTTCTTGTACTACAACTTTCACATTATTCGCGACCAACACTTCCAATGTTGACGTGAACGCAGGCTCAGATAAAGCATGGGTATCCTTACCTAAAAATAGCGGTCCAGTTAAGCCATTTGCTAGACGAACTTCAGCGATTGCTTGAGCAATAGCCCAAATGTGGTGCTGGTTAAACGTTCCTTTATCAGCAGTACCACGATGTCCAGAAGTACCAAAGGCTACTTTTTGTAGCGGATCAGTAATAGTTGGCTCAATCAGAAAATAGTTAGCAACAAGTGCTGGAATATTATGCATATCTTCTTGCTGAGCGCGTTGACCCGCACGAGGATGGATTGCCATTGTCTTAATCCTTGTAAAAACTTAATAGTGACTAAATTTCACCACAAACTTTATCAATAATATCAGAACTAAACCCCATCTTCGTCATCAATTGGTCAATCATTTGACGCTTTCGGTCTGTATTGGTATTTGTGATCACCCAAAATGGGGTTGTGGGAATAGCTTTTGGCTTAGTTGTTTTACCACTGGTGAGTAATGTTTCTTCATCATGGGCAAAATAAACGCGAGTGCGTCCTTTAATTGCCGCAGCTTCTGCGAAACCATCAGCATCAATACGATAAAGAGAAGATAAGATCAGCATAAAGCGGCCAATGGCTTTTTCCTGTGCCGCAAATTCATCTGAAATTAACACCGTACGCATTTCTTTAACGCGATCTATGGTTGGCTCATTACCAGCATCACTGCTCACAACGATGCCTTTAGGACGGACAGGCATCACAACTGCAGGTTGCTGCAATTGTTCTTCTGGCACCATAAGCAAGCGACGTAAAATATCAGAAGCGCTTTCACCAATATGTTGAGTTTGGCTAGCGATATAACGATATAGCTCTTCGTCTACCTCAATAGTCTTCATGGTATTATTCATTATCATTCCGTTTAAAATTCTGGGTACGATTATAGCCTGATCCGAGGTTATACTCTATGGTAAATACCACACCTAACTAGAGAAAATAGCCTGTGAATCTTCATTTTCGTGCTGAAGGCAAGGGTAAAACGATCGTTTTGATCCATGGTTTGTTCGGCAGTGCAGATAATCTTGGTCTTTTAGCCCGAGAATTAAAACACCATTACCACGTGATCAGCGTCGATCTTCGTAACCATGGTTTATCCCCTCATAGTGATCAATTTAGCTATCAAGATCTTGCTCAAGATATTATTGAGACTCTCGATCATTTGGCCATTGACCAATTTGATGTAATTGGCCACTCGATGGGTGGTAAGGTCGCAATGGCATTATCCGCTATCATTCCTCAACGCATCAATCACCTTATTGTTATCGATATTGCTCCTGTCGCCTATCAAGGTCACCGCCATCAAAATGTGTTTGATGGTTTACGTGAAGTTAATCGCCATTTACTCACTAAACGTAGTGAAGCAGAAGCGTATTTAGCGCGTTATATTAATGATGCAGGTGTTCGCCAATTTTTATTAAAATCATTGGTAAAAACAGAGACCGGTTACCAATGGCGATTTAATGTCGAAAGCTTAATTGCGAACTATGCCACTATAATGGGTTGGCACCCAGCATCGCAACCCTTCACGGGTAACACTCTATTTATAAAGGGACAGTTATCTGATTATATTGAACCTCAATACCGTGCCGCAATTATGGCGCAATTTTCAAATGCCAAAGCACATGTGGTTGCCAATACAGGGCATTGGCTTCATGCTGAAAAATCGGCCACAGTAAATCGCATTATTCTTCAATTTTTGAATCAATAAGCCAAAATAATACACCAGCATAATTGAAGATTAACTACAGTAGACTATAGGACTAACTATTAAATCCCTTACTCTACTGTGATATAGTCTATTGATGTTTGATAGTAATTCCACGCGGCTTATTGCTATCTTCTGCTCTAGAGTAATGCAATGAAAGCAGCGACTGAGCAAGCTAACGTCATTAACTACGAGCTATCATGCCCTTGAGATGCAGGGCTACAATAAACAATGATGATATTTGGGCGAAAAAACATCAAATCGCCATCAAAAAGTAATTATCATTGTGTCGTTTATACTGATTTCTGTAAACTGCCCAAATAGCAGTTAACAATTTAATATGGGTAATATCTACTATGGCGAGCGTTGGACTCTTCTTTGGTAGCGACACCGGTAACACCGAAGCTGTCGCTAAAATGATTCAGAAGCAACTAGGTAGCAAGCTAGTTGAAGTAAAAGATATCGCAAAAAGCAGCAAAGAAGATATCGACAACTTTGATCTGATACTACTAGGTATTCCGACTTGGTATTATGGTGAACCACAGTGTGATTGGGATGACTTTTTCCCAGAGCTTGAGCAAGTTGATTTTTCAACCAAACTTGTTGCTATCTTTGGTTGTGGTGACCAAGAAGATTACGCAGAATACTTTTGTGATGCGATGGGTACAGTACGTGACATCGTTGAAAGCAAAGGCGGCACAATTGTTGGTAATTTCTCAACTTCAGGTTATGAGTTTGAAGCATCAAAAGCATTAGTTGATGATGCAAACTTTGTTGGTCTATGTGTTGATGAAGACCGTCAACCAGAGCTAACAGCATCACGTGTTGAGCAATGGGTTAATCAAATTTTTGATGAGATGTGCCTAGCTGAACTTGCTGACTAATCACTAACAGCAATCCACAAAGAACGCGCTTCAACAGCGCGTTTTTTATTTTTACCAAATATATTACGGCTTCAGACAATAACATCCCGCTACATATTCTTACCTACCGCTATAATTTCAATAGTAATCAACGATAACAAAAATTTATCAATTCGCTCATTCAATGGCTAAACTCTAAAAATAAAAACCATAAGTTTAACGACAGCTTAACCAAACTTACCTTATAGTAATCAAACAAGACAACACACTATATAAACTGGTATGATGAGGTGTTTATTTACATTTTCGTTACAAATCGACAAGAAAAATAAAAGTAACACTTCTGCTAGATAACTGACCTTTTAAGGTTTATTGTTATCGTTGCGTCACTTATAATGAATCTATATGAGAAAGACTACTGCAACATTTTTGCAGCTAGCCAACAGGAAAATCGGATGTCAGATAATAATCACGCGCTAAAGCAAGCTGGTCTTAAAGTAACACTTCCTCGTCTTAAGATTTTAGAAGTGCTTCAACAACCTGATTGCCAACACATCAGTGCTGAAGACCTGTATAAAAAACTCATCGATATCGGTGAAGAAATTGGCCTTGCGACCGTTTACCGTGTCCTTAACCAATTTGATGATGCAGGCATTGTAACTCGTCACCATTTTGAAGGTGGTAAATCGGTATTCGAATTAGCCACTCAACATCATCATGATCATCTCGTTTGTCTTGATTGTGGTAAAGTAATTGAATTTTCAGACGAAATGATTGAGCAACGCCAGAAAGACATCGCGGCACGCTACAATGTTCGTTTAACAAACCATAGCTTGTACCTATATGGTCATTGCATGGATGGCGATTGTAATGCCGATGAAACGTTACACGACGAAAAATAACAATGACTAGTTATTTTCGCCCTAAAAACCAGTGATCAGCATCACTGGTTTTTTTATCACTCAATCTTTGTCGCGACCCACATCACGATTCAAATAACGTTACAATTGGTTGCGTGACAAATAATGGTTAATTACATATATCAGTTAGTTACTTATATAGGGAATTAATCATGAAATCGAATTCATTAACTGTCGCTCTAATCACTGCTTTATCTTTAGGCTCTATGTCATCGGTTGCCAATGCCTGCACTCGTGTTTTATGGCAAACTCAAGATCAAGGCACCTTTGTTGCTCGTACCATGGACTGGTCAGAATCAACCCAACCGACATTAGTCAATTTCCCTCAAGGCTCTAAATATTCCACCCATTTAAGTCAATTAAATAATGTTAATGCTAAATATGCCGTTACCGGAATAACCGCCTATAGCATTGTTATGGATGGTATAAATTCACAAGGATTAAGCGGGAATGTTCTTTATGATGCAGAGATGGATTTAGGCAAATCAGACCCACAACAAAAAGCAGGGGCAATAACGTACTTACGTCACCTATTATCACAATATAAAGACGTTAATGAATTAGTAGCAGCCATCAAAGATACACCACCGATTGAAGAGCTTATCAAAGGTATTCCAGTACGAATCGCACTTCATATTTCAGTTCAAGATCCAACTGGTGATAGTGCTATTATCGAATGGCGAAATGGCAAACCACAAATTTGGCATGGTAAAAAATACACCGTGATGACAAATCAGCCCGGTTACGCACAACACCTGGCGAATGTTCAACGTTCAGCACGCGGTTGGGGAGAGCAAGATACCCAATGGAGCCAAACAAACTTAGGGACGGGGGGCAATACAAATCCGGAAGATCGCTTTATTCATACCACATACTTTTCAAAACACTTAAAACAACCAACCAGTATTATAAACGGCATTCTAAAACTAGATTCAACAGTATTTCGTATTCCTCATGATGCTCCCAATCGCCCAGTTAATGGCAAAATGGCTGGTTATGCTACTGAATATACAATCAATACCCATTTGCAATCAGGTCAAACCTACATTCGATATCAATGGGGCAATATTTATACTCAATTTAACTATGATGTTAAAGCTATTCAACAATCACAAAAAAACATCAATTTTACTCTCGCCAATAATGACTTAGCTGGCGACATTACACAAAAAATCATTGATTCAAGTAACTAATAACGGTCAAAATGACATAAAAAAGCGCCTATTCCATTACTGAAATAGGCGCTTTTCAACAAATATCAACGACTAATTAGTCACCGATTTTTGCCCAAGTATCACGTAGACCTACAGTACGGTTAAATACAAGGTGGTCTGCACTTGAATCTTTGTTATCAGCACAGAAATAACCCATACGCTCAAACTGGTATGCTTTTTCAGCTTCTGCTGCAACCAATGCTGGTTCAACAAAACCGTGCAATACCGTCAGAGATTCAGGGTTAATCACTGATACGAAATCTTCTGCTGCACCTGGATTTGGTACAGTAAATAGACGATCGTATAAACGAATTTCTGCTGGAATACCCGCTTGTGCAGACACCCAGTGAATAACGCCTTTTACTTTACGACCATCAGCTGGGTTTTTACCTAGCGTATCTTTATCGTAAGTACAGTAAATAGTCGTAATATTGCCTTCAGCATCTTTTTCAATACGTTCAGCTTGAATCACATATGCGCCACGTAGACGTACTTCTTTACCTAAAACTAAACGCTTGTACTTCTTGTTCGCTTCTTCGCGGAAGTCTTCACGCTCAATGTAAAGTTCACGGCTAAATGGTACTTCACGTGTACCCATTTCTGGTTTGTTAGGGTGATTAGCAACCGTTAACGTTTCAGTCTCACCGTCAAAGTTTTCAATCACAACTTTAACAGGATCTAGAACCGCCATTGCACGAGGTGCATTTTCATTTAGATCATCACGAATACAAGATTCTAGTGAGCTAATTTCAATGGTATTGTCTTGCTTAGTCACACCAATACGCTTACAGAATTCACGCATTGAGCCAGGTGTAAAGCCACGGCGACGTAGACCAGAAATAGTTGGCATACGTGGATCATCCCAACCGTTCACTAATTTATCTGTCACAAGTTGGTTTAGCTTACGCTTAGACATTACAGTGTATTCAAGGTTTAGACGACTAAACTCATACTGATGTGGCGTACAATCAATGGTGATGTTTTCAAGAACCCAATCGTATAAACGACGGTTATCCATAAATTCAAGTGTACAGATAGAATGCGTAATGCCTTCTAACGCATCAGAAATACAGTGCGTAAAGTCGTACATTGGGTAAATGCACCACTTATCACCTGTTTGGTGGTGATTTGCAAAACGAACGCGGTAAATAACCGGATCACGCATAACCATAAACGGTGATGCCATGTCGATTTTCGCACGTAGACACATTTTGCCTTCTTCAACTTCGCCGTTCTTCATTTTCTCAAATAAGGCTAAGTTTTCTTCGACACTACGATCGCGGTAAGGACTATGTTTACCCGCTTGCGTTAACGTACCGCGGTATTCGCGCATTTGCTCAGGACTTAGCTCATCAACATATGCTAAGCCTTTATTAATTAATTCAATGGCAAACCCGTGAAGCTGATCAAAGTAGTTTGATGAATAACAAATCTCACCACTCCACTCAAAGCCTAACCAGTTAACATCATTTTTAATAGACTCAACATATTCGATGTCTTCTTTCTCAGGGTTGGTGTCATCGAAACGTAAGTTACATTGACCCTGATAGTCCTGAGCAATACCGAAGTTCAAACAAATAGATTTCGCATGACCGATATGCAGATAACCATTTGGTTCTGGCGGGAATCGGGTATGTATGCTTGTATGTTTGCCACTTGCTAAATCCGTATCAATGATTTGACGGATAAAGTTAGTTGGACGAGCTTCAGATTCACTCATCTATTACACCTCGTGTACTTACAGGATTGAGAATTATGTACAGTTCATCAATATGAACTATGACTTTACACTATACCTCAATGCCGCTATGCAAAAAATCAAAAACGCAGTTATAACAAACAATAGTTGTGATTTTAATTAATAACGCGCAATAAAAAGCCGACGATGGTCATCCCATCGTCGGCAATAGCGCGATCATATAATGATCAAACGTTACATAACCGCTAGTCGATTACAGTGTTGTAACACGACTGAAACGTTTACCGTTACCACTTACAGCACGGATTTCAACTTTACCCGTTACACTTGGTTGTGCTTTCGCATCATAAGTGTTCCAAGTTTTACCTGCGTCTGTAGAGTACTGTAGTGTCAGACCTGGCATGCTTACATTCATCGCAAGTTTACCGTTTTCAATCTTGGCACCAGGTACAGGTACGCGGTATTGAATACCAGCCGCATCTAATTTAGCTAATTCACGTTGACCTAATACGTTAGCAAAACGCTGCCACTCATCGTGAAGTGCTTTTTTGTTTACAAGGTTTGAATCTTGAGAATATTCAACACCAGCTTGGTATTCATTTTCCCACTCACCTTTATGCCATGCACGCTCAGCGGCGGCTAATACACGTGGGAATACCATATATTCATACTGCTTATCATTACCTACTGTCTCACTCCAAAGCTGAGCAGATAAGCCATGGAAACCTTTTGATTTCACAGTACCTTTACTGGTAAAGCCATTACCATCACGGTCAAGTGATGTTTCCGCATTTTGTGGTAAGTTCTCTGGTGCAAAACCAAACATCTTACGCGTATCTGTTGCACGTGTTGCCCAGTAGTAGCCACGCTCTGATGGGTCTACTTCATATGGCATATCCATGTAAACATAATCAGGGTTTGATACAACTACATCATAGCCTTTATTAGCCCACTCGTAAGCTGACGCGCCGCCGCCCCAGTATAGAACGTCCCAGAAGTTTACACGTACGTTATCTGTACCAAACGCTTTTGAATCTTTTGAATACTTCAAGCCATCTTGCCATGCTTGGAAGTTTTCAATACCTTTACCATTTACCACTTCACTGATTTTCTCAGCAAAGTGACTTGGTAGGTGATCGTAATCACTTACTACACCATCAGCCACTAACTTCTGACACATTGGTGATTTCTGGTAAGGCTTATCTTGCTTAGATTGGTCAATAGAACCCGTCCAAGCCGTTTGCTCTGCAGCATTAATATCTTGGAAGCCTGCATTTAACTTAATATTTTTCGCTTCATCACCACCGAAGTGCCATGTATTTAGTGGCATTCCTGCTTCTTTATGCATAGCTTGAAGTTCAGAAATAACTTTATCTACAAACTTTACAGAAGAATCCATACATGGGTTGATGAAACTACGCTTATCGTAGAACTGCACGGTAGTTACGTTTGACGTATCTTTTGGATCCATCAAGCGGTATTCATTCGCTTCATCCATCTTACCTTCAGCAGCAAGACGATTGTAACGTGCTTCCATTGCAACCACTGCCGCACGTGCGTGTGCAGGCATATCGATTTCAGGAATGACTTCAATACCACGTGCTTTTGCGTATTTTAGAATATCTAAGTAATCTTGCTTACTGTAGTAACCAGAGCCATCATTATCTGATGTTGGGCCTGAACCTAACTGAGGTAACAGACATGTTGTTTCAGAAAGATCGTGACAACGCTTACTACCAATATCTGTCAGTTCTGGTAAACCTGGAATCTCTACACGCCAACCTTCATCATCTGATAGGTGGAAGTGGAATTTGTTCATCTTGTACGCTGCCATTTGGTCTAGCGTACGCAGAATAACGTCTTTTGAGTGGAAGTTACGACCAACATCAACCATTACGCCACGGTAGTCAAAACGTGGAGCATCGGTAACTTCTAGTGTAGGAATGCTATTTTTCGCACCCGTACTCATTAATGAGATTAGTGACTGTACGCCGTAGAATGCACCTTGATCATCAAAACCAGTAATGGTTGCACCAGTTGGAGTTACATCTAATGTATAAGCACCTGCAATTTGCTTATCTTTAGCAAATGAGCCCGGTAAACGGCTTACTTTTACAGGGTACTGGCCCTTAGTGTTAACGCCTAGTACATCAAGACGCTCATTTACTGCAGCCATCATGTCTGCTGGTAACGTAAAGTTAGTAATTTTAATACCGTTTGCTAATGAAACAGTATTACCAGTAAGCTTAGTGCTTAATGGCGTAGGAACAATAGTTGCAGCCACTTCAGCTGTCGCTAACACATTAATATCTTGGTTTTTATTAAAGCGAGTTTCAGCGGTTGCAAGTACGTTATTATCAGCCTTAACACGCTTAAATTGGTCACCTTTCAGTGGCACTAAATAATCACTAGGGTTAGCTGAATCTGTACTCTTAATTGTTTGTGCCGCAGCGTCACCTGATGTTACGTATGCACGAGGCATGTAGTCATTTTCGAAAAGTGTCCAGTATTCGCCAATGTAAGGAATAACAACCTTCTCGCCTTCTGCAAAACCATCAAACTTGTCTGTTGGCTCTAACGTATGAAGGTCACCTGTTACGTGTGTAACTTTGAATTGGTCGTTTTGCACTTCAAGAATTTGGCGAATGCTGCTGAAATAAATTTTCCAATCAGTACCCGTTACCGCTGGGCCATTATTTTCCAGCGTCAAATTAATTAGATCACAAGATGCCCATTCTGCGCCTAGCGTCTTACACTGTAGGCCTTCTTCTGCACCGTGTTGAGTAACGATTTCATAAGTAACATCAAGGTTATTAGCTAAATTTTTAACAACCTTTTCATCATCATTTCCTTGAGTTGCACAACCAGTTACTGCTAGTGCAATGAAAGATGCTAACGCTGTAAGTTTAATAGTCATGAAATATTCCTTTCTCCCGATATCCCTTAAAATGAAGGGAAAATCTATATAGAGCCCAAAAGTTGGGTACTCAAAATGCCGGTCTTGATATCTTACAATTAAAATATCAGGACCGGTCTAATTAAAAGTGTTGCGGTATTTCGTGTGTCGCCTAATTACTTAAGAATTTAAATAATTATGGAAGTTTTACTGCTGATAGATCTTCTGATACTGGAATCTTTTTCATTTCGCCAGCAACGATTTCAGCTAGAGGGCCAAGGATAACTTGTAGGTTGTTTGAACCTAGTTTAACCACACCCATTGCACCTAGAGCTTTTAATGTTTTCTCATCAGCTAAACTACTGTCTTTTAGTGTAAGACGTAGACGAGTGATACAAGCATCAATGTTTTCTAGGTTACCGTGACCACCAAGCGCTTTTAAGTACTGCTTAGCTAACTCACCAGTTTCAGCTGAACCACGTACTGATGATACTTCTTCGTCGTCGTCTTCACGGCCAGGTGTCTTAAGGTTGAACTTAAGAATAACGGTACGGAAGATGAAGTAGTATAGACCGAAGAATACAATACCTTGAAGAATCAACATGTGCCATTGAACAGCTAGCGGGTTACGCGTTGACAAGAATAAGTCAACTAGACCTGCTGAGAAGCCGAAACCTGCAATCCAGTGCATTGATGCTGCGATGTATACAGAGATACCCGTCAGAGCTGCGTGGATAACATAAAGTGGTGGCGCAAGGAACATGAATGCAAATTCTAGTGGCTCAGTAACACCAGTGAAGAATGATGCAAAACCTGCAGCTAGAAGAAGAGAAGCTACACGCTCTTTGTTCTTCGCTTTTGCTGTTTGGTACATAGCAAGTGCAGCACCAGGTAGACCAAACATCATGATAGGGAAGAAACCAGCCTGGTACATACCAGTAATGCCAGGGGTACCTTTACCACTTAAGAAGTTAGGAATATCGTTAATGCCTGCAACATCAAACCAGAATACTGAGTTCAATGCGTGGTGAAGACCAACAGGAATCAATAGACGGTTAAAGAATGCATAGATACCAGCACCGGCAGCGCCTAGACCTTGAATGCTCTCACCAAAATGTACAAGGCCGTTGTAAATTGAAGGCCAAACATACATCAATACGCCTGCGATAAGGATACCAGCAACAGAAGTTAAAATTGGGATCAAACGCTTACCACTGAAGAATGCCAATGCTTTGTGCAATTCTACGTGAGAGAAACGATTGTAGATTTCTGCTGATACGATACCGACAAGGATACCTACGAATTGGTTATTGATTTTGCCAAATGCAGCAGGAACTGCGTTTGCGTCAATACCTTGGATTTGTGCTACGGCACCAGGTGCTAGTAACGTTGTAACAACTAGGAAGCCTACAAAACCAGAAAGTGCTGCTGCACCATCTTTATCTTTAGACATACCGTAAGCAACACCAATTGCAAACAACACTGACATGTTGTCGATAATTGCTGAGCCCGCTTTGATTAAGAATGCCGCCAACGCAGAGTTTGCACCCCAGCCGGTTGGGTCAATCCAGTAACCAATACCCATTAAAATTGCCGCTGCAGGAAGTACTGCAACTGGCACCATTAGTGCTTTACCTACTTTTTGAAAATATCCAAGAATATTCACCCTTAGTTCCCCCTATGGTTTTCTTAGATGCGATAGTGATAGCTTTTTTTTGCCATCTCTTTTTTGTCCTTTGCAGTTTATGAATTTTATTTCGCTCCGCAAATTAAAACATCATCATTTGTGATCTTAATCACCGACCGAAGACAGAACTGAGTGATTTTGCTAGCTCGATCATAAAACTTATTTTATCATTCGAAACAAAGGCGCTATGCCGCTAAGATTTTTCCTGTTTTAACTATCTTCAACGAGGTGTCAACGTGAGACTAATCCCGCTTAATAACGCTAAAGATGTTGGTTTATGGTCTGCTCGCTACATTGCAGATCGCATTAATAAGTTCCAACCAACAGCTGAGCGTCCATTTGTGCTAGGTCTACCTACAGGTGGTACACCACTTCCGACATACCAGCGTTTGATTGAACTATACCAAGCTGGCGAAGTAAGCTTTAAAAACGTCGTAACATTCAACATGGATGAATATGTTGGTATGGCGGCTGATCACCCTGAATCATACCGTAACTTCATGTATAACAACTTCTTTAGCCATGTTGATATGCAAGAGCAAAACATTAACTTACTTGATGGTAATGCCGCAGATCACGAAGCTGAATGTCAACGTTACGAAGACAAAATTAAAACTTACGGCCGCATCAATTTATTCATGGGTGGCGTGGGTAACGACGGCCATATTGCATTCAACGAACCTGCATCATCACTAGCTTCTCGTACTCGTATCAAAACGCTTACGCACGAAACTCGTATTGCAAACTCGCGTTTCTTTGATGGTGATATCAACCAAGTTCCTAAATATTCATTAACTATTGGTGTGGGTACACTACTAGATTCCGAAGAAGTCATGATTCTGATCACCGGTCACAACAAGGCACAAGCACTTGAAGCTGCTGTTGAAGGCTGTGTAAACCACCTGTGGACTGTATCTGCACTACAGCTTCACCCTAAATCAATGATCATTTGTGATGAGCCATCAACTCAAGAGCTTAAAGTGAAAACAGTTAAGTACTTCCAAGAGTTAGAAGCTGAAAATCTGGCACACATCTAATCTAAGAACCGTGTCATTTTTAGGTGCGAAATAACAATTTTGTTTATCGTCACCGAGCATTGAATAAGCGCCGCCACTCTGACGGCGTTTTAATTTCCCCATTGAAATTAAACACAAAAAAGAATAATTGTGGCTATTGATAATACAGTCATGGTTTACAATTCTCTTGTTAGCGATACCTCCTTTCTTTTTAGCTTGTTTTTGCATTTTAGTGACCAATGCCACAGCCCAAGCAAGCATCAACAACGAATTCTTTATTTTTACTCATAAGAAAGTATATTACTGTGTTAATTAATGTATTGAAAAATGCAATACATCAAACAATTTGACACTTATAACCATCCAAATAAATCAAATCAGTGTCGAATATAGGTAGCGCTTTGATAAAGACGATAACGATAATTCATCATCATAATCATCTTCAGGCGATAATTATTAACGCTAATTACGAGCAGAACTAAATTATGACAGGCGGACAAATTGGTAATGTTGATCTGGTCAAGCAGCTAAATAGTGCTGCAGTATACCGACTTATCGACTTGCAGGGCCCTATCTCTCGCATTCAGGTCGCTGATATTAGTCACCTCGCTCCTGCAAGTGTCACTAAAATCACTCGCCAATTACTGGAGCGTGGCTTAATAAAAGAAGTCGCGCAACAAGCATCAACGGGAGGAAGAAGAGCAATATCGCTGACAACAGAATCAGCTGATTTCCACTCGATTGCAGTACGTATTGGCCGAAATTATATTGAAATAACCCTTTATGACCTCAGTGGTAAACATATTACTGGTGCGGCCTACCCATTTTTATATTCTGACCAAGATGTATTAGCCGAAGGCCTCATCAAATATATTCAAGAATTTATTGATAATAATCAGAATGTAATGAAAGAATTGGTCGCATTTGGCGTTATTCTTCCAGGGCTTGTTAACCCAGAAAATGGCACCGTTACTTATATGCCCAATATTAAAGTTCATGATTTTGAACTGGCGCATATTTTGCAAAAAACATTTAACATTATTGCCTTTGTTGGTAATGACGTTCGAGGCTTAGCACTAGCAGAGCACTTCTTTGGTGCCAGTCGCGATTGCAAAGATTCTATCTTAGTTAGCATGCACAATGGTACTGGTGCCGGCATTATCGTTAATGGCCAAGTATTCCTAGGGCAAAACCGTAATGTCGGCGAAATTGGTCATATTCAAATCGATCCTTTGGGCGATAAATGCCAATGTGGTAACTTTGGCTGCTTAGAAACAGTAGCATCTGATCCGGCAGTGATTATGCATGTTCAAGATCTCCTCAATCAAGGCTATCCAAGTAGCTTACAAGTCTTAGAAGAGCTCACCATGCCTGCTATTTGTGATGCTGCCAATAATGGCGATGAACTGGCTATTCAAGCATTACTAAAAGTCGGTCACCACCTTGGTAAAGCATTAGCGATGACAATTAATTTATTCAACCCTCAAAAGATTATTCTGGCGGGTAATATTACTCAAGCACAAGCAATTGTGTTACCAGCAATACGTCGGTGTGTTGAAAACCAATCATTATCTGCTTTTAATCACGATTTACCCATTGTTGCATCAGAGTTATATAACCAACCCACTATTGGTGCTTTTTCAATGATCAAGCGTGCAATGCTTAACGGTGTACTGCTACAACGTTTACTAGAAGATTAAATATCTGCAATAACAATAAATAACAACAAATCACCGTTGTTATTATCAAACTGCCATCATAAAAAAGGGGGATTAATCTCAAATGATTAATCCCCCTAATGCTATTATTGTTCTCAATTATATTTCCGCACACTATCTTGCAAGGATGTAGTCTAAGGTATGGAGTTACTGTATATTAGCGCGGCTTTTCTCGCCGGTTTTATTGCCCTTCGTTGTAAATTACCGCCTCTGGTTGGCTTTTTAGTCGCCGGTTTTACGCTGAATAGTTTTGGTTTTCAACCGACACCAGCACTGACAACGTTAGCCGATCTTGGTGTGACATTATTGTTATTTACCATCGGCTTAAAACTTGACATAAAAACCTTACTTAACAAAGAAGTATGGGGTGGTGCGACAATACATAACCTGCTATCTACAGCTCTGTTTACCCTCTTTCTTTTAGTACTAAAACAATTAGGGCTGACCATGTTTGCTGACATGGCACTCAGTCAATTAATACTGATTGGATTTGCATTGTCATTTTCTAGTACTGTTTTTGCTGTCAAACTACTACAAGATAAAGGCGAACTGAACGCTAAATACGGTACCGTTGCGATTGGTATTCTAGTTATGCAGGATATTTTTGCCGTCCTCTTTCTCACCATATCCAGCGGTAAAATTCCAGAGATTACCGCACTTGGTTTGTTTGCCCTGCCCTTACTACGTCCATTATTATATCGTATCCTTGATAAAGCGGGTCATGGTGAAATATTAGTACTTTATGCTGTGATCCTCGCCCTTGTTGCTGGCGCGGGATTATTTGAAATTGTCGGCATGAAACCAGATTTAGGCGCCTTGATATTAGGTATGTTAATGGCTGGCCACCCTAAAGCATCAGAAATGGCTAAGTCATTATTTAATTTCAAAGAACTTTTACTTGTATGCTTCTTTTTAAATATTGGTCTTGCAGAATCCCCTACCGTAAATGGCATGTTAATGGCACTGGTATTAATGCTATTGTTGCCTCTTAAAGGAATACTGTATTACGCCGTTTTTCATTTATGTCGCTATCGTGTACGCACCTCAATGCTAGCCACATTAACCTTATTTAATTACAGTGAATTCGGCCTTATTGTAGGTGGCGTAGCTTATAAAATGGGACTATTGCCAGGCACTTTCTTAGTCGCAATGGCTATTGCAGTATCTTTATCATTCTTACTAGCAGCACCGCTAAACAGTATGAGTCATAAACTTTATACTGAAGCGGCTAAACGCCTAAAAGAATTTGATCCTGATCGATTAAATTGTAACGACAAACTGATTGATTTAGGGAACGCCAGTATTCTAATCCTTGGCATGGGCCGTATCGGCTCTGGTGCTTATGACGAATTAGAAAGTCGGTACGGTAAACAGATTATTGGTGTTGAAACTCGCAGAGAATCGGTAGAACTACACCGTCGCCAACAACGTAATGTCATTCATGGTGATGCCACCGACCCTGATTTTTGGGAACGAGTCATAAAAAATCACCATATTGAACTTATTTTATTAGCAATGCCAAATGGCCCTGCGAATATCTATGCCTTAGAGCAACTAAAAAGCCGTGATTTCCAAGGAAAAATAGCCGCTATCGCCAAATACAGTGATGAAGAAACACAATTACACCAACAGGGGATTGACGCTGCTTTTAATATTTATAGCGAAGCTGGGAGCGGTTTTGCTCGTGATGTCTGTGATCATCTTCAACCTCAAATATCTTCTATAAAAAGCCCCTAAGTTACGCTTCAAAAGTTAGATATTTCGCAATGAAAAATAAATAATGGCGCGACCATTGTTTATTTTTTTAATTAAAAAACTCCTTCAAAATAGATAATATTCAGAAAAATGTAATTTAAATAAATAATATTCACCACCAACGCTTTATTTAAATGTAATTATAATAAATGGTTGTAATTCGTTAACGAATACGTGATTTTAACAATCAACAAGAAAAGAGATGTGGCATCAACATCAATTATCATAATGATAACTTATTAGCTACATGATACATTTCCATTAATTATGGATAATAAAAATAGAACGTTTGGAGTAGTATTATTATGTGTTCAGTATTCGGTATCCTTGACATCAAGAGCGACTCATCAGTACTTCGTACAACAGCCCTTGAACTATCAAAAAAAATGCGCCACCGCGGCCCTGATTGGTCAGGCATTTATGCCTCAGACAATGCGATTCTAGTGCATGAGCGTTTAGCGATCGTTGACCTTAATAGTGGCGAGCAACCGCTGTACAACACAGATAAAAGTCATGTACTTGCCGTAAATGGTGAAATCTATAACCATAAAGAACTACGCGCTGAATTTGCACCTGACTACCCTTTCCAAACAGAATCTGATTGTGAAATTATTTTAGCGCTTTATAAAGAAAAAGGCCCTGAACTGTTGGATTACCTCAACGGTATCTTTGCTTTTATTCTTTATGATGAGCAAGAAGACGCTTACCTTATTGGCCGTGACCATATTGGTATCATTCCACTTTACCAAGGCTATGATGAGCATGGTAACTTCTATGTTGCATCAGAAATGAAAGCATTAGTGCCGGTTTGTAAAACAATCAGCGAATTTCCTCCAGGTACTTACCTTTGGAGCAAAAAAGGTGAGCCCGTTCGTTACTATAAACGTGACTGGATGGAGTTTGATGCTGTTAAAGATGCAAAAACAGATAAAATGGCACTAACTGATGCACTTGAAAGTGCCGTTAAACGCCAATTAATGACCGATGTGCCTTATGGGGTATTACTGTCCGGTGGTTTAGATTCATCTGTAATATCTGCAATCACCAAAAAATTTGCAGCTAAACGTATTGAAGATGATGAGCAATCACAAGCATGGTGGCCAACTTTACACTCATTTGCGATTGGCCTTGAAGGGGCTCCGGATCTAAAAGCGGCAAAAATTGTAGCAGATGCCATTGGCACCGTTCACCATGAATTAACTTATACCGTTCAAGAAGGTTTAGATGCTATTCGTGATGTGATCTACCACATTGAAACTTATGATGTCACGACGATTCGTGCATCAACGCCAATGTACCTCATGTCACGTAAGATCCGCGCAATGGGAATTAAAATGGTGCTTTCAGGTGAAGGTGCTGATGAAATCTTTGGTGGTTATTTATATTTCCACAAAGCGCCTAACGCCAAAGAATTCCATGAAGAGACAGTACGTAAATTGTTAGCGCTTAACATGTTTGACTGTGCTCGCGCGAACAAATCAATGGCGGCATGGGGCATCGAAGCACGAGTACCATTCTTGGATAAAGAGTTCCTTGATGTTGCAATGCGCATTAATCCTCAAGATAAAATGTGTGGCAACGGAAAAATGGAAAAACACATTATTCGTGAGTGTTTTGAACACTACCTTCCGGAGTCTGTTGCATGGCGTCAAAAAGAGCAGTTTTCAGATGGTGTAGGTTATGGCTGGATTGATAGCCTTAAAGAAGTTGCAGCAGCTAAAGTCACCGACCAACAATTAGCAACAGCAGCATTCCGCTTCCCGTATAACACACCAACAACAAAAGAAGGCTATGTTTACCGTGAAATTTTTGAAGAGCTATTCCCACTAGAAAGCGCAGCAAAATGTGTTCCTGGTGGTCCATCTATTGCTTGTTCTAGTGCTAAAGCAATTGAGTGGGATGAAAGCTTTAAAAATGCAGCAGATCCGTCCGGCCGTGCAATTGCAGCTGTTCATAACCAAGCTTACAAAAAATAAATAAATTTACCGTATAAAAAAACCGCCATCAAAAATGGCGGTTTTTTTTAATTAATAACAAACGCTATTAACGTTCCCAGTAAGCTTCTTCTAGGCTATCTTCACGCTCAGGTAGGCCGCGAGAAAGACGAGGTGAATACTGAGCTAATACTTCATAACTTACACGGTTTGCATACAAACAAACCTGTGAAAATGATGAATAAGTTAGGAAAGAATACTGGTGCTTACTTGAATTTGGCACGTTTTCTTTATGGTAACGGTTAGCAGACATATCGTGTAATAGTGCAGATAACGCACCATCACCAGCACCGTTAGTGTTTTTTATACGCTCAGGACCACCCATATATGGTGCAATATGTGAGTAAACCTTGGTTGGATTTTCACACGTTGCTTTAATCATTGGGCGGCTAAATTCGTAACGGTTAAATTCAGCAATATCACCAGGTAATAGCGGTAACGCAGTTTCGCGTTTAGCTGAATCTTCAGTGTAACCTGCCGTGTATAGACCAACAGGACCAGCAGTACACAAAACAAGATCAACCCACTCTAGTGTTTTATCTGCTGCAACAAGTGGATCTGACTCGCCCGTTAATGCTTCACCTTCGTCTTCATTCATCGCAACCACAGTAACATGATCACGTAAGAAATCACGCCACCACTGTGGATCATCTTGAATAACGAATTTAGTACCCAGTGTTAATACAACAGGCACATCATATTTCTTAGCGTATTCAATCGCTTGCATTGTTGCCGCCGGCATTGGATCACCAGGCTTACAACGAACAAGATAAGCAGTTAGTACTAGAGCTGATGCATTTTCAAATACGCACTCAGGAATACTCTCAGGCTTCAGTTGGTTCATTCGACCTTCGTTAATTGCGAAGGTACGCTCACCATCTTTAGAAATAAGCGCAAAACAACGGCCAATAGGACCATCTACAGGCTGTAGATAGTTCATATCCATACGGCTTGAGGTATTACAAAGATAACGGTAAGCATAACTACCAATTTCAATGTCTTTACTCATTACGCCTAGTAATACAGATTTATCATCAGCTAATACAGAGTAATTATGTAAAGTGTTACCAATCGTACCGCCTGCGAACTCATGAGTCACAAGATTATTTTCTTTCAACTCATGGTATAGCGCTTCAGCTTTTTCATCAGTAATAACTAATGAATGGCCTTTACTTAGCTCATAACGTTCCAGAAACTCATCATCAACGTAGGCTTCAATATCAACCAATGTTTGATCGATACCCACAACATGAGTACGTGTTAAACGCTTCTCTATCTTCGTTTGACTTAGAAGTGGATCGCGAGCATGTACGGGAAAATAATGCTTAGATTTTCGTTGGCCTGGAAATTTCATGTCAATGGGCTGTCAAGTTGTAAATTTTGCGAATTCTATCACAGAATTTAGTACATAAAAGCAAAAGCTATCATAGGTTTTACGAATAATAGCCATAAACAACAACGCAAACGTTATCGTCATGGGAATAGTTTTCCTGTTGCTATTGGCATTACCATCCTTGTGTATGCTGCTTAACCAAGCTTTCCATCATTGCTATATGAGCGGGATCATCATTTAAGCATGGGATCAAATTAAACTCTTTGCCACCAGCCTCAATAAATACTTCTTTACACTGTTCTGCAATTTCTTCTAATGTTTCCAAACAATCAACAGAAAAAGCCGGACACATTACGTCTAATCGTTTAATGCCTTTTTCTGCTAATGATCGAATTGTCGCTTCAGTATACGGTTTTAGCCACTCTTCACGTCCAAAAATAGATTGATAGCTCATGCTCATTTTTTCTCGCGCCATATCAAGCGACTGAGCAAGTAACGCCGTTGTTTGATGGCAGTGTTCTGGATATGGATCACCATTATCGGCATAACGTTGAGGTATACCATGATAAGAACATAATAAATAATCAGGCTGCCCCTTTTCTGCCCAAAATGCTGTAACAGATTGAGACAACGCAGCAATATAATCAGGGTGATCATAATAATGATTCACAAATCGTAATTCGGGTAATTCAGGCACAGTTTTTAACTCTTTCGCAATACGATCAAAAACAGCAGCCGTCGTCGTCGCTGAATATTGAGGATATAGCGGCAATACTAGAATTTGCTGACATCCCTGTTGTTTTAATTGCTGCAAGCCTGATTGAATACTTGGCTCACCATAAGTCATGCCTAATGCAACCGGAACATTAAGTGTTTGCTGCAAGGCTTGTTGCTGACGATGTGAGTACACCATTAGCGGTGATCCATCATCCATCCACACTGATTGGTATAATTTAGCCACTTTAGGGGAGCGAATAGGTAAAATAATGCCATGCAAAATAGGACACCATAGCCAACGCGTCATATCCACCACTCGCTTGTCGTGTAAAAACTCGGCTAAAAACTGCTTCACGCCAGCGGTTGTTGGTGTAGCAGGAGTACCAAGATTAACCAGTAATACCCCATAGTTATTATTTATTGTCATCGGTATTTATCCTTTATCTTTACTCTATTTATTCCCGTCGCTGAAAATACGTTATTTCCAGCCTCAAACACATACATTTCAGCAACAAAAAATACTCAATCTTGTTATAACATCTTATAACACCTCTATATTAAAACCAAAAAAAACGAGCATTACCAATTGGTAAGCCCGTTTATTTACATCGTCATTAGCTATTATAAATATTAGCTAATCAACAATATTATTTATGCTAGTGCTTTCTCAAGCTGTGCACTTACTTCAGCAACAGGTAAAGTACCATCGAATTTAAGGTATTTAGTGTTACCAGCCGCAGCTTCTTTACCGTAGTATTCGATAAGTGGTGCAGTTTGAGTGTGGTATACGTTTAGACGTGCGCGAACAGTTTCTTCTTTGTCATCTTCACGAATAACAAGATCTTCACCTGTTACGTCATCTTTACCTTCAACCTTTGGTGGGTTGTAAACAGCATGGTAAGTACGACCTGAAGCAAGGTGAGCACGACGACCCGCCATACGCTCAACGATCACATCATCAGCAACGTCAAATTCAATAACGTAATCTACAACAACGCCATTTTCTTTAAGACCATCAGCTTGAGGAATTGTGCGAGGGAAACCATCAAGTAGGAAACCTTTTGCACAATCTTCTGCAGTGATACGCTCTTTAACAAGACCAAGGATGATATCGTCAGATACAAGTTGACCTGCATCGATCACTGATTTTGCTTGCTTACCTAGTTCAGTGCCAGCTTTGATTGCTGCACGTAACATGTCACCAGTAGAAATTTGAGGAATACCAAATTTTTCCATGATGAATTGAGCTTGAGTACCTTTACCTGCACCTGGAGCGCCCAGAAGGATAATGCGCATTGTGTTCCCCTTTAAAATAGAGTGGAGATTTGCAAAAAAATGAAAATACACTGATTAACGCTCAGTCGCAAGCTTGGTACTATGACCAAGCTGCGATTGAAGGATTTATCAGAATAGTCTGTGATTTTGATTGGTTAATTGATTATTTAACCAACAATTTGTTTACGGCAGCTAAGAACTGTGAAGGATCGTCCATGGTGCCACGTTCAGCAAGCATTGCTTCACCAAACAAGAACTCAACCCAACGGCCAAAGACTTCTTCGTCAGCTTCATCTGCCATTTGCTTCACTAGGCTATGCTCTGGGTTTAACTCAAAGATGTACTGTACTTCTGGTGCTTCATGGCCAGCTGCTGCAAGCAATTTCGCCATTTGAGTACCCATTTCGTTTTCATCTGTCACCATGACAGCTGGCGTATCGTGCAGTTTAAACGTTGGACGAACTTCTTTCACACGCTCACCTAAGTAAGCTTTAGTGCGCTCTGTTACTGATGTGAATTCTTTTTCTGTCTCTTTTTGCTTTTCTTTTTCTTCAGCGTTATCAAATGAAGACAAATCAAGATCAGACTTCGTGATTGCTTGGAATTTCTTACCTTCAAATTCAGGTAAGTGCCCCATTAGGTATTCATCAATACGATCGTACATCAAAATAACTTCTAACCCTTTCGCGCGGAATTGCTCAAGGTGCGGGCTGTGCTTCGCTGCGTTGAAATTATCAGCAGTTAGATAATAAATCTTATCCTGACCGTCTTTCATGCGACCAAGATAATCAGCTAATGAAACCGTCTGCTCAGTTGTGTCATTCTCTGTTGATGAGAAACGCAGTAACGTTGCAATTTTATCACGGTTGCTAAAGTCTTCAGCCAAGCCCTCTTTTAGTACCTGACCAAACTCTTTCCAGAATGATTGATATTGCTCTGGCTCGTTTTTCGCCATGCGCTCAAGCATTTGTAACACACGTTTAGTACATGCTTTGCGAAGAGCTTGAGTCACTTTATTGTCTTGTAAAATTTCACGAGACACGTTCAGTGGTAAATCATTTGAATCAATTAAGCCACGAACAAAGCGTAAGTACGTTGGCATAAACTGCTGTGCATCATCCATAACGAATACACGCTGTACATACAATTTAAGGCCGTGTTGACCATCGCGATTATTAAGATCCCACGGTGCTTTTGAAGGAATGTATAACAAGCTAGTGTAATCTTGCTTACCTTCAACGCGGTTATGGCTCCACGCTAATGGCTCGGCATAATCATGCGCTACATGGTTGTAAAATTCTTTATATTCTTCATCGCTGATATCAGACTTACTACGCGTCCAAAGTGCTTGTGCTTTGTTAATTTGATCCCATTTAGTACCGGTAACCTTGCCTTCTTCATCTTGTTCTTCTGTTTGAATAAAGACAGGAATACCAATGTGATCAGAATATTTACCAACGATTTCACGTAAACGATGCTCATCTAAGAACTCTTGTTCATCAGCACGTAAATGTAAAATAATATCAGTACCGCGCGTTGCTTTAGTGATGGTTTCGATACTGTAATCACCTTCACCCGCAGATGTCCAGCTCACACCTTCGTCAGCTGTCACTTCAGCACTGCGAGTATTAACGATGACATTATCAGCAACAATAAATGCAGAATAGAAACCCACACCAAATTGACCAATTAATTGAGAATCTTTGGTTTCATCTTCATTTAACTGGGCAAAGAATTCTTTAGTGCCAGATTTAGCAATAGTACCTAAATGTTCAATTGCTTGTTCACGCGTCATACCAATACCATTATCACTAATGGTTAATGTACCCGCATCCTTGTTAACTGACAGTTTTACACATAAATCTGCATCGTTACCGTAAAGCTCAGTTTGAGACAAAGCTTTAAAACGTAATTTATCCGCAGCATCTGATGCATTTGAAATCAATTCACGTAAAAAAATCTCTTTATTAGAATAAAGAGAATGAATCATTAAATGCAGTAGTTGTTTTACTTCTGATTGGAAGCCTCGTGTTTCCTTTTGATTATCAACTGTTTGATCGCTCATTTCGACTCCAAAAAAATTTATGAGTAGTATATAAAGATAAATATGGTCAAACTGTATGATTTCAACCTAAAATAACATGTTTTTTATTTTTATATTTTTTGAGTAACGGTTTTATATTTTTAGATTCAGATAGTATTCAGATAAAACATATAATAATACTGTTTATATAAAACCCTTGGCAAGGCTAAACCAATGACAACAAATGCAACTAAGTATTTGATTGGAAATCGTTTTATTTTCGATCCAAATGACAACAGCTTAATAGATAAATGTGATAATAATGAATTAACTCGACTAGGCAGCAATGAAAGTCGAGCTTTAAGTTTGCTCATTGAAGATCCTAGCCTAATTATTACTCGCCAACGGATCCATGATTATGTGTGGCGAGAACAGGGGTTTGAAGTCGATGATTCAAGCCTAACCCAAGCAATTTCAACCTTACGTAAGGCATTAAAAGACTCAACTAAATCGCCAGAATTTGTAAAAACAGTACCTAAACGTGGCTATCAAATGATTGCCAGTGTGGAAGGTTATGTCTGTCTAAAACCGCCCTTAGAGCCTGAAACGGATATCGATGAGCCTGCGTTACTTTCTACGCCACCGGAGTTTGAACCCATTCTGTCTGCTCCTCGAAAAGAATCGTATAACAGCACATCGACAGCAACACATGATGAAGCGTTAACTGAAAATAAATCAACATTGATCTCATGGAAAGGTTGGTTAGCATTAGCGATTGCTTTTGTTCTACCGATCATTGTAAACATCAGCATGCCACCAAAATCTGTTGCATTTACACCTTTATTTGATGTTGATGGGGTAACTATTTATGCCTCTAAAAATAACACTGAAATCAAACAATGGCAGGATTTGATCAAGACGTGTGTTAACAGCTACATTCAATATCACAACAATGCTGATATGAAACCGTCTGAGGTTATCGTCACGGGTGGTCAAAATAATCAACTGTATTTAAACTATTTACATAACAGTAAGCAGCCAGCCGAAAATGTTACATTGCGTTTACTGACAAGCGGTAAGGATAACTCAAATTTATGTCGCTAACAGCCTCTAACCAAATCCCCCGTCTGTTACACAGATACTGGCCTTTTATGATTTTGGTTAGTTCGATTATTCTGTGTTCATGGGTATATTTTTCAACGGACTACAAGCAACAACAATTGTTGATGTCGCGTGAATGGCAAAGCACGACGGTTAGTCAAATAGAATCATTACCACAATCTTCACTGCAAGAATTACGCAAAGTAAAACAAAGCAGTAACATGGTATTTTTACCTAATCACACTTATTCACGGATCACGATCCTTGAATTACACAGTGATGAACCACAGCCATTAACGATTCATATTTCAGAATCAGGTCGATGGGATGTTAGCGGCGGTTATTTATTAACAGAACCACTAGAATTTAAAGATATTACTTCTGGTTCAAACCATGATTTCGATAGTAAACAGTTAAATATCATTAGAGATATCTTTAGAATGAATGCCCAAGAAAGTCGTCGTATTGACATTATCAACAAGCATACATTATTACTGACAAGTCTCACTCATGGCTCTAAAGTGTTGTATTCAACCAAATAACACGACTAACGTATACTAGCCACATAAATTACAAACAATAAAAAACCGCGCTCAAAGAACGCGGTTTTTTTATTGCAATAATAACCTTGGCTACAATCGCTGCCGTCCAGCAAGAGAATGAGATAGCGTAGTACCATCAACCAACTCTAACTCGCCACCGACAGGTACGCCGTGAGCAATTCGACTCGCAGGCACATCATATTCATGACAAAGTTCAGCAATATAATGGGCTGTAGCCTCGCCTTCAACCGTTGGATTGGTGGCTAAAATCAATTCATTAATTGCTTCTTTTTGTAGACGAAACTCTAGCGTATCAAGACCAATATCGGCCGGACCAACACCGTCAAGCGGTGATAAATGGCCCATTAATACAAAATAACGTCCTGAAAATTGACCGGTTGCTTCTACTGCCACAATATCTGCGGGGCTTTCAACCACACAAATAATGCCGTTCTCTTGACGCCGAGGATTATCACAAATTGCACAAACATCATCTTCGGTAAACGTACGACAATCACGACAATGACCAATTTCTGTCATCGCTTGATTTAACGCATCAGCGAGCTGTAGGCCCCCTTGACGATTTCGTTGTAGCAAATTAAAAGCCATTCGCTGTGCTGACTTAGGACCAACCCCAGGTAAGCAGCGTAAGGCTTCCATCAAATGCTCCAGTAAGTGACTGGTTCGCATTGATTAAAACGGTAGCTTAAAGCCAGCAGGTAAATTCATACCGCCGGTAACACCTGCCATTTTTTCTTTTTGTGTTTCTTCGATACGACGTGCTGCATCATTGAATGCCGCAGCAATCAAGTCTTCAAGCATATCTTTATCATCTTCCATTAGACTTTCATCAATTTCAACACGACGTACGCTGTGGCTACCAGTGATAGTTACTTTAACAAGGCCAGCACCAGATTCACCAGTAACTTCCATGTTTGCAACTTCTTCTTGCATCTTTTGCATGCGCTCTTGCATTTGTTGCGCTTGCTTCATCATGTTGCCCATACCGCCTTTACCAAACATATCTCTTCTCTCTCTATCGGGTCGGGTTAAAAATTTTAAACAGGTCTAATACTTTCTTCATCCAGTTGTGCAGCAAAACGCTGACAAATGAAATTAACATTAGGATCGTTAGCTAAGCTGTCTTTCGCTTGTAACAATTTTTGTTGATACAAACTTTCACGTAACTCAAGCGGTGTCTGGCCTTGTTCGCCCAAGACAATCGACAATTGTACAGATGTTTGTAACACCTCATTCAAGGCGCTATTTAATTGTGCCGTCGCGCGATCAGCTTGTAAGTGTTTCTGAGCTGAACGTAAAAATAATGTAATGTG
The DNA here is from genome assembly GCF_036040035.1 of Photobacterium sp. S4TG1. Lineage (NCBI taxonomy): Bacteria > Pseudomonadati > Pseudomonadota > Gammaproteobacteria > Vibrionales > Vibrionaceae > Photobacterium > Photobacterium sp. S4TG1. Next base: position 476,255 of record NZ_JAYXUH010000001.1, read on the forward strand.
ATCATCTACACGTTCAAAAGCCGAGTTCAATGCTAATTGTTGAATCAATTTTGGCACATCAAGCTGAGTCACTAACTGTGACCAACTATCCTGATTTGCAGCTTCATTGACAAGTAATTTCGCCATCTCTGGCGTTTTTTCATGTTCTAAAGCGCGCTTCAATACTCGTGGCGTCAGTTCAAGCTTAACATCTTCGACTGACTCAGGCTTTGCCATCGGTTTCCAACGATATTCATCATCTTCAGCAACATTATTCGTCGCTATCGACGCCGGCATCGCATGAGATTTCATTGCTGGCATCGTCGTTTGCTTACTCGCAATCCGATCCATCACTGAAGTTGCGACCTTTTTAGCTGGCGTCGTTAAATCCTTTTTTGGCAATGTGCTTGCTGTTTGGCCATCTTGGCTTCGTTTAGTCTGACTGCGTAACTGGTTACGTGCGGCTAATAATCCAGACGCAGCCGAGGGTCGAGCAGGCATTGTATCTGTTGATGGTTGCATTGTCGGTTGTGGCTGTTGTTGTACCATTGGTTGTGGCTGTTGCTGCACTGCTGGTTGCGATTGTAAATGTGGCGCAGGCGCAACGACAGGAGCTTCAGGCATCGGTGTAGGAACAGCAGGTACTACCGGCTGAGATTCTAAAACAGGTGCGACTGCTGATTGAACATTGCTCGTTGCTGGTGTTTGCATTTGCGCTTTTAGTGCCTGCACTCGTGAGACACCACTAACAGCGGTTGGTGACGCTAACGGTGCTGGCTGGCTACTTGGCACAACGATCGCCTGAGGCGTAATACTGCCACCACTGACGGGACGGAACGCAAGCATTCGCAATAACACCATCTCTAAGCCAGTACGGCCATCTGGTGCAAACGATAGATCTTGACGCCCTTGTAAGCAAATTTGATAACACAATTGCACATCTTGTGGTGACATCAATTGGCTAAGAAGATTAATTCTTTCAGCATCAGGGAGACTTTCATCTAAGCTTGCAGGTAATGCTTGGAACATCGCAACACGGTGCAATTGTGCCGATAATTCACGTAATAGACTGTCCCACTCAATGCCAATTGACGCTAACTGCTGCAGACTTGCCATTGCGGTATTAGCATCCGTTGTAGCTACCGCTTCAAGTAGTGACAACGCTTGATCAGTATCTAAAGTACCGAGCATTGCCGCAACAGTTTCAGCACTGACATTACCATTACCTAATGCAATCGCTTGATCGGTCAAACTCAATGCATCACGCATACTGCCTTCAGCAGCACGAGCTAATAGCGCCAATGCACGCGCTTCATACTCAACTTTTTCTTCGGTTAAAACTTTGTCGAGTTGGGCATGTATCTGTTGGTGATCAAGATGTTTTAAATGAAACTGCAAGCAACGTGATAAAATTGTTACTGGTAATTTTTGTGGATCAGTCGTCGCCAGAATAAATTTCACATATTCTGGTGGTTCTTCTAATGTCTTTAGTAACGCATTAAAACTGTGACGTGAAAGCATGTGCACTTCGTCAATCAGATAAACTTTAAAGCGGCCACGTGCAGGTTTATACTGCACGTTATCCAACAATTCACGTGTATCTTCAACTTTCGTGCGTGATGCAGCATCAATTTCTAACAGATCAACAAACCGTCCTTCATCAATTTCACGACAGGTTGTACATTTACCACAAGGCGTTGCTGTGATGCCTTGCTCACAATTTAGCCCTTTTGCAAAAATACGTGCAATCGTCGTTTTACCTACTCCACGCGTACCACTAAAAAGATAAGCGTGGTGAAGCCGATTTTGCTCTAAGGCATTACCTAGTGCAGTTAATACATGTGATTGTCCAACCACATCTGCAAACTGGTAGGGACGCCATTTTCGGGCCAGAACCTGATAACTCATTTATAAATAACCTTAATCAATCTGGACTGCATCTGGTGTAACGAAATTCGCCACTCTTTCTTTTATTCTCGCCATCATAGCTATAATGATAGTAACCGATATCAATCATTATAAAACAAAGAAAATAAACGAAATAGTAATGAGGTATGTAAAACATTGAATTCAACATCCATGCTAGCATAGTGCTGTTTAGTGAGCGAGAGGGCGCCAGAGTAAGCGCCCAATGATTAGCCAACTATCATCTTAATCGATAACAGAATTAAGCTAATTGCATATCAATTAGTGACCAGGGAAATCACAAATAGAATAAACGTCAAGACCCAAGCCTTGTAGACGCGCTTCACCGCCGATATCCGGTAAGTTGATGACAAATGCCGCATCCTTAACATCACCGCCTAAACGGCGCACTAAGTTAGTGGTTGCTTCAATTGTGCCGCCAGTCGCCAATAAATCATCAACAAGCAGCACTTTGTCACCCGCAACAATTGCATCTTTATGAATTTCAAGTGTGTCTTTGCCATACTCAAGTTCATAACTTTCAGCAATCACTTCACGGGGTAATTTACCCGGCTTACGTACAGGTACAAATGCTACACCTAGCGCTAACGCTAAAGGCGCACCAAATAAGAAACCACGAGCTTCAGTACCAATAACTTTTGTAATGCCTTGATCTTGATACTTCTCAGCTAAAATAGCAATCGTTGCACGGTATGCTTCAGGTACTTCCATCAAGCTTGTTACATCACGAAAAAGAATACCAGGCTTAGGGTAATCTTGAATTGATTTAATGCTGTTGGTGATTAAATTTAATGTTTCTTGATTCATCATTATTTCCGTACTTACTCTGACGGCAAGCAGAGTAATCTTAAGTTAAAGCCTGCTCATTGCAGACAAAGCATAAAAATAAAGCCGTCAATAACAGCTGTATTTTTATGTGCAATTGCGCATTTTATGAGTTTTCGTCGAGTTCGGCAACTGACACAGAATCAGGTTGAATATCAACAATCGGTAAGCGATTAAAACAGTATAATAAAATTAGGCATCCAACCAGCAACATTACCTTATGCCACCATAATGGCACCATAATAATAGAGAAACTAAAACTGATCACGATCATGATCAATCCTCGGCGCTTCACTACCGACGTTACCGCGCCATGCTGATGCCAGTTAATTAAAATAGGCCCTAATTGTGGATGCTGATGGAGCCATTGATTTAATTTAGGCGACCCCCTCATAAAACAAGCACTCGCTAATAATAAAAATGGTGTTGTCGGTAATAAGGGTAAAAAAACCCCCATGACACCTAAGGCGACAGCAACCCAGCCAATAATGACTAAAATATAGCGCACTACCCTACTATTCACCTTTGTTGCTTCATTCAAGCTTTTATTACCTCAATCAACATTTTTAACAACCCTAACACTTTTCTAATTAGGTAACTTACCACGTGTAACGACAATTAGTTTTAATTGTTAATATACCGCGTTATTCATTAGTAAGCGTTATATCTCTCAAGAAATTAAACAATATTTATTAAATTCGTTTAAAGAATTGATTCAAATCACAACAGTATACTGAATCTCGATTAGACTAATAAACATAGAGGTACTGCATTGGATATTTATTTAGCCGCAGTATAACAACACCCAATCAAAGCATAGCTAATATTATAAAATCACTAGCTTGCCTATTGAATATCATCACTATGGCTATTACCGATATGAATTATAAAAATTTTCAGTATCCACTAGAGACTGAATACTCGTCCCTAGCAAAACAATTAAAAAATGAAATGTTAATCAATCATTTAAATAATAATGCCAACACAATAGATAATACCGATCTCAATGATCTTATCGTAATGGCTAAATCGTCTTTTATTCCTAATCTTTTTGATATGGCAATACGATTAGAAAAAGTAGATGCAGCGGTATGCTCATTTAAATTAGGAATGTATGGCTTATGTGCTGATTGCGAAGAAGAGATTGAATACAGCGATCTTGAACAAGATCCAGCCCAACCTCGATGCAAATCATGCCGTGAACATAGTCGTTACCATCACGATTAACTATCGCTAATTGTGATATTGTTAATACGAATAATTAAAAGGCAACGTAAGTTGCCTTTTACTTTTTAAGCACAAAATCATTACATCACTACAGAATAATTTATGCGTAACTGTTAATTGAAATCTTTTTCTGCCATCCAAATTTTGAATGCTTTTTTATCTTCTTTTGTCGCTTTGGTGTACCACATCTTAAGTTGTATCAATGCATCACCAGTGATTTCTACTTTGCCCGTTTTATTATCAACATTTACAGAAACTTGTTGTAAGTCAACAGCATTACCTTGCTCAATCACAATACCATTATCACGATTATAAGCTGCAATAACGGCTTCAATATCACTGTATGCAGCAAAGCCTTCTCCTTGTAGTTCAACGCCAACCAGTGGCTTTACAACACCATTTTCAAGTGCTAGTTGCCACGTTGCACCACGTTCAAAGAAAGCTTTTGCTTGTGATTCTGTGGTTAATCTAGGCAATACTATTTCAGCATTCTTACCCGCTAAATCAATATCAAACAAATAAGGACGAGTTGTATAAATTGTTGTTTTTGAACCACGTTTAACGTCACCATCAAAACGAACTACAACTTGGTGTTTACCGTCAGTTAACTCAACACTATCAACCTCGCTCCAACCTTGGCTCTTTACTTCTTTACCATCAACGGCTAATAACTTTACTTTATCTGCTACTGTCAATGTCGCCGCTTGTGCTGTTACTGAAAATAATGCGACTAATAGCCATAAATTTTTTTTCATTATTCATCCTTAATATCTGTTTATTGGCTGATCATTGTTATCACTACTGCTATAAATTAGCGTGATAGCAATAGCCACCCTCTGCTTAGCAAAAAGCCGCCAAGAAGGCGGCTTTAACTATCATTACATCACAGCCAAATTAGAATTTAACTTCTAGACCAGCAACGTAACCGAAATCTTCTAGCTCATCTTTCTTGTCGTCAGAGTAACCTAGTTCAAGGTATGCACGTACATTACTGTGCAGTTGTTGAGTTACGTTTGCGTACACATTGTTAATTACGTTACCGTTATCAACTTTATCTTCGCCACGAACATAACCAAGTGCCAATGTTGTTTTATCGATAGTGTAAGAACCGTTGATTTCGTATAGATCAATGTTCTTTTGCGTTACTTTAGTATCAGCAGCTTGGTACTTAACTTGACCAAAAGATGCTGCTAGGTTAATTGCACCCATTGCGTATTCAGCTTCAAGGTTGTAGCCGCCGATATCTTCACCCGCTTCACCAGGAATGATGATTGGATTGCCATTCTTGTCATTGAACTCAGTTAAGCCTTTAAGACCAATGCGCTTACCGTCGTAACCATACACACGAACATCTAGACCACCAGTACGGAAGCCAACGCGACCATCGGTAATTGTAGTGCTGTGGTCAGTGTCCATTTCATGAGAAACTGCAGTGTAGAAAGTACCGTTGTCGTAAACGTACTTAGCAACACGGTCACCTTCAGTTTGTGCGAAATCAACTTGACCTGCGCCCAACTCATAATCTTTACCGATACCTGAATCATCCGAAACTAAAAGTTGACGACCAATAGTTATCGTTCCGAATTCACCAGAGAAACCAGTCCATAGCTCGTAGTTCTGTAAATCACGGCTTTCGTATTTGAATGCAGTACCAGAAACAACGTTCAAATTATCAGAAACAGCAACTGTTGCATGAAGAACTAAATCACCATCATCAAGACGAATAGTTGAATCAGCATTCTTTTCAAAACCATCATAAAGTTGTACTTCAGCTGCGCCAGAAAGATCAACTTTAACACCATTTGCATCATAAAGGTTGATGCCAGCATTTGCAGAACCAGCTGCAGTTAGAACTGCTAGCGCTAATAGAGTTTTTTTCATGAGTATGTCCACTGCCTTTCTTATTGTTGTAAATCTCAGTCCTGAGATTCCCTGTCCTTATATTCCCCTGTCATGTGCGCTGTTTAAAAAACAAAACACTAAAAACAAAGGAAGTAATTTATGGCTCACATCCTGACAGAAGTTCAATATTTTTGTCAAATAATCTAAATTAAATATAAAAAAACATAAAACACATCACAAAAACAAATAGTTACGAAAAATAGATTGGATATTAATCACAAAAAAATAAGTAAAAAAATGCAATTAACATTAAATTAATACCTATGAACACTTGTATATTGCATAACTAATTCACCTAAAAAAACAAAAAATACAGCATAAAACACTGTATTAAAATGATATATATAGAATTAAAAGTTAGATGCAGAAACTCGCTACAACGCAAATGTAATGAGAATAAAAAATCGTGAGCAACCCCTCACTTTAAAATATAAATAGCGTGATTTTTGTTACCGCTCACATTTAGTGCTTCGTGCTATAATGCATTCCCCGGTCCTTATGAAGTTTCAACCATGTTGCACAACACCATAAAAAACGATATCAAACAGTGTTACACCAATCTTGGTCATCAACTCGATAACTTTATTCCTCGTCGCGCGCAGAACTATTTAGTCGCAGAAATAGCGAAAACACTCGCGGGTGAATACCATAAAAAAAATCGAGTTCTGGTTGCTGAAGCAGGAACGGGTATCGGTAAATCTCTGGCTTATTTAATTGGAGGGATCCCTTTTGCATTGTTCAATAATAAAAAATTATTAATTTCAACTGCAACAGTGGCTCTTCAAGAACAATTAATCACTAAAGATTTACCATTGTTTAATCAAATTTTCCCTCGAGAATTTAGCTTTATTCTCGCCAAAGGGCGTCAACGCTATTGTTGTAACCACAAATTAGAAGCCAGTTGTTCAACCGATAGTGAGTTACAACTGGGCATGTGGGAAGAAAAACCAAGAAAATCCGATCTTGATTTGCTTAAACGAATGCTCAAAGCCACCGAACAAAACAAGTGGGATGGAGATCGTGATAGTTGGCCGACAACAATTCCAGACAAAGTATGGCAACAAATTATGGCAGATAAACATAGCTGTCATGCTGGAATGCCAAAGCACCGTAGTTGCCCTTTTGCTAAAGCGCGCGAGCACCTAGATAAAGCCGATGTTATTGTTGCAAACCATGCCTTGCTAATGGCAGATATTGAGCTGGGGGGCGGTGTTATTTTACCTGAGCCTGAACAGACCATTTATGTTATTGATGAAGCACACCATCTACCGCAAGTTGCTCGTGATTTCTCATCTGCCGCATCTAGCCTCAAAGGAGCAGCAACATGGCTTGAAAAACTCAATCAAATTGTGGCTAAATTTGCTGAGTTAGCTGACTACCAAAAAGCCAATCGGTTCCAAAATGCGATTCAAGACAGCGTGCAGCATTTAGTACCGACCTTAAATCAAATCGCTAACACTATTGATTCAAGCAAATTCAATAAAGATGGCATCTATCGCTTTGAACATGGCGAGCTACCCCCATGGCTCGAAGAAGAAGCAAAAGGCTGTAAAGACGCCAGCAAAAAAGCATTACAGTCATTAGGTAAAATTCAAGATCTTATCGCTGAGCGCACCAAGGAAAACGTAATAATTCCACGCTTAGGTGAGCAAGCACTTACTGAGATCGGCTTTTACCTTCAACGCCTTGAGAATTTAGAAAAAGTTTGGTCATTAATGGCACAGCCAAACCATAAAAAAGGGGCACCTCTTGCACGTTGGATAGAAAAAAGCCCTGAACGTGAAAATGATTACATAATTGAAGTATCTCCCTTAGAAGTTGGCTACCGTCTTGATCAACTGTTATGGAGCCGTGCTGCAGGCGCTATTTTGGTATCGGCAACATTACGTGCATTAAATCAATTTAGCTTCTTTTGTCGTCAAGCGGGAATCTCCGATGCAGAAGCAGAAGGCACACGTTTTCTTGCACTTGCATCACCGTTTGATTATCAAAACAACGCTCGGTTAGTTATTCCAGCGTTAAAGCTTGAGCCACAAGCAGAACAATTTACAGACCTACTAATAGAAGTATTACCTGAATACCTTGAAGGTGAAACGGCAAGCTTAGTGTTATTTTCATCTTACTGGCAAATGAACAAAGTTGCGGATGCACTGCGACCATTAGCCAAGAAAAACAAATGGCAATTACTGGTTCAAGGTGAAGAATCACGCAATGAAACGCTAAAAAAACATAAAGAAAATTGTAAAAAAGGTATTCCAAGCATTTTATTTGGCACTGGGAGTTTCTCTGAAGGTCTTGATTTACCGGGTGATTTACTAAAAAACCTGATTATTACTAAAATTCCATTTGCCGTACCAACATCACCAGTTGAAGAAGCACATGCGGAATATATTGAAAGTAAAGGTGGTAACCCTTTCTTACAAATTTCTGTTCCAGAAGCGAGTAAAAAGTTAATTCAATCAGTAGGTCGTTTGCTGCGAAAAGAGCTTGATTCTGGTAGAGTGGTTATTTTAGATCGTCGTATTATTAATCGTCGTTATGGAAAAGCATTGCTGGATTCTTTGCCTCCATTCAAACGCGTAATTGAATACAACTAATCATCTTAGCCATAATAAAAAAGCATTAAAATGATTGATATGATTGAACCAAGTACATTATTGATACTTGGCGTTGTTGCATTAGCAGCCGGCTTTATTGATGCAGTCGCGGGCGGTGGCGGTATGCTTACCGTTCCGGCACTACTGTCCCTCGGCCTGCCTCCCCATATCGCTCTAGGTACTAATAAACTAGCTGCAAGTTTTGCTTCCTCAACAGCTGCATGGACGTATTACAAAAAGCAATTATTTAACCCGCAGTTTTGGAAAGCATCTTTTGTTGCTACTTTTATTGGTGCCATTATTGGTACGCTGACAGTCAATCTCATCAGCGGTGCATGGCTAGAAAAAATTCTACCCTTAGTCATTTTTGCCGTCGCAATTTACAGCTTATGGCACCCACACCCTAATCCAGATCAAACACAATTACCTGAAGTCACCGCAGCCTTCAAACGAAAACAATGGTTACAAGGATCGAGCTTAGGTTTTTATGATGGTTTAGCAGGGCCAGGAACAGGTGCATTTTGGACAGTATCAAGTTTAGTCTTGTATCGATTAGATATGTTGCGGGCTTGTGGGCTGGCAAAAGCCATGAATTTCACAAGTAATATTACCTCACTTATCACATTTATTATTTTAGGCCATGTCAATCTTGCGCTAGGTTTAATTATGGGCATATGTTTAATGATTGGCGCCTATTTAGGGGCCCATTCGGCCATTCATTTTGGCGCTAAATTTATTCGTCCCGTTTTTATTACAGTCGTGTTTATTCTTGCCGCTAAATTAGCGTGGCAAGCGTGGCTTTAACCGTGATCTTTTCAAGGTATAACAATGATTGATCTTTCTCGACTACAAACACTGATTGAGCAACTTCAGCAACAAGCAATAGAAGCGGATCGTTTACGTGGTGAAGCGCAGCGACCATTATTTGATCAACAGTTATTTCGTCATCGAAGTAAATTACTCACACCTTGTGTTATAGAAATAGCACAAAAACTGACAATATTACAAAAAGAACAACAAGCAGGTAAATTATTACCAGAACGTACCCAACATATGTGTGAAAGACTTGTCGCTCAAATTAATGCTATTCAGCGTGAACTCGCAACCCAACACCTTCGTAAAAAAGAGCCACAGCAAGCCGCTAAATGGCAACGTTCAATCAATGATGTATACCAAGATCTTAATAAGCATAGAGACTGGGAACGCCGTTTAAAAGCAATGCTCAGAGATAAAGAAGCATTAGTTAATCGGTGTGGCTCTCAATTTGAACAGCAACAAGCTCAAAAAGAAGTTCTTGCCTTAGAAGGCCGTATAAGCCGCTGCCAAGCAGCATTGATAACGCTCGAAAATGAAATTAATCGCCGTGAGAGAAAAGGTTAATATCTTCTCTCTTCAACACTAAACCAAAGAGATTCATTAATGAGTAAGACACCAACATCATTAGATAATGCACCAGCAGAGATTAAACTTGCGGTTGATTTGATCTACCTTTTAGAAGATAACGCGATAGATCCACAAATAGTCCTATCTGCACTTGATATTGTACGTCATGATTTTGAGAAAAAATTGCAATCACAACCGTCAAAATCATAATCAATAACAATAACAATAAAAAAAGGCTGAATAAATCAGCCCTTTATAATATCTATTTTATCTTAAAAATAAATTAGTTAATGCCCGCACGCTTTAACAAACCAGCCATCAATGCTGAACTTGATTTCACTTGCTTCGATTTGTTTTTCAAATCTTTAGCAAGCGCTGTATCGTTAATATCATTGGCAATGAAGATCATTGATTGGTACATATCACGTGGCGTTTTGATACGCTCTTTATCGTTCAATGGCTTAAGCAATGTGACTACATCAGAGCCTTTCTTTTTATTTTCAGTTGTGTAACGTAAAATGGAATCAAGTAAGCGATCCATATCAACCATAAATTCAGAGTTTTCAGTACCCTGTTTTTTCATTTCTTTAAGGTTTTTCTTACGAACCTGATTAATAACAAATGCTGGTTGATTTATTTTACGATAAGCGAAGATACCCGCTAGCACCAATAACGCTACACTACCTGCTGCTACATAACCCCAGATAGAACCTGAAGATTCAGCAACAGGTTGAGCGACAGCGGCAACGTTTGCAACAGACTCTGGTACATCAGACATATTTGTAACCTTTTACTTTAAGAATTCGGAATGCGGTGAGACCTTACCACCTACTCGATAAACTGCTATATATTTTATCAAAAATTAGTTCAAATAGGAGACAGAGCTCAAATGTATGCTCATTCTGCCGTTTTCAACAACAAAAATAAAGCACTGCTAGATTGATTTTCAATCAGCAGATTGTAACTATTTGTCTAGCAATATAAAAACGTTAATTTGTATCAACGTCTATTTTTTACCGAGTATTAAACCGTCATCAACACCACACATTTACTCATTTTGTCTTATTGGTTAATCACGCCTTAGGAATTAACTAACAACACACATATTTATGCTTAAAGTTTAGTTGGTTTTTCACACAATGATAGTATTAACAGCCACACGAACCACCACAATAAACCCGCTGTCACCACGCTGAGATAATTATGATCACTCTACATCGTTATAATGATTAATACTCAACGAACAGTAGATCACGACGACGGTAAAGCTCGACCTATTAAGTGCATCAAGATCTTCCCTTTGGTCAATGAACATAAAACAAACAATACGGCGAGTGTTTTTTGTTCAATAGTACAACCTTAATCATATTGATTAAAAATACTTATCGTGACAATAAATATTTTACATTTTAAGAGTGAAAAATATCCTGCTTGACGCTTAAAAAACAAAAATAAACATTAACAACTTAATAAATAACAATAATTTCAAATGTAACAAAAAAGTAAATACGAATTTTAAAAGATAATAATATGTTGTCACATTCAAACGCAAGTGATAATAATTCTCAATTACGTAAATAATAGTTTACAGTTATATTTTTGCTAGCAGCGTATATATTTGCATGTAATTTAAATAATCTTTAGCATTTATTTCCAATGCAGACACCCATTAAATAAATACATTTCAACACATATTATTATTTAATGAACATATATAAATCTATTATTATCCAATATAACAGGATCTATCATGAAAAAATCAATTCTAATTACATTATTATTATCAAGCACAGTACTCGCTGGTTGTAATTCAATTAAAGAGGCTGCAGGTAATATGGTATTAGGCGAAGACTTAGTTCAAGCAGCAGAGAAACTTGATCACTGTGATATGTCAGGCTTAAATACATTAGAAAATATTGCAAAGAATAACCATAACATGAGAGGTTCTGCAGCACTTATTGCGCTAGGTGCAAACTATGCGGCATCAGGTAATACTGCAAAAATTAATACTATTGCTAAACAATTACATGCACAAACACCGAATAAGACGCTTGAATTTGTAAAACAAGAAATTATTGATTCAGGTAAAACTCAACAACAAAACCGTATTAATAATGGTTTCTCTGGTAATTGTAAGTAATATAAAAGGTGGCTATTAATTTAGCCACCTATCATTATTTTAACAACAGAATAAGATAATATTTATACTCATAATAATGCGATTAAGCTAAATATAAAAATCTTTAATTCCCTGTAATAAATTATTCACTGCAACCGCCGCTAAAATTAAGCCCATCACTCGACTAATAATCGCGGCACCAATGTTACCAATCCATTTTTGAATAGTTGTCGCACTTAGTAATAATAATAAACTAACAAACAATACTGCCATCATCACGCCCGCAGTTATTGCTTGATCCACCAATGAATAGCGATGATTATCCGTTAACATCACCACAGCCATCATGGCGCCTGGTGATGCAATAGATGGAATAGCTAAAGGATAAACAGCAAGATCGGCCAGTTCTGAATGACTAATATCTTGAGTTAATTTTTGTTCCTGTTCAGGCTTACTTTCACCAAAGATCATCGTTAATGCAAACAGTAATAATACTAAACCACCAGCAGCCTGAAATGCAGGTAGTGGAATTTTCATTGCTTCAAGTAATAATTGCCCAGCGACTAAGAAAAAAAGTAAAACACCACTCGCAATTGCAACAGCTTTTAACGCCACTTTGCGACGTTGTTGTAGTGTTAAATGTTGAGTCTGTGACAAATAAACAGGCACCGAGCCGACAGGATCAATCACAGCCCAAAGCACAACAAACTGAGTAATTATAATACCAAGCAAAAATCACCTCTTTATAGTGAAGACAAATTCCATTTGTTAATAAAATAGTTAACTTATTCTATTAAAGATTTTAGTTTTGGTTATCAGTTTAATTATTGATACCCTCTTAAAAGATATCAATAAAAAACAATTATTCGCTACTATAATTGCTCAGCAGCAGCAGTGAATCCATTCGCAGATAAATTAAACCCTGCAATATCAACATACTCTTTCTTTTGAAATAATGTCAGCACTTTGTCCATATTACCTGAATTATTACCAGAATAAGCATGCGCAGTACAATTATGCGTTGTGGGATCGTAACTAGTATTTACACGTAATACAATTTCATCAGCCACATTTAAATTGCTAAATGCAGGTACATATAACCAATTACGGCATGCTGTTGCTTGTGTTTCCATATGATCAAGAAAATCAATACTTGATAAATGTTGGCCATTATTAGTGAAATGAAAAATATACGTTTGATTACCAAAATCTGTTTTAGTCACTATTTCATTTTGCGCAGGGTGCGCTTGGTAACTATTGTGCTGTGTCGTACCAGCAAAGGCACAAGGAGCCATAAAACTTAATGAAAGCAAAAATGAAGAAATAACGGTCGTTCGGTTAAGCACTGCGTGCACTCCAATGGCTAAATGTCGCTAATAGTCATCTAATATGACTATTAGCGATAATAACACAATAGCTTTTATGGCAATTTTATTTTTAACTTTGGTATCTATACAGCTTTTTATACTGCCCTGTTAATCAATCAATACTAAAGAGTCTAAAATACCTTTACCACTATGAATGCCACCTTCATTTTCACTCGCAGGTTTACTACGAATTAAATACCCAGCATAGCCATCAAGATCTGTCACAGGTTGACCTTTAAAATAAACTGTAAATAACCCGATTTCACTGACTAAATCATTCACAACCGTCGCTTTAGCGTCACGTATAGCAATAGTTGGAACATCACGCTCATGAGGATATAAACGTTGCATTAAAGCCCAAGCATCATATTCAGTCGCTGCTAATTTCGCTAATGTTGCACTAATATCATCGCCAAACACACAGTGGCCACCGCCCTCACCCTGGTTCTTCAGCACCCACTCACTTTTTATAGCTTGAGTATTAAACCAATTAATTGTATCCGTGGTAATGGGCTTCATTTCAGCTAACACACTTTTAATTAACTGTGCATCGTCAAGTGTAACGCCCCAGCGCATATAGTCTTGTGCTGGCATCATAGTTAACAGCATTTGCATCGTTTTGCTGGTTGCTAGCTGCTGGCCAACAGTCGCATTTAAGGCGACATGGTGCTGCTCAATAAAGACCCTCATCTGACTTAAGGTATAACAGCATACGGCTTCATTAAGCTCTGGAGCACAATAATCTGAATATTGATAACCTGCACGTAGATAAACTACATCTACTGCGCCAACACCGTCCAACATCAGTCGCTGATTGGGGCCAGTTAATAATTGTGCGCTTAGCTGTTCAAAAGTACGTCTCACAGTACGTATACCTTGTTGCTGCAACGCTATTTCAAGTAGGTGTTGATCATAAACATTATCTTCATTTTTCTGCACAACCATCAGAAAAACAGGTGAACCTTGCTCGTTAAAATCTGTTTTTATTTGAGTCGCTGCAGTCACTATACCTTTGGCTAATTGTGTTAAACCTTCATTTTCAGCAGGTATAGCTGATGTATCCTCTAACCATGATTGGTAAGTCTCAGGCCATTGACGCTGCATAAAGGCATGAAATTCAGTTGCACGTTGCCCAAATGGAGCCATCCCCGCAGCGATACCATTAAATTCAATAACTTTGGCACCATATTGGCGATCATCCATAAAATCAGTCCGCATTAATAATAACGGCTGACGCGCGGGTTCATGTCGATGATTAGCATCACCGTGAATCTGATGGTGAAGTGCCATTAAACGACCAAAGAAAGGATCTGCTTGTGCCATATCCCCTAATGCTGACTGTAAAAAATCAGAATCTTCTGCCACATTGCTGATCAATTTTGTAAGTAATGGCACGACGCGACGTAAATGCGTGTAAACCTCACGTTCAATGGTCATAGGGGCAATACTCAATGGGCAGTGCTTGGCTGTATCATCAGCCTGACGGAAAGCTACACCATGCATAATTGCCCATTCACAAGCATCTTCAATAATCTGTGGTGCAATAAATGGTTTTTTATTGATATTCATATTTTCATCGCTCTTTAATACAGCTTAATTTTGTAATTATTCCGCTTAGCCTAGTAATCGACTGATTTTAAAATATAACTTTCATTACACTGGTGCCGATACTAGGCCTAATGTCGTTGTTAATTGTTCATTTTGTTGTTGTTCTTGCTGGGCTAAATATAAATCTCGATAATCGCCATCTTGCGCAATTAAAGCTTCATGAGTACCACTTTGAACAATTTGACCTTGATTCATAACTAAGATTTGATCTGCATTTTGAACCGTCGATAAACGATGAGCGACGATAATAACGGTTCTTTCATCTTGAATATTATCTAACGCGATCTTGACCGCTTCTTCGGTTTCACTATCAATATTAGCCGTTGCCTCATCTAATAAAAATATTTGAGGGTCGTGAGATAACGCTCGAGCCAGTGCCAATAATTGTCGCTCACCTACAGATAACGATCCGCCACCGACACTTGGATGATGGTGATAGCCCCCTTTTAAACGCTGAATAAAATCATGTGCTCGCACCTGTTTAGCAACAGTCATTGCGCGATCTTCATTAAGCGTTGCATGTGATAACTCAATATTATCCAGCACCGAACCGCTAAAAATGGTTGGATCTTGAGAGACTAAACCAAATATCTTACGCAGCTGTGTTTCTGGTATTGATAATAACGGTTGCCCCCCAACTAAAACTTGCCCTTGCTGATGTTGATAAAAACGCATCAATACATTGATAATAGAGCTTTTTCCACTTCCCGTATGTCCAACTATCGCAGTAAATTTCCCACCTTTAGCGACAAAACTAACATCTTTTAAAACTGGCAGCCCTTGTTCATAACTCAAGCTAACATTGCGAAATTCAATATCACATTGTGGCGGCATCGCTACATTCGTTGTTAACGGTAATTCAGGCTCAGATTGATCATCAAACAACTCAAAAATACGTTTAGATGATACCGTCGCTATCTGCAACTTTCGTAGCTCCATTGATAACTGTCTAAAGGGGTCAAAAAAACGTTCAATATAGTTTAAGAAGGCGTATAGCGTACCCACATCAATAACCGTCGTTAATGAGCCTTTTGCAAACCACGCCACAATTGCTGCCGCAGTTAATGTTGAAACTAAACGAGTCAAAGGAATCAACATTAAGCTATCAATACCAATAGATTTAGATCGAAAAGCAAACCACCGTTGATTTTCCTGTTCAAGTTTGTCCCGAAAAACAGCCTGTTGTCTAAAAGCTTGTATCAATGCCATACCTTGTAGTGACTCATTGAGACGCCCATTGATATGGCTGATCTGTTCTCGAACACCATTAAACACCGGCATCGATATTTTTCGGTATAAATGCATCGTAAACAGCAAGGTTGGTATAAGCACTAAACTAAGTAGCATCAACCGCCAATCAAGCATGGCAATCGCAATAAATATTGCACTAATTCGCAATCCACCTTGAATAATAGTTGGAATAGTAGACACAAACATTTCACGCATTGATTCAGTATCATTAGTAATATATGACACTAAAGTACCCGCTGGTTGTTTATCAAAAACACCAATCGGATAATTCAATATATGACTAAATAAATTTCGTCGGATATCATTAATAACTAATAATGCGCTATGACGAAATGTTACCGCTTGCCAATAAGAAAACAGCGCAGCAATTAAATAAGATCCCATCACGGCCGCAATCAACCACCCTAGTTGCTGCCATTCAAATTGTTGTGGCACAATCACATCATCAACAATAATTTTCGCTAGCCAAGGGATCATCATCTCAGCTGCCACTGCAACCGCTAACAACATAAACGCCACCACAAACCGAGCTTTATGAGGTAATGAATACGCTAGCAATCGCCAAAATAGTGATGTTTTTACCGCCTGAATGTTAAGCATGCGTCACCTCTACTTGCGATGCGAATTGTGCCTTAGTCGCTGAATTAAAGTGTGTTTGACGTTGATAAACCGTTGCGTACCACCCTTGCTGACACATTAACTCAGCATGCGTTCCACGCTCTATTATGCGTCCTTGTTCTAAAACCAAAATATGATCAGCATTGATTAAGTTAGCTAAACGCTGCGTCACTAATAACATGGTTTTATGCCCATAATGCAGCTTTAAATTTTTACGAATTATTGCTTCTGTTTTCATATCTAACGCACTAAATGGGTCGTCTAATAACAAGATATTGGCCCCCGAAAGTAAGGCTCTTGCGAGCGTTAATCGCTGACGTTGGCCTCCTGATAAATTAGTCCCACCTTCATGAAGCATGCTATCAAAACCTTGTGGCATTGATTCAACTTCAGATTTAATGGCTGCCATTTCAGCAACATGAATAATCTCTTCGCGCGTTGCATTTGGTTTAGCAAAAGCAATATTTTCAGCAATAGAACCAGAGAATAACAATGGTTTTTGAGGTACCCAGGCTAAATTTTGGCGTAAAGAATCAAACGTCAATGAATCAATTGCATATTCACCAAGGTATATCTCAGATGGCTTTACCAATGGAAATTGACGCATAATTAAATGCAATAATGTACTTTTTCCACCACCAGTAGGCCCAGTAACACCGACCAACCCCTTCGCTGGGACTTTAACGTGCACATCTTGCAACGCACATTGATTGGCATCTTGATAAACAAATGCCGTAATATTGATATCTAGATTGGGTTCAACATCTTCAGGTAATATTTCACTGCCTTGTTTTACATCGGGTTGTTCTGCAAATAGTGCTTCTAAGCGTGACCATGATGTATTTCCTCGTTGAAACACATTAAATTGCCAGCCAAATTGCATAAAGGGTCCCATTAATTGCCCAAGATAAAGAGTAAATGTTGTAAATAAGCCAATGGTTATATTGCCTTGCGAAATCAACCATGCACCATAAGCCAACGACAAAACAAAAGAAAAACCGTAAATAACCTGAACCGTCGGAGCAAAAGCAGCATCAACCTTTGCCACGGCAAGGTTCGTGGTTAACGTTTTATCTAACGATTGCTCAAAGCGTTGTTCTTGGCGCGCACGAATACCATGTGAACGTACCGCTCTAACCCCTGTTACCGTTTCACGCGTTTCTTCATTTAAATCAGAAAAACTGGCTTGAGCGGCATCAAACGCTTGGTGTAACCGTGAACCATATCTATGCGTGCAATAAATTAATAAAGGAAAAGGCAGTAAAGCAACCGCAGTTAATTGGCCACTAACAACAAAAATCATTCCAAAAATAACCGTAAAGCCCGCAATAAAAGAATCCACTAACGTCATAATGCCCATACCAGTAGATTCTTCTACTGCGTTTAGATCATTGGTTGCGTGTGCCATCAAATCACCAGTGCTACGACGAGCATAAAATGACGGTGACAATAAAGATAATTGGTGAAACAAATCTCGTCGTAGTACGCGTGTTATACCAATAGCGGCACCATATAATCGGCTTTGCCATATATAACGTAAGCCATACATTGCTAATGCAGATCCAATAATTCCACTAATATCAATAAGTAACGACGCTAAATTCAATCTGTCATGGCTGATATCATCAACAATATGACCAATTAACCATGATGGAATTAAATTAAGTAAAGCAACCACTTGCAAGGCAACAATGGCAATCAAATATTGCCTAGCAAACATTCTAATGTAGAGGCGTAACTTCCAAATAATAGCCATAACTTACTTCGCCTTAACCTATCTTTTTATTGTTCGCAATCAGGTTGCAATGTGTTTTTCTGTTGCAGATATACATCAAAATTCATCCCTTGTTGAAGCTCCATTTGTTGCTGTTTATTGTGTGACTCTTGTGCTAAAACTTGTAAAGTCATAATCTCATCAGCGGCTATATCTGCTTTTTTATATGTTTGCAGATGCTGCTGTGACAAACAATGAACTAACGTGTTATATGACATCTTTTCAGCCATCATTTGTGCCAACATCTGAGCAGACGGTGTTAATGATGGTTGATGTACTTTATGCAGTTCTTGTTGAAGAACGTCTTGATAAGCATGAGTGTCAAAAGCAATATCAAATTGTTTTGCAACCGCCAGTAACGCAGAAAACATGTCCTCAGCAAGATCTTGTAATGATTGTTCACCAGTTAATGTCGGCAGCATAACTCCTGGTTTACGCCCTTCAATTGCGACTAATTGCTGACGTTTCTCAATAATCAAACGTTCTTGAGTTGTCATTTTTATACTGGATGTTAAAGCACAGTAAGTCATAAAAATATCAAGGAACTGAGTTTGTGCTTCGCTAATGCCAAAGGGAAGATAAGGGTTATTATCAACACTACGCAATTCAATATATTGCACGCCATGATGGCAAAGGGCATATAACGGTCGTAAATTATCACTGACTATTTTGGGTCTTACTGTGCCGTATAATTCGTTTTCTAATTGCAAAACTGAGCTATTAATCTGTTGATTATCACGCAAATGAATATAACGCTCACTTGGTTGGTTTAATATCTTATACAGATCATCTAAATACCCTTGTTTCGAATTAAAACTCACCGAATAAAATGACTGCTCATTACTGCTATATCCCAAATTACTTAACCGCAACGAGGTTGCCCATGGCAAATAATATGTCTCATCATCTAAGCGTTGAAGATCGTGAGCTTTATTGATCAAATACGTTTTATCAACCGCCGGTGATGCACCAAATAAATAAGCAATAATCCAGCCATGGCGTAATACATTACGTATCAAATCAAAATACCGCTCAGAAATAAATTCATCTAACGGTAAATCACTTTGAGTGTATAAATGCAGCGCTGTCCAAAACGATTCTGGCAATGAAAAATTATAATGAATACCTGAAATCAACTGCATGCGTTTACCGTAGCGGTTTGCTAACCCTTGACGGTAAAGTGCCTTTAGTTGCCCAGCATTTGACGTTCCATAATCAGCAATCTTAATTTGATCATCATTAGGTAAAATAGGAGGCATACTCGCTCCCCATAATATTTCATCGTCAGGTAAATGTGAGGCTACAAAATGATGTAATGTGGCTAAAGAATGAAATGTATCATGACGATCACTCACTGCTGGCGTGACTAATTCTATCTGAGCTTCACCAAAATCTGTGGTTATTGATGGATGTGTTAACGCCGCACCCAAAGCCATAGGATGCGCTAATGGAGAAATACGCTTTTGAGCTGTGCTACGAATTGTCTCTCTTTCAATACCACGACGAATACCCTTTAGTGAATACAACGCCTGATATTGGCTAAAAAAAGACGTGATCGCATTAGTGGTATTTTTATTATGTTTATCTTTCATTTTTATTTCGCAAAAAGTATTAACTCTTATAAGACGAACAAACATGAAAAAAGACGCAAAAAATAGAGAAAAAGATTAAATAAAAATAATATCAAATAAAAACAATAACTAACAGCAACCGTCTGACGTTGGTGTTATTTTTTTTTCATAGACAATCTGCCCGTTTTGATTAAATTCAAAATCACAACATGCCACTAATTGTTCACGAAATTTAACGCGAGCTCGCTGAATTCTGCTTTTAGCACCAGACAATGATAATCCTAATTGATTAGCGACTTCTTGCTGCGGCATGCCTTTAAGTTCAGCTAAACGTAACGGCTCTGCGTATTTCTTTGGTAATGAATCAATTAATGGATATAAGCACAATGCTAATTGCTCATATTCATCTGATATCAAATCATCATCATTGGCAGCTAAATCTTCTGGTAACTCAATAAAATATTGATGCTCACGATAATGATCAATCATGCGATTTTGAGCAATACGGTAAATCCAGCTTTTAAATTTTGTGGAAGAAGTCAGTTGGTGTAGATTATTACTTGCTTTAATATAGACGTCTTGAACAATATCATCCGCTAAATCAGCATCACCGAGTTGCTTCGCTACATAGCGTCGAAGCTGATCTTGATGTAACAACCATTGTTCTAACATAACCCTTTGACCTCAATATGTATGACCAATAATTCCATATTACTAGAATAGTGGTTCGCATGAATGCGTCATATTAACAGAAGTATTGTAAATAGCGACACAAAAAGACCTAATCAAATAAAGACAAAATAAACAAAAACTTAAATAAAAACTTAAATAAAAACACCCTTTAATATATTAGTGCTACCCCTTGCATAACTACATAATATTTTACTGAAAATCATAGCGTATTTAAGATAGACACTTTATGGTTGTGCTTGTTTCTTATCGCAATAACTTACGACACAGAAGAAAATGTCATGCTAATCAAAAACAAGAATATGCTCGGGGCGATGCTAATTCTCATTGCAACTTTATCGTTAACACTTAAAGACAGTGCCGATAAGTACCTCATTCAACATGACTATCACCCTATTCAAATGGTTTTCTTTCGATTTGCGATACCTTTTTTATGCATGGCTATTTTCATGCCTAAACAAACCAAGATCGCTATTCTCGCTACCAATGATAAATTATTACTTCGAGCACTATTATTTTTAGTGTGTGCGGTAACATCGGTCATCGCTTTAAAATATATTCCATTGGAAATGTATATCATCATTGTACAAATGGGCAGTATTGCTTATATGCTTGGTGGCGCCTTATTTTTTAAAGAAACCCTGACACCAATAAAAATTATCGCCACATTATTGGGGTTTGTGGGCGTTATTATTGTTATAAACCCAACCGATATTAATGGTCTACAATGGGTTTATCTATTGCCTTTATTGATAGCGGTTGCTAATTCAGGTTATAACCTTATTACCAAAACCATTCATTCAAGCATCTCATTACTATCAGTATTAATTAATTCATTTTTTATTTTAGGCTTAATATCGACGCTATTGTTAATTGCTCAACCTCAAATGTGGATAACACCATCTTTAACAGCATTGCCCTATTTTATCATTATTCCTATTGTCACCATCGTATCGCAACTGTGTTTAATTAAAGCAATGAATATTGCTGAAGCGTCTCATATTGCACCATTCTTTTACTTTCAAATTATATTTTCTTGTCTTTTTGGATATTGGCTTTTTGATGAACTCCCAACATTTTATACCATTACAGGAGGGATATTTATTGTTGCGGCAGGATTACTTATTACCTATTCCAATTATTTTCCTACAAATAAAAGCAAGAAATAATCAATATAGCTGTAAAAATAAACAGGTTTGGTGATATTCAATCATGATCAAAATGGCTTTTTCTAATAAGCCACCTGATCATAATCATTAACACTATGCGTTTGAATTTACGCCATCATATTACTTGTACCTTGTTACTTTTTCATTAGTCCTTTGCTATTAAGGTAACTCGCTATAAACGGACGTGATTCTTTTGATAACGTTGCAGTTACTGCACTTGACCAATCTTGTTGTTTATTGTGAGTCGAACGCTGCTGATAATATTCAATCGTCTGTTGATCATATTCAGCCAACAGCGGTTTATTTAATGGTTGATATTCATTTTGATGCAAAATCATATCCATCGGTAAGCGTGGTTTTGATTGTGGATCTTGCGCAGGCATACCTAAGCACATACCAAATAATACTGCGCTATACGGTGGTAAATTCAGTAATGCGTCAACCTCATGAGGGTTATTACGCAAGCCACCAATATACACCCCACCCAACCCCATCGATTCAGCGGCTAATAAACAATTTTGCCCCATAATGCCACTGTCTATTGCACCAATTAAGGCTAACTCAGTATATTCAGGTTTAATCTCAGAACTAATTGAGTAATGACGCTGATAATCAATACAAAACACTAAAAACTCAGCCGCTTGAGCAACATAAGGTTGATCACCTGCAAGGTGCGCCAATGCTGCTCGCTTGTTTGGATCAGTTATACGAATAATCGAGGTTGCTTGGATCATACTTGAGCTAGAAGCTGCAATACCTGCTGCAATGATCGCATTTAATTGTTCAGCAGAAATAGCAGCCTCAGTAAAACTGCGAATTGAGCGATGATTCAGCATTGTTTCAATTGTTGTATTCATAACAATGTGCCTATAAAAAGATTTGATTAACCATAATATTAACCACCAAAGCTGCAACAATTTTTTTAGTAATCTATTTTATCAATCTATATTAAATCAAGTATCACTACACTTAGTTTACTATGATATCGACAATAACAAATTATTAAGGCACTAAGGAGCAACTCAATGAAGATTAGTCATATTGATCATTTAGTATTAACGGTCGCTGATATAAATGTGAGTGTTAATTTTTACCAGCGCGTACTAGGCATGCAACTAATCACCTTTGGCGATAATCGGTTTGCACTTCACTTTGGTAACCAAAAAATAAACCTCCATCAATATGGCGCCGAATTTGAACCCAAAGCGCAAACAGTACACATGGGGAGTGCTGACTTATGTTTTATTACTCCGACTGATTTAGCGCAAGCGCAACAACATATTGAACAATGTGGCGTCACAATTATTGAAGGCCCAGTTGAACGTACAGGCGCAATGGGGAAAATCATATCGATATATTTTCGTGATCCTGATGGTAATTTAATAGAGATCGCCAATTACCGAGCTTAAAGCTATATTTCATCAGAATCACCCTACTATTCAGCTGTATCTTTGCGTTTTATGCAAAACTGTTACGCTTATATATCGATTACATCATTTAAAAATAATTAATATACTCTTTCCAACAAATCATAAACAACAAAAATAAAGGTATTATTATGAATAAGCGTATTGATATTGCAAAAGTTCAACCAAAAGCATTAAGCGCAATGTTAACGATTGAAAATTACTTAGCTGAAACTGAACTATCAAATCAATTAAAAGAAATTATTAAAATTCGCTCATCAATGATCAATAAATGTGCTTATTGTATTCAGATGCACACTACAGCTGCATTAGAATTAGGCATCGATCAACAAAAACTATTTGCTATTTCTGCATGGTCAGAATCACCATTATTTGATAATACTGAAAGAGCACTATTAAAATTAACAGATGAGATGACATTAATTTCAAATAATGCTGTTACTGATGAAACCTATGCTGAATGCTTTAGTTTATTAGGCGAATCAAAATTAGCAGAAGCGATGATGCAAATCATCATGATTAACTCATGGAATCGCTTTGCACTAGCGACTAAAATGAAACACTAATTATAATACTTACCCCCAATGTTTAGTTTAAATATTGGGGGTTTTTATTTACAATTTTTAAGTACTATATGGTAAATTATGCTTAATAACAAAGGATATTATTATGTTAGATTTACTAGGAGTATTTGAGCAAGTTGTTGTTTGTGGTAGTTTTTCACAAGCTGCGAAAGCATTAAATATGGCTCCATCATCAGTAACACGAAACATTGATAAACTTGAAAACAAGATCAAAACCACCCTGTTTAAACGTAGTACTCGTCAATTAATATTAACTGAAGATGGTCAATATTTTTATCAACAATCGATTAAAATACTTGAGCAATCTCGAAATTTATTATCAGAAATGCAAGGGAATAATAATACACCAGAAGGTACTTTACGTATTTCAGTATTTGAAACTTTTGGTAACATTTATCTAACTCACTTAATACCTGATTTTTTAAAACGCTATCCTAAAATAAACATTGAGCTAGAGTTAGATAATAATTTAGTTGATTTAAACAGCGATAATATAGACATTGCTATTCGTATTGGTACGCCTCTTGATAGCAATCTTAAAGCACGACACCTTTTGACTAATACCACCTCTTTAGTTGCGACCCCTGAATATATTAAAAATCATCCTAAAATAAAAATGCCACAAGATCTAAAAGATCATAACTGTTTAATTATCAGCCATGAACGTCAACGCACTAATTGGTATTTTACTTCAAATAAGACACAAACTAAAATATCAGTAACTGGTAATTTAGCATCAAAAGGTGGTTCGCCATTATTAAATGCGGCATTACAACATTTAGGTGTCTTATTATTATCTGATTGGATGGTTAAACCCTATCTTGCAAACAAACAATTAGAAGTCTTATTGCCTAAATGGTCAGTAACGCACAATGAAAATACCAGTGGCGAAATCTATGCGGTTTACAAAAGTGCGCAATATCTAAAACCACAGATCAGAGCGTTTCTTGATTATTTAGCTGAACGGTTACAATAACCCGTTACTACTCACGCTCTGTAGTTGCTATGATCATTTGATTGTTCGTTTGAAATAGTAAATCAAACAGTAAAGTAAATATAAACGTATAAATTAAGAAGAAGACTAATATTGCCATTTCCATCTTGACGGCCTTTATCAAGCTGACATCATACCACCACATATACAGTGGAATCGTAAATAAAAATAGCCCAAACTCAAACGATATAGAGTGCGTTAATCGAACATAGAGGGTTCTTTTTTTGATGTGTAGCTTAACTTCTATTAATTCAAAGCAAGAATTAAATACGTAATTCCAAATCAAGGCTATCGTTGACACCATACAGGCGACTGGCAGCGAATTAGAGGATTCACCATGGTTGAGCATCGCTAATAAAAAAGTGCTCAATATAATTGCTAGTGTTTCAAATGATATGGCATACACAAGCTTACGGGTACGAGGTGCGAGAACAATCATTAAACATACCTTATGTTTAAAAATCCGGTCCGCCCCGAAATTATTCTAACAATGTAAGCTACGGTTTCTGCTTAGATCTTAATTGTAATTCGATGAAACTAAAAAGCAACGACGCTAACCATCTTATTGAAAATAGATTAAATTATGATATTTACACAACAACCTATCACGCGTTCCTCACCGCAAGGAACGACGGATTTAATAGCGACTAATCATTAACATAAAAGACAGTATTAGCTTATACAACGGTTATCTTTCTACGTACTAATATCTGTTCAAATAATCCTAATTGCTTTTCTGACAGTTGACCACAATTGATAACCGTCTGATTAAGATTACTTAAATAATCACGTTCCCAATGGGTTAAGTCTTCAGAATGTAACAGTAATACCGTGTTAATTTTATTTTTTAACGCGAGATTATTTGTCATTCTCCCATTCCTTATCCCAAGCTTGTTGTGCTTTAATATTTTCAATACGTTCACGAACACTCATTGTTCGTTTATTCACGGCTAATGGCTTTTTTTTCTTTGGCTTAGTCGTCGCTTCTTTAGCTGTAGGCTTTGTCATGGTTTACCTTATTGATTTTGAATATACAAATCTGGTTTATGCTGACAGATAACTAAGTCTTTGAAATTAAAAACAACATAATTAAAATGCGTTAAGTTTTAGCAAAGGATGTTCATTATGAAATATAAATCCACATTGCACCGTTGCATAAATTAGAACAATAATAATAAAGAATATTTACCTATATGTTCTATTTAACGTTCAGATTTTAAGAAATTTGCGTCATTATAACACATTTTTCATACAATTGCTGGAGTGATATTTTTACCAAAAATCAAGTTCGTACTCAGAAAAAATATCAACTCTAATACATTACTCCTATTGATACGCATTGCTATAAACATCATAAAAATAAGTTTTTTGTTTGCATAAATATCATTGATTTTTTAGGTAGTAAGCGCATATTAAACCCAAGTGATATTACATCAATATCACTGTTTAATCTGTCGTTGGCCAAGCAGACCAACCTCAAAAAATAGAGGTTAGTGTTATGAGTAAGTCGCTAGATACCAAGAAAGGTAATAAAAAACCATCTTTAACGACAAAAGAGAAAAAAGCTAAAAAATTGGCAAAAATCACTAAAAAAATAGCAGCTAACAGCTAACGTTAGTCTGTCATTAGCAAAGCTTCTAATACATCACAGCGATTAGAAGCTTTGATATTGATATATAACTACAATCGTACTTTCTACCTTACTATTTCACTACAATAAAAATCAGCATCTGCTTATACTATAAAAAATCAAACTATTTAAAATAGCATTTTACTTTACCGTTAATTTTCTATGCTCTAAATAAATAATAGATAACAAGCTATATTGAATATAATGTAGAGCCTATTTGTTTTATTATTGACTAATATCCGTCACTGGAGATGTTGGAAAAAAGTGTTCTACTGTGTATCTAAATGATGGTAAAGCAATCTGTTCGTGAATAACATCAAAATAGGCTGTCTCAATTTTTAACTTTTTAAAACCGCGTTTATTCAATCTTTCTTCCTGATTTTCTACATTTTTCACTAAAGATGATTGTAATGCCCCCGTCATTAATAATTCAGTATCCCAAGTATCTGAAGCAGCATATCTATCTTCAACAAGCTGATCAAAATAGTCATTAAATTCAAGTATTTGATGATGAATTGTATGCCGAAACGCTGGATCATAAGCAGCATAAGAATTAAATACCGGATTAAATGGATCATCTAGCATCATAATTGTACTCGACATATTACCACCGAAGGAATAGCCAACTAGTAGTCTCTGCTCTGAGCTAATATTGTAATCCTTCTCAACTAAAGGAATAAGTTCTTCAGTTAAAAATCTAAAATAATTAGCCAAACCTGGTTGAATATAATCCACCACTCTTTGATCACGAGGACCTTCACCAATACTAACCAATATGACTTGTGTTCCAAGCTCATCTAAAATATCGTCATACTCACTGCTAGTCCACTGGCCATCAGTGGCATAAATTACTGGATAGGGGTGTCCGTCAGGATCATAATCTTCTGGTGTATGTACGTAAGTTGGATATTCATGAGTGCCTATTGTGCCTTTTAGGGCATCAACTGTATATTTTGACTTTATACGGTAGGTTGGTTCACCATAACGATCGTAGAGGGAATAATCATGGTCAATTTTACTGTCGCTACCATTACAACCCGTAATGATAACTATAATGATGAACAACCATGTATTTACCAATTTTTCAAACATAGTGCTTAATCCTTTATCACTTTATATCAATAACCAGCGCTATCCATATCCTGTAATAAATACTTGTATTCGCTAATTACTGTCTATAGATGTCTCATTAAATAAATATGTTTTTTAACAATAATTACATTACGTTGTAATTATTAAATCACCGACTGGAATAAACAAACATTGCGATAAGCATCAAAATAAAATAATCTATATTATGTGTATATAAAAATTAATGTAATATATATCTCATTGTGCTTCATAAGCATAAGTTATTTACATTAATATTTGTGAAGTAACAATATAATTCTAATTGCTTAATATTATAATTTCATACGTATACTTCGCATTCATGTTTAGAAGCAACTCACAATAAAACAATATTATCGTTTTCTTACATATATTTAAATATTAAGCAATAACGATTCTTTATTCTTTTATTACAAGCTTTCAGATAATATATTTAGCTTAATCGCACCCTCTCGATGATTCTAAAAAACTTTTCATTCCTATTCTACTTACAGCGTTTAAATAATATTTAAATTAAATATCATCATAAGATGTTCGATCGCGTCCGTAACCTCACTGTAAGGAATTACGGAACAAGTTGATTTGAGAGTTTAGTGAGATCATAGTTTACAAAATATACCCGTTTTATTTCACAACTTAATCAGGTTCAATAAGCAGCACTACTATTGATAGATTATTCTATTTACACACTTTGAGATTGCACATGCTTTCAGTATTCAACGCCGCAGAATTGTTCTCACTCATTCTTACTCTCACGACCTTAATAACAGGTATTGTGTTCGCGTTAGATAAGTTCGTTTGGCAACCTAAACGTAAAGAGCAGCCACAGAAAAGTAGATCAGCTTGGGTTGATCAAGCGCGCTCACTGTTTCCAGTATTGTTTGCTATTTTGATTATTCGATCCTTTATTATTGAACCTTTTCAAATTCCAAGTGGTTCAATGCAACCAACCTTACTACCTGGTGATTTTATTGGCGTAGAAAAATTTGCTTACGGACTACGCGATCCTATTTTTCACAAAATATTAATTCCCACGGGTAAGCCACAACGTGGTGACATTACAGTGTTTATTGATCCATCTAACCCAAAGATCGATTTAATCAAACGTATTGTTGGTCTACCAGGTGACACTGTTATTTACCAAAACAAAACCCTTTATATTAAACCTGCTTGTAACGGTCAAAAAGTTTGCCCTGCTGCACAAGAAGTACCTAAACAATATGTTGGCTTAACGAACTTTACAGAGCAAGGCGTGCGGTTAAATGAATACAACGAGCAACTAGGTAAGGTTAATCATCACATTTTGCGTGATCCTGCATTACCAGAACAAATTTACCGTTATTACCAGCAGCCAGGCTCACCAATGGGCGAATGGATTGTACCAAAAGGCCATTACTTTGCGATGGGTGATAACCGTGATAACAGTTTAGACAGCCGTTACTGGGGCTTTATGCCGAAGCAAAACTTAATTGGCAAAGCGACCTTTATTTGGATCAGCTTTACGTTTAATCATAATCCAAATTCAATGTGGCCACATTGGTTACCTAATGGAGTTCGCTTCAACCGTATTGGTCACATTCACTAGTATCACCACAACTATATAACCCAAATCAAAATAGCCGATATGCTAATAACATGTCGGTTTTTTTAGCTTAAATGTTTTTATGTTACAACACTGAAAGTTTGAGAGTTTGAGAGTTTGAGAGTTTGAGAGTTTGAAGCTTATAACGAAGCGGTATTAATAAAAACAACAGCAAGCTAATATTGAGCTACAATATAGGAAGTTATAATTTAATTAACCATTTGATAGAAAAGGGATTTTCTAAACGCTAGATGGGTGGAAGCCCCCACCAGCCACATCCCGGCACACACGACGCCTGCTGCGGTTGCTCCCTTCCGGGCCTGGCCGAGTTCACAGGTTAGTGTTGCGGGAGGACCAATGGGGGCCTCCATAGATTCTTTGTCTCTTTCGAGAACGGGAAGGATTATCTATTAACCTCGCCAACAATGCAAGCCGTTATCTTACCCTTTTGTTTAACTGCTGGTTATTTGCTCGAATTCAAACAAAATAGTAATAAAGTCAACCTATTGCCAGTTAGTTAATATTATTCGTCCTCTTCTTCAGGATCATCTAATAACGACTCACCTAACAAGCCTCCGCCTAATACTAATAGCCATGAGACTAAAATCGGATTCTCAACACTAAATTGTGGCAGCACGACTAAGGTTGTAAACCCAATAGCAGGTAATACACAGGCTAAGCGAGGGATCCAATCTTGGTGTTTCATTTTAACCAGGCTTTGTAATGCTGCAATTAACCCTGTAACACACAAGCCAACTAATGCCGCAGCTCCCATACCACCTATCCATAGTGGTAATACCGCTAATAATGGCCACCATGTGTTACCCGCCACCGGACGCCAACAACGGGCGGCATACCAAATAACACCAATCGCTATAATTTGAATTAAGGTTGCACTGATACTACCCTCGAGTTTGCCCTCTCCTTGCAATGCCATTAGGCCAACATTCATCGAGAGTGCAATTGAGATCATTAATGCGCCAAGCTGCCAACAACCCTTTGCGGAAATACAAATCATCAAAATAGGTAGCATCATAAATAAACTGATTGATAATGCTAACGGCTGTTCAGGCAGCATCGCACCGTAAGCACCTAAGCCACAGAGTAATAGCCAACCTGCGACACCACTTTGCGGTAATAACCACAGAGCAGGGATAACAAGCGCTAATACGGGTAGTTCTCCCGCAGTCTGGCCAAGAGCACTGACACCTAATACCGTTAAAATTAAGGTAACGGTAACCAATGAAGCAGCATACAACATGGCAACACCTCCTTGCGTTATCCTGTTGTCTAAAAAAATAGAACCGCTATTATTTCCCAAGCGCATTATTTAACGGCTACTTATAAATATGGACGACTTTTGCAATCAAATCTATAGCCAAGTCTATCAAATTCCATTTGGGCAGGTTTCTACGTATGGCGATATTGCTAAATTTGCCGGTTTTCCTGGATATGCTCGTCATGTCGGACGCTTAATGGCAACCTTACCTGAAGGGTCAAAAATACCTTGGCATCGTGTTATTAACAGCCAAGGCCGTAGTTCATTAAAAGATGATGCACTATTAAGACAGATAGCAGCATTACGAGCAGAAAACATTGTCGTCTCTGACACTGGGCGAGTATCACTACGCTATTATCGATGGCAAGGGCACTCATAGGCATATTGGCAGCGGCGCTAATTCAGCATACCATTCCCCTAGTTTTTATTTTTCAGGATGTACCATGAGCAAACAATTAGATGAACTACTAACTTTATTGCAATTAGAGCAAATTGAACGTGAACTCTTTCGAGGCCAAAGTGAGAACTTAGGTTTGCCACAAGTATATGGTGGTCAAGTTATAGGGCAATCTTTATCAGCAGCGCAGCAAACGGTAGATCCAGAGCGTCATTTACACTCATTTCATAGCTATTTTCTTTTACCTGGTAATCCAGAAAAACCGATTATTTATGATGTAGAAACCCTGCGTGATGGCCGCAGTTTTAGCACTCGTCGTGTAAAGGCTATTCAAAATGGTCGCCCTATTTTCTATTTAACGGCATCTTATCAAGCCGATGAACAAGGGTTTGAACACCAATCGACAATGCCAAATGTTGTTGGTCCTGAAGGCTTAGCGTCTGAAAGTGAGTTAGTTGAATCAATTGCCCAATATTTGCCACCAAAGATTGTTGAAACTTTTGGTAACAAGCGTCCTATTGAAGTACGTCCAGTCACAGTCATTAATCCTTTAAAACCGACGATTGAAGATCCAAAGCAATATTTATGGATTAAAACCAATGGTGAAATGCCACATGAATTAAGTATTCACCAATATATGCTGGCTTACGCGTCTGATTGGGGCTTTTTGACTACATCATTACATCCACATGGCGTTACTCTCTTTAGCCCTAATATGCAGGTCGCTACCATTGATCACTCAATGTGGTTCCACCGTCCATTTAAGGTTGATGAGTGGTTACTGTATGTGATTGATAGTCCATCAGCCAGCGGTTCACGTGGCATTGTGCGTGGTGAGATTTACAATCAACAAGGACAACTGGTTGCATCTGCGGTTCAGGAAGGATTGATTCGTCAACGCTAGGTAAAGCACACTATAAAAATAACCCCGAACCACTATTGTAATGACTCGGGGTTATTTTTAATCT
Organism: Photobacterium sp. S4TG1; assembly: GCF_036040035.1. Taxonomy (NCBI): domain Bacteria; kingdom Pseudomonadati; phylum Pseudomonadota; class Gammaproteobacteria; order Vibrionales; family Vibrionaceae; genus Photobacterium; species Photobacterium sp. S4TG1. Next base: position 508,232 of record NZ_JAYXUH010000001.1, read on the forward strand.
ACAAGGACAGTTAAACAGGTAACGCTGTTGTATATTTAAGTGGTTCCATTGCAAAGGTGGAAGTCACATTAGTTAGATCAGAAACAGACGCTACTAATTTTTTATAAAGGTTATCAAAAGCTTGCATATCAGCAACTTGAACCTTCATCATATAATCATATTCCCCAGCCATGCGATAAAATTCCATTACTTCAGGAAATTCAGTCACCGTTGAAACAAAATGATTAAACCAATCTTGCGAGTGATTACTGGTCTTAATTTGTACAAATGCAGTAAAGGCGATACCTAATTTTACTGGATCAAGCAGTGCCACCCGTTGGCGCAAAATACCGTCTTCTTCAAGACGCTTTAATCGCTTCCAACATGGGGTGGTTGTTAAATTCACAGCGTCCGCAAGTTCTGCCAGCGGCATAGTTGCATCATCCTGCAATAAACGTAATAACGTTCTATCAACACTATCTAAAACTGCCATTAATGCCACCAATTAGGATAAAAGGGTAAATACTTCCTAAAAAATACCTTTTATTCAGCGAAGAGGCAAAAAAAATACTAATAATAACGATCGCTACCACTTTATTTATGTAATCTCACAATAGACAAGTATGGGTTTTAAACCTACAGTGGTAACACTCATTGAAAAACGCTAACGACAATTAAAAATAAATTCCATAAAAACATTAAAAAATAGAACCTAGTTTCACATAAATTTTCAAATGTAGGATAATTTTCTATTTAACCGCCAAAAAATAACAAATAAAGCAAAGATTTTTTTATCACTCTTGTTTACTATATACCCAAGTTGCAGCAAGGGAGTTGATTAAGTAAACACTCGATGGATTCGAATTAAGCAAAGAGGTAGTACAATGAATATGACTGTAAATACCGTACCAGAACACAATGCTTGGATCAGTAACTCAATCAAAGCCATTGAAGCAGACTACCAACGTTCTGCCGATACACATTTGATTAAACTCGATATACCTAGCCTTGAAGGTATCGATATCTACCTAAAAGATGAAAGTACGCATCCAACAGGAAGCCTGAAGCATCGTTTAGCACGTTCATTGTTTTTATACGCCCTCTGTAATGGTTGGATAAACCAAGATACAACCGTGATTGAGTCATCATCAGGTAGCACTGCGGTATCAGAAGCCTATTTTGCGCGTTTACTCGGACTGCCATTTATTGCGGTCGTACCACGAAAAACAGCATGTAAAAAAATTGAGCAAATTGAATTTTACGGTGGTAAAGCCCACTTTGTTGATTCATCAGCCGCTATTTATGATGAATCTCGCCGCTTAGCTAAAGAGCTAAATGGCCATTATATGGATCAATTTACGTATGCTGAGCGGGCAACTGATTGGCGTGGCAATAACAATATTGCAGACAGTATTTTTAACCAAATGAAACTTGAGCGATTTCCCATTCCAAGCTGGATTGTAATGAGCCCAGGTACTGGCGGTACATCCGCCACGATTGGTCGTTATATCCGTTACCAAATTCATCCAACGCAATTGTGCGTAGTTGATCCGGAAAACTCTGTCTTCTATGACTATTTCATGGAACGCGATGCCACTATTACGTCAGCAACAGGAAGCCGTATTGAAGGAATAGGACGACCACGCGTTGAGCCCAGTTTTATTCCAAATGTTATTAACGAAATGCGAAAAATCCCTGATGCTGCAAGTGTAGCAACAGTTCACTGGCTAGAGCATATTATTGGTCGTAAAGCAGGTCCATCGACAGGTACTAACCTTTACGGTGTACTGCAATTAGCAACTGAAATGAAACAACGTGGTGAAACAGGCTCAATCGTAACCTTGTTATGTGACAGCGGTGAACGTTACTTAGATACCTATTATAACGATGACTGGATCGCTGCCAATATTGGCGACATCAGTACTTACCTAATTAAACTACAACACCTACAACAAACGGGTGAGTGGTCAGTATAACGGATTAAAGAACAACCCCTTGGGTTGGTTAGCTACAGCGCCACCCCCCCTATTTTTATTTACACCCCGGTTATATTTTGTGTCTTTAAGCAAATACGGATAAAACTAATTGTGCTCTGCATTTTATCAATTAGGTTTATATGGATAACGTATCACGCTTATTTTATGCCGTACACTTTGTACGGCTTTTTTTTATCTATGCTATTTGTCATCGCTACTTTTCTATCGCCGTCAGCTGAGTTAGCATATCCCCATGCTAATGAAACCATCATTAGACTATTATTGTACCGACTGTTTCTCGGTAATCACTCACAAAGGATAATTCATCATGACAAAAGCCGTAGTTGTTTTCAGTGGCGGTCAAGATTCGACCACGTGTCTCATTCAAGCATTAGCACACTACGATGAGGTACACTGTATTACGTTTGATTATGGTCAACGCCACAAACTAGAGGTTGAAATTGCTGAGCACATTGCCAAAGACCTTGGTGTTGCCGCTCATAAGGTTATGGATGTCAGTTTAATTGGTGAGCTTGCAATTAGTTCATTAACCCGCGATAGCATTCCTGTTTCTCATGAATTACAAGCCAATGGTTTACCAAATTCCTTTGTGCCAGGACGTAACATTTTATTTTTAACCTTAGCGGGTATTTATGCTTACCAAATTGGCGCAGAAGCGGTGATCACTGGTGTTTGTGAAACGGATTTCTCTGGCTACCCTGATTGCCGTGATGAATTTGTACGCTCACTTAACCATTCGTTAGTGCTCGGTATGGATCGTCAATTTACTATCGAAACCCCATTAATGTGGTTGAACAAAGCCGAAACATGGGCGCTAGCTGATCAATATGGCAAGCTAGATTATATTCGCGAACAAACATTAACCTGCTATAACGGTGTTGTGGGTGATGGCTGTGGTGACTGCCCATCTTGCGATTTACGTCGAGCAGGCTTAAATGATTACTTGCAACATCAAGCAACGGTTATGGCTGCATTAAAGACCAAGCAATCACAACATAAAGCGTAATCATTATCACATTGATTTAAATATCAAATAATATAAAAAAGCCGACATCAATACTATTGATGTCGGCTTTTTATTCTGCGTTGTTTGGGTACTGATTAATCGCGGTAAAGTGCAAAATCGGCTGCACAATCAACAAGCTGCTCACGAGTTAACATGAACACACCATGACCACCATTAGCAAACTCTAGCCACAAGAATGGAATATGCGGATATTGCTCTTCCATGTGGATCATTGAGTTACCCACTTCACAAATCAAAATACCGTCGTCTTTAAGATAATCCGGTGCATTTGCAAGGATACGACGAACCAATTTCAGACCATCACTGCCTGCGGCTAATCCTAGCTCAGGCTCATGACGGAATTCTTCCGGTAGGCTGTCCATATCTTCTTGATCAACATACGGTGGATTGGTCACGATAAGATCGTATTTATCTTTTGGTATATCGCGTAAAAGATCAGAACGAAGCGGAATCACTTGCTGCTCAAGACCATGATCCGTTATATTCTGCTCAGCAACAGCTAACGCATCAGTCGAAATATCAACGATATCGACTTCTGCTTCAGGGAACATGTGCGCACAAGCGATACCGATACAGCCACTGCCCGTACACAGATCCATGATACGTGTTGGTTCTTGTTGTAAAAATGGTTCAAAACGGTTTTCAATGAGCTCACCAATTGGTGAACGTGGCACAAGTACACGCTCATCAACAAAGAACTCCATACCGCAAAAGTAGGCAACATTCGTTAAGTATGATACGGGTGTACGATCATTGATTCGACGCATAACACGCTCAACAATACGATGACGCTCACTGCTTGTTAAACGAGAATTACGCACTTCCGGTGGAACATCCAACGGTAAGTAAACTGTCGGTAGTACCAGTTGCACGGCTTCATCCCACGCATTGTCTGTACCATGACCATAAAATAGGCCAGCAGCGTTAAAACGGCTAACCGTCCAACGTAGCATGTCCTGCAATGTGTGAAGTTCGCTGACAGCTTCGTCGACAAAAATCTTATCCAAAATAGCCTCCGATAAACGCTACAATACCACTATATAATTGTTGGAATTTCATTATGAGTAATAAAAATTCACCGCTTGAAGATGATTTTGATCTCTTCAAGGCAGAGGTAAAAGGCGTAAAAAAGTTCATGCATGATACCATAATCACGCCGCGTCAACAGAACTCAAAAGCGGATAAAGCAAAAGTGATGGGCAAAGAGACCCAAAATCATGAGTTTTATTTCTCAGATGAGTTTGAACCCCATCTTAACGACACGGGCCCAACGCAATATGCGCGAACGGGTGTGTCTAAATATGAAGTAAAAAAATTACGTCGTGGTGTGTATGTACCTGACATTTATCTTGATATGCATGGCATGACACAACAAGAAGCAAAACGCGAACTGGCCGCGATGATTGCAGCTTGTATCAAAGAGCACGTGTCATGTGCTTGTGTTATGCACGGCATTGGAAAGCACATACTAAAGCAAAAAGCACCGATGTGGTTAGCACAACACCCTGATGTGATGGCTTTTCATCAAGCGCCCTTAGAATTTGGTGGTGCGGGCGCATTGTTAGTCTTAATTGATATACCTGAGCGTTAATACTTTGGTTTTACCATATGGCCAACTTTAACAACTTTACCACGGTTAAATAACGTCACTTCTCCAGTTTCACAGACTTTAAGGCGTTCTTTAACTGCGGTTTCAACATAGAAATACTCACAATCATCATTACGGGCACTATCAATACGCGCAAAAATGACCAATGGCGGAGCACCAACATCATTAGAATAGTTAGCGAATGTTAAACTACTGCCTGTTTGTGAAATATGCATGCCTTCGATTTGCCCATCAGACCATTTCACCATACCGTTAGCAGTAATATGAACAGGCTCACCCACACTGCACCCGGCTATAAACAAGACACTCGCTAGTGCCATAATCTCACACTTCGTCATGGTCATTTATTACCTATTATTTATGTGGTTGATGCTGCCACAACAATTTGCTTTGCCCTGACTGAGGATCATAATCAATGGCTGCAATCGCTGAGGTTAAAAACATAGGCGGTTGTAATCCGGGAACTAACTCTGCTGTTAAATAGCCCACTAGCGGTAAGTGTGAAATCAACAGTAACGATTGTGGTTGCTCGGTTTCAATGGTCGCTTTAATAAAATCAGCCACCGTTTCAGAATCACCATAAGGGGTAATATCTTCAACGCTACCGACTTGAGTCGCGGTAGGTAAGCTCTTTACCATTGCTTGCCATGTTTGTTGGGCTCGTAAGTAAGGGCTAACCCATACTTGATCTAATTCTCCCTTCAAATGTGATGCTAATAATGTTGCCATTTGCTGTGATTGCGCAATGCCACGCGTCGTTAATGGGCGTTCAGCATCACTTGCAGCAAAATTTTCGGCTTCACCATGACGCATAATATAAATTTGCATAGATATTTCGATAACCTCAGTTAAACAATCGCAGATCCTACTCACATCATCGAGTCGGTCGATCATTATTACATGCTTTTATTATTGGCATAACCATAGAGTTTTAATTCTGTGGCTAAGCTTACTTTTTAATGGCTCAATTGGTTAACTCATCACTTATTTATTTAATTTATTAACAGAAATGCGACTTATAATTCATCTAATCGCATCTTCAATTTGCCAGCCTTAATATTGAACGTCATACTTAACCTAATTCCCTCAAAAATAGGCTCTTCCTGTGCATACTAGCCCTAACGATCATAAGCAGTATCGCTATCTCACTTTAGCGAATGAACTTCGAGTACTGCTCGTTCATGATGCTGAAGCGCCTCGCTCTGCTGCTGCATTGTCTGTCGAGATAGGCCACTTTGATGATCCCATGGATCGTCAAGGCATGGCACACTTTCTAGAGCATATGCTATTTCTCGGCACCGAAAAATACCCTCGCGTCGGTGAGTTTCAAACCTTTATCAACCGTAATGGTGGTAGCAATAATGCATGGACAGGCACTGAAAACACTACGTTTTTCTTTGAAATTAGTCCTCATGCATTTGAAGAGGGCTTAGATCGCTTTGGCCAATTTTTTACCGCGCCATTATTTAATGAAGATGCGGTTGATAAAGAGCGTCAAGCTGTTGATTCTGAATACAAACTAAAAATAAAAGACGATGTGCGTCGTTTATATCAAGTGCAAAAAGAAACCATTAATCAAGCCCACCCTTTCGCCAAGTTTTCTGTCGGCGATCTCACCACGCTTGATGATCGTAATGGCCAATCAGTACGTGATGATCTGTTAACCTTTTATCATCAACATTATTCTGCTGACGTCATGGGGTTGGTGCTACTCGGCCCACAATCATTAGATGAATTAGAACATTTCACTCAGGCTTTTTTTAGTGCAATTCCTAATGCAACCACTAAAAAGGCAGCAATTAATGTGCCATTTGTTACCGAAAACGAATGTCAGAAGTTCATTCAAATTGAACCAATTAAAGAATTACGTAAGTTAACCTTATCTTTTGCATTACCATCTGTTGATGCGCATTATCAAATTAAACCGCTGTCATATATTGCTCACTTACTGGGAAATGAAGGCACAGGCAGTTTAATGGCCATATTAAAACAACGCGGCTTAATCAATACCCTTACCGCAGGCGGTGGTGTCAGTGGCAATAATTTCCGTGAGTTTACTATTGGCTTAAATTTAACGCCTAAAGGCCAGCAACACACAGATGAAATTGTACAGTGCGTATTTGCCTTTATTGCTTTAATTAAACAGCAAGGGCTCAATGCATGGCGTTATCAAGAAAAGAAATCCGTCTTAGAAATGGCATTTCGCTATCAAGAGAAAAGTCGCCCCCTTGATACTGTCAGTTATTTAGTGATGAACCTGCTGCATTATAACGCGGAAGATATTATCTACGGCGATTATATGATGGAAGGCTATGATCAAGATTTACTTGAACAACTATTAGCCTATCTTAGTGTCAGTAATATGCGCTTAACCTTAGTCGCTCAAGGTGGACACTATGATCAAGTTGCGGCTTGGTATGACACACCTTATTCAGTAACACCATTTACAGCACAACAAATTGAAAGCTGGAACAATGTCAGCCTTGATGAAGCACTATTATTACCTGAGCCTAATATCTATTTATGTGACAAATTTGAACCATTACCACTTGAAGCCGGTTCTGAATTACCACCACAACTGATTCAAGATCTACCAGGTTTTCGTTTATGGCATAAACAAGAACATGATTTTCGCGTGCCGAAAGGCATTGTTTATGTCGCAATTGATAGTCCACATGCCGTAAGTTCTACTGAAAATATTGTTAAAACACGGCTGTGTGTTGAACTACTCTTAGAAGCAATCAATGAATCGGCTTACCCTGCTGAAATTGCAGGAATGTCTTACAACCTTTATGCTCACCAAGGCGGTGTAACACTACAACTTTCTGGCTTTAGTGAAAAACAACCTCAATTGATGCAATTGATTTTAGCGCGTTTTAAAAACCGCCACTTTACTCAACAACGGTTTGATAATATCAAAGCCCAAATGTTACGTAATTGGCGCAATGCAGCAGAAGATAAACCTATATCTCAGTTGTTTAATCAACTTACGGGATTATTACAGCCGAATAATCCGCCTTATCCGCACCTTATTGAAGCGCTAGAAACCATCACTATTGATGAGCTACCACCATTTGTTGAGGCGATGTTTGCTGAAATACACATTGATACATTTGTGTATGGTAACTGGATCAAAAAAGATGCGTTAGCACTGGCCGAAACACTCAAAGATGCCTTTCGAGTTACCGACCAATTATATGGCGAGTCACAACGTCCATTGGTGCATTTAGAAAACAGCAGCACCTTAACTTACGAGTTAGACTGCAATCATGAAGACTCGGCAATTTTGATGTATTACCAATCACGTCAAACAACGCCACACAAAATAGCGATTTATACACTCGCTAATCATTTAATGTCGACCACATTTTTTCATGAATTACGGACCAAACAGCAACTTGGTTACATGGTAGGAACGGGAAATTTACCGTTAAATCGTCACCCTGGATTGATTTTATATATTCAATCACCAGTGGCTGAACCAAGTTACTTATCTGATGCTATCGATGATTTTACCAATGCGTTTGCACTTGTGTTATTAGAATTAACAGAAGCTCAATGGCAAGCGAGTAAAAAAGGACTTATTGCACAAATTTCTGAGCCTGATACCAACCTGCGTTCGCGAGCACAACGGTTTTGGGTAAGCATTGGTAATAAAGATGAACAATTTAATCAACGTCAATTAGTGGTCGATAAGCTAAAACAACTCAATCGCGCAGATATGATTAAATTTATTGTTGATACCGTTAAGCCACGCACAGCTAACCGGTTAGTGATGTATTACACGGGTAAAACTCATCATGAGGCTGAGCCATTAATGATCGGCAAAGCAATTGAATCTATAGCTGATTTTCAGAAAAACGCTTACTGAATAAAAAATTCCATTTATGTGCTTTCAACTAGAAAGAGTTAAACATAAATGGGATTTTTATTTTGTACTATAATCTGATGTGATTTTTTTATAATAAAAATAGCTTTCATAATATTTCAGTAGCCAAAGAAGTCCTCTTCAAACCATAATCTCCATCTCGAATATATCGCTATTAGTATTATCAATTAATATAAATAGAAATACGATAGTCCCTGATAGATTAGAAGAGGATTCACGTGACTCAACAATGCCCACACTGCCAAATTGAAATACATGCTCCAAAATTAAATTCATATGAAGATAATTTTGTGTGTCCGCACTGTGCAGCCACATTATCGCACAATCAAGTTGATATTTTTCTTTATGCTTTCTGCTTTATTGCATTGAGTGCATTACTGCTCATTTTAGTGGGTCATGTAAATACTTTTATTGCATTAGTTTTTGCCACGGTGGGTTATCGCCTTTGCCGTAGTAAACTATTTGAATCTCATTTCCGTTTAATTCGCTGCGCGGATTAGCATTGAGCCCACAACAATAAAAAAGCCTGCATGGTGAAGTATCCAATGTTAAGGAGTGCTTCATTGAACAGACTTTTTTTGTTGCGGTTTATTTAAACATTCATTAATCGAACACCGCTAATAAAATCGCTTTTCATCTCGCGCCATCGCGACTAAATAATCACAAGGTGCAAACCTTTCACCATGAACATCACTGTATTCATGCATCATATCAACTACCAGATCGATACCAAGATGGTCCATATAATGAAATGGTCCGCCAAGAAATGGAGGAAAGCCAATACCGAAGATAGCGCCGATGTCACCATCACGGGCAGATTGAATCACGCCTTCATTTAAACAGCGAGCTGCCTCATTAAGCATCATTAACGTGCAGCGAATCGAAATATTGGCTTCGGTTAATTGCTGTTCTGGTGTAATTCCAAGTAAGGTATAAACTGATTTATCCACTTCTTTATTATTGGTGTTATACAAATAGAATCCTTTACCACTTTTACGACCTTTACGCCCATCTTGTTGTAACACATCAAACATTGCTGGTGCCGCAAAACGCTCACCGAGCTCTGTAACTAAAATAGGGCTGATCTTGGCTCCAATATCAACGCCAACTTCATCAAGTAATGTAATCGGCCCAACAGGAAAACCAAAATTAAGTAACGCGGTATCTATATGCTCTATAGGCTCACCTGCTAATAATATTTGAGCCGCTTCATTCATATATGGCGCTAAAATACGGTTAACATAAAAACCCGCTTTATCTGCAACAACGATCGGAGTTTTACCTTGTTTCTTGGCTAATGCGACCACAGTTGCAATAGTCGTTGCTGATGTTGTGGCATGGGGAATTACTTCCACCAATGGCATTTTTTCAACCGGGCTAAAATAATGTAAGCCTATAATATTTTGTGGTCGCTGTGCATTGGCAGCTATTTGATGAATTGGAATCGAAGACGTGTTAGTGGCAAAAATCGTGTGCTCGAATGTATTAGCTTCGATTTCTTGCACCATTTGTTGTTTAAGTGCAACATCTTCAAATACCGCCTCAATTACAACATCAGCATTCGCCATACCATGATAATCAGTGCTGCCAGTAATACGCAACATTTGCTGTTGAAGCTGCGCTTTTCTAATAATTCGCCGCTGACGCTGTGTATTTAAAATGGCATAGTTATACGCCAGAGCATGTTGAATACCATCATTAGTAATATCTTTTATCCGAACCGCTAAACCGGCCTTTATCGCTGATACATAGGCAATTCCACCGCCCATTAAACCGCCGCCAAGAATTGCTATCCGTTGAATCTTATTAGGCTCAGCATCGGCACCTACTTCTTTTTTCATTGCCGTCGTGGCAAAGAAAATATCGCGTAATGCAGCAGACTCAGTAGTCATCACTAAATCAGCAAACACTTTCGCTTCTTGTTCAAGCCCTGCTTCAATCCCTTTTTCTAAGCCGTATTTTACGGTATCTAAAATCGCATCAATCGCGGGATAACACCCGCGGGCCTTTTGCTGCGCTTTTTTAGCCGCTTGATCAAATACCACACTACGGCCAAAGGCATTACCCGCCATTGCCCAATCTTGAAATGAATGGGTACGAATTGGCTTCGAGGTTAAAGCCACTTGTTCTGCGACCTGTAACAAAATAGTCTGTGGCACAACTTGATCAACCAACCCTTTTTTTAACGCTTGCTTTGCTCGTACCTGTTTCCCTGTGAGCATTAATTCTAAACCATTTGCCACACCAATGAGGCGTGGTAAACGTTGGGTTCCACCAGAGCCTGGTAATAAGCCTAATTGCACTTCAGGTAAACCTAAGCGAGTAATATCATCATCAGTACAAATTCGACTATGACAGGCTAATGCAAGCTCAAGTCCACCGCCCAAACATGGCCCATGAATAGCAGCAACAACATGAATGGGTAACTCCTCAAGGGCATTAAAGAGTTGCTGACCTTTATTTGCTAATGCCTCAGCCTCGGCTGGTGTTTCACAATTTGCCAACATGCGAATATCAGCACCCGCTATAAAGTTATTCGCTTTACCTGAATATACAACCAAACCTTTAAGTTCAGTATGAGTGTTTAATTCCGTTAAGACATCATTAACTTGTTCAACAAAGGCTGCTTGTAGGGTGTTCACTTTTTCATTGGCAACATCAATCTTAAGCCAGCCAATGCCATTATCGCCATAAGATAAACTAAATGCTGATTGGGTCATTATTCTGCCTCCAAAATCATTGCTGCACCAAGACCACCAGCAGCACACGCGGTGTTTAATGCAAAACCACCTCCTCGGCGTTGCAATTCATGTAACGTTTGCATGATCATTCTCGCCCCTGTTGCAGCAAAAGGATGACCATAAGCAATCGAACCGCCAAGAACATTGAATTTATCCATGTCTATATCGCCAATAGCGTTATCTCGCCCTAGTTTTTGTTGAGCAAACCGTTTAGAACCAAACATTTTCACATTAGCTAACGTTTGAGCAGCAAACGCTTCATGCATATCAATTAAGGTTAAATCCCCTAGGGTTAATCCTGCTCGTTCAAGGGCTAATGGACTGGCATAAGCGGGTCCCATCAACATATCTTCAGCAACATCGATGGCGGCAAAGGCATAAGACCGAATATACCCAAGTGGAGTTAATCCTAATTCTTTTACACGCCCTTCTCGCATTAATAAGATGGCTGCTGCACCGTCCGTTAATGGGGTTGAATTTGCCGCAGTAACACTGCCATGTAGACGATCAAACGCTGGGGTTAATTTTGCATATGCTGCTAATGTTGAATCTTGACGAATATTATTATCACGATCAATCCAATGCAGGTAAGGTGCTGAGAATGCAGTCATTACTTCAGCATTCAATAACCCATCTTGCCATGCTTTAGCCGCTAACGTATGAGAACGATGTGCAAAAGCATCTTGTTCTTCTCGACTGATCGCATGGCTTTTAGCCATTTGTTCTGCGGTCTGCCCCATACTCAAGCCTGTGGAATATTCAGCAATCGCTGGCGGTACTGGAATCAAATCTTTGACGCCTAAGGCACTGAGTAGTTTCAAGCGTGCTGGCATAGTTTTGGCTTTACTTAATGCTAATAACGTCGCAGCCATTTTTTTACTGACCCCAATAGGTAGCATTGAGGTTGAGTCAGCGCCGCCCGCAATACCGATATCGATCGAGCCGGCCATAATACTTTCCGTTACATTAACGGCAGCCTGAAAACTGGTCGCACAGGCTCGCGTGACACTATAGGCGTCAGTGTGAATATTCATTCCCGTACCCAGTACGATTTCACGCGCAATATTTGGTAATTCAGGGGTTTGCACAACTTGGCCAAACACAACTTGATCAATTAACTGTGGATCAAAGTCAGCCACTTGTAGCATTTCATTAACGGCTAACTTACCCAAATCTAGGGCGGATAAACGATCAAATACGGTTGATTGACGTGCGAATGGTGTCCGTAACCCGCTAACAATAGCAATACGTTCACCCTTACGTGTGGTGATATGTTGAAGACCCGTCATCGCAACTCCTTGTCACAATTATAATTAACCTCAATTGCGAGGTCAGACCACATAATTGTAACCACAAAGCAATCAAAAAAAAACATTTGTTTAAAAATGCTTCCTAAATGACGTTTTTGACGTAAAACACTTCGACTTTAAGATGGGTTGTAGTATAAAAAAGAACAATTACTCTGTGACTAAATACTCATAAAATATAAGTATTATTTTAAAGGGATAATGTCGCGGGGGGCTAAATTTAAGCAAAAAAAAACCACACCCTTAAGTATGGTTTGAATTCACGCAGAAAGCAATCAGCGTAATAAAATAATCAATTAACATAAAGCCAATTGCAAATCAGGAAAACCCCTGATAGGAGAAAGTAAAGTCAGCCTTCAAAAGGAAGTTGTCATCTTGCTCAACAGACGGTATTAACTATTATTAAGTTATTCAACTTAACCATAACCTCAACCATCAGATGACCCGACAACTATAACCTACCACTCAGAACAGAATTTGAACCAGATCAATTTTATTGCTATTTATACGATCTTATACACAAAAAGATAGTGCATCATTCAAAAAAGTTATCAGATGGCATCATTAATTGGTGCAATAACGCTAAACAGGCTCATCAATGATAAAAAAATTTTTTAGTAACAAAAAAGCTTCTGCTACGGTCTGTTTAAATATGGATAAACAAAAACGTTACGAAGCCCTTGTTAGAGCATGGCATCAAGATTTATATCGCTATGCTTATTGGTTATCTCATGATCCCCATATTGCTGAAGATTTAGTGCAAGAAACATGTCTACGCGCATGGAAATCATTAGATAATTTACAAGATGATAATGCTGCTAAAGCGTGGTTGATCACTATTTTACGCCGTGAAAATGCGCGTAGATTTGAACGTAAGCAATTCGACTTAGTCGATATTGATGATCACCATATTGCAGACACTAAACCCAGTGTCGAAATGGATGCTGACCAATATTTATTACATCGACTAATCATGAAGCTAGCCCCCGAATATCGAGAACCATTAATTTTACAAGTGATGGCTGGATTTAATGGCGATGAAATCGCGGGAATCTTAAACCTGAATCGCAATACTGTTATGACGCGACTTTTTCGTGCTCGTAACCAACTAAAAGAACAACTTGAAAAGAAAACGACTCAAAAGGGGAATCATCATGGATGATCTAGAATTTCGTCGCCGTTTACTGGCAGATCCTAATGATAATGACCCAGAACTGATTAAAACTAAAAATCAGTCCACCACTAATCGCCATTTTTCCAATGAATTACAACAATTAGATCAACAACTAAAACAAGCATTGCAAGTTGATATACCCGATAATCTGGCTGATAGGATCTTATTCCATCAATCAAGTCAGATACATCCCCCAAAACAGTCCCACTATAAACGCTATCTATCTTATGGGTTAGCCGCGTCTGTAATGTTTTTTGTCGGAGTTATGGTAGGGCAACAATATGGTTTTTCGCCACAGCATCCTACGCAGCAAGTCTTTACTCCAATATCAATGTCGAGTATCGCTTTACAACACGTTAATGCTGAAGCGCAATTTGTTGAGCATACTGATGAAGCAGTAACGTTACAGCAGGTTAATGCCAAACTTAAACCTTTTGGTACCAGTATGAATCAGCTACCCGGCCATATTTATTATCTCAATTATTGTGGTTTTGAAGGTAACCGTGCCTTGCACATGGTTGTAGGTACCGATAAAGGGAAAATGACGGTGTTTATCGTGCCACAAACAAGTACGCAGATGGCGACAGACAGTGACCATACCAATAAAAGTTTACTATTACCCCTACAAGATGCCAGCTTAATTGTTGTTGGGGACAAAGATCAAAAACTAATGCCAATTGCAGAAAAACTTAAATCTGAACTTTACTGGCAAATCTAACCTGTAACTTGTTCTACAGCAGTCTAAAATCGATATTAGCAATTAAATATCGATTTTAGACCGTAGCTTAATCTGCTTATTTTTAATGACATATAATCAAATGATCCAAAAATAACTCAAATGAACATGATAAAATATGTTTACCAGCCTAAACGACTGGTCAGCTTTGATACTGCTCTCCCCCCCCCTACAATCATCGCCAATCAGTCATACATAGACTGGACTAATAAATATAAAAATCATGATCAGGAATCATAAAAGCATGAACAAGAAGCAGATATTTACACGCTCAGTTATTACTGTAGCCATTGCCTTAGCATCGTCACAAACAATGGCTGCAGGCTTCCAATTGAATGCCCAATCAGCAACGGGTTTAGGTCGAGCATTCTCAGGTGACGGTGTTATTGCTGACAACGCATCAACCATGGCCAAAAACGCCGCTTCAATGGCTCTTTTTGACGCGCCAGCATTATCATTAGGTGTTATTGCAATCGACACTGATGTAAATGTTAAAAATACAACGTTTTTAGGCCAAAATGTTGATGACGCTGCAATTGGTGGTACTAGCTATGCACCGAACATCTACTACATTCAACCTATTAATGATAAATTTTCAGTAGGTGCTTCACTATATTCTAACTTTGGTACTAAAACTGAATTTAAAGACGGCTACGGTAAAGACCAAGCATTAGGTCCTATCTCTCCAGATTTATTTGGTGGCTTAACTGACGTTAAAAGCGTTAATTTAGGTTTAAGTGCTGCTTACCGTATTAACCAACATTTTAGTATTGGTGGTGGTTTAGACATTATTCATGGTAGCGGTAAACTGCAACGTGGTAATGCACAAGCTGCAAATATCGATGCTGATGGTCTTGCTCTAGGCTACAACCTTGGCGCTATTTATGAACTCAATCAAAATAACCGTTTTGGTTTGTCATACCGTTATAGCCCAACGCTAAAAGCGGAAGGTGATATTAGCTATAAAGGCCAAAATCTAAATAATGACAAGTTAATATTACCATTACCCGATATCGCAGAATTTTCAGGCTTTAATAAACTAAACGATAAATTTGCGGTTCATTACAGTATTCAATGGATCCGTTGGAGTGAGTTTGACAAGCTAGAAACATCTGGTGGAACGCTTATCAACCAATACAATTGGCAGGATGCTTGGCACTATTCAATCGGTGGTACTTACTACCTTAACAATGATTGGACACTACGTGCAGGTTACATGCACGACACCAGTGCTCAAGGTGATATTACTTCAATTTCAGTGCCTGATTCAGATCGTAACTGGTTATCAAGCGGCTTTAGTTACCATGTTGATAGCAAGTCAACTATCGACTTTGGTCTAACTTACCTGATTGGTGAAGATGTTGATGTTAAAGAAGCGAATGGCTTATTAAAAGCAACAACTCGTGCTGATGCATGGTTATACGGCCTACAATACAGCCGTTCGTTCTAATTTGAGCGTACAGTAATAATGCATTAATAAAAAAGAAGCCACCATAGCTTCTTTTTTTATATGCTAAATAACATTAAATCTGTCTTTTCCTCACAGTAACAGACCTAATAATACAAAATAACGCCCAAATAACCACCAATATAAAACACTGGATTAGTATGAGTTCTCGTACATGTGTACGCTCAAATATTAATAATCTGGTCTTTCCGCACAAAGCCTACCCGATAAAAAACCACAAAAACCACAGATTGCAGCATAATAGTTTTAATCATGCGGTTTTATAATATAGCTTTTAACGCGATTTATTGCTGCGAGTATCATCTGCGTCATTATTTCCATGAACAATTAATTTATCTAACATGAATAAAAATAAAATTACTTTAGCTCTAGCTATGACTGCTGCTATGGGTATCAGCAATCAAGCTGCTGCTGCTGGTTTTCAATTGGCAGAATATTCTGCAACAGGTCTAGGACGTGCATTTGCTGGTGAAGCAGCAATGGCTGATAATGCCAGCGCCCAGTTCCGTAACCCTGCAATGCTAACGTATTTAAAAGGCATCCAAATTTCTGCAGGTGCTATTTATGTAGATCCCAATATTGATATTGACGGTCGTCATACTCTATTTGGCCAAACAAGCACATCTGATTTTGCTAATGACGCTATCATTCCTAATTTTTATTTTTCTCGCCCATTAACGGATAAAGCAACAATTGGTATTGCGTTTGGTACTCACTTTGGCATGCGCACCGACCTTGGTACCGATTTCAAAGCTGCTATGTTTGGTAACCAAGCAGAAGTTCACACAGTAGAAATCAACCCTAACCTTGGTTACAAAATAAATGATCAATTAAGTGTTGGTGCAGGTGTGCGTTATGTGATGGCAAGTGGTCACTTTGGTGCTGCAAGCCCTATCACGCTACCGGGCATGATCAAAAAAGGTCAGCACCTTAAATACATGGAAGGTGAAGATAATGCATGGGGCTGGCAAGCAGGTACAGCATGGCAAATTAACGCAGATAACCGTATCGGCCTTAGCTACCAATCTGCTGTAAAATTAAACCTTGAAGGCCATGCAAATGGCGCTGCTTTTGATGGTTTGAAAAACGGCCGTTATGCTGGCACATTACCACTTGAGCTTCCAGCTTCAGCAGAGATCGCTAGCTTCCACCAGTTAAACGACCAATGGGCTGTTCATGCAAGTGTTAACTGGACCGATTGGAGCTCTTTTGAAAAACTAGAAGCCGATATTCCACAACTTGGTGGTAATCACCATATTAAAAATGAATACTGGAAAGATAACTATCGTTTCGCAATCGGTACCACTTACCAAGCAACGAATAAGCTAGTTCTACGTTCTGGTGTTGCTTATGATACATCAGCAGTTGATGAAGCAAACCGTACTCAAACTATCCCTGAAACTGACCGTACATGGTTAAGTATTGGTGCTGGTTATGCGTGGTCTGAAAACCTAACTTTAGATGCTGGCTTTACTTACATTTTTGCCAAAGAAGCGAAAATGCTTGAACAAGAAAAAGACATGTCAATATTAGGTAAATTTGAAGGACAAACATCTGGCCATATTTGGTTAGCTGGCGTACAGGCAAGTTACCGTTTCTAAGCCAATATGTATTAACAGTAACAAAAAGACCGCCCATTATGGCGGTCTTTTTTTATATTGATTAAGCAGTAAAATTAATCGTTATCGATTTCATCTAAATAGCTATCATCAAATGTTTCAGCTGCTGGTTGATCGCTGACTTTACCATCATTGGCAGTAAAGTTCTTATATTGAATATACGCATCACGCGTAAAAATATACGGATCCGGTGAGTTATTTAATATCGCTTCTTGATTAACTAACGCAGCGCGATCTTCCATACCTTCAAAGATCCACTTACCTAAGCCTTCCCAGAAGTTTAATAAGCTCAATGGCAGATATAGGTCATCAACAGAATCAGTAAAGCCTCTAAACGTAATTGGGCCATAAACAGGTAACATCAAGTAAGGCCCATTGCCAACACCGTAATAACCAAGGGTATCGCCAAACTCACGATCTTGAACTTTGTTAATATCCGCAGCTGATGCAATATCAATGAAACCGGCTAAACCAAAAACAGTATTAATCCAAAAGCGGTTAAAATGAGTTAGCGCTTCTTTACCATGCAACGTTAGTAAACTGTTTACCATGCCTGCTGGTTCATCAAGATTTGATAAAAAATTAGCAATACCAGTACGTGCAAATGACGGTGTGTAATTCACGTAGGCTAATGAAACAGGACGAGCAACATATGGATCTAAATAATTAAAGTTTAAATCCCACATCGCGCGGTTAAAGCCTTCAAATGGATCATATACTGCATCTGTCGCTGTATTATCACCATCGATATGATCAACAACATTAGTTGATACTGTTTGCTCGGTCGCTTTATCGGGTGATTGAGCACAGCCCACCATGCCGAGACTTAAAAGAATTATCAGTAATAGCTTTTTATTCAAAACATACACCTAATAAAAAACAGGCTGAACATCAATATTCAGCCTGCTTCATTCATTTTAGCAATTAATTACTTAATATTGCTTATTAATGACAAACGCAGTTTCTCCACCCAAGGGGGTCTGGCTACTTTGACCGTACCAATCCCCTTGTTTAGTCATTACGTTACCATCGCTATCAACACGTGCTTTAATGATCATCTCTGATAATGATGATAGCTGTCGTTGTGGAATCATGCTGTCTTTATCCGTTAACGTTATCGTTAATGGGAATGTAGTCGACAACGGTAATTTCACAGCAGCAATCGGCATTGGCGAGCCGTCAGCATCATGAACCGAAATAATAATCGTACCTTGCTTAGGTAACACGACGTTTTTGCCTAGCGCTATAGTAGCAGTAACTTGCTTATCTGTATCGATATTTTGCGTTTCTGTTGGCGCTGTTTTTGCTTCATCAATTGCAGTTGGATCTGGTGCAACTGTTGAGCCATCAGCACCATTAATACGCATTTTTGCACGTTCAATACTACGGGTTAACATTGGTGTACGTGAATCATTAGGCCCAATTAGGGTTTTCATCATCGTCCAATAATCAACAGCTTGTTGGTAATGTTTTTGCTCAAATGCATCAAATGCTAATAGTGATAGTGCTTGAACGTTTGTATGATCAGTCTTGATCACTTGACGTAAAAGTTGGCGCGCAAGCTCACTTTGACCAGGCTTACCACTTAACATTAATGTTTGTGCGTAACCTAAACGAATAGCGGTATCAACTGGGTTAAGATCATACGCACGTTTCATTGCCATTTCAGCCGTTGCACCATCACGATTAGCAATCGCAATACGACCTAACAATAACCATCCCATTGGATCATCACCGTCTTTGTGCAATTTAGTCCGTAACGCTAAAGTAAGATCCGACATATCTTGATCAGACAGTGGTTCATTAGCGGCGTTATCACCCATTAAACGTTGAGTAAGCTCGGGTAAGCGATTCACGGCTTGGTGCCATGCTTCCACTTTAGCACTGCTACCTACAGCACCATAAACACCATAACAAATACCCACAATTAAAATAAGGCCAGGTACAACCATTGCTGGACTAACATGCGTTGCTTGCTGCTTTTCAGTAACAGGCAAGTCATCAAGCAATGTTTGTTGTAAGTCAGACACCATATCTTGCTGACTATCGACTAAACCTTCTTGTGATTCTTCTTCAAGCTCATGAATACGATCTTTAAAGAAAGCTTTATTAAGCTCATCTCGGCTTGCTACATCGTCATATTCTTTACCGAAATACATCGGAATTACAAAGATGGCGATAGCAATTAAAACCAAAACAGCGGTTAAAATCCAAAACAGCGTCATTTATTTACCTTTGTCTGATTATTGGTAGCTTCAGTATCTTGCTGCGCCATTTCAGCCAACAACCCCTGCAAACGTTCCGACTCAACATCATCAAGTGGCTCATCTTTACTTAACTCAGTTTTTTTACGTGAGCGATAAACCAAGATGCTAAAACCAATCACAATAAAACCAATAGGACCGGCCCATAGGATCATTGTTGATGCAGTCACTGCGGGATCGTATGTCACGAAATTACCGTAGCGTGCAATCATATAATCAATGATTTGTTGATTGGTTTTGCCTTCTTTTAACAGCTCAAACGTCTTCATGCGCATATCTTCAGCTAAAGTCGCATTAGAATCGGCAATACTGTTATTTTGGCATTTAGGACAACGTAAAGTCTCTGTTAGCTCTTGAAACTGCTTCTCTTGTGCTGGATTTTTAAAATCGTACACATCAATCGCCGCCAATGCTGGCGCAACCATTGAGAACGTCAATCCCAGAGCAAACATCAAAGCAAAAAAGCGTTTCATTATGCTTTTGCCTCCGTTTGCGTGTTGTTACTTTTTGCCTCTGCTTGTAACTTCTTATAAAGAGGCTCAAGGGTCTTTTTCCAGTTTTCTGGATTAACATCCCCCACATGGCGGTAACGAATAATACCATTCGCATCAATTAAGAAGGTTTCAGGCGCACCATAGACACCAAGATCCATGCCTAACATGCCATTACCATCAAACAAAGAAATCATATAAGGATTACCTAGCTCTTTAAGCCAGTTAATCGCTTTAGGTCGCTGATCTTTGTAGTTTAAACCAATGATCTTTACATCTTGTTTTGCCAATACATTCAAATATTGGTGCTCAGCATAACAAGTAGGACACCACGTCGCCCACACGTTCAATAGCAGCGGTTGACCTTTAAAAATTGTTTGCTGATATTCTTTACCCGGCTCAAATAAATCTTCAAGCTTAAATGCAGGAACAGGTTTACCCACTAATACTGATTCAAGTTTTGTTGGATCATCACCTGCAGCGTTACGGCTTAGTTGGACCATAAACATCACAACTAACGCCAAAAACAATACTAAAGGAATAAATAATAGCTTCTTATTCATTAGTTAGCTTCGCCTCCGATTTTTGATCATTTGCAGCAATATTAGCAGGCTTACGGAAACGGTAACGCTTATCGCTGATTGCAAAAGCACCACCTAGTGCCATTAAGAACGCACCCATCCACATCCAATTAACAAATGGTTTGTAGTAAATACGTACAGCCCATGCGCCGTCATTACCTAAACGCTCACCCATTGCAACGTATAAATCACGGGTAAAACCGCTATCAATCGCCGCTTCAGTCATCATTGAACCAGCAACGGTGTAGTAACGTTTTTCAGCGTGTAATGTTGTAATATCAATACCACGACGACTAATTTCAAAGTCAGCCACATAACCATCATAGTTAGAGCCATCTGCATCACGTAAGCCAGCAAAATGGAAATCATAGCCTTTAACGTTGACTGATTGTCCTGGTGACAAACGTAAATCACGTTCAATACCGTAATTAGATACTAACGTCATACCTATAATAGCAACCGCTAAACCTAGATGACCTAACATCATTGCCCAGTGGCTACGTCCTAGTTTACTCAAACCTTCAAGGAAAGAATGACGGTGAGTTGCACGGCGGTAAATTTCAACAAGGTGAAGAACAATAATCCACACCGCCATCATCACACCAACAACAGCTAATGGCTCAACAACGCTAGCCGTTAAGTAAATAACTAAGAATGAGAATGGAACGGTAAATAGCGCACTCCATAACATTGGTTTAGCAATTGAAGCAAAGTTGTCACGCTTCCAACGAACCAGAGGACCGATACCCATTAAGAATGAGAACGGCACCATTAACCACGTAAATAGAGTATTAAAGAACGGTTCACCAATAGATACAGAACCTAAGCCTAATTGCTTATGAACTAATGGTAATAGTGTACCAATCAGTACCACTAATAATGCGGCAACTAATAGTAAGTTATTAGCTAACAAGAAGTTCTCACGAGAGAACAATGCATAGTTACCACGAGAACGAATTTGGCCGCCACGCAGTGCATAAAGTAGTAGTGAACCACCAATAACCACGACTAAGAAGCCAAGAATAAACATACCGCGTGATGGATCTGACGCAAATGCGTGTACAGAAACCAACACACCTGAACGAACTAAGAATGTGCCTAATAGGCTCAGTGAGAAAGCAGAAATAGCCAGTAATACTGTCCACGCTTTAAATGTGCCACGCTTTTCAGTTACTGATAATGAGTGCATTAGTGCCGTACCCGCAAGCCATGGCATTAATGATGCATTTTCAACTGGATCCCAGAACCACCAGCCGCCCCAGCCAAGTTCGTAGTAAGCCCACCATGAGCCTAGTGCGATACCTAAAGTTAGGAATGACCATGCTGCAATTGTCCACGGACGTGACCAGCGAGCCCAAGCCGTATCTAAACGACCTGTCATTAATGAGGCAATAGCAAATGAGAATGCAACAGAGAAACCAACATAACCCATGTACAACATTGGCGGATGAACAATTAAACCGGGATCTTGAAGCAATGGGTTTAAGTCACGACCTTGTACTGGAAAATCTGGCAATGTACGCAAAAATGGATTTGATGTGACAATGATAAACAGTAAGAAACCCACAGCTACCATACCCATAACGGAAAGTACACGCGCTACAGCCTCTAGAGGCATACCACGGCTAAATCGAGCAACAGCTGCTGCCCAACCCGCTTGGATTAGTACCCATAGCATCAATGAACCTTCATGGCCGCCCCATACTGCGGTTAAACGGTAATACCATGGCAGTAAACTGGTTGAGTTACTGGCAACATACGCTACCGTAAAATCATTGCTATAGAACGACCAGCTTAAAATACCAAACGACAATGCAAGCATGCCGAATACTCCGTAGGACAGTGGACGTGCCATACGCATCATTGCTTGGTTACCAACCGTGGCACCATACAATGGGTAAATGCTGGCCAGCACCGATAGCGCCAGTGCGGCTATAAGTGCGAATTGGCCTAATTCAGGGATCATTGATCACTTACCTTGTAGTTGTTCTTCAGTGTACTGAAGTCGTTTATGGTTTATCTTCATTGCATCTGCCACTTCTGGTGGCATATATTTTTCATCGTGCTTTGCAAGTACTTCACTTGCTTTAACTGTCGTAGGGTTAATTAACACGCCCTGCGCCACAATACCTTGTCCTTCACGGAACAGATCCGGTAAAATACCATCATAAATAACAGTAACTGATGGGCCGATATCAGCCACTTTGAACGTAATTCGTAATGATTTAGGATCACGTTTAACCGACCCTTTTACGACCATGCCGCCAATACGTAATCGCTGCCCAACCTCAGGCTTTGCGCCACCATCGGTCTTACCGTTAATTAATTCTGAAGGCGTATAGAATAGGTTCATGTTTTGGTTAAGCGCGTATAACACCAGTCCAACTGTAGCACCGAGTCCAAGCACTAACGCCAGTACAATCACTAAACGTTTTTGACGTCTTGGGGTCATAGAGTGTTCTCCAATTTTTGGGCTTCTTTAATGCGTTGCTCACGCGCCATTTTATTGTTTATTTCGCGTAACAAGCGTCGTTTAGTTGTTAAGCTCGAAAATAAAATCCATAACATAGATAGAAAAGAAATCGCGTAGGCACTCCAAACGTAGCCCGCATATCCACCCATCGCAAAAAAATCATTTATAGAATCAAAATACATAGCTATCTCACTTCACCAGTTTCTGTACCCAAGGGCGATGACTCTCACGTAGTAGAATTTCATTACGTAACCGCACCAGCGTAACAGCCGCAAAGAAACAACCAAAACCAAGTAACATCACCAACAATGGCCATAACATATCGTTTGACATTGAAGGTTTGCCAAATTTAGAAATCGTTGCACCTTGGTGTAAGGTGTTCCACCATTCAACTGAATAGTGAATAATTGGAATATTAATCACGCCTACAATCGACAAAATACCCGCGGCTTTTGCGGCTGTTTTGTGATCGTCAAATGCGTTATACAATGCAATAACACCAAGATATAAAAACAATAAAATCAGTTCAGAGGTTAAGCGAGCATCCCAAACCCACCAAGCACCCCACATCGGTTTGCCCCAAATAGCTCCGGTAATAAGAGCAATAAAGGTAAACACTGCGCCAATAGGAGCCATTGCAGCAGCAGCCATATCTGACATTCGAATTTGCCACACAAGACCAATGAAAGAAGAAATAGCCATTGTTACATAAATACTCATCGACCAAATTGCAGCGGGTACATGAATATAAATAATTCTAAAGCTATCACCTTGTTGATAATCGGCAGGAACAAATAATAGTCCCCACACAGATCCCACAAGAATAGAAATCAAAGCGATAATAGAAAACCAAGGCAACAACTTACCGCATAGACGATAGGTGTTTTCTGCTTTAGCGTAGGGATGTAGCCACTTCCACATAATGCTCTCAACTTATAATCAATAATAAATACGTCACTGAGAGCAACATCATCGCTCTCGCTTTCTTCACTGCGCTTCCCCTCTTTGAGGCCGCCACATTAAAGAAAAAATTCATTGGTTAATGGACACTGATCCTTAATGCTGCGGCAACAGCAAAAGGAGCTAAGGTCAATGAACCGACTAACATCGCGCCCATAATAGCTAACTGTCCATCATAAGCCATGCCGAGACTTGCTGCCTCAATCGCCGAGGTAGCGAATATAAGCACAGGTATATATAAAGGCAGTATGAGCAGGCTCAATAAAACACCACCTTTTCGTAATCCAACCGTTAACGCCATACCAATGGCGCCCAAAAAGCTCAATGTAGGCGTACCAATCAGCAACGTTAATAATACCGCGATCCAAGTATGTAAATTAAGTGATAATAGAATCGCTAATAACGGACTGATAAGAATCAACGGTAATCCTGTCAGCAACCAATGCGCAACCATTTTAGCAAACGCTGCTACCGATAGTGGCGTTGGCATGAGCAACATTTGCTCTAATGAACCATCTAAAAAATCATCACGGAACAAACGTTCCATCGATAGCAATGCCGCTAACAACGCAGCCACCCAAATAATACCTGGTGCTATACGCGCTAATAAATTAGGCTCAGGACCAATACCTAACGGAAACAACGTAATAACAATAATAAAAAACCACAGCGGGTTAAAAATATCCGCTTGTCGACGATAAGCGATTAACAACTCTCGACGAATAATTTGCATAAGGGTGTTAAGCATTATTGTTATTATCCTAGCTTAATTTTTCTTAAACGGTCACTGTCAACAAACATGTCTTGGTGAGTGGTTAACAACACCATTCCTCCGCGCTCTGCATGGGATAAAAATAGCGCTTCAAGCACTTTTACACCTTGCTTATCTATCGCTGTTAATGGCTCATCAAGTACCCATAATTTATGATTACTTAGCCATAATCGAGCCAATGCAACCCGACGTTGTTGGCCCGCAGAAAGTTGTCCTGCACTAATATCTTCACGGCCAGCTAAACCAACATGTGCCAGCGCCTGCCATAGTGCATCATCACCATTGACTTTAGGTGTTCCTTTGAGATCGGAGCCTTGTTCACAGGTATGCATTGCCTGAAAAAAAGCCAAGTTCTCAAAGGCCGTAAGCTCACGCTTTACGCCTGTTTGGTGACCTAAAAATAATAGTGCTTGGTGATAATCTTCGCGTGCGGTCGCAATATTTTCATTACACCACAACACCTCACCACTATCTGGATAGCCTAAACCTGCGATAATCCTTAATAAGGTTGTCTTACCGGCACCGTTTTGACCTTCAATTTGAACTAATTCACCACTTGAAATAGTGAAGTTTAATTCATCAAATAATACACGTTCATCACGAACACAGCTCAAACTTGCTACTGACAACATAAAATGATGTATCCTAGGTGCCACAAAATAGCCGCATAGTACCACAACGGCTAACAAATTGACTAAACTGCTCAGCTTCTTAATCGTTAACTAACGTAAGTAAATGTGAAATAAATGCAAATAAAAACATTACCCAACATGCCTACGTCTTTAGAAAAACTTTCGACAATTGAAACAGTTAACGAAGTATCTAAGCCTTCACATTTAGAATCGTCATCAATAATTGCTAACAACCACTCAAAATTTATATCTCAAGTGCCGCAATTATTATTATCTATGAATAGCTTGCAACGATTAGTTACAAATTTATTAGTTCCGTTAAACTTAGGTACAGTTAAGTCAACCCAATCAACGCCTCAATTACTACAACAGTTATTTAACCAATTATTATTGCCAAACAACCAAGCAACATTAATCACCTGGTTACGGCACAATACCGGTCATCAAACTTTAGCAACTTTATTACTACAACTGTCGCAGCCATCAAGCCTGCTAAATCAATGGTTAAGCCAACTGAGTCCTGAACAACAACAAGAGTTCAGCGCATTGTTGCGTCTTGCTGGTGAACAACGGGGGCCAGAAAGCCAACGCTCACCGGATAATAACAATATCCATCTGCAGTGGGTGCAAGACAACGGTCAAACGGTATTACTACAAATAAACAATCGTTCACATAAGAAAACAAATGTTGTTAAGAATAACAATAGTCAATGGACCGTCAAATTGAGTTTACCTATTGGTGCAATAGATATTATGAATGTTATTGCTTGCTGGCATCAACAACAGCTAAGTACATGCTTTGAATGCACCAATCAAACGTTATTACATCATATTGAACGAGTAACACCGTATTTAATTTCACGATTACAACAACTAGGTATAAATAGCACCCCTCCACAGTATAAATTAGCGATTACCCAACAACACAACTTGCCAGCTGTCGCATCAGGTCTCTCTATAAAAGTGTAATAACAAAAGGTATGATATGACAAACAAAACAACACCCAATGCTCAACAAGCTATTGCACTGCGTTATGACGGAGAACAAGCTCCTTATATTGCCGCTAAAGGTTACGATAAATTAGCACAACATATTATTGCGCAAGTAAAACAGCAAGGTGGGTTAATTCATCAAGATCCAGTACTCGCACAGTACCTTAATAGCTTTGATCTTAATGATCATATACCGCCAGAGTTGTATTTGATTATTGCTGAATTAATTGCATTTTCATGGTACCTAAACGGCAAAACCCCTCCGGGATGGGAAGGGTTTGAAAATATTGATATTACTGCATAGTTCAATATGTAGAACGAGCATTAACGTCGATAATGTTGCGGCATACTTTTTTGTAAGCTCAGCATCAATTCTGCTTCCGCTTTTGGTAAGTCGCATTCTTTCATTAGTTCGTTAACATCCGCCCCCAGTTCAACCATTTTGCTTGCACGACTGTATAGTCGTCCACCAGAGTCATTCATGGCGATCTCGTTTTGGCGTTCTTCAACCCTTTCCAACTGCTCAATCATATCAACCAATTTATTGCTCATACCAATACTGCCAGTACGTAATTCATTAAATTGTTTGGTTAAGCCTTCATGTTGTAAGCGGCCATTTTTTAATACTTTTTCAATAGCTGAAAATTTCACTTCTAATGCTTTTCGCGCTTGACGTTCACGGTTAATTAATACCGCAGCCGTTATCGCAATCACCACTGAAATCGCAACAGGTAACCATTGCTGAAGTATTATATCCATTACAAATATGCGACCTCATCCCACTCGTCTTCTGACAACAGTTTGTTTAAATCAACCAAAATCAATAATTGATCATCATGGTTGCTCACTCCTTGAATAAATTTGGCACTTTCTTCGGTACCGACACAAGGAGTACTATCAATTTCAGAATTACGCAGATAAACCACTTCTGCTACACTATCGACAAGAATACCAATCACTTGTGTTTCAGCTTCAATGATCACAATTCGAGTGCTATCAGAAATATCACCGAGTTGTAAACCAAAGCGAGCACGAGTATCAATAACGGTAACAACATTGCCACGTAAATTAATAATACCGATCACGTAATCTGGCGCACCAGGGACTGGCGCGATATCTGAGTAACGTAACACTTCTCGCACTTGCATAACATTAATGCCATAAGTTTCGTTTTCTAATTGAAAAGTCACCCATTGCAAGACGTGATCGTTAACGCCATCTTTCTGTATTTCCGTTATATTTACTTGGGACATAGTCTTTCCTCTTTAATGCCTCAACTCGCGCCACTATTAACATCTAAGCCTTTATTCAACATTTGAATTAATGCATCAACATGGATCAGAGCACACATTTTTTGTTTTACCATTCCCGCTAACCACGGCCGCTTACCCGCTTGTTCTCGCCAACGGAGATCAGTTGGCATCAAGGTTTGCGTACCATGTAATTTATCGCAGGCTAATCCCCACTGGCTGTTACCTAACATCACCATATAATGATAATTATCGCGATAATCATCATTCGTTAACTTATCAGCCATTACCCAACGCGCGGTATCAACCACATCAACATGGTATTGTGGTAACGGTGCTAAACCTAAATACCAAGCAGGACGACCGACAATATGGTTCAGTTCTCCAAGTTGGTAAATGGCACCTAACTCAGTTAATGCCACCGCAAACATCATGCCATTAACTTCAAAGAACAGCGCTTGGAATGACTGCTGCTGGCCAAGATGTTGCCATGTAACAACCGTTGGTTCTGGTTCTGGTTCTGGTTCTGGTTCTGGTTCTGCATTCATCACAATCACAGCTTGAGGTTCAACATCAACCTGCGTTGGTATTTGATCTAATAACTGTTGTAGTTGCTTTGTTGATACCGGTTCACAAAAGGCTGTCGGTTGAGTAGCAGACACAGGTTGTGGCTCGGCGTCTAACAACAAATCACCAAAATAATCGTCTAATGCCTGTTCACTGGTTAACGGTTTCTTATTCATCGTAGGCCAACCTTGTTAAATGACTCAGGAGGGTTTTATAAGCAAACACTCCACGACAGTTATGAGCATACAATGATGGTGGCATGTGTTTTATACTGGCATCACGAAACTTAGTATCAATAGGAATAGCAGACATCCACACTTGATCGGGGTAACGTGTTTTTAAGTCTTGTAACGTTTGCAATGATGCACGAGTACGTTTGTCATACATCGTCGGCACGATGGTGACATCAAATCCTGATGGCTTAGAACGCTGCATGATCTGCAAGGTACGCAACATTCTCTCTAAGCCTTTCATGGCTAGAAATTCTGTTTGTACTGGTATCAAAATTCGATCACTAGCAGCCAATGCATTGACCATCATCACCCCTAAAATTGGCGGACAGTCTATTAATACATAATCATAATCAGCCGCTACACTGTGTAAGGCTTTTTTTAAGACTAACCCCATGCCACTACGATTGCCCATTGAACGATCTAAAGTCGCTAATGACATATGGGCAGGAATAATATCTATATTTTTAAATGTGGTACTTAAAATCAACCCTCTGACACCATCACGCGTGATTTCAGGCAGTTGAAATAAATCAAACAAACTAGCGGGCACGTAATCCGCATCGAAATTTAAATATGTCGTCAATGAACCATGTGGATCGGTATCAACAACCAATACGCGTTGATTCTGTTCACTTAATAATCCAGCTAATGCTATGGTAGTGGTCGTTTTCCCTACTCCACCCTTTTGGTTTGCAATACTCCAAACAACCACCGTCAACTCCTCACGACAAACCCAATTCAATTAAAATACATTCAGCAATACGGTCGAGGGGAAGATCATGACTAGAAATGCCAGCTTTAGCAACCGCTTGTGGCATACCATATACTACACAGCTATCTTCATCTTGTGCCCAAACGGTCGAACCATTAGATTTTAACATTCGTGCACCTTCGCGTCCGTCAGCACCCATGCCCGTTAATACTATCGATAGCACTCGATCATTAAACACTTTTGCTGCTGATCCAAACGTCACATCAACACACGGTTTATAATTCATTCGGTCACCACCATCAATAATTCGTAACCGTGCTCCGACATTACGACCATCAACCATCATCTGCTGTCCGCCCGGCGCTAAATAAGCAACACCAGCACGTAGTATATCGCCATCTTGGGCTTCTTTTACTTCTATACGGCACAAGTTATTCAATCTAGCGGCAAAAGCGGCGGTAAATGTCACCGGCATATGTTGAACTAACACAATTGGATGCGGAAAATTAGCCGGTAATTGAGTCAATATTTTTTGTAAAGCAACTGGACCACCGGTAGAAGTACCAATAGCGACTAACTGATATTTTTTCCCTGATGCGCGAAAATGAAATGGCATTGATGACGTCATTAGCGAACTCGCTATTGCTGAACCAGTCAATGCACGTCCAACACTTGAAGTAGCAGTAGTGTTTGGTGTTGCCATCACCTTAGTTGCTGTGGCTGCGGTATGACGCACAGAAGGAATAGATACAGGCTTGGTTGTCGTGGCTACACTACTATTGCGGCGTAAATAAAACCGTTTCCCCGCTAATTCTGCTACACGTTTTTGTAATAAATCGACAGCATCATCACGGTTACGGGCAATATCTTCAAATTTTTTCGGTAAGAAATCTAATGCGCCAGCATCTAAGGCATCTAATGTTGCTTTAGCACCAGCTTGGGTTAAAGAAGAAAACATCAAAATAGGGGTTGGGACTATTTTCATTATTTCACGGACAGCCGTAATACCATCCATCACTGGCATTTCAATGTCCATCGTAATAACGTCAGGCTGCAACGCTTTAACTAACTCGCACGCTTCTTTGCCGTTAGTGGCATTACCTACAACAGTTAATCGAGGGTCTACATTAATAATTTCACTGACACGCCGACGAAAAAAACTTGAATCATCAACAACTAACACCTTTATTGCCATTTGTTTTCATTCCTTTACATAAACAATACCGCAAGCCTAAACACTGGCGGTTTACGGGGTATCATTGTTAATAATTAACGTCTTACATAATGATTTAATAAATTAGGCACATCTAAAATAAGCGCAATATGACCATCACTAGTAATAGTTGCCCCAGCCATTCCGGGAGTGCCTTTTAATAATTTATCTAATGGTTTAATCACGACTTCTTCTTGGCCAATCAAACTATCAACCACAAACCCAACCCGTTGGTGACCCGTTTGTACAATCACAACATGACCAAAACTATTATGCTGATTGTTTGTTGTTGATTTTTTTGACAACCAATCTTGTAAGTAAAATAATGGAATCGCTTTATCACGCACAATAATGGTTAATTGACCGTCAACGGTATGGGTTTTGGTCAAGTCTAAGTGAAAAATTTCATTCACATTTGCTAACGGCAAGGCAAAAGGTTGCTGAGCGACACCAACCATCAATGTTGGTAGAATCGCCAATGTTAACGGTACCTTAATGTCAATACGTGTCCCTTTTCCTAAGGTAGAATCAATCACGATTGAGCCATTAAGTTGGTTGATACTGGTTTTAACCACATCCATACCAACACCGCGCCCTGAAATATCTGAGATTTCTTTTTTGGTTGAAAAACCCGGTGCAAAAATCAGATTATAAGCATCATTATCACTCAAGCGTGAAGCTGCATCGTGATCCATCATGCCACGATCAATCGCGATTTGACGCAATCTATTGGCATCCATACCACTACCATCATCTGCAATAGTTAATCGAATATGATCCCCTTCTTGCGATGCCGATAATAGCACTTTACCAATGGGTGATTTACCCGCTAACTCTCGTTCTGCAGGCATTTCAATACCATGATCCACTGAGTTACGGACTAAGTGTACTAATGGGTCAGCAAGTGCTTCTACCAAGTTTTTATCAAGGTCAGTATCTTCACCCACCATCTCAAGTACTATTTCTTTATTAAGACTACGGGCTAAGTCACGCACCACACGCGGAAAACGACCAAAGACTTTCTTAATTGGCTGCATGCGGGTTTTCATTACCGCCCCTTGAAGATCCGCAGTCACAACATCTAGGGTTGATACCGCTTTTGACATTTCTTCATCGGTGGTATTTAAACCTAAGCTAACCAGTCGATTACGCACTAATACCAACTCACCCACCATATTCATAATGATATCAAGAGTAGAAGTATCAACACGTACCGTCGTATCTGCTGGAGGCTTAGGTTTTTCTTTCGTTACTGGTAATGGTGAACGATTTACAGCTTCACTCGCAATGGCTGATGCAGCTGACACGGGATGTTCAGTTACAGTATGCTCAGTTACTAAAACTTCAATAATCGGTGTACTGTCGACTGCTTTATTCGCGGCAGCGGCATGATCGACTTGAGGAGCACAACCAATACCATGTAATTCATCTAATAAGCTTTCAAACTCATCATCAGTCATTAAATCATCGCTAACAACGGCAAGGTTTTCATTTTCACTAGACGGCATGGGGGGCGTAACTGATGTGGTCGTCGAAATATCAACCGCAGCAAACGAACTGCCAGCACCGGGAGCATTGCCACTACCATGTAATTCATCTAATAAACGTTCAAACTCATCATCGGTAATATCATTACTTTCAACACTTGTAACAGTATTAGCGATAACAGCGGTTGATGACGACGATGGTGAATTACCTACACCATGCAATTCATCTAATAAGCGTTCAAATTCATCTTGAGTGATATCGTCAACAGAATTAGCCGCAATTGCACTTGTTGGTGTAGCAGCCGCAAGAGGTTGATGACTAACCAGCGCGGTTTCAGCCATTGTCTTTTCAACAATATCAACTGTTGCTTCAGCTGCTGCCGGCGGTAAACTATAATGATGCAACTGATCCAACAAAGTTTGATCAGCCTTACTTAACGGTTGATGCTCTTGTACCTGAGCAAACATCACATTAATACAATCTAACGCTTCTAAAATAACATCCATCAATTCTGATGTTACTTTGCGCTTTCCTGTACGTAGCAAATCAAAGACGTTTTCAGCACCATGACAAGCATCAACTAATTCAGTCAAAGATAAAAAACCAGCACCGCCTTTTACCGTATGGAAACCACGGAAGATAGCGTTTAATAATTCACTGTTATCTGGACTACGTTCAAGTTCAACCAATTGCTCAGACAATAATTCAAGGATCTCTCCGGCTTCAATCAGAAAGTCTTGTAGAATATCTTCATCTAAATTAAAACTCATAAATTCCCTCTAAAATCCAAGACTTGAAAGTAAATCATCAACATCATCTTGCGATGAAACCGTATCTTTACGTTGCTGAGGATTAATAATAGGTCCTTCTGCGGTAACACCAAGTGGCAGCGGTTCTACGTTAGAAGATGGCGCTTGCTCTATTCCAAATGCTTGCAGAATATCTAGCATTCGATCTTCAACTTCATGCACTAAAGAGATCACTCGTCGTATGACTTGCCCGGTAAGATCTTGAAAATCTTGAGCCATTAAAATATCAGTTAAATGCTCACGTAATAACGAACTATCTTGATCAACTTGGAGCAGTAACGCATTAATATCATGACAAAGCTGTTTAAAATCCGTTAATGCAATTTGCCCCACCATTAATCGCTGCCATTGTGGATGAAGACTATGCAGTGTTTGTTGTAATTGTTCAGCTATCGGCAGGGTTATTTCGACCGCATCCATAGTACGGTTAGCTGCCGCTTCTGTTTTATCAATTACATAAGATAAACTATCACGCGCATCAGGAATGTCAGTTTTTGCTAAATCATTCCAACGCGGATCAAGCCGAAAACTCACCAATGAATCATGCAATTGCCGAGTCATTTTTCCGACTTCCTCATACATAGGCGCATGATGACGTTCAACTAAAGTTTGCATGAGTGTATTGGCTTGTTGCTGCTGGTTTTGTTCAAGCAACACCACTAACTGCTGTGCTTGCTCCAATGAAATCATGGTTATATTTCCCTATGCCAAAACACAATCATTATTGTAATCGTTCAAAAATCTTCGCTAGTTTTTCTTTTAACGTCACTGCATTAAACGGTTTTACAATATAACCATTCACACCAGCTTGTGCGGCTTCAATGATTTGTTCACGCTTCGCTTCAGCAGTAATCATTAACACAGGTAAATGCTTTAATTGCTCATCCGCACGAATCTGACGTAGTAAATCAATACCTTGCATTCCTGGCATATTCCAATCCGTCACCACGAAATCAAAATCACCACGTTTTAATAACGGTAATGCCGTTAAACCATCATCCGCTTCTACCGTGTTATTAAACCCTAAATCACGCAGTAAATTTTTTACAATTCGACGCATTGTTGAAAAATCATCAACAATAAGAATTTTCATGTTTGTATTCAAAATAGCCTCCACAGCGAAACCTGTGTTGTTCTTAGTTATAAAATAATTGTGGTTTATGTTTTATTGAAATTAGGCGGCCCAAGCTTGTAATTTAGCCCGTAAGCGCTGCATCGCTTGGCTATGAATCTGACAAATACGCGATTCACTTACACCAATAACGGCGCCTATTTCTTTTAAATTCATTTCTTCATCGTAATAGAGCGATAACACCAAAGCTTCACGCTCTGGTAGGGTTTTGATCGCGGCAGCCAAACTATGGCGGAAACTATCATCAACGACATTTTGCAACGGCAGATTTTGATCAATATCATCTTCATTCACCATTGTGTCCTCACCACCAGCAAGATCAGCAATGCCAACAATACGTCCACAATTAACGTCATTTAACGCTTGATGGTATTGCTCTAGCGGCATGTCCAAAAACTGTGAAATTTCAATGTCAGTTGGATCACGTCCAAGGCTATGTTCTAGCTTGGCAATTGCATCACTAATACGCCGACTATGCTTATACACAGATCGCGGTACCCAATCACCACGTCGAATATCATCTAACATCGCACCACGAATACGAATTCCAGCAAAGGTTTCAAAACTCGCACCTTTAGTAGGATCGTAATTTTGCTGCGCTTCCAATAAACCAATCATGCCTGATTGAATTAAATCTTCGACCAAAACACTGGGTGGCAAACGCGCCATTAAGTGATGAGCTATTCGCTTAACCAGCGTCGAATAACGCTCAATAAACGCCTGTGGACTTTGTTGATAACTGCTATAAGCTAAGGTTTTATTCACGAATAGATGCCTCCATGGCTCGTGGTTTATGCACCAACAATCGTTCAACAAAAAATTCCAAATGCCCACCAGGATGATGTGGAAGTGGCCAGGTCATTGCTTTTGATGCTAATGAATTTAATGCTAATGCCGCCGGACTATGCGGAAAAGCTTCAACCACTATCTTTTGGCGCTTAACGGCTTGGCGAACATTATCATCAAGCGGAATACATGCCGCGAGTTCAAGATTGGCATCAAGAAAACGTTCAGTTACTCGAGTTAGCTTAATGAATAAATCCCGCCCTTCACGATAACTACGTACCATGTTAGCCACAATCTTAAAGCGTTGAATATCATACTCACGGCTCAAAATTTTCATTAATGCGTATGCATCTGTGATCGACGTTGGCTCATCACAGACCACAATAATAATGTCTTGAGCTGCACGCGCAAAGCTCAACACCATGTCTGAAATACCCGCCGCAGTATCAACCAAGAAAAAATCAAGATCATACTGTAAGTTGCTGAATGCACGAATCAATCCCGCATGTTGGGTCGGTGTTAATTCGGCCATATTCTGAGTACCAGACGCCGAAGGAATAATTTTTACGCCGTAAGGGCCTTCAATAATAATGTCTTCAAGTTCACATACACCAGCCAATACATGCGACAAATTGCGTCCCGCACGTAAACCAAGCATTACATCGACATTCGCCAATCCAAGATCGGCATCAAGTACCATGACACGCTTACCTTGGCGCGCCATTGAAATTGCCATATTAAGGGTGACATTGGTTTTACCCACGCCCCCTTTTCCACCTGTAATCGTAATGACTTTCGTCGACGTTAATTGGGTCATTCGACGTAAACCACTCGCTTGATCGTACATGATGTTCTCAGTCATAAAAATCGGCCGAAGTAGTATCTGAGCTATCACTAGACCAGAGATGAGATTGCTGTGACAGTTCTAGTTCTAACAACTCATTTGCGCGCGAAACGAGATAATTCCCGGTCGCTACTTTCAAGTCTTCAGGAACCCGTTGACCATCCGCTAAATAGGCAATCGGTAACGCATTTTGAATAGCGACACCGATGATTTCACCCAAACTCAACGATTCATCCAACTTGGTTAATACACAGCCCGATAATGGAATACGACGAAAATGTTCAAGTGTTTCTTGTAGTACTCGTCGTTGGGATGTCGCAGGCATCACTAAATAGCTGCGGATTTTAGCGCCGCTATTTTGCATTAAGGTATCTAATTGTTCTGACAAACGAATATCGCGTTGACCCATACCGGCGGTATCAAGCAGCACTAATCGACGATGACGCAACTGATGAAGTATATCGGCCAGTTCCTGCGCATCTTTAGCAACTCTTACAGGACATCCCATAATTCGGCCATAAGTGGCCAATTGTTCATGGGCGCCAATACGGTAATTATCGGTGGTCACTAACGCTATTTGTTGAGGACCAAACTCCATCGCAGCTCGTGCCGCTAATTTGGCAACCGTGGTTGTTTTTCCAACCCCTGTCGGGCCAAGTAATGCCACCACGCCACCATTTTCTAAAATACAGTCGTCCGTGGTCACTAATTGATCGGCTAATAAATCAAGTAAAGCGGGCCAGGCTTCATTGGTAGGCAAATCTTCCGGTATATAGCACGCTAATTGATCAGCTAATTGATCGGATAATCCCATCTTTTCAAGCCGTTTGATCATCATCGCCCGCATCGGTTCTTGGCGTTCAACTTCTTGCCACATTAACCCTGATAATTGATGTTCTAATAAACGTCGAATAGACACGATATCGGCTCGCATCGCATCTAATTCATCATCTTTTTTGATGTTTTTTGCTTCATAACGACTCGGATCTAAACGAGGTTTACGCGCGGTACTAACATAGTCATTACGCCCAACATTTGTCTCGTGTTCATAATGTTTTGATGATGGACGAACATAATTCCCCACATTGAGATCTTGTGCCGAATCATCATAACGACGAGCCTGTTTCGACTGAGATAACGACCGTTGTCTGTCGGTGCTAGCGTGTTGACGCTGTTGTTCATGACTCTCGCTGTGGTAATAATGCTGTCGAGCTTGATCGCGACTTAACTCATTAGTGCTATTTAGCGCTGATTGTTGCTGATGCTGGGTTTGATGTTTAGATTGGCGTTGTAACAAGGCAGTTAATGAATCCACTGAGGCCATATTATCGCTCCCCTCTGTTGCTGCGGCATAATTTTGCAGTACGCTGGCAAACTGCTTTGAAACAGAAGGCGTTACATTAACTTTATCATCCGCCAGTTTTCGCCTTGCTTGGCCTAAACCTTGTTCTAATTCATCACGTACGGCATGGTTTGTTTTTGCAACTGGTTGGCTTGTTTCTGCATCAACTGCAGCCACTATCTCAACCCCACCCGAGACTTTTTTATTTGACATAATCACCGCATCAGGGCCAAGTTCTTCTTTGACTTCGCTAAGTGCGGTTCTCATATCCTTGGCAAAAAATCGTTTAATTTTCAAACTTAGTTCCCTATCAGCAAGTGCTTAAATTAGTGTTCACTTTCAACATTATTAATGACCTACCGCATTAACAATTCGAATTTGCTTTTCATCGGGCACTTCTTGATAAGAAAGTACTCTCAAGGTCGGAATGGTATTTTTGACAAATTTTGCCAAGGTAGAACGTAAAACACCGGAAGTTAATAACACCGCAGGTTCACCTTTTAATTCTTGCTGTTGTGTTGCTTCTGTTAGTGAACGTTGTAAACGCTCGGCTAATCCAGGCTCAATACCCGATGACTCGCCCCCAGCAGACTGCATCGTTTGATGCAATATCTGTTCCAACTCAGGGACTAAAGTAATGACGGGTAATTCTGCTTCTATTCCATTGATTTCCTGACAAATTAAGCGTTTTAATCCAATACGTGCAGCGGCGGTTAAAATGTCAGGATCTTGACTCTTACTGGAGTACTCAGATAGGGTTTGAACAATGGTTCGAATATCTCGTAGTGGAATCGCTTCATTAAGTAAGTTTTGCATTACCTTCACTACCGCCCCTAATGGCAATTGATCAGGCACGAAACCATCCACTAATTTCGGTGTTGATTGCCCTAACATTTCAAGTAAGTTTTGTACTTCTTCATGGCCCAGTAATTGAGCAGCATGGTTAGTGAGTAATTGACTTAAATGGGTCGCCAGCACAGTGGCAGAATCCACCACGGTGTAACCTAACGCTTGTGCATGTTCACGTTGAGAAACTTGAATCCACACCGCTTCTAAACCAAAAGCAGGATCGAGCGTACGTTCACCATCAATATTGCCAAACACTTGGCCGGGATTTATGGCTAAATCCATGTTGGGATGAATATTAGCTTCGCCACAGGTAACACCCATCAGGCTGATACGGTAGCTATTAGGAGGGAGTTCCAAATTGTCACGAATATGGACAGGAGGCACGAGAAAACCAAAATCTTGAGATAACTTTTTACGCACGCCTTTAACGCGCTCTAACAACTCACCACCTTGGTCTTTATCTACCATTGAAATAAGTCGATAACCCACCTCAAGACCAATGGTATCTACGGGTTGCACATCATCCCATGACAATTCTTTCATTGGCTGCGCTGGCGCCATCGCATGTGTTGGTGGCTCTTTTTCAACTAATGCTGCTATTTTATCTT
Organism: Photobacterium sp. S4TG1; assembly: GCF_036040035.1. Lineage (NCBI taxonomy): Bacteria > Pseudomonadati > Pseudomonadota > Gammaproteobacteria > Vibrionales > Vibrionaceae > Photobacterium > Photobacterium sp. S4TG1. Next base: position 546,777 of record NZ_JAYXUH010000001.1, read on the forward strand.
TCTTATAACGCCAATAAGCTGCACCACCAATAATGGCAGCTAACAGTAAAAACGGCACATGGGGCATGCCTGGAACAATCCCCATTACAAATAAAATAACCCCAGTAATAATCAAGGCTTGAGGGTTATTAAACATCTGAAAATACATCTGCTGGCCCATATCCTCGTCAGTATTTTGACGAGTAACCAACATCGCGGCACCAATAGACAACAACAACGATGGAATCTGTGCGACTAAGCCATCACCAATGGTGAGTAGACTATAAATCTCCATCGCTTCCATAAAGCCTAAGCCGTATTGCGTCATACCAATGATCAAGCCACCAATAATATTGATAAACAAAATCAAAATACCAGCGATTGCATCCCCTTTAACAAACTTAGATGCACCGTCCATCGAACCATAAAAATCCGCTTCTTTGGTCACTTCAAAACGACGCGTTCGTGCTTGCTCTTGATCAATAAGACCCGCATTTAAATCCGCATCAATCGCCATTTGTTTACCGGGTAACGCATCTAGCGTAAAGCGAGCACTAACTTCTGAAATACGCCCAGCACCTTTGGTAACAACCATGAAATTGATGATCATAAGGATAAGGAATACCACCAAACCCACAGCATAGTTACCGCCAATCACTACCGAGCCAAAGGCATCAATGACCTGTCCTGCCGCATCAGAACCTTCATGACCATGCAATAACACCACCCGTGTTGAAGCTACGTTAAGGGCTAAACGTAATAAGGTGGCAATAAGTAATACGGTAGGAAAAGCGGCGAAATCGAGAGGACGACGGGTGTAAACAGTCACTAACAACACCACTAATGACAACGCAATATTAAAGGTAAACGTCATATCCAATAATAATGGTGGCATTGGCAGAATAATCATCGCCAAGGTGGCTAACACCATCACTGGTGCACCAATAGCGGGCATATTCTGTAAACGCGCTAACGGTAAGCGCGAAGCAAAAGGAATTGAAAGCTTCATTCTATTGTCATCAAATCACGATTATTTACATAAAAGTGAGGTTATGACTCTAGATAGAACCATAAACCATCACGAAGATTTATGGTTAAGCAATTATCATGCCGCATAATTATGCCATTATTTTGACAGTAAAATTATACTGTTAGCGGCCATTGTTATTTTATTAATGCTGTAGCTCTGGTGGAATCTCTGTTGCTGCTGCCGATAAAGTAGGCTTTTGTCCTTTACCACGTCGATAAGCTTTTAATTGAAAAACGTAAGCAAGCACTTGCGCAACCGCAACAAACAACCCATCAGGCACTTGTTGTTCTAATTCAGTGGTATAGTAAATCGCACGTGCTAATGGTGCGGCAGGAACAATATCAATATTGTGTTTATTGGCAATTTCACGAATTTTAAGGGCTAAGTGATCCCCCCCTTTGGCAATCACTATTGGCGCGGCATCTAATTGAGGATCATAACGTAATGCCACAGAAAAGTGTTCAGGGTTAGTGATCACAACATCTGCCTGAGGAACATCCGCCATCATACGGCGTTGTGCCATTTCGCGCTGTAGCATACGAATACGACCTTTAACTTCCGGTTTTCCCTCTGAGTCTTTATATTCGTCTTTAATTTCTTGCTTGGTCATTTTTAATTGATCGCTAAAATGCCAAATCTGATAAGGCACATCAATGGCGACCACGATCAACAACGAACAACAGATCAGCAATACAAAATTCAATAGGATATCTAAAGCATGAAAATAATTAGCTGGAAAGGTTTCGATACTGAGCTGAAAAAAATCATTTAAACTTGAATAAATTAAATATCCGGCCACACTGGCAACTAACCCAACCTTGAGTATCGATTTAATTAATTCAACCCAACTTTGGCTGCCAAACATACGTTTTAGGCCACTCATTGGGTTCATTTTTGAAAATTTTGGCATTGCAGCTTCAGAAGAAAAACGGATGCCACCGAGCCCTGCTGCTCCAATTAAGGCGGCAGTAAATAAAAATACTAAAATAATAACCAGTGGTAAAAACACCTGCCATATCGCCGTAGAAATTACCGAAAATAGTAAGTGAACATCAAATGCTTCTTCACGACTGAGAGTAAACATTCGACTCATGACCTTGGCTAATGCGGTTCCTAACCCCTCACCAAACCACATTAAACCCACTGCACCGGAAACCAATACAGCTACGGAGGCTAATTCTCTTGAGCGCGGTACTTGACCTTTTTCTCGCGCCTGCTCGCGTTTTCGCGCGGTGGCGTCTTCGGTACGTTCTTGACCGTCAGCATCCGACATTGTGATTCGTCCATGGTGAATTAAAAAAGTGAATATAAGAAAGATAAGCAGCGCAATAAGCCGTTATAAAACGGAATTTACGGTTAACAATCTAGCCGAACTAAACGACAAACTTGATCGAGCCCTGTTTGCCAAATAGCCTCATATTGCGGCACGATCCCCAGCACAATAAACCAACTGATCGCAAGCCCAAGTAACAACGCAAATGAAAAGCCTAATGAGAAAATATTTAACTGTGGCGCAGCACGGGTCATCACACCAAATGAAAGGTTAACGGTTAATAGTGCAATAACACCAGCCAGCGCCATATCAACCCCAGCTTTAAATATATGTCCAAACCACCCAGCTAATTGGTGATAGTCAGCAGCAACTAACATACTGCTTCCTACGGGTAAGGTAGTAAAACTCAACACCACCACATTAAGCATCGTCAAATGACCGTCAGTGGCTAAGAACAATAATATCGCCAGAAACATATAAAATTGTCCCAATACGGGGGTATTTTGACCATTCGCAGGATCCACCATTGAGGCAAAACCTAAGCTTGATTGCATGCCTAAAATTTGTCCTAACAACACAAAAGTCTGCGTAATAAACTGAGTCACTAACCCCATCGCCACTCCAATAATGATTTGTTGGGTAGTGACAATAAAACCCGCCAGAGAAAGTAACTCAATATCAGTCGGCACTTTAGGTAGCATTGGCATCACAGTAAAAGTGATTGCTAATGCAAGGTATAGTCGAATTTTAGGTGACACAAAACGTGCCCCAAAAAAGGTCATTGCCATCATCATTGAAGAGATACGAGTAAATGGCCAAAAATAATTGGCAATCCACTCTAATAACACGCTGGAGGTATAGTGCATAAACGGTGGTTACTCACGAGATAAACATAGCATCGTGCTGCTATTAGTACAGTAGTTGTGGTATCTGATCGATAATACGAAAGAAGTAATCCATTAACATTCGCGTCATCATATGACCAAAGAACATCAGCGCTAATAACGTCACCACTAAACGTGGTAAAAAACTCAATGTTTGTTCGTTAATCGAGGTTGCCGCTTGAAATACCGCGACCACCAAACCAATTAATAAGCCAGGAATAACAATTGCACACACCATGATCAATACCATGTACAACGCTTCTTGAAAAATGCCGACAAACGCTTCCGGAGTCATCGTCTATTTATCCTTATCTTTCACAGGCTTTATAAGGTGCCAAAACTGGCGGCTAACGTAGACAGAATTAAATTCCAACCATCCACCAATACAAATAACATCAACTTAAACGGTAATGACACAATCATCGGTGATAGCATCATCATACCCATCGCCATTAATACTGACGCCACCACTAAATCAATAATTAAGAACGGTAAAAACAGCATAAATCCAATCTGAAACGCAGTCTTAAGCTCAGAGGTAATAAATGCGGGCACTAATACCGTTATAGGAACCGTTTGTGGGTCCGTCGCAGTAGAGCCTGAAATATTGACAAAGGTTTCCAAATCTTTAACTCGCGTTTGCTTTAACATAAACTGTCGCATCGGTGCTTCAGCTTTAGTCAATGCTTGCTTGGCGCTGATTTGTTCATTGATATAAGGCTGCACTGCATCGGTATTAATTTTATCAATAACAGGTGACATCACAAAGAAAGTCAAAAACATCGCGATACCAATAATCACCTGATTTGATGGTGTTTGTTGTAAACCCATCGCTTGACGCAAAATCGACATTACCACCACAATACGGGTAAATGATGTCATTAAAATCACCACCGCAGGCAAAAAGCCTAATGCGGTCATTAACGCTAAGATTTGCAAGGTGATGGAGTAATCTTCACTACCATCAGGGTTCATGGTGACGGATAACGCAGGAATACCACCATGCCCAGTTCCCGCCATTAAATGTGAAGCACCACTTTCCGCCGTCATTGCCGCTTGAGTAACACTCTCGGTCGCCCAAGCAGGAGTTGTGATGATCCAACTGCCGCTCAACAACAATAATAAGACTATTTTGATATACATTTTGGGGTTATTTTTTATCATTGGTGGTCATCAATCGGCTCAGCTGAGATGCAAAATCGTTGGCTGGCACATCTTCCATGATTAAAGGTTGTTCAAGCTTACTCAGCAACGAGATATTATGCTGCGTGATACCAACTAACAGCTGTTCATCACCCACTTGAATCAGCGCAATTCGCTCTCGTTGCCCAAGTGTTAACTGCTTTACAATCGTGAGTCGTTGATCACTACTGTGCACGCCCACTAAACGCATTTTTTTTAGCATCCACGCCAAAAACAGAATAATAACAATCACCAACACCAATGACGCTAAGGTTGTGGCTAGATTAAGATCGGGGGCTTGCCCTAAAGTCACTGACTGATCCATCGTCAACTCTTAACGTAATTTTTTAATGCGTTCAGTTTGGCTAATCACGTCGGTTAAACGAATACCAAATTTATCATTGACCACCACCACTTCACCGTGAGCAATCAAAGTGCCATTAACCATCACATCCAGTGATTCGCCAGCAATACGATCAAGCTCAACCACGGAGCCTTGGTTAAGTTGCAGCAAGTTACGAATACTGATTTGCGTACGGCCAACTTCCATTGAAATCGTCACCGGAATATCCATGATAGTATCAAGCTTACGGCGCTCATCATCAGAGATCGGGGCGGTATCATCAGTTAACTCTTCTAATGGTGCCGGCTGAACATTATCTTGTTGCTCTGCTAATGCTGCAGCCCAATCATCTGCCATTTGTTGATCATTTTGAGACATTATTATTCCTGTTAATTATGAGTGCGTTTCATCGTTACTGTTCATCTCTAATAATGTAGAGCTTAATAATTCACGATCTAAAAAAGCCAAATCCGTTTTCACCATGTCTGGACGTTTTAATTTATCGGTAATCTTAAGCGCGACATTATCGCCACTACGCCCCATTTTGGCGCGGTAGGTTGGTAAATCTTCAACAAAAATCGTGGCGGATTCTGGCATGATGATCGGAATAACATCGCCAGTTTGTAATTCCATTAAGTCACGTAATGAGATATCAATATCCAATAACTTAGCGCGCAGATTCACAGGTACATCCATGATTTCATCACGTAGTGCATGACTCCAACGAACATCGGTGTCCATCTTGTCACTTTGCACACCCGCATCGAGCAATTCTCGAATAGGTTCAACCATTGAATACGGCATCACCACATGAAAATCACCGCCACCACCATCAATCTCAATATGAAATGAGCTCACCACAATCACTTCTGTCGGACTGACAATATTGGCCATAGTCGGGTTAACTTCTGAGTCAATATATTCAAACTCAACCGACATCACTGGCGACCATGCTTCACGGTAATCTTCAAACACCAATTTCAACAGCATCTGTACAATACGTCGTTCCGTTGGAGTAAATTCACGCCCTTCAATTTTGGCGTGAAAACGACCATCACCACCAAAGAAATTTTCAACCAAAATAAACACTAATCGTGCTTCCATGGTGATCAATGCGGTTCCTTTTAATGGCCTAAAACGCACCATATTTAAACTCGTAGGAACATAAAGCGTATTTTGATACTCACCAAACTTGATCATTTGGACGCCATTGATCGACACTTCGGCGGTTTTACGCAGCATATTAAATAAGCTGATTCGCATATGACGGGCAAAACGCTCATTGATCAATTCAAGGGTCGGCATTCGACCACGAACGATTCGATCTTGCGAAGAAAAATCAAAGGCCGTTATGCCTGAACCTTGATCACCATCATTTGCATCATCATCAGGCTCATCAACACCATGCAATAGTGCATCAATTTCATCTTGGGTTAATAAATCACTCACAGCGCACCTATTGCATCACAAAGCCAGTAAATAACACCCGTTCAACCACAGGCATATTCGTCATCTTATTCATCGTTGCTTGTACAGTCGTCAATGCTTGTTGACGTAACTGTTCACGTCCTTGAGGTTGACGTAATTGCTCAACTGTCGCGACAGCAAATGTTTGTAACAATACACTTTCAACTAATGGCACATGTTTTTTAGCCAACGCTTCATTTTGTTCACCTCGCACCATTAGTTGTACTTTTATTTGCACCACACGATCACGTTCTTTGCCACTCACATTAAAAATAAAAGGTTCAGGTAACACGATATAATAAGCTGACATTTTCAATGGCGGCTGAGTCGATATTGATCCAACTTCTGTCGCTTTAGCTTCCGCTGATGGCGTGGTAAAAAACCAAATTCCACCACCAATCACAACGCTCACAAGTAAAATAACCAAGCCAATAACCATTGTTTTTTTTCTATTTCCAGCCATCAGCATTTACCCTTGCTCGCTATTTATTGCGGTCTTTATTACTACATGACGTTGCTGCATGTTTTCCCTTATTGATAAAACGTTTGCCACAACTATGACCAAAAACGCTAAGCGTAATAATCGACTTGGTCTTTCTTTTCAGTGACAAACATACTGATGGGTAGCTCACCTTGATCGTTTTCTGCTACAAGTGATCTATCCTCGTTCATTGTACGCAAAGCGGATGACTGCCTAGAGTGTGACTGAGAATGCGCTGAACCATTATGGTTATGACCCGTAAATTGGTGGCTATTCTCTTGTTGTACCGAGCTTTGTGTAAGTTGTAATCCTTGCTGTTGTAACATTTCACGTAAGCGCGGCATGGCATGTTCAACAATATCGCGAGCTTGATGATTATTCACCGTAAATTGCACTGAAGCCTGATCTTGATTAATGCTCAATTTAATCTGAAGTTTGCCCAATTCGGGTGGATCTAACCGAATATCGACATATTTTAGATTCTTTGCCATCATCATATTGATCCGTTCATGAACCTCTTCGCCAGCCTTTTCATGAGTAAGAACTAATGGCGATTGCATGGCACTGGTTATTGGTGGCGATTCAGGTTTTAATATTGGTGCTGCTGATACTGTTGTTAATCCCGCTAACGGTTGAACCAATGAGTCAGCTTGAGAATGGTTATTTACTCCTTGTTGAGGTCGATTATCGTCCACCAACAAAGAAGTACCATCAAACACGGCAGGGTTAATTAGCGTGTCAGTGCTAGATGTTGACGCAGATAAAGAGCGATGAGAGGCTGGTAGTGGCGAATTATTGACACTAGCATCAGAAATAAGCTCGACATCACTCTTTGCGCCAGATTTTTGTCCATTATTATTTGCTGTCGCTTTTGCCGTCAGAGCCTCAGCCGTAGCTGGCATAATAAACGCTGCACTTCCATCGGTGGTTTTAGTGGCTGTTTGAGCTGCTACCAATTCATTTTGAGTCAGTACAGTATCTGTTGTTGGCATGACGGCTGATGGCAAGCTTTTGCCGCTCGCATCAACAGTCTCGATGTGTGCTTTATCAACTGAATTAAGCTGCTGGTTAGATTGTGTGAGTTGCTGTAAAAAGACATTGCCTGCAGCCATTAATTCTGTGGCGTCATCAATGACTCTCTCGCCATCATCAGCACTCATTGGTGATTTATCAATTACGTTATCGGCAATGATTGAATCTGGGGTTAATATTTCACTTTCATCATCAATCACGTCAGTTGTAGCAATTATGGCTGTTTCGCTATCAATACTCATCGGTTCAGCACTCATCACTGCTTGATCAGAAAGTAATGTGGATTCGCCATCAACCACCGCTAACGGAGGCATTTCATCAAGCGCTTGCTGGTATTGCTCTAAAAACTGACCGTCATCAAATGGCGTCGTGTCAGGTGTTGAACTGGAAACGGAACTGCCCGTCACCGATTTTGGCGTTTGCGCAGATGACACATTAAATAGATTCATAGTAACTCTTTTAATACGTGTCGCTACAGACGACAAATAAATGAATAACTGTTTGATTAAAGCGTCAAAAAAACGTTTTATTCAAAACTAATGTTCTATCCTAATGCAAAAAGTAAACCAGTTTTTAGTTCTAGCGTTGTTGGCGACGTGCAAATTGTAACGTTACAAATTCATCCATCATTTTTTGTTCTTGTTTATTCAAAAAAAGCTGCCGCTCACGCTGTTTTTTTTCCAATAACCATTCAATACCGCGCTTTTTTTGCTGCATGGCTTGCCAGTGCTGACGGCATTGCTCAATTTGATTAGCAAAATAACCACCTGCCTGTTTTTGTTTTTCTAACGTAGTATCTAACTGGGTTAAGAATTTTTGTAAATGGCTATATTGGCTTGCAGTTAGTCCTTGCTGCCCTCGCTCAGAAAGCTGGCGACAATAATCTAATCGGTACTGTTCGATTTGAGCTAATTGCTGTAAATAATTTTGTTGTTCAAGTTGCGCTTGATTGAGGGCGAGGCTGGCTTGATGTTCTTGCTGCTGTGCTTGCTCGATTAATAATTCAAATGTTCTCAATGGCATACTATAACGACCTTGTCTTCAATTACCCTGTTGTCGAGTCCATTAGCCACCTAACGTAGATCGCAACATATTGACGCACATTTCATACGGCACCGCTTCTTTCATTTCTTGCTGTAAATAACCGTCTAATTTCGGTTTAAAACTAAAAGCTTGATCAATTGTTGCATCAGTTCCCGGTTTATAAGCACCAATAGCAACCAAGTCTTGATTTTTACGGCAAATAGATAAAATTTGGCGCACCGCTTTAGACATCAGCATATGTTCATCACTGACAATGGCTGGCATAACACGGCTAACGGAACGTTCAACATCAATGGCAGGATAATGCCCCGCATCCGCCATTTCACGCGATAACACAATATGACCATCGAGGATCGCACGTGATGCATCGGCAATCGGATCTTGCAGATCATCACCTTCACTTAATACCGTGAAAAAAGCGGTGATCGAACCTTGATTTTCGTTACCATTACCTGCCCGTTCCACCAGCGCAGGTAATTTAGCAAACACCGATGGTGGATAACCTTTGGTTGCCGGTGGTTCACCAACAGATAATGCAATTTCACGTTGCGCCTGAGCAAAACGGGTCAATGAATCCATCAGCAGTAATACATCAAACCCTTGATCGCGAAAATACTCAGCGATCGTAAGTGATGTTTGACAGCCTTTTAAGCGCATTAATGGCGAAGCATCGGCTGGCGCAGCTATCACAACAGCTCGCTCTCGGCCTTCTTTACCTAAAATTTCATCAATAAATTCTTTTACTTCTCGACCACGCTCACCAATAAGTCCCACCACTACAATTTGCGCACTGGTGCCACGAGTCATCATGCCTAACGTGACCGATTTACCAACACCAGAACCGGCAAAGAGGCCAATTCGCTGTCCTTTTCCGACCGTTAATAAGCCATTGATGGCTTTAATACCAACATCTAACGGCTCTTTAATCGGTTTACGTGATAAGGGATTTATTGGTACCGAAGTAAACGCTGCTCGTTGCTCTGTAAAAATAGGCCCTAAACCATCAAGCGGATTACCAATACCATCAATAACACGCCCAAGTAATTCAGGCCCAACCGGAATGCCACTGTTATGCAAAATAGGGGTGACTTTAGCACCTGGCATCACCCCTGATAATTGCTCACTTGGCATTAAAAAAAGCGTTTCTCCGGCAAAACCCACCACTTCAGCGTCTAGTTCACCAGTGAGGGTTTCTACTTTACAAACACTGCCAACAGGGGCGCGGCAGCCTATCGCCTCAAGGGTTAACCCAACGACACGATCTAAACGCCCAGAAGCCACAGGTTTACAGGCAGTATTCGCAGTTTGGTAGCGATTTAGGCGTTGTGCGAGGGTCATAGTACTGGCTCTTGCAAGTGACTATTGAGTTCATTAAAGGTGGTCAGTGAATGCAAAATTCGATCATCAATTAAATAATCAACACTTGAACTACCACACTCCAACTGTAAATCTCCCCGTTGTAAGCTCGGCTCTGCAATCAATGACCATTGACGTTGTTGTAAATCCGCCTCATCAAAACTGGCATGAACCAAGGCAACATCATCTGGATGTAAATGCATTTTGATCGCTCGCTCGGCTATCGGTAATGTGGCCACCACTTCACGCAGAGTATTAAGTAAAACTTGAGGATTGGTTTTCACTTCAACGCGAATCAATGCCTTGGTTAAACCATTAACCAATAACAATAATTGTTGTTCAACTTCGGTGTCGACTTTAGCAATAGGATCGGCAAATTTATCCATCACCGCCGTTAATAATGCCACTTGTTGATCAATTTGAGCTTGAGCTTGTTCTAGCCCTTGCTGTAAGCCTTGTGCCAGCCCTTCAGCATGGCCTGCTGTAACACCTTCAGCATGGCCTTGAGAAAAACCTTCGCTATGCCCAGCTTGACGCCCTTGCTCAACCCCTTCGTCATAAGCAGATTGCTGCATGGCTTCAAGTTCTGCCGCGGTTAATGGTGGCGGCGCTGGCTCAGGTTGGGTTAATTGCTGTTGCTGTAATTGTTGTTGCTCAAGATAATATTGATGATCATAATTAAGCGCATTTTCAGGTTCATGATCACTGTCATGGCTGTAATCAGGGTATGCCCAGCGCTCAAGCTCTTGCGCTTGATGTTCTGACACGCGCATAAAACCACGACGACGTTCATCACTCATGGCAAAACCTTTTCCTTCAACTTACATTGAACCTGCGCGTTACTATTATAAAAATTCATCAGTGCCACCATTGCCAGTTAGCACTAATTCACCCAAATCAGATAAACGACGCGCAATAGATAAAATTTCTTTCTGAGCCGCTTCAACATCAGCCACACGAATAGGCCCCATGGCTTCTAAATCTTCTTGTAGCATTTCACCCGCACGTTTAGACATATTGCGATAGAACTTATCTCGCAACATATCATCCGCTCCTTTAAGGGCTTTTTGTAATAGTTCTTGCGGCACATCTCGCAATAGAATTTGAACGCCACGATCATCAACTTCAATCAGATTATCAAACACAAACATCAAATCTTGAATTTGAGTCGCTGTTTCTTCATCGTTTTCACGAATTTGATCCATCAACAACCCTTCAACATTATTATCGAGATAGTTCATGATTTCTGCTGCTGCTTTTAAGCCACCAATTTTGGCAGCTTGTGCGCCCGCTTGACCCGCAAACTGTTTCTCCATAATGTCATTTAATTCATGCAGTGCCGCAGGTTGAACTTCTTCCAAATTAGCAATACGCATCATCAAATCTAACCGCACGCGTTCAGGAAATTGCGATAAAATTTCAGCGGATTGTTCAGGCTCTAAATAAGACAACACGATAGTTTGAATCTGTGGGTGCTCATTTAAAATAATGCTGGCAACTTGGCGCGGATCCATCCATTTTAAAGAATCAAGTCCACGCGAGCCGCTACCCATTAGAATCTGATCAACCAAGTTATTGGCTTTATCTTCACCTAATGCGGCCACCAATGCATTACGAACAAAATCTTCGCTCCCCATGCCAATACTGGTGTATTTTTGAATTTCTTCTAAAAATGAACGATGCACACTTGAGACTTTATCTTGGTTTAAGTTCTTCATGCTTGCCATCGAGCCACCAACTCGCTGCACCTGTTTTGGGTCAAGGTGACGAATAATACTGGCAGCATCTTGTTCATTAAGACTCAATAATAAAATCGCTGCTTTATCAGTGCCATTAAGACTTTTAATATCAAATTTATTATCAATTGGTGCTACATCATTAGCCATCTTCATTCATCCAGCTTTTCACAACTTGAGCCGCAAGATCCGGTTCATTAGCAACCAACGCTCGCACTGCTTTCAGTAAATCTTCATCTTTATGTAAATTAGGTAGATCTAAACTACTGCTGCTTAATTCAAAACTTTCATTTGGATCTAAATCGCCACCAATTAAGCTAGTACCATCACTGTTGCTATTGTGGGTTAGTATTGGTAATCCATTTTCATCAAGGGGTGTACCATTAGCGGCTTGATTGGGGTATAGCAACTTGTTCATTGCTGGACGCACTAGAACAACAATCACCACAATAATCACCAACGCTGCCGCTAACCATCGAATCCAACTATTGAAATTAGGATTTTCCCAAATGGGTGCATCAGCCAATAACAACTCTTCAGGCAGAGCAAATGGTACTGATAGCACTTCAAGTAAATCACCACGCGCCTCTGAAAAGCCAATTCCCCCCATTAATAAACGGCGAATTTTGACAATCTCAGCTTCTGATACAGGTACGCGAGTGATCTCTCCCGTTTTAGGATCGACAATCGATTTATAATCAATCGCAACCGACACTGTTTGTCGATCAATAACGCCAGTTTGCGCCCGTTTATGGCTTATCGTTGTATCTAACTCATAGTTACGGGTAGATTCACGGTGTATACGACCAGAACCGCTACTTGAACCCGCTTGCATGTCTTTAATATTTTCAGGAATAGAACTACTTGCTGGCGGTTGATTACTCAATGCACCAGGAATACCCGCCACGACTTGACCGCCGTTACTATCTTCACGCGTAAATTCACTTCGAGTAGCCGCCGTGGCAGGATCATAACGCTTACGGGTTTCTTCTAGTGCAGAGAAATCCATCGCAATATCAACTTGTGAGGTGTAATTACCTAGCCCTAACACAGGCATTAAAATAGCATCTATTTTTTCACGTAGGGCTTGTTCTTGTTTACGCTCTAATTCGTATTCTTTACGTTTCGCTGTCGAGGAGGGATCTTCGGTACCGGAACTTAATAAACGCCCATGTTGATCGGTTACAGTCACACGAGTTGGACGTAATCCAGGTACTGCCGTTGCTACCATATCGACTATCGAATCAACCTCTTGCTGCCCCAATGCACCACCCGATGCTAAAGTCAGAAAAACGGTTGCGGTAGCATCTTGATTATGACGAACAAACACACTTTGTTTTGGCATTGCAAGTAACACTTGCGCCTTACGTACTTGACTAATTTGTTCGATAGCACGCGCTAATTGACGCTCACGACTTAATTTTAAGCGCTCATTTTCAAGTCGTTGCGAAACACCAAACCCCATATCTTTTAATAAAATATCATCGCCTTCAGCAGTACGACTGTTTAAACCACTGCGGGTTAAATCTAATTTTATACTGCTGTATTTATCAGCAGGTACTCGAATAGTATTGCCATCAAGTTGGTAATCAATTTTCTTTTGATCAAAGTGATCTAAAATAGGAATCAATTCTTCAGTTTCATAACTACCCAATGGTCGCATTTCTGGTTCTTTTATCCACACCACGACCATGACAATTAGCGCGACACAAATCGCAACCGAGAGCACTAAAATCACCTGCCGTAGCAGATCAAGATTGCCTAAAATACTGTCAGTGCGCGATGCTTTCTTTTCAGCAAGATCGGGATCTTGAGCAGCATCACGTAATATCGGTGAAGTATTATTATTTGCAACCGTAACAGGTTGATTAACAATTTGATCTGACACTATTTATTTCTCACACATATAGCAAATGATGCGCTATCACATCGACGGATAACCACGATATTTATACCGGCATATTCATTAATTCTTTATAGGCTTGCACCATTTTATTACGCACTTGCACCGTCGCTTCAAACGCCACACTGGATTTATTACGAGCAATCATCACATCAGATAACGACACACTGCGATCACCTTGATCAAATCGAGTAGCTAAATCACTTGATTGGCCTTGAAGTGTATTCACCGACTTAATGGCATCGTTGAGTAAATTGCCAAAATCAGCACTGACTTGTTGTCCTGTTGCAGGACGAATACTATTTTGAGCATCTAAACGCATTGCCTGCATTTCAGCCGCTAATCCATTAACTTTCATCGCAAAATCTCACTGTGTTTATCGCTACTAAAAAAGGGTTGTTATATCTATAACTCATCGATTATGCGGGGAGTTCTATACCTGCATCGCGCATTTTGGCTAATTTATAGCGTAATGTACGTGGACTAATACCCAGTTTATCGGCCATATCTTTTCGATTACCTTGGCAAGCAACTAAAGTATCTAAAATAATATTAAATTCTTGGCCGCGTAATTCATGCCCTAAACTTTCCGCAACTGTGGATGATATTGAGTCAATTGTCGTTGTGGTCGACGGTGATATTTCGCAATCAGGCGCGGTAGAAGGTGTGACCAACTGTAGCCAATCCAGTCCTTCAACCAAAATATGTTGCTCAGTTATCATAAGGTTATCGTGAATGATTAACGCGCGTTGAATCACGTTATCAAGTTCACGTACATTTCCGGGCCATGTATATTGTAATAATTTGTTGATCGCACATTGCGCAATCGTTGGAATCGCCATTCCTTGCTGACACGCATGACGTTGTAAAAATAACTCCGCTAACGGCACAATATCGCCTTTACGTTCAGCTAATGCGGGCCACGTCATTGGAAAAACATTTAACCGGTAGTACAAATCTTCACGAAAACGTCCCTTCGCAACATAATTTTTTAAATCACGATTACTGGTCGCAATAATTCGCACATCCAATTTAATGCTTTTACGCCCACCTAAACGTTCAACTTCACGTTCTTGCAATACCCGTAATAATTTAGCTTGCAAGTTAACGTCCATTTCACTGATTTCATCCAGTAAAATCGTACCAGCTTGAGCTTGTTCAAACTTACCTGGGCAGGCTTGTATTGCTCCAGTAAAAGCTCCTTTTTCATAGCCAAATAGCATCGCTTCCAGCATATTTTCAGGAATAGCGGCACAGTTAATCGCAATAAAAGGTCCATCACGACGTAAAGAATGGTCGTGAATATAACGTGACAACACTTCTTTACCCGACCCACTAGGGCCTAATACCATTACGTTAGCATCGGTTTTAGCGACTTTTTCTGCCATTGCCAATAAATGCAAACTTTTAGGATCAGCCACCACAGTATTGGTAAGATTGCGTTTAATCGGAGCATAACGCTCAACCATATTTAACAAAACTTGCGGGGCAAATGGTTTAGCCATGTAATCGAGCGCCCCCTCTTTCATTGCTGCAACAGCATCTTCGATATTGGCGTAAGCGGTCATTAATAACACTGGCATTTTGGGCCATTGCAATTTAATACTGCGCAATAAAGCTAAGCCATCCATGCCTGTCATTTGCACATCAGAAACCACAATATCAACCGATTCAGATTTCAATAGCACTAATGCATGTTCTGCACTTTCCGCTTCTAGCCACTGATAACCCGCTAATGCAAGCGTATCGACTAACGCTTCACGCAAACCTTCGTCATCTTCTACGACTAATACTCGCGTTTGACTCATGCTTCACTCTCCATAGTTAACCCAAACCATTATGCTACTTGAACTGAGGTGACTAACGGTAACTGCAAGGTAAAGGTGGCTCCTTGCCCCAGTTGTGAATCTAATATCAAACTACCGTCATGGGCTGATACCACCATCTGTACCACAGCCAGTCCTAATCCGGTGCCTTGTTTACGGGTAGTAAAAAAAGGTTCTAATACTTTTTGATGATACTCGGCCGCAATTCCAGGGCCGTTATCTGTCACACTGAGTAATAACATTTGATGTTGTTGTTGGCAGCACACGGCAACTCGACAACCTTTGCCTGCCATTTGAATAGCATTGGTGATCAAATTACCCACCGCGCTTGCTAAAGCGCTTTCATTACCCATGATTCGCAATGTTTCATCATCACAATCAATACTAAAGTCAACATCATGACTGAGAACTTGGGCTTCTATGATTGCTTCTAAACTGTTGAGTAAACTTTCAATAGTAAATTCACTCACCACTTTATTGTCGCCACCTTTGGCAAATAACAGCATATCGTTGACGTGTTTTTCTAAATCATATAATCGATCTACCAGCTTGGTTTGAAAGCGGGCTCTAGTGGTTGGGGTTAACCCTGATGCAGCTAAATTAGCAGCATATAACAACGCACTGGCGAGCGGAGTACGCACCTGATGTGCTAATGATGCCACCATCCGTCCTAACGACGACAACCGTTGCATTTCACTTAAACGTGACTGTAATTGTCGTGTTTCAGTTAAATCAGTGATCACAATTAACTGCCCAGCCGCTGACGCTGATATCGCGAGTTTCACCTTACGGCCACTACGCAAAGAAACCTCATGCCCATCATCATCTTGGGGCGCAAAACTACGCTGGATTATCTCTCCCCAACGTTGACCGATTAATGGCTCACCAAGTAACCGTAAAGCCTCTTGATTAGCTTCACTTATCACGCCCTTTTCATCCAATAAAATGACAGCAACAGGCATCACTTGTAATACTTGTTGATAACGCTCAACTTGTTGGTTTAACGCTAATAATGTTATGGATGAGTCACTCATGATTAATCTGCAACAAACGATGATAGTCATAGCATGCAAACAGCATGCCACTATTAATCACTATTTATCAGTAACTTATTGTAAAGTCATACTATTTACTAATGTCATATTTATGACACTAATGACACTTTTATGATGCTGCGTGCTTTTTTTAGCTTATAAGGGCATATTTATTATTAACAACACCTCAATAACTATTGCTAAGAGTGATATTAGATAGGGATTGATTGAACAATTATGTTTAAAACAACATAAAAAAAGTCACCGCCAAATTAATGACGGTGACTTTTTTATATTATTTTTTATATTAAAAGAGAGTCTGGGTAAATTAACTGTCTTTTGATAATCCATATTTACGCATTTTTTCAACCAAGGTTGTACGGCGCATACCTAGCATATCAGCAGCACGAGCAACAACACCAGATTGTGCATCTAATGCTTGGCGAATCATTTCGACTTCGAGTTCAGCCAGCATCTCTTTAAGGTTTAATCCTTCTGGCGGTAAGTCATTACCTAATGGCGTAATGTCAGGTTCTTCAACAGCAAACATATCCGCTAACGCTTGTTGTTCTTGTTCTTCAATAGACATCATGCTGCTTTCAGGCACAAAATCAGGTAACTGGCTATAACGGTATTTTATCGGTAAATGATTAACATCAACCATTTCACCAGGATAAAGAATCGTTAATCGTTCCACCAAATTCGCCAATTCACGAATATTTCCCGGCCAATCATGCAACATTAATGATGCAATCGCACGTGGTGTAAAGTGGATCCGTTTAGCACCTTCTGCTTCCATACGGGTAAGCAGCTCTTGTAATAATAACGGAATATCTTCAATTCGATCACGTAATGCAGGCATATCGATTGGAAATACATTTAAGCGGTAATATAAATCTTCACGGAACAATCTCTCGGCAATCATTTTATCCAGATCACGATGGGTTGCCGCAACAATACGTACATTCGCTTTAATGGTTTGAGTGCCACCAACACGCTCAAAGCTACGCTCTTGTAAGACACGTAATAACTTCACTTGCATCGACATTGGCATATCACCAATCTCGTCTAAAAATAAAGTACCACCTTCAGCCAATTCAAATCGGCCTTTACGGGTTGAAATTGCGCCGGTAAACGCCCCTTTTTCATGACCAAATAATTCACTTTCAAGTAAATCAGCGGGAATAGCACCACAATTAACAGGTACAAACGGACCTTTGCCTCGTTCAGAATGGTAATGCACATTACGCGCAACCACTTCTTTTCCAGTACCAGACTCCCCTAAAATCAACACACTCGCATCACAAGCCGCGACTTGTTCAACTAAACGACGAATATCACTAATGGCTTCACTGCGACCAACCATGCTTCTAAATAGCATGTTTTTACGACCTAAAGATGGTACTTGGTGAGTACGCTTACCTAAATATTCTTGGCAATGACGAAAGGCGTCGGCGAGTTGGTTGTAGTGCAGAGGAAATTTAAGATCACCAATATAATTGGGTAATTCAGCTAATAACTCATGATGATTCGTCAATGCAACCACAGGAATTTGCGGATACACTCTCAACATCTCAATAATGCTAGTAAGTTTTTTAGTATTGGTTATTGTTCCTAACAGGCAAACACCCCATGGCTGTTCCCATAATGACACGGTCAAATCTTGTGATGACAGCGCGTTATGATGCTCACCCATAAAGTTGAGGATGACACCTAAATCATGACGTTGCTGTGGGTCGTCATCAATAACAAGCGTATTTACTAAACCGTGCATAGATGGATATTGCCTTTATAAGAGTACACCCTGACGGTATATTCAATGTAGCGAATAGAACAACAATCAAGAAGAGAGTGACTACATTGTAATTAATGTGCACCATAAGGCAAGATTTGACATATAAAAGCTGTGACACCAATACAAATAACAATGTATTTGATCAGGTTTTATGCCAATTTCAGACTAAAAACACCAAAAAAAATGGTTATCGGTAACACTAACTACGGTTACCGACCCCAAAAAACAGCTAGTTTGTTTCAGTAAGGTGGTGATATTCTGCTGGAATTTGATCCCAAGCTGACTTTATCTCACGTAGCATACCAATCACATCATCAATAGGCTGAGTTATATTTTCAGCATTGGCTCGGGAAATCTCGCTTCCCATGAAATCATAAAGTGCATCAAGGTTTTTAGCGATATCACCACCATCTTCCATTGATAAACAATCACGCAAACTTAGTACAATATCTAATGCTTTGGTTAAACGTTCACATTTAACCGCAATATTACCTTGTTCCATCGCCGCTTTGCCCTGAATAAGGCGTTCTATCGCCCCAGCGTATAACATTTGAATGATACGGTGCGGTGAGGCGCTGGCGAGTTGTGCATTCACTGAAACTTGCTTATATGCCTGAAGAGAACCACGCATGTTGTTATCCTTTGTTTAGTTGCGAGACATTATCAATAAACATTGGGTTTAGAGGCTATTGTCCGTGTTGTTGAATATTGCTGTAGAGCGATAATGATTTTTGGCTTTTTTTCGATCGTACCAATTGCATACCTATACGATCTTTATGCTGTTGTAATAACGCTTTCATAGCCTGAGTACGAGCAACAACGTCATCAAATACTGCCCGTGATAAATCTGCTTGTTTAAGCACAACGTCCACTTGCTGATGACGCAAAGCGACTAAGTTTTCAAGTTGCTGCGGAAAATCATCAGGGTAATCTTCCGCCAGTAATAATTGTTCGATTTGGTGTTCTAATTGGGTTAGTTGCTCTAACATTATAAGTGGCCGCATTAATATCCTTAATCAAACGACATCATCAAACTCATCATACTACTGAGTTGATTATTCATCTTCCCGATGGCTTCATCCATCGCTAAAAACTGTTTATAAGTACGATCTTCATAAGCGACCATACGTTTATTAAGCTCTGTCATATCATCGTCTAATGATTTTTGGCGCTCTTTTAACGTGTCTTCTTTAACAGACAATGAACCATCGGTTTTATCAGTAAAACTGTCTAACAGCTTATCGGCTTTAGCTAGAAAGCCCGTATCTTCTTGAGCAAAAAATTGGCCGATAACCGCAAAATTTTCGCTGATGATGTCATCAAGCTTATCGCTGTCTTCTTCAAGCTCTAACGTGCCATCACGCTGAATCGAAATCCCAAAATCAGACATTTGATACAGCTTGCCATTAATATCAATCGGCTCATTGAGTAAGTTACGCATTTGGGTGCTCACTGAACGCGTTAAGCTATCACCGTTCAATGCCCCTGCACGATTGGGATCATCTGGTTCTTTATCAGCATCAAATCCGGTTAACTTATCAATGGTACCCATTAAGCTGTTATAACTATCAACAAACGATTTCAGTGAATCTTTAGTGCTTTTCTCATCACTTTCAATGGTGATTTTTACCGATTTAACATCGATATCATCGGTTTCAGGATTACTTGAGCCTGAAGTACCAGTGAGCTTTTTAAGATCTAACGTCACCCCTTCAATCACATCTTCAAAGGTATTATTACTGCTGCTAACGGTAGTGAAGTTATCGATCATGATTTTGGCATCTTGCGCTGCCTGCATCTCATCAACTTTACTGTCCACCATGCCGTCTTTATAAGCAAGTGATGCTAATTGCCCCGTCATGGCAGAGGTATCAATCTCAATGGTATTTTTCTCACCAGTTTCTTTGGTTGAAAATACAATTTTTGAACCGCCTTCTTCCCCAGTATTGATTAAGGTTGCGGTAACACCGGGGTTATCTTCAGCATTATTAATCGCATCAACCACTGACGATAAATCATCATTGTCTTCACCGATATTTAAGGTCATCGATTTATCACCGACCTTAATTACCATTTCACCGCTACCAAGAGAGGCTTCAGGATCAGCGCTAAATAGTTCTTTACCCATCAATTTATGTGACTGTGCCATTTGCTGAATGTTAATGTTATACACCCCGCTTTTGGCTTTAGCGGTGGCTTTTATCGATAAATAATCACTGTTATCAGACGTGGCTTTTTGACCATTAAAGGCTTCATCTTTGCCAAACTTTTCTAGCATTGATTGCATTGCGCTGACAGATGATTTGACCTGACCATAAGCACTCAGGGAAACATTAACTTGCTTTTGCTGATTGGTGATTCGATCCGATTTTGGTTTACGTTCAGCGGCAACTAATTGCTGCGTCATGCCTGCAATATCTAGCCCAGATGCCATTCCGGCAGCACTTAACCCCATAGTTATGTCCTCTACACTGTTTTACTGATAGAGCCCAGAGCATGCTTGGCTAAATTTTTGTTTAACTCTAGCAATTCTTGTGCCGGAACTTGGCGAATCACATCACCAGTTTTATTATCAACAATGGTGGCAATCTGCTTGCCTGTTTCCTCATCTTGGTGGAAACGTAAACTGCGGTTACATTGTTGTAATACTTGTTCAATCTGCTTAATGCGTTCTTGCTCTGCAATAGGATCAGGCGTAAATGAATTAAGCGGATTGTCATCAAGAGAGGGATTAACATCATTAACATCCGTTAACGCGTTAATCAGAGGCAATGGCTTGCCGCTAGGTTGTAACTCGCTATAAGTTGGATCAGATTTAGACTGATTGGCAGTATTGACCGTCGCAGAAGTCGTACTATTTAGTGATGTTGGTAGCGCGGTATATTGTCCTGTTGCAGCAGCAGTAGAAGTGATCGCCATAGCCAGTTCCTTGAGCATATTTGTTAGCGATTAAAATACAATAATGCCCTGCTGATAGAATCAACAGGGCAAGACTTTAATAACGGATTAGCCTAGTAGACTAAGTGCCGCTTGTGGAATTTGTTTTGCTTGCGCAAGGATAGAAGTACCCGCTTGTTGCAGGATCTGACCTTTAGTCATGTTGATAGTTTCAGAGGCGAAATCAACATCTTTGATACGGCTGTTTGACGCATTAACGTTTTCGTTGATGTTCGCCAAGTTGCTCATGGTGTGAGTCATACGATTTTGGAAGGCACCGATTTCCGCGCGCTTTGAGTCGACTTGCTCCATTGCTGAATCAAGTACGTCAATCGCGTTTTGAGCACCTTCTTGAGTTGATAGATCTAGGCTTGCTACTGATTCTGTTGTAGTCTCTATACCTATATCCATTGCTCTAGTCATTTCGGTACCATCAAGTAATTTAGTTGAATACTTAATTGATTCAATATCACTATCGAGTTTCATTTCAGAAAAGTTTAATGTAAATGATGTTTCAGTTTCAGCCATTTTACCTTCAGTAGTGACTGTCGATGCTGATGTTTTCTCCGAACCACCAACTAATTCTTGATTAGTACCAGTTCCATTTACACCAGCAAGTGAAATCTTTGTCTCAGTACTTGAACCATTAATATTTGCTGACATTACAACCTCAGAACCGTCAGCAGAACTTAATGAAAATCCAGTATTATCCTCTGCTGTGGCTGTTATGTTTGTATTGCCATCAGCAATCAATGCATCATTTATTGCTGCCATTAATGTATCTTTATCTTTAAGTGCTGCACTATTTAAAGTCACTTCAGTACCTGCGATATCAAGTGAAATAGTTTCTGCTTCTTTTCCCCCAATAGCTTTTGATATAACCTCTGTTGTTGTAACTGCTGCTGCAGTGCCAGAATCCACAGCAATAGAGGCTGCAGCTGCGCCGGATTTTTCATCTAAACTACTTTTAATCGCAACATCTTTACCATCAGCACGAGATATATCAAATGCCTTACCACCAACAGCTGTTGTAAATTCGACATTACTAAAACCAGTCAATTTCTTTGCTAATTCTGTTTCATCAGCAATATCTGCTGCTGTTAATGTAATAGATTTCATGTCAGTGCCATCACCATCAAGACTATCATCAATCTCAAATGTTACTTCACCATCACCAGTAATATTAAGACCACTGACTGCAGCATCAGTCTTAACAGCATCTTGAACACCTAACCCAGTAACAGCTGTTTTTCCAGCAGTTGCTGCGGTAATTTCACGTTCAGTAGCATCAACACCTATATTACTTACACCATCAATGTTATTGAGTTTACTTTTAAGTTCATCAGCCGTCATATCTTTGGTGATAGCAATATCATGATTCGTACCATTAATCCCTAATGAAAATGCACCATCACCGGTTGATGTGCCACCTTGTAATTCAACCGCAGCAGGGCCAGCATTTAGATTTTTATAGTCACGACCAATAGCGTGAGCTGATACATCCATCAAACCTAGGCTTTGCGTTTCATTTGAGTTAGCACCAATTTGGAATGATTTCTCACCAAATGAACCATCAAGTAGGTTCTGACCACCAAAACTGGTGGTATCAGCGATACGGTTCATTTCACTTTGCAGTTCACCCATCTCTTTCTGCATTGCGTCACGGTCTTTGTCTGAGTTTGAACCGTTAGCAGATTGAAGAGCTAGTTCACGCATACGCTCCATGATGGTGGTTGATTCTGACATCGCACCTTCAGCCGTTTGTGCCATTGACACGCCATCGTTAGCGTTACGCATTGCAACGTTTAGACCATTACTTTGGTTGGTCAAACGGTTTGAAATTTGCATACCGGCAGCATCGTCTTTAGCAGAGTTAATACGCAGACCAGATGATAGTTTTTGCATGCTGTCGGCAACGCTGCTGCTTGCACTGTTTAGGTTACGCTGGGCAGTCATTGCTGTTACGTTAGTATTAATTGTAATAGCCATAAAGGTGACACTCCTTGATATGATCTTTCCCAGACGTGGTGCCGGGTTAAAAAGAGATTTAATTAACTTAGTGCTAAAGTTAACGGCACCTTTTGGCGAAGCTTTAGGATTATTTTTAGGTTTTTGTATATGAATTTAACAATTGATAAATAGGGGGAATAGTTAACAAGTAGCAAGTGCCAAACCCCACCCCGTCATTCCCTACAGTGAGGTTACGAACGAGATAGGGAATCTACTCCCCACGCGTTGTAGAGTCATTGGAGTTGTCATGATTAAATTCACTAACGTCTGTTAGGCTCAAGCACGCGTTGAGTAGATCACGGATAGCCTCGTCCCTCGACTTCCGAGATGACGCATAATGGGCTACGTGAGTGCCAAGCCCCATCCCGTCATTCCCTACAGTGAGGTTACGAACGAGATAGGGAATCTACACCCCACGCGTTGTAGAGTCATTAGGGTTGTACTGATTGAATTCACGGGCGTCTGTTAGGCTCAAGTACGCGTTGAGTAGATCACGGATAGCCTCGTCCCTCGACTTCCGAGATGACGCATAATGGCTACGTGAGTGCCAAGCCCCATTATTGCCGACAGTAAGGCTCAAGCACGCGTTGAGTAGATCACGGATAGCCTCGTCCCTCGACTTCCGAGATGACGCATAATGGGCTGCCACGGACTCTTTGTTCTGCTCTTCCTCGAAACTCACCCCTGCTCTTACCTATATTCTGCTCTTCCTCGCCCCTAGCAAACTCGTCCCTGCTCTTACCTCTCTCCCCTAAAACCCTAAATATAATTAAACAATGACAATTGCTTGGTTTGCCCAAACGCTTGTTGCGAGGCTTGCAGCGCCATCATTTGTTGGTTCATATCCATGATTGCTTTGCTGTAATCAAGATCTTCTAAGCCACTTTGGGCTTGATTTAGGGTTAACTCAAAATCAAGATGTTGTTCTAACTGGCGATCAACCTGCTGCATAATGGTGCCGACTTCTGAGCGCTGTTGGTTCATATGCACAAAACCACTATCGAGATCATCAATCACTCGTTGTAAATTCGCTTCCGCCGCAGGCGACGAGGTTGGACGCTCTGCGTTATCAATCGCACTCTGAATCGAATCAAAAATATTGATCGTTTGGGCTGGCTCTAAGCTAATATTATCGCCACTGCTGATATCACCAAATTTTAAATTCAGGGTGGCGCTATCGGCAGCTGCAGGATCTTTATACACAATGCCTTGTTCTGAATCATAAGCTTGATTTGCAGCGACAACTTTACCTCCAACGGTTAAGTTATATTGCATCTCTTTGGTTGCTGTGCCATCTGCCGCTGCGATATCAACTTCATTGAAACTCACTTCAATAGCTTCAGCTGAACTAAAATCACTGGTAGTGGCAGCAAGGAGATGCAGTTTAGAACCATCGGTTAAGCCACCAGCACCATCGCTAAATACAGGTCGAAAATCACCGTAACTATTAGGTATATCAGTAAATAGCTGATCGCCGGGTAAACTGGTTTTTACGTTTACTGATTTATCTATTTGAGCATAACGCGACTGGCTATCACCATGATAATCCATGCTGCCATCAGTGGCTTCCATAAACGGCTTAGTATCCGATTGATTGCCCGCAAACACATAGTTACCGGCTTCATCACGGCTATTGGCTAGTTCAAGTAAGCCATCACGCAAGCTAATTAATTCATCTTTAAATGCAGTGCGGTCATCACTTGCCATCGCACCATTAATCATACCAAGTACTTTTTGCTTGGTTGCGCCAAGGTTATCTTCAACGCCAGCTATCGCGGTTTCCATGGTTTGCAGACGATTATTTGCAAGAGTGATGGCACTATTATATTGATCGATTTGAGTTAACTGCTGGCGGTAGTTTTGAATCGTTACCGATGACACCGGATCATCTCCTGCAGTTTCGACCCGTTTGCCGCTAGATAGTTGGCCGTTAGTTTGATTCAGTTCGCCTTGCTTACGCATTAAGTTGGAGGTCAGATTTTGGTACTGACTGGCGGTTGAGACGCGATTGATCATGACAACTCCTCGTTATACTGCGCGCATTAAGGTATCAAAGGTTTCTTTCGCCACCGACATAATTCGTGATGACGCCATATATGATTGCTGAAACTTCATTAAATTAGCGGCCTCTTCATCAAGGTTAACCCCTGATAAATTCGACACTCGCTCTGAGGCTGAATCAAAATCAAGCTGATTCACTTCAGTTAATTTATCGGCATTTTTTTTAAGCATGCCAATATCTGTGGCTAAACCTTCAAATAAATCAATCACACTTGATTTACCGTCAGCCATGGTCTTTTGATGTTGGACTTGCTGCATCGCTAAGAAATTACCGTTACCACCTTGAGCATTTTGAGTGCCAAGCTCAATCTCAAAGCTATCGTTAGCTTGTGCCCCAGCAGATAAGCTCATAACGGGAGTTGACGAAGTAGCGCCTGTTTTAAAAGCAATGGTGGCGCCATTTTCAGCTGAATATTTTTTATCTGCTAATTCAACATTGGTATTGGTTTTTAAATCGGTAACGGTAACTTGATCGCCCGCGGCATTTAACTGTAATTGATAGCGCCCAGCTGCATTATCAGGCACAACAGTCGCTTTGGTAATAGTTGCTGAGCCAAGATTGGATTCAGCGGCAATCGCGGTTAACTGACGATGACCCGCCAGCCCACGTGGATCTGTCATAGCAAGAGAGATATCCGCCGCACCACGACGTAAAGGTTGAATAATGGTGGTTTCAGTTTCTCCAGCCATTAACGTAGGTGGTTTATTAATAGTGATTTCTAAGCCATCAACCTTCGCTTCAAATTTACCTTTTGCATTGGCTGTTAAGGCCGTTTTATTACCTTGTTGATCAATCAGTGTATGACTGGTTGCATCACTGATTAATTGATAATCACCGATTTTAAGTTGATTAATATCATCAATTTTAACGCTAATATCACTGCTACTACCAAAGGGTTTAAGTGCGCGTTGCGACATCGCATTCGGACTATTAATGTCATTGAACAACGCTTGTCCTTGCTGACCATTAAGATCAACACCTTGTTGTTGAAGATCATTCATTTGCGCCCCAAAGCCAAGCGTCATTTGTCCGAGTTGATCCAAACTCTTATCAATAACATCATCACGCACAGTCAACATTGCACCTAAGCTGCCACCAATGGTGTCACTTTTAATCGGTTTACTATTATTGCCATTAATTAACGCGATTTGTTTATTGGCAATATCCGGATCGCCATCGACTAATTTAAGTTGTGAAGCACTTACACCTGACACCAAGGTATCACCACTACCAATGATAACTGTATTGGCTAAACTGCCTTTATCTGCCAACACGGTCACTTGCGTATATTGGGCTAATTCATTAAT
This sequence comes from Photobacterium sp. S4TG1, assembly GCF_036040035.1. Classification (NCBI taxonomy): domain Bacteria; kingdom Pseudomonadati; phylum Pseudomonadota; class Gammaproteobacteria; order Vibrionales; family Vibrionaceae; genus Photobacterium; species Photobacterium sp. S4TG1. The sequence goes on from NZ_JAYXUH010000001.1 coordinate 573,458, forward strand.
CAGAGTACGTTGTTGATCAAACAGATCATTACTGCCATCGCTGCTAGATTGTTGCTGCAAACTGGTATTGACCGCGGCAAGTTCTCGCCCTAACGCATTAACACGATCTAAAGAGACACTCAATTGTTGATTAACATCAGTACGAATATTGGTTAGTGTTTCATGGGAATTATTTAAGTTAACCACCGCTTGATTAGCATGTTCTAGTACCGTTTGACGACTACCCAGATCATTAGGATTATCGGCTAAAGAGCGCACTGAATGATAAAAATCGTTCATACTGTTAACGCTATTAACGGCACTTTTAGAGGTAAAATCATCCAACATTGCTAAATGCTGTTGTTTAACATTAGCTTCTTCTAGTTGAGTGGTGGAAAGCGTCAGTTCGCGAGCAGCAAATTGATCATAAGCACGACTGACATTATCAATATAAGCACCAGTACCATAGTAACTATTACCATTCCATTGTGCATCATCGGCTTTTTGTTCAACAACTTGGCGGCTATATCCTGGCGTGTTGACGTTGGTAATATTATGACTTGCCACATCCAATTGTTTTTGAGATGTGCGTAAGCCACTCACCCCAATTTGCATCAAATCTAACGCCATCGCCTGTTTGCTCCCCACTAAAATTCAAACCATTATCGGCAACAATCGTGCGATAACGCTACAGCCAACAAGCAAGATCTGAACCACTTTTAAATAAATTCTATCTTTAACGTTATTGTTTAAATAAATACTGTTAATTGGTATTTATTTACTTATACTTTTGCCGTTGCTGCCGATATAGATAAAACACCATCAAAAACAATGGCAAAACAGCCTTCAAAATAAAGGATATCGTTAATGAATATTTTACTTTCAGGACTAATTGGTTACGCAATAAAAGAAGTGGTGGTACCATTAATCACTGATAGCGACGATGATAAGCAAGATAAAAAACCAGTGTCTGATAAGGAAGTGGAAGGAGCGTTATTTGAAAGTAACGATCTGATCAAGATGGTATCAAGTCTAATTGATATTGTGGTGTGATATTTTTATTACGGTATTAACGATTCATTCTGCTATTGTTATCCCCTTTGATTACCATTCCTAATCACAATAACCACGTATCACAATAAGCTCTGCACTTTTTTCATGACAGCTAACACCTTATTGCTGTAATTCGGATCAGTGGCATACCCAGCCTGATGAATTTCACGAATAAATTGCTGCGGCTGGTTACTGTGCGTTAATGCTTTTGAATAACGCGGGTTGTGCTGTAAGAAATTAACAAAATCATCAAAGCTATGTTGGTAAGAATCATAAGATCGAAACGCCGCTTGCTCTTGTACGGCAATACCATCATGAAATTCTAATGTCTTAGTGGCAACTTTTTGCCCCTGCCAACGCGGATCAGCTTTAATATTAAATAAATTATTGCTTGAACCCAGAGCATTATTAATCACCTTCTTTCCCCACCCAGTTTCTAATGCTGCTTGTGCTATCAATAATGACGGATCAGTACCTAGCGCACGTGCTGCACGCTGAGCATAAGGCTTCATATAACTCACAAATGCTTCTGCAGAGGCAAAACTTGTCGGTTCAGTTGGTTTTAGTGGTAACTCTGTGGTTATCGTTGGCTTTGTTTTAGCGACAACCGTGGTCATTGTTGTTGAGTGTGACTGCTGCTTATCTGATGGATTCAGCTTACTGGCAGATGACTCTGCTAATGGCAACGCAATCGCATCAGTATTAATTGGACGAATTAAGAACGGCTGCGGCTGTTGTTGTGGATATAAATCGGTTGTTGGTTGATGCTGGCTATTATCTTGCAGCTCGCCTCCTAGCTGTTTAACAATCATATCTGCCAGCCCAAGACTACCAGTGGTACTTAACTGTGATGACATTTGCTCATCATGCATTTGTTGATAAAATTTACCGTTATTACTGCTCATTAAATCAGATTCAAATGCACTATTGGCTTCACGCATCGATTTAAATAACATCTGCGTAAAAATAGATTCAAATTGAACAGCAGCTTCACGTAAAGAGCCTTTTTTATCCTCGCCAATACCTGCCCGTAGGCGATCAAGGCTACTTAAATCATGAATAAAACCGGGCTCTATTTGTTTCATTACGGCTCTCTTAAATATCAGATAATAATTAGCTGGCCTTCAATGGCACCAGCTTGTTTTAATGCTTGTAAAATGGCCATCAAATCTGATGGTGCCGCGCCAACTTGATTGACCGCTCGCACTAATTCATCCAATGTCACTCCGGGTTCAAACTTGAACATGTGTGCATCTGATTCATTAACCGTAATCTGAGAATTAGGCACCACAACCGTATCGCCACCAGCAAAGGCATTAGGTTGGCTCACTTGTGGATTCTCTTTAATTGATACCGTCATACCACCATGGGTAATTGCCGCTGGACGTAATTTGACATGTTGTCCGATAACAATGGTGCCAGTACGTGAATTAACAATGATTTTGGCGGAGCCTTCAGCAGGATCAAATTCTAAATTTTCCACGGTCGATAAGAACGCAACGCGCTGACTAACATCACGTGGAGCACGCACGCGAATCGAAGTCGCATCGACCGCTGACGCCATTTGTGGTCCTAAAAATTGATTAATCGAATCGGACATTCGTTGTGCAGTGGTAAAATCAGACTCATATAAATTAAAAGTTAAATAATCACCACGGCCAAAGGGGTTTGAAACTTCTTGCTCAACCATTGCACCATTCGTGATTCGACCAACAGTAGGCGTATTACCAACAACTTTAGAACCGTCTGCGCCCTCGGCACTAAAACCGCCCACCACTAAACTGCCTTGTGCAATCGCATAGATTTTACCGTCAAGGCCTTTTAGAAACGTTTGTAGCAATGTACCACCACGTAAACTTTTCGCTGAACCAATCGAAGACACGGTAATATCAATGGTCTGCCCTTGTTTAGTAAACGCAGGTAAAGTGGCATTCACCGCAACTGCCGCGACATTTTTGGTTTTAGGTTTAGTACCTACAGGTAATTGAATCCCAAAATTTTGCAACATCGCATTAAAAGTTTGCTCAGTAAAAGGGGTGGTTTCGCCAGTTCCAGGTAAACCCACCACTAAGCCATAACCGACCAATTGGTTACTCCGTACGCCAGCAACTGCTGCAACATCTTTAATGCGTGCTGCCTGTACTGTCGAAGCAAATAAAGTGACAGCCAGTAAACATATTGTCGAAATTTTCAAACAACTCTCCGAGACAAGTTAAACGATAAATCAACCAACCTTATGCAAAGGCGAGATGAATAATGAGATTAAAAAGTTCTATTAAAAAGCAACATTAAAAAAGCGGGATAACCAATTTTGCTGCTGAACATCTTGGCGATCGCCAGTACCTGAATATTGAATTCGCGCATTAGAAATACGGGTTGAAGCAATAGTGTTATCTTGGTCTATATCATCCGGACGAATATTGCCGCTTACACGAATATATTCTTCGCCAGTATTGAGCATTAGCCATTTCTCACCGCGAATGACTAAATTTCCGTTGCTCAACACATCAATAACTTCAACAGAAATAGAGCCTTTAATACTGTTACTTTGATCTGCCGATGTGGATCCTTCAAAGGTATTATTATTTGCCATTGCATAAGACAGGGTGTAATCATGCAGAGTGACAGGTTTACCTCCTAACTCTATCGGTTTCATGTGAAGATCGGTTTTCTTATCAAGATCTGAACTGGCATTTTTCTTCGCGGTGGTTTTTTCTTCAAGCAAAATTGTCACAATATCACCGATACCACGCGGCTTAGTGTCATCATACAAATCTTGCGCTTGATCTTGATTAAATAGCGATCCAGTTGCAGTAGCATAATGTTCGGGCTTAGCTTGAGGTCGAACGGGATTCCACGCTGGATCGTTCATTTGAGCATCATCTCGCGCACGTAAGCGTTCAATCAAACTCTTAGATTCAGGTTGCTTACCTTCAACGGCATCAATATTAGTAGTGGCTTTTTCAATATCACTGCCTACTTTATCTGGCGTTGACATACAACCGCTTAAACCACAAACAAGTGCAATCAGTAGCCAGCGTCCATGTTTATTTGAATGTACTTTCACGGCAGTTTCCTAGCGAATAAACTTATAGTTGCTGATTAACGTAACTCAACATTTGATCAACGGTTGAAATCACTTTTGAGTTCATTTCGTAAACCCGTTGCGCTTCAATCATATTCACTAGCTCTTCAGTCACATTGACATTAGATGTTTCAAGCATTGATTGACGAATAGAGCCAAAACCTTCTAAACCTGGTGTACCTTCTTGAGGATCACCACTGGCCCCTGTAGGTAAAAATAAATTCTGTCCAATCGGCTCTAGTCCTGCGGGATTAATAAAATCAGTGGTGGTTAATTGCCCTAGCACTTCATTTTCTTGTTGATCACGAATACGCGCCGAGACTTCACCATCCGTACCGACCGTGATACCCACCGCATTATCAGGCACCACAATTTCAGGCTGAACTGGGTAACCACTACCACTAGTGACTAAAATACCTTGATCGTTAATCGTAAATTGACCATTACGGGTATAGCCAATATTGCCATCAGGCAGTAAGACTTGGAAAAAACCATCGCCTTCGATCATCATATCCATGGCATTATTGGTGGTTTGCGTATTACCTTGAGTAAACACTTTTTGAGTCGCAACTACTTTTGAACCAGCACCCAACATTAAGCCACTTGGCGATGTCGTATCTTGGGTTGATTTACCGCCGGGCTGATTAATATTTTGATAAAAAAGATCTTCAAAAACCGCGCGACTTTTCTTAAAACCTATGGTTGATGCGTTAGCTAAGTTATTAGAAATAGTTGAAATATTGGTTTGTTGGGCATCTAAACCCGTTTTACTGACCCACAATGCTGGATGCATGATAATCGTCCTTTAGTTATTAGCTGATACGCATCAGAGAAGAAGATGATTTATCCATTTCTTCAGCGGTTTTCATTAACTTCACTTGCATTTCAAAGTGACGCTGTAAATCGATCATATTGGTCATTTCAGCTACCGCATTGACATTACTGCCTTCAAGCATGCCTTTGGCTAAACTGACGCTAGCATCAGCATCTAACGGCTCACGATTACCAATCATCTTAAAGAGACCATCTGTATCTTTAAACAGACTGCGATTTTCAGGTTTGACTAACTTAATACGATCAACCGTTACCATCACATCTGATGGTGCTCCCTTAGGGATTACTGAGACCGTACCATCTTGACTAATCTCAATTTTATTAATCGGTAGAGGAATGAAAATAGGGCTATCGTTGCGTCCAAGAACAAGCTGACCATTGCTATTTTGTAGCATGCCCATTTGATCAACGTTGAGATGGCCTGCACGGGTATACCCTTCCTGGCCACCCGCATCTTGAACCGTCAACCATCCATCACCTTGTACGGCAACATCAAGATCGCGACCAGTATTGATCATCGAACCTTGAGCAAAATCATTACCAGTACGCTCAGCCATAGCAAACACACGGCTCGGCACTCCCTCACCAAAAGCCTGCATACTACGCGCTTGCTGTAAATCAGCACGAAACCCCGTCGTACTAACGTTAGCAAGGTTATTAGCATGGACTCGCATGCCTTGCATATCTTGTTTTGCCCCGCTCATAGCGAGAAACAGCGCCCGATCCATTTTTTTGACACTCCTCTGTGCATTAGCCGATTTAAAGCAAAAATTACGCCAAGATGTGAATAAAGAATAACGAGTGCTAAGAATTGAGAACTAAAGAAATAAAAACGCCACCGATAACGGTGGCGTCGAGCGATTAATAATAATTAACGCATTTAAAATTAACGGATCTGAAGAATATTTTGTTGCAGCTGGTTATTAACATCCAATGCCCGTGAACTGGCTTGAAAGTTACGCTGGGCACTGATCAAATCCACCAGCTCTTGAGTCATATCAATGTTTGATTGCTCTAATGTGCCACTTTTTATAGCGCCAAATGAACCTTGAGATGCATCCCCCCATACTACTTCACCTGACTCTTGGGTAGCATTCCACAGCGAACCACCCAGTTGCGTAAGCCCTTGCTCATTAGCAACTCGTGCCATCGCTACACGGCCTACAACTAAATCTTTACCGTTTGAGTAAGATGCCATGATATTGCCATCAGGATCGATATCGACTTTAGATAAATACCCCGTCGTCGCACCATCAATATCTTGAAATTTACGCACTTCAAATGCAGAAGCATACTGGGTTGGCTCATCATAGTTCATAGTTAACGCTTGAGTTGCATCAGCGCCACCAACATCAATAAGTGCATTAGCAAAAGATTCTAATTGTATTTTTATCGGTGATGATGATGCATAAATAGGGTTACCATCAACATTTGCACTATCAACCAATAACACGCCTTTTTGGGATGCATTAGACACTAAAAAAGAGGCATCTTTTGCAGTTTGGATTGCTGCTCTTTTAGTTTCAGTGGTTGACTTAGGATCATCAAATATAATTTGCATGGCCTTAATTGCAGAATCAGCAGCAGCAACCGTCTTATCTATTTCATCTTTTATCACCACAGAATTAGGATATTTAGCCACATCCAATTGACTTAAACTACTAGAAACCTGATGACTTGCTGTATTTACTTTTAGATGCGCTTGATTCATAAGAGCACTAGAATTTTCATCCACTTTTACAGCAGCAACCGTTTCTGCAGCACTATCAACACTGATTTTTAATGCTGAATCCGTTGCTGTATATAATTGACCATTTGAATCAAACTTCATAACATAACCGATATGCTCTCGATTAATGCCATTCACACTATACGACTTGCCCTTCTCTTCATATCCTTCAGGTAAAGATCCTACTTCAGGATTAATTGGTGACTCTACACCACTATTATTTGTAATTGTTTGAAAAACACCCCATTCATTTTCATGCTTATTGGTACCCGCTGCCGCTTCTGGGTTATATTTTGCCACATAATAAGTTGTCATTTTATATGGCTTACCCAATGAGTCATAAACAGTTGAAGATGTAGAACGGCTAAATGAATCAGGATTTTTAAAATCAAAGGGTTGCGCTTTGGGTGCAGTTTCTTTATTAGGCAAATTCAGTGATATTTTAATTGTTCCTGATTTTGTTGGCTGTCCAAAAACATCATCAATTTTCAATGATTTCGCTTCATAAGAAGCTACAGTGTTTGAATCTTGGTTAACAGGATAGCCGAGTAAAAACTTTCCTTCCGCATTAACTAATTCATTTTCGTTATTTAATTGAAACGCACCATTACGGGTTAAATTACTATTTGACGCTTCATTTTTATTATTTGCCACCGCAAAAAAACCCGCACCAGATACCCGTAAATCTAACGGGTTATTGGTATAAATGCTTGAACCTTCATGGAACTGTTGTGCCACGGTTGAAGTTTGCACACCGCCACCCGTCGTGGTTTTAGCGTTTGAGAAGATGGAATTAGAATACACATCCCCAAACTCTGCTCGTGACTCTTTAAAACCAAAGGTATTGGCGTTAGCAATGTTATTACTGGTGGTATTTAAATCCTTTTGCGCAGCACCCAAGCCACTTAATGCGATATTCATGCTCATCGTAAATTATCCTTGTTGTGTACTAAGTGGTGCCGCAGATTGGGCGCTTTTACCAATTTGTAAAACTTCAGCCAAGTTGACCGGTTTGGTCACTCCTGCCAGATTTAACATTACTTTGCCGTCATTATTGCCCAATAAAACACTGTTAACGTTAGCGTGGGTTAACACTTCAAATTGCTGGCTTTCGCCGCCAACAGTTCCCGAAACCGAAAAATTATACTTACCTTGTGGCATCACATTGCCAGCATCATCTTTGCCATCCCATGTAAACGGGTGTTCCCCTGTAGATTTTGCACCTAGAGTAACGGTTTTTACTAATACGCCTTGCTCATTTTCAACCCGCAGAATAGCGTTATCGACCCCTTGTTGCAGCCGAACCATGCCAGCCATTTCACCATCATGGTTTTTAAGTGCAGTGGCACTTGGAATAAGCACATCTTGCCCAACCAACGATGAAGCTTGTAAGGCTTGGTTTGATGTCATAGCACTATTGAGTGAGCCAAATTGCTCATTCATTTTATTGATACCATCAACGGTAGCAAAAGACGCCATTTGCGCGATCATTTGATCGTTACCCACTGGCTTAAACGGATCTTGCTGTGCTAACTGTTTAGTTAACAAAGATAAAAAATCATCTTGTTTTAATTGATTAGTGCCCGTTGTTGGTTGTTCCTGAGCAATTTTCTTATCTTGCATACCTTTTAACTGGTCAAGATAAGAAAGAGATTGCCCTGCACCGTTAATGGTTGTCATAACACAAATTCCTTAGCTTATTTGCCCATTTGCAAGGTTTTCATCAACATTTGCTTACTAGCATCTGCTACTTGAACATTATTTTGATAAGAGCGTGATGCGGAAATCATATTCGCCATTTCTTCCATCACATTGACATTAGGTTTGTAAATATAACCAGCGCTGTTCGCTAATGGATGCTCTGGATTATATTCCGCACTTAATGGCTCATTACTCTCTACGATCCCTTGTAGTTGTACGGGTACGCTAGCATCGCCTTGATAAGCACTATCAAGCGCTGCTGCAAAAATAGGATAACGTGCTTTATAGGTTTCTTGCGCTGAACTACTGACACTGTTGGCATTGGCTAAGTTACTTGAGGTGGTATTAAGTCGAACTGATTCAGCACTCATGGCAGAACCGGTCACATTGAAGATATTAAATAAACTCATCCATTATTCCCCTTTCAATGCCTTGGTTAGATTCTTAAATTTAGATCCTAAAAAATCGAGAGATGCTTGATATTCAATACTGTTTTGCATAAATAAATTTTGTTCTAATTGCGCATCAACAGTATTGCCATCACCAGTATCAGGCTGAGTTGGTACTCGATAAAGTTGTTCGCCACTGGCGGCAGGAGAGGCAGTAATATGCCGCCCATTAGTACGGCTAAGGCCAACGTTTGCCCCTGCGGTTGCCGATTGCAGGACGCGACTAAAGTCGATATCTTTTGCCTTAAAGCCGGGAGTATTAACATTAGCAAGGTTACTCGCTAACGTTTCTGCTCGTGTTGCACGAGCGCCAACGGTATATTGATGAATACCTAATGCTTTATCAAAAGAAATCGACATGCTTTGCCTCTACGGTGTTATTTACTGTCACAGTGACAACAGCAGTAAAGCAAAGACAATGCCAAGATGGAAAGAGAAAGAGGAAAAAATAGGAATAGCAGGAATAGCAGGAATAGCAGGAATAGCAGGAATAGCAGGAATAGCAGGAATAGCAGGAATAGCATACAAGGTCTGGTTCAGGGGTTCGAATCCTAAAATCCTCGCCCCTAAATTACCTGCTGTTGTTATTATTTCAATTTATAAATAATACCGGGATTACAACGTACCATTTCAAACCGATCGCAGAGTCCGGTTAATGATTCAGAAGCACCCAGAAATAAGTAACCACCAGGGTTTAAACTGGCCGCTAATTGATTCAGCACTTTGACTTTGGTTGCTGGTGAAAAGTAAATTAGCACATTCCGACAAAATATTACGTCAAATTTACCCAGTAGAACGTAGCTGTCTTTTAAATTTTGAGTGCGAAAATTAACCAATTGTTTTACGCGTTGATTAACTTGCATACCACCACTGATATGCGATTCAAAAAATAATCTTCGGCGCTCAACAGATAAACCACGACTTAGCGCAAGATTGTCGTAAACCCCTTCACGACACATATCAAGCATGGTTTGTGAAATATCTGTCGCCGTGATCTGAATACTCGGTAATAGCCCCGGCCGTTTTACTTGTTGCTCTAAAATAGTCATCGCCATTGAATACGGCTCTTGACCTGATGAACTTGCTGCTGACCATATTTTTAATGGCCTTCTATTCGCTGCAAGTTCAGGCAAAATTTTATCGGCTAAAACAGTGAATGGATAACTATCACGAAACCATAGTGTTTCATTTGTTGTCATTGCATCTATCACTGCAACCCGTAATTCTCGATTACGCCCTTTTAGTGCGCCTTGCAATAGATCAGACAAAGACAGTAACCCAAAACGTTTAATAAGAGGACTTAAACGACTTCGCACTAAATATTGCTTACTGTCCCCCAAAACAATGCCACACTGCGTCTCAAGAAAATGACAAAAGTCATAATAATCTTGATCATTAACCGTTAATGTTGTCATCAATTACTCTTTCTTATTTTTGTCGTTTACTGCACGTCGTATATCTTTATGATTAAGAGCCCATGCTAACAGCTGTCACTGTGGTCATGGCATCTTTTACTGCACGCCCTAGCTCATCAGGATTAAATTTAGGAATAAATGCATTAGCACCTACACGCTCAACCATTGCCTGATTAAATACACCACTCAATGATGTGTGTAAAATAACATGCAGATCTTTTAACGCGGGATCGTTACGAATCGCAGCCGTTAATGTATAACCATCCATTTCAGGCATTTCAATATCAGATATCACTAATGCTAATTGCTGATAAATACTGGCCTTTTGAGCCATTGTTTGCAGTGTTCTAAAGGCTTCTTTACCGTCTTTCACACAAATACAATCACAACCGATAGATTCAATTGCTCGTTGTACTTGCTTGCGTGCCACCATTGAATCATCAGCCACGAGCACCGTTTTAACTGTCGGTGTTATTAGACTAATTTCATCAAGTAATTCATTTGATAATCGAGTATCAACGGGTGAGATCTGATCAAGGATCTTTTCTACATCTAGAATTTCTACCAGTTCATCATCAATTTCAGTGACAGCGGTAAGATAATTATTTCGTCCTGCACCTTTAGGGGGCGGTAAAATCGCTTCCCAATTTATATTCACAATTCGCTCAACGGCTGACACTAAAAAGCCCTGCACCGAACGGTTAAATTCAGAAATAATAATAAAACAATTGCTGATATCTTCAACAGGTCGCCCCCCTGTAGCCAAACTCATATCTATCACTGAAATTGTTTGACCTCGAATATAAGCAATACCTTTAACAAACGGATGTAAATTCGGCATTGATGTTAACTTAGGGCACTGTAAAACTTCTTTAACTTTAAAGACATTAATCCCATATCGTTGACGACGATTAAGTCGAAAAGTAAGTAGTTCTAATCGATTTTGTCCAACCAACTGCGTACGTTGATTGACGGAATCTAAAATGCCAGACATGTGAAAGGGTTCCCTGTCTAAAAATATTAACAACACCAATACAAGCAATTTTTCTAATAATTACTTATGATAAGCCGCTTAATGATCGAATAACTAACACCGACAGAGAGCATACCGCCGTGATCACTCATCGATATTTAAACTTTATTGGCATTATTATCGGCAGTTTATTGCTGAACTTTAGTATTAATGTTAGTGCGATGCCGATCTCACAACAAAGTCTGATTCAACAAACGGCAGCAGATATTGTAAAGCGTTCATTAACACCATCTGATTTTGGTAATGTCAATATCACCGCAGCAACATTAGATTCTCGACTACAGTTTTCAACCTGCTCCAGTCCCCTAGTGGCAACTATACCGGGTAAACAAAATTTGTCTGGTAATGTGACCGTCCTCGTTCGCTGTAATAGTGAAAATTGGCAGTTGTATGTACCGGTTAATGTTCAACAAACACTGCCACAAGTCATTGCTACCACGCACCTTGGTCGCGGCGCTTTACTTAGTCACGCTAACGTAAAAATTGCGATGGTAGAAAGTCGTTTTCAACGTGGAGTCAGTTTTAATGATCCTCAGCAACTAATTGGTTCAAAAGTAAAACGAACGATAAAGGTAGGCGACGTTATTCAAGCAAATGATATCTGCTTAGTGTGTCGTAATGACAGTATTTTAATTCGTGCAGGTCAAACAGGGTTAGCTATTGTTACCACAGGAAAAGCATTATCTGATGGGGCTATTGGTGATGAGATTCGCGTGCAAAATAGTAAATCAAAACGGATCATTGACGGAGTCATTACTGCCGTTGGTGAAGTATCGGTAAAATATTAATAACGATATATAATAGGCTGATCCAAATCAAAACAATGAGCCATAATATTTTGGTGTTAGTAAACAAAAAAAGCTAAAGTTTATAGTCTATACGTCGATAATTAACTATAACTCTATTGGCATCGACAGGTACTAAATTATGACAAACATTGATCATCTGCGTGGTGGACAACCACTAAATACACCCCGTGCGGTTAACCATACTAAAACGGCTACCACCAATACGCCCTCAACAACAATGGTAGAACCACAGCATGACGCGGTATCGTTAAGTTCTCAAGGTAAAGCTGTTGGTCAAATTCATCAACAATTAGCAGCAGAAACCAGTTTTGATGCAGCAAAAGTAGCTGAAATTAAACAAGCGATTGCAAATGGTAGCTATACAATTGATGCCGATAAACTCGCCAATAATATGATCAAATTTGAAGATGAACTTAATAGTCTTTAAATGCCAATGTTGTTTAAAACTGATGTTATTAAAAGGCTAATATTATTGCGTATTCACTGTAAGGATCTTGGTTATGAAACACACTATTGAGCAATTGCTTGAGCTTCAACACACGGCTTTGGTCTCTCTTGCTGAATTACTCAATCAAGAGAAAACAGCTATTGCTCATCGACGGGCGTTAGAAATAGAGCAATTTGCCAAAGAAAAACTAGCGCTGATCAATAGTATTCAACAACATGATTATCTCATTGCTCATCATTCACAACGACAACAATTACAAGATGATGCATTACTCCGTCAGCATGTTGAAGAAATTCAACAACTCGTGACACTATGCAAACAGCGTAATGACATCAATGGCGAAGTATTACAACGGACTCAATTAAGTTTTCATAAACTCAATAACCTATTTCAACAAAGCCGAGGTCGCCACCAGATGACCTATAATTGTGACGGTAAGGCGCAAAATGTTCGCTCATTAGGCACTAACCTTAAAGCCTAATAATTAAAACATCACTTGTTGATTATTCGGTACATGAAACACTTCACCATGTTGCTTCATACGTTCCATTAAGCCTAAATTTAATTCCATTTCAGTAACATAGCTATCACCAACAGGATAGCTACGAATAACTTTAGCTCCTCGAATGATACCATCTACAGCGCCATTCGTATTTTCAGGACCTAATTGTTGATTTGATAACGAGGTTGTCGCTGAGATTCGTAATCCATAAATTTGCTCTGACAATTCACGGTACGCATCCACTTTTGATGCACGCATTGCCCGTAAACTTTTTTCTTCTTGAGTACGCCCATTTTGCTCGCTAATCGACGCATAACCCACCGCAAAAACTCTCTCATTACTGTGGGTTAAATCAGGGTTACTACCACTGTTTGAAGCAGAGCACCCCGATATTAAGATTAATAACACCATTATTAGCCATTTAATCATCACTGTTATCCTTAAGGTCGAAGCACAATATTATTAGTAGTAGGCTGTTGTTGTTCCGTACGAATAATGACACCATTACGAATCTGAATTTTATTCATAAAATCCAAATCTCGTCCTATACGCTCTGCGGGTAAAAAGCCCTGCGCCGTCGCAATAACAACATGAGATCGCATTCCAATGATTCTCGCATTTACAAGAACACCACCGCTTTGACGTAACATGGTCCCTGTTAACACATAATCAACCGGTTGTTGCGCTGATAATTCTTGCCAATTACGGCTAATACTGAAATCACCATTACGCGTGACTTTAATCACACCCGTTGATTTGTAGTCAACGACTGTAAATCCTCGTTGCTGCATCTGAAACATAAAGTTTTCACTAACCACATTACCTAACCAATTAGTGACCCCCATATCTTGCAGATCAACAAACGACGTCACAGCCAAAGGCGTACTTGCAGTTAGATATTGATTGGACTCAATAAGTTGATTTGTGAGTCCTTCAACAAAATAATCGACCGTATGACGAGGCGTCGTTGTTAACGAATACCCTGCTGAAGAAAATTGCTCTTTACCGTTATAAACTTGGGGTCCAGCACAAGCTGTTAGTAGCAGCGCACACACCACCAGTATAATTTTGTTCATTGTTGGCCACTCTTGCTACGTGTGATAAGGAATATATCGTTCACGAATACAATTTCTTTAATGAGAAACACCAATTGGGAACACTCTTTGCATTCCTTTGTGGTTATGTCCCGATTAAAGCAAAAAACATACCTAAACTGGCCTTTTATGAATAAAAAATTATTACTCTGTTTGAGTGCGTTATGGCTATTCGTATCACACTCAAGTCACGCCCAATGGGTACAGGTGACAGGTGAAGCGACCATTCTAGAAAGTAAAGCAACGGCACGAGTCAATGCCTTAGAGAATGCAGTCTTTCAAGCAATGACATTTACAGGCGGTGAAATTGCGAGCCTACCAATGCTCAAAACCTACTTGCAAGAAGATCGGCAACAATACCGTTTTAGCGGTAATGAAATTCGACATATTAGCGTACTAGAGCAGAAAGATACTGGCGGCAAAATGTATGTTACGGCCAGAATAGATATTTACCCATCGGCAAAAAGTTGCCACAGGGTGCAATATAAGAAAGGATTATTACTAGGAAGGTTTTCACTCGCGGAACCGCAACAAGCGGCTATGGGAAGTATTTATCAGTTAGGGGATGATTTTTCAAAAGTCTTACAAAAAAGCATTCAACAACGTTCGCAAAGTTTTTTGGTGACGGGCGTTACTCAAGTGCCATTTAGTGCAAATCATGCCGATGCAATGATGATGCTAGCTGAAGACAATGATGCACAATATTTAGTCAGTGGTGAGATCACGGATATTTCCGCAACTGTTGATGATCACTTATTACAACCCAACACCATTAATCGTCAATTTGCACTAACACTTGATATTATGGATGGCAAAACAGGTGAGATAATCTACCAAAATAACTATCGTGATATTGGCTTATGGCCCTTTGCACGCACAAGTTATGTTGATACAAAAACAGCACGCTTTTGGGTATCCCCCTATGGACAAAGTATTCAACGTGTTACTCAAAATATGATGTTAGATATTGAGAGTGCACTTTCCTGCCGTGCTAGCCTCCCTGAAATAATTAATATTCATCAAGGTATCGCTCAAATTAATGTGGGCCGTGTACATGGGGTTCACAATGGCGATCAACTTAAATTATGGCATAGCGCGGGATTCATCGATCAAAAAGGAATTCCACGTAATCGCATGGTTGAAACAGCAATTACACTGACCGTTAATCGTGTCTATGAGAAATCAGCGGAGCTTAGTGTTAATCAGCCACAACTGGCTTCTAGCATTCAACCTGGTGATTTACTGACCAAGCAGTTGAATCAATAACACTATTTTCTTAAACTCTGCTAATTTTCGCGTATACTGTGCGAATGCTTCCTTAGCTCAGATGGATAGAGCGTCCCCCTCCTAAGGGGAAGGCCGCTGGTTCGACTCCAGCAGGGAGCGCCATATTAAAAAAAGCCAACCTATCGGTTGGCTTTTTTACATTCATACTATCCCCACTATTTAATTAATATCACTATAACTGTGATTGATTACTATAAAATAAAATTAAGCTATTAAAAATCAGCAGTAACATCATTATATTAATGTTAACTTGAAGCATAATCTTCTATTATTTGAACGTTGTTTTTTATTGTTTTTTATTTATACTACCTATAATTTATAAATATTTTTTTATACATTTATTGAGAACCTTTTTATGAAATTTAAATTAGCATCATTTATTATATCTGCCACACTTTTAATTCCAGCAACTGCAATGGCTAACACACCGGTTCAACTTTCTTTACCAGGCGTAAACCTACCTGCTGGTAATGTTTCTGGCGCTCGTTTAAACGTACTTTACGGACAAACAAGCCAAGTTGAAGGTGTTAACTTTTCACTATTAGGCTTATCGACTATTGATAACTTTACGGGTCTTAACTTTGGTTTAGCCTTTGGTGTTAACCATACCACCTCGAGCATGACAGGTTTAGAATTCGGTTTAGCTAACTGGAACGAAGGTAGTGCGACAGGTGCTGACTTTGGTTTAGTTAACTATACCGCTAGCAATTTCACAGGTGCTCAATTTGGTACCTTTAACTATGCGGGTTCTCTTAATGGCCTACAGTTTGGTTTTGTTAACGCAACAGATCATATCAATAAGGGTGTACAAATTGGCTTAATTAACTACGATAAGTCAGGCACTTTTGTAAGTAAAAACCTTCCAATTTTCCCAATTATTAATGCGCGTTTTTAAATATAACTAAACGCAAAAAACCTCGTCAGATAACCGACGAGGTTTTGAATTTGGTGGAGCTAAACGGGATCGAACCGATGACCTCTTCGCTGCCAGCGAAGCGCTCTCCCAGCTGAGCTATAGCCCCAATATAATGTTTATAGTATTGATATTTTTAATAAATGTCACGACTATAAAACAAAAAATGTGATCTACTTTGCGCTAGTTATAAAAAAGCGAAAACATCAGCGATGCTTCCGCTTGTCTTTATAAAAACAAATATTTAAGCGTTAGCTTCACGCTCTGCGATATAATCTAATGCCATCTTAATACGTGTAACAACACGCTCTTTACCAATCAATTGCATTACCGCATCAACTGATGGTGATTGGCCTTGACCAGTTACTGCAACACGCAGAGGCATACCTACTTTACCCATGCCTAACTCAAGCTCTTCACAAACTTGTGTTGTTACAGCATGTAGATTTTCAGTTGTCCATTCACCTAATGCTTCAACTTTAGCAAGTGCTAGTGCCAATGCATCTTTAGCAACTGGACGTAAGTGCTTCTTAGCCGCACCCGCTTCAAACTCACTGAAGTCTTGGTAGAAATAGCGTGATTGCTCTGCTAGTTCAATCAAAGTATGACAACGCTCACCCACTAACGTGATAACGTCAGTAATAGCAGGGCCATTTTCAATGGAAATTTGTTTTTGATCTAAATGCCATTGTAGGTATTTAGCAACATATTCAGGTGCTGCTGTTTTAATGTAATGGTTGTTTAGCCATAACAATTTATCAGTATTGAATGCTGATGCTGACTTGCTTACAGACTCAAGCGTAAAGCAATCAATCATCTCTTGTAGTGAGAAGATTTCTTGGTCACCATGCGACCAACCTAAACGAACTAAGTAGTTTAGTAGAGCATGCGGTAGGAAACCGTCATCACGGTATTGCATTACACCAACAGCGCCATGACGCTTAGATAATTTAGCGCCATCATCACCGAGGATCATTGCACAGTGCGCAAACTCAGGCACTGGTGCACCTAATGCTTCATAGATGTTGATTTGACGTGGCGTGTTGTTGATGTGATCTTCACCACGAACAACTTGAGTAATGCCCATATCCCAGTCATCAATAACAACACAGAAATTATATGTTGGGCTACCGTCTGTACGACGAATAATTAAATCATCTAGCTCGCTGTTAGCAATCTCAATATGACCACGGATCTTATCATCAAAGATCACTGTGCCTTCTTTTGGATTACGGAAACGAATACAGAAAGGTGAGTCAGCTGTTGCTGCTGCATTTGCTGCAACAATTTTTGGGTGATTAGCATCATAGCGCGGTTTTACACCGTCAGCCATTTGCTGCTCACGAATTTCATCAAGTAATTCTTTTGGGCAGTAACACTTATATGCTTTGTCTTCTGCAAGTAGTTGATCAACTACTTCGTTATAACGATCAAAACGCTTAGTCTGGTAGTAAGGACCTTCATCCCAATTTAATTCTAACCACTCCATGCCTTCCATGATCGCATCAATCGCTTCTTGCGTTGAACGCTCAAGATCTGTGTCTTCGATACGTAATACGAATTCACCGCCCATGTGTTTAGCAAATAGCCATGAATACAATGCTGTACGCGCACCACCAACGTGCAAAAAGCCTGTTGGGCTTGGTGCAAAGCGAGTTTTAACCGTCATTGAGATTACCTTATGAATGATGGATGGCACAGTAAAAGCTACTGTGCTGAATCTATTGGTAGGTATTTTAGCACTGTAACCAAGATCTACAATCTTTGATCTGTTTCACAAGACAAAATTCAATTTGATAATTATGACGTTATTACTACTGAACACTTCAAATTTTAAAAGTAAGACAGCTAAAAATAAAAAAGCATGATCATGCAACGATGAAGTACTTATTGACGTCATTACGAATGAAAATATGGCTAATACTTTATTCAATATAAAAATTAATTACTTTAACTTGCGAAATTACAATACCTAAACCAGACTGGAAGTGTAAATTTGCTAGCAACCTCTCAAAAAAAGGAACTAAATATGAAAAAACTTTTAGGACTTTGCGCTGGTGCACTTTTGATTATGCCGTTTACTTTGCAAGCAGAAGGTTATTCAAACAGTGGGAGTAGTGCGACAGGGCCAAGTGTTGAATGTCACTTACCTGATGGAACTAAAGATTATATGCCCGTAGTATTCTGTCAGCATAACAATGGCACGTATCACCTTTGATATGATTGAGGTAAAGCGTCAAATTATACTCAAAGACGCTTTATCTCATTAATATAACTTATAAATGTTTTAATCCCCAAGACATGAACTGTTGCTTTTCTTCTGGGCTTAAAGATGTAAAAGCATTTTTCAAAAATACCATTTTCGCTTCTGGCGATGGCTTCACATCTGAAGGCGTGAACACTGCTTTAGTCTGCAACTGCGGTTCAGGTGACACTTGAGTTACAGCAGCAATACCACCTAATTTATTGTAATTAGCAACTTCTCTTTCATAGTCACGGAAGTTCTGTAATCCATTATTATCTAATTGCTTTAATTCAAACGCAACATCCTCACCATTACTGTTTTTTAATTTTATCTGTGGTGATTTATCAAATGATTTAGCTTGATCTAATGTTCTAATATTAGGGTAACTTAGCGTAAGAACTGAATCTTGACTTTCAAATTTAATTAATAGCGGTATTGAGTTAAATTTTTTCTTAGCGGCATCTTCTAAAACAATTTTACCCATCTGGAATAAAATCTGATTTTCACCGTTTGGTAAAATAATATTATTAGTACCTTGAATAAAAGACCAACCTTCCGCTTTCCCATTAACAACAACGGCATTCATTTCTTTCGCTGATTGTAATTTAACATCAGCATAAATATTGCTAGAAAACAGCGATACTAGCGGTAACAAGCAACAAATTATCTTTTTTTTCATACAAAGTACCCTGCTTATATTTAAATAAAAGAACGAGCATTTGCTCGTTCTTTATAAGACTAATAATTAATAATTGATTATTAGAAGTAGTATTCAACACCCACAGAGTATTCCATGAACTCTGGATTTGCATTATCTACACGATTACTTTCGCCGTCACCACGTTCAACGTGACGAACACGAGTGTAAACAACTGCTGATGGATCAATGAAGTACATTACTTGACCAGAAATTACAGAGTCATCAGTATGTGCGATTTTTTGACCGCCATCTTCTAACTTATCATTCGCTGCGTAACCGATTTTGAATTGGTAATCAGATACATTGTACATAACACCAACGGTGTATGAATTTTGGCTTTGATCATCATCACCAGCGACTTGAGCTTCAGCTTCCATCATCTTATATTGAGCAAAGAAGCCAAGACCGTTCTCAAAGTTACCTTGAGCACCCACTAAGTAAGTGTCGTTTTTCCAGTCACTAGTATTATTATGCTCGTAAGCACCTTGTAAAGTAAGGCCACCAAAAGTGTAGTGTGCAGCAGCGCCAGCCCAGTTGCTATCTGATTCAGCAACTTTATCACCACGACCGAATGCTAAGTCAACACTGAAACCGCCCCAAGTAGGAGAGTCCCAACGAACTGTGTCAGATTGACGATCTTGGTATGGTGCACCAGCGATACCGTAACCCCAGTCGTAAACATCACCTAGGCCAGGGTTTGATCCAGGCCAGTCAATGATTTCATAAATTGGTGTTAGCACACGACCAATACGGATTTTACCCCAAGAATCGCCCTCAAAACCAACGAAAGTATCACGAACACCTAGTTTACCATCTGCGCCAGGTGCAGCACTGCTACCACCAACATAACCAGATTCAATCTGCCAAATAAATGTTGGTCCTTTAGCTAAATCTTTACTACCACGGAAACCAATACGTGATTCGTTATTTAATTTCCAGTTGCTATCTTCCTGCCAAAGCTTTTTACCCGCTTCATTGTAATCACGAGTTAAGGCTTGCATCGCAATAACACCGTATACTTCATACGAAAATGATTCTTTTAATTTTTCGATAGATACAGCATCTGCATCTGCAGCAAAAGCAGAGCCAGACATAACTAGTGATGATACTGCTAGTGCAAGTAAAGATTTTTTAATTTCCATGGAATAACTCCTAAAAGATATTAGCTGTTTACTTGCCCCTGAAAGGTTGGCCGCCGAAGGTGGCAAGTAAATCTCCTATATGTCAGCCGAATCAATTCGACCAATGCATATTATTTCGTTTTAAATTGAACTTTTAACTTACTTCGGCATTAAGACTACTTTCGCGGCGCAAAACATCAATAAGAACTTACTTTTTAATATTGAAAATATGATTGAGTGCAAACTTTTGACGCTATCGTGATCAATGTCATATGTTTATATCACCATTCAAAACCAAAAAAATAAAACAATAAAAACAACAAGTTAAATAAAGATAAACCTATTATTGTGAACAGTGTCGTATTTTATAAATACAATGATTAATAATATACAAAACAACACTTTCATTGTTGCTTATATAAAACATTGGTTATGTCCACCATTAAATAAACGCTAAAAATTAAGTCTTTCATCAATAATAATTACTGATTTATACCCAAAAAAAAGCCCCACAAGGTGGGGCCTCAGTCTCAAATATTGTTCTTTTTATGCGTTATTGATTAAATCGACTAGCTGTTGTTCATCCCAAATTTCAATATTTAACTCTTGAGCTTTGGTTAATTTAGAGCCAGCGGCTTCACCTGCAACTAATAAATCAGTCTTTTTAGAAACACTGCCCGTCACTTTCGCCCCTAATGCTTGTAATGCCGCTTTAGCATCACCACGGGTTAATTGTGATAATGATCCTGTTAGCACAACGACTTTACCCTCTAGCGGTAATTCAACACCCGCTTGTGGCTTTTCAATTACAGGCCAATGAATGCCTTGTGCTAATAACTCTTCAATAACAGCAGTGTTATGCGGTTCACGGAAGAAATTGAACAAATGAGCGGCAACCACTTCACCGACATCAGGTACTTTTATTAACTGATCTTTAGACGCCAGACTGATCGCCTCTAATGTTTCAAAATAATTAGCAACATTAGCAGCGGTTGCTTCACCCACTTCACGAATCCCTAATGAATAAATAAACCGTGCGAGGGTTGTTTGCTTAGACGCAGATAAAGCATCAACTAATTTTTGCGCAGATTTAGGCCCCATACGTTCAAGTACCGTTACCTCACCAGCACTAAACTTAAACAAGTCAGCAGGCGTCATCACCATCTCGCGATCAACCAATTGCTCAATGACTTTTTCACCACAGCCATCAACATCTAATGCTTTTCGTGAAACAAAATGCTTTAGTGCTTCTTTACGTTGCGCTTGGCAAAATAAGCCACCAGAACAACGCGCTACAGCCTCCCCTTCAACCCGTTCAACTTTAGATTGGCACACAGGGCATTGTGTTGGAAAGACTATCTCAACAGCATCAGCAGGACGACGAGATTCAACCACAGCGGCTATTTGAGGAATAACATCACCAGCACGACGAATGATCACCGTATCACCAATCATAACGCCTAAACGTGACACTTCATCAGCATTATGCAGTGTCGCATTACTGACCGTAACACCACCAACAAATACCGGTTCTAATTTTGCTACTGGTGTAATTGCACCGGTACGTCCCACTTGAAATTCAACATTATTTAAAATGGTCATTTCTTCTTGGGCTGGAAACTTATAAGCAATCGCCCAACGTGGTGCACGAGCAACAAATCCTAACTGCAACTGCAGATCTAATTGATCAACCTTGATCACGACACCATCAATTTCATACCCTAAGGATTGACGTTTATCACCGATCATTTGATGATATTCAATCACCGCCTCAATGCTATCAACCATGCTAATTTCTGGGCACATGGGTAGACCCCATGCTTTAAGCTGGCATAGACGCTGATATTGAGTGTCTGCTAATTCACGTCCCTCAACGACTCCTACCGCATAAGCATAAAAACTAAGTGGACGCGTTGCTGTAATTTTAGGATCAAGCTGACGTAAACTTCCGGCAGCAGCATTACGTGGGTTAGCGAAAGTTTTAAGGCCTTTTTTAAGCGCATTTGCATTCAGCTCATCAAAGCCTTTCTTTGGCATAAAGACTTCACCGCGCACTTCCAAACGCTGTGGCCAATCATCACCGCGTAAACGTAGTGGGATTGCACCAATCGTACGTACATTATGAGTAATATTTTCACCCGTTGTACCGTCCCCCCGTGTTGCTGCTTGCACAAGAATGCCATTCTCATACAGTAAACTTACCGCTAATCCATCCAACTTAGGTTCACAGCAGTAATGAATACTGCTGTTATCACGTAATCGATCTTGAAGACGTTTTTGAAAGTCACGTAAATCATCATCATTAAACGCATTACCTAATGATAACATTGGAATTTCATGGGTTACTTGAGTGAAACCGTCTAGGGCACTGCCACCAACACGTTGGCTTGGTGAGTCAGGTGTTACCCACTGTGGGTGTTCGGCTTCTATCGCCAATAACTGTTGCATTAGACGATCATATTCAGCATCCGGTATCTCAGGGTTATCTTCAACGTAATAACGATGGCCATGATAATCTAATTGTTGTTTTAAGCTGGCAAGTTGTTGCTGAAGGTCGGTGCTCATTTCAATTCCTACCTGAAGAAAATGTTGATTAATGACTCGGATTACAAAACAGTAAATCATTATGGTTATATCAGTAGATACAATAAAATTCAGGCCCCCGAAGGAGCCTGAATTTTCATCAATAATAATAGTTTATCAATTTAGCATTGATTATATTTTACTGATTTTTCTCGATATGCTGCAATACGATTTGGTGTGATCATCACACGATCTTGATCCATCACATCCGCATTAAGTTGGTCGGCAATTTGCTGCGCTGTTTGCAACATCATATTGAAGTTACTTGACGCTTTACCATGACACGGCAACATTAAGAAAAAACCAATCCCGGGAGTTTCAAAATGTTGATAATTCGTTTCAGGAAATGTGCCAGGATTAAGCAAGTTAGTCACTGAGAAAATAACAGGTTCAGTGCCAGCTAAATCAGCATGACGATGGAAAACTGAATTCTCACCAAAGATTAATCCATTACGCTCTAAACAAGCAAATAATGATGGACCACGTAGCACTTTCCCCTTACGAGCATGTACACAAACAGATAAATAACTTGGTGGTAGAGGTTCAGGCTCAGGTAAAACTTCAGGCTCAACAATAGTTTCAGGCTCTGAAATAACCTCAGGTTCAGGTACTACAGCGGTAACAACTTCCGCTTTGATTTCATCTTCATCTACTGGTGTAAAAATAGGAGTTGGAGCAATCGTTACATCTTCTGTAATTGTTGGCTTAACATCCGTAACTTCAGTTGCAACGCTTGGTTGAGCTGCAACGCTTGGTTGAGGCGCAACGCTTGGTTGAGGCGCAGCGCTTGGCTGAGCTGCAACGCTTGGTTGAGGCGCAACGCTTGGTTGAGGCGCAACGCTTGGCTGAGCTGCAACACTTGGTTGAGGCGCAACACTTGGTTGAGGCGCAACACTTGGTTGAGGCGCAACGCTTGGCTGAGCTGCAACACTTGGTTGAGGCGCAACACTTGGTTGAGGCGCAACACTTGGCTGAGGCGCAACACTTGGCTGAGGCGCAACACTTGGCTGAGGCGCAGCACTTGGCTGAGGCGCAGCACTTGGCTGAGGCGCAACACTTGGCTGAGGCGCAACACTTGGTTGAGGCGCAACACTTGGCTGAGGCGCAACACTTGGCTGAGGCGCAACACTTGGCTGAGGCGCAACACTTGGCTGAGGCGCAACACTTGGCTGAGGCGCAACACTTGGTTGAGCTGGTGAACCAATGTGCATTTGTGGCTCAATACGCTCATTTGAAACGACTTTTGCTGGTGTAATTGTGCTTTGAGGCGCAGTTTCACCTAATAATGGATCATGTTGAGGTCGTTCACCAAAACTAAAACCGGGTTCTTTACGTTTTGACACTGGTTTTGTTGTCGTTGTTATAGTGTCTACTTGGTTTGATTTAGTCTCAGTCACTTCCGGCGCAGTATTCACAACACGGACGTCACTAACACTCTCTTGTGCAATATCTTGACTATCAAGATTTGCTTCATCTATTTTACTTAGTGGTTTCTCACCAAATTTAGCTGGTTTTTCTTTTCTACTTGTCCATAGACCATGAAAAAGAAGCGCTGCGATTGCTAACGCACCAACAATAATAAGAACCAGACGCAATTCCTGCATATGAATACTCTAAATTAACTCGTTGTCCCTTTACGGGGTTAATAATAGAAAAAAATCTACTAGGAAACTTAATATCTAGTTAGAATTTCTCACCGAATGACTTACTGTACCAAAACTCACTTGACAATGAGAACATGAATATCGAGATTCCATCAAGGATAGTGTCAGCTTGACGTTTTTTGTACAAATTTACATCATTTTTGTATTATGACTCATCCTTTTTATTTTGTTGTTAAAGTAGTGACAACAATTTTGTGGTTTGATTCCATCCTACCGCTACCGTTAACATTGATAAAGAAACCTAAACAAATGAACAGTAAAACACTAAAAAATGCTTGTTCAGGAGAAAGAAATGCCACAGCAGCATAATATACAACCAACAACCAGCGGTGCTGGTTATTTTTTTCAAGGCCTAAAACTCGCCTCACAACCAGGAACGCGACGTTTTGTTCTTATTCCTTTATTGATCAATATTGTATTACTTGGTAGTGCTTTTGCCACTTTATTAGATCATCTTAGTGGTTGGATTAACCATTGGCTAAGCTACTTACCAAGTTGGCTTGATTGGCTTTCTTATATTTTATGGCCATTACTGGCGATTGCAGCTCTGGTAACTTTCTCATACTTCTTTAGTACGATTGCAAACTGGATTGCAGCACCATTTAATGGATTATTAGCTGAATATCTTGAGGCCAAACTAACCGGGCAAACCCCTCCCGATGATAATTTAAAAGCATTAATAAAAGATCTCCCTCGCACCATGGGTCGAGAATGGATCAAGCTTAAATATTATCTGCCTAAAGCGATTGGATTACTTATTTTAATGTGGATTCCAGCCATCGGCCAGACAGTCGCACCGGTGTTATGGTTCTTATTTAATGCTTGGATGATGACTATCCAATATGTTGATTATCCATTTGATAACCATAAAGTACCATTCCCTGAGATGCGCGATGCTCTTAAACAAAAAAGAGGTCAAGCATTAAGTTTTGGCGCTGTCGTTATGCTATTAACCATGGTGCCTATCATTAACTTATTTGTAATGCCAATTGCCGTATGTGGTGCAACCGCTATGTGGGTTGATCATTACCGCACACAATTTAAACGCTATTAATCTAAATTTATCGCTAAATAAAGGTCAATCACTATTGTTGCATTGACCTTATTTGCTTTTACTTTCAATAAAAAAATGTCACTTAAGCGACAAAAAACCATCATCATTTACAAGCTAGACACTCAGTACAGTATTCACTGTCACATAATAACAATAAGATATAACCATTAATTACTTTGCAAATATTGAGACAGGTATATGCTTGATCTATTCAACATTGAGTTTAATTTGTCACGAAGGAACGAAGTATGAGCAAAATATACGAAGATAATTCTCTCACTATTGGTAACACTCCGCTGGTACGTCTGAATCGTGTCAGTAATGGTAAGGTGCTCGCAAAAATTGAAGCACGAAATCCTAGCTTTAGTGTTAAATGCCGCATCGGTGCCAATATGGTATGGGAAGCAGAGAAAAATGGCTTATTAAAAGAAGGGGTTGAACTGGTAGAACCCACTAGCGGTAATACTGGTGTTGCACTCGCTTTTGTGGCAGCAGCTCGTGGCTATAAGCTTACCTTAACCATGCCTGAAAGCATGAGCCTTGAGCGTCGAAAATTATTAAAAGCCCTTGGTGCAACATTGATTCTCACTGAAGCAGCAAAAGGCATGAAAGGAGCAATTGATAAAGCAGAAGAAATTGTCAATTCAAATCCAAGTAAATATCTATTGTTACAGCAATTTAATAACCCAGCGAACCCTGCTATTCATGAAAAAACTACTGGCCCTGAAATTTGGGATGCCACCGATGGTGAAGTTGATGTTTTCGTCTCTGGTGTTGGTACTGGGGGCACAATTACAGGCGTAAGCCGTTACATCAAACAACAACAAGGCAAAGCGATTACTGTTGTTGCTGTTGAGCCATCAGAGTCGCCAGTAATGACTCAAACCGTCAATGGCGATACGGTTCAACCAGCCCCTCATAAAATTCAAGGTATCGGTGCGGGCTTTATTCCTGGCAACCTTGATTTAACCTTAATTGATGAAATTGAGCAGGTCAGCTCACAAGATGCTATTGATATGGCGCGCCGCTTAATGGATGAAGAAGGTATTCTGGCTGGAATTTCATCAGGAGCCGCTGTTGTCGCGGCAAATAATATTGCTGCTCGACCTGAATTTGCAAATAAAAATATTGTTGTTATTTTACCCAGCTCAGGCGAGCGCTACTTATCTACAGCACTTTTTGCGGATCTGTTCACAGAAAAAGAAACCCAACAGTGATCACACTTTGTGATGTTATATAGGTATATCCACACTCAAAAAGGCCCTTTGCGGGCTTTTTTGTTGCATTTTATTCTTAGCTTTACTATAAAGCTGATGCGCTTTATTTTTAGCATCAAAATAAAAGGACAATTATTAGTCAATTTTGATTAATACCAAAAAAAGTTTTTCATAAAACTTTGACTTGGATTAAAGCTAAGACGGCATGTTATTAGGTAGTTTATACTACTTACATAATGTGTTGAGACTATAATCACAGCGGTTATAGCTTATAAAGCAAACTATTAATATAACAACTATATCTAAATCGGGGTGAAATATGTATCAGAAGCAAGTTGAAATTACTGCACCAAACGGCCTACACACTCGTCCAGCGGCACAGTTCGTTAAAGACGCAAAATCATTTGAAGCTGACATCACAGTAACTTCAAACGGTAAGAGTGCAAGTGCTAAGAGCTTATTTAAACTTCAAACTCTTGGCCTAGTTAAAGGTGCAGTTATTACTATCGCAGCTGAAGGTGCACAAGCTCAAGAAGCAGTAGATAAGCTAGTAACTCTTACAGAGCTACACGACGGCGCTGAAATCGCAATGTTCCGCGAAATCTAAGCTAAGTTTGTATACAAACGAGTTTCCAGTTTTTAGTTAATTTAAAGGTAAGGCTATGATTTCAGGTATCCTGGCGTCTCCTGGTATTGCTTTCGGTAAAGCATTGCTATTGCAAGAAGAAGAGATTGTTCTAAACAAAACTCCAATCGCTGCAGACCAGATCGATAACGAAATTCAACGTTTCTTCGACGCTCGAAAAAAATCTTCTGAGCAACTTGAAGTTATCAAAGAAAAAGCACGTGTCACCTTTGGTGAAGAGAAAGAAGCCATCTTTGAAGGTCACATCATGTTGCTTGAAGATGAGGAGCTAGAAGAAGAGATCATAGCCCTTATTAAAGATAAGCATTCAGCGGATTACGCGATTTATTCTATCATTGAAGAACAAGCGCAAACCCTTGAATCACTTGATGACGAATACTTAAAAGAACGTGCAAGCGATATCCGTGATATCGGCAGCCGTTTTATTAAAAACGCATTAGGTATTAATGTTATTAATTTAAGTGCTATTAATGAGCAGGTGATTTTGGTTGCTAACGACCTAACACCTTCAGAAACAGCACAAATTAATCTAGAGTTCGTTCTTGGTTTCATTACTGATATTGGTGGTCGTACTTCACACACTTCTATCATGGCACGTTCACTAGAAATCCCTGCAATTGTAGGCACAAATAACATTACATCTTTAGTTAAGAACGGCGATATGTTAGTTCTTGATGCAATCAATAACCAGATTGTTATCAACCCAACTGATGATGAACTAAACAAATTTAAAGCTATCCGTGATGCTAATAAAGCAGAGCAAGAAGAACTAGCTAAGCTAAAAGATCTTCCTGCTATTACACTTGATGGCAAGCAAGTTGAAGTATGCGGTAACATTGGTACAGTTAAAGATTGTGCTGGCGTTAACCGTAATGGCGGTGAAGGCGTTGGTCTATACCGTACTGAATTCTTGTTCATGGACCGTGATTCTTTACCTACAGAAGAAGAACAGTACCAAGCATATAAAGAAGTTGCAGAAGCAATGCATGGCGAGCCAGTGATTATCCGTACTATGGATATCGGTGGTGATAAAGATCTACCTTACTTAGATCTTCCTAAAGAAATGAACCCATTCTTGGGTTGGCGTGCAATTCGTATCAGCCTAGATCGTCGTGAAATACTTCGTGACCAATTCCGTGCTATTCTGCGTGCGTCAGCACACGGTAAAGTACGTATCATGTTCCCGATGATTATTTCGGTTGAAGAAGTACGTACATTAAAAGCAGCTATCGAAGAATTTAAGGTTGAATTAACTGCTGAAGGTTTAGCGTTTGACACTAACATCGAGATCGGTGTTATGGTTGAAACACCAGCAGCCGCAGCGATTGCACACCACTTAGCGAAAGAAGTTTCTTTCTTTAGTATTGGTACCAACGATTTAACCCAGTATACTCTAGCAGTTGACCGTGGTAATGAGCTTATCTCTCATCTCTACAATCCACTATCGCCTGCTGTACTTACTGTGATCAAGCAAGTTATTGATGCTTCTCACGTTGAAGGTAAGTGGACAGGTATGTGTGGTGAACTTGCTGGCGACGAACGTGCAACTCTACTTCTACTAGGTATGGGTCTGGACGAGTTCAGCATGAGTGCTATTTCTATCCCTCGCGTTAAGAAAGTTATCCGTAATGCTAACTTTGCTGACGTTAAAGCAATGGCAGAGTATGCATTAACTCTTCCTACAGCAGCAGAGATTGAAGAGCACGTAGAAAAATTCATCGCAGAAAAGACCATCTGCTAATAAAATATAGCTGCAGATAAAATAACAACGCTTAGGAGCAACGATATGGGCCTGTTTGACAAATTAAAGAAAATGGTTTCTGACGACAGCAGTGAAGCTAGTGTAATTGAAATTATCGCACCACTTTCTGGCGAAATCGTTAACATCGAAGATGTGCCTGATGTAGTATTTGCTGAAAAAATTGTTGGTGATGGTATTGCTATCAAACCAACTGGCAACAAAATGGTTGCACCAGTAAACGGTACTATCGGTAAGATTTTTGAAACTAACCACGCTTTCTCTATTGAGTCTGACGATGGCATCGAACTTTTTGTTCACTTCGGTATTGATACTGTTGAACTTAAAGGCGAAGGTTTTACTCGCATCGCTGAAGAAGGCCAATCTGTTAAAGTTGGCGACACTATCATCGAATTCGATCTTGCACTTCTAGAAGAGAAAGCTAAGTCAACATTGACGCCAGTTGTTATCTCTAACATGGACGAGATCAAAGAGCTAATCAAGCTATCTGGTGCAGTAAACGTTGGTGAAACACCAGTACTACGCATCAAGAAATAAGATAGTTACTATCTTAATAAAAAACGCAGCTTTCTAGCTGCGTTTTTTTTATCTATTATAAACCTATCTTTGCTTATAAAAGCGCACTAGACCACCTCTATGGCACTTTTCCTATTGTTCTTGAATACAGACATCTAAAATCATTGAGCCGCTCATAGGTAATCCTACTCATTAATTGAAGACCTTTAAAAGTATTACATTCCCTATCACCCTCATGGGTATCCATTATTGAAAATAACGTAAGAGATCATTCAGTAAAGTCAGATACTTATTGTAATTAGTATAAAACTACAGCCATTATTGTAGACTATTTATAAGCAGCCATAAAAAAACGCCACTATAAAATAGTCGCGTTTCTTATATATAATCGTAACTCATATTTAATTGATGGCTTATGCGGTCATCACCTCAACTTGTAATTTAACATGCTCACAATTGGGTTCGCCAGATTCAAACAGCATTGGCATATTTAATCCCGTCGATAATGTTTGCGCTAAAATAGTTCGCCACCCACCATCATCTAATCGTTCTTGTACTTGTAATGCAATGCTAACGCTTTCCGCCGAAACATCGAGTAATTGCGCACTGCCGACCACTTCACGATATGAATGATGATTATCTTCACTTAACCCTTCAAAGAAAATGGTTTCTTCGCCAGGTAATAAAGACAATGATGTATTTACCATCTGTCGTAAGCGACAAGCACTGTGTATTTCAAAACTCACATCTAACAACCAATCAGCCATAGCTAATGGGCTCAGTAATGAACTA
Source organism: Photobacterium sp. S4TG1 (assembly GCF_036040035.1). Taxonomy (NCBI): domain Bacteria; kingdom Pseudomonadati; phylum Pseudomonadota; class Gammaproteobacteria; order Vibrionales; family Vibrionaceae; genus Photobacterium; species Photobacterium sp. S4TG1. The sequence goes on from NZ_JAYXUH010000001.1 coordinate 604,086, forward strand.
AGAAATAATTGTCCCTTACCCATTGTTAACTTTTCCATTGCGATTACCTCTCTACAAGCTAATACGCAAACACATCTCTTACTCGTGAACTTCGAACTAGATACAATCCTAGCCAAACAGTTAATAACAAGGTTGATGCACGAACCCAAGAGAATGCACCTTGACTCAACACGAGATGATATATTTGCAAAGCAAAATCGATACTGTATGCAGCTATTAATAATTTTTGTCCATGCTGCCACAGATAATGTACAACTTTATTATTGCTATTACGCTGACCCGATAACCACATTAATAATAAGGCAGGACTTCCAAACACCATGCCTATATAAAGTGTTTCTCGAAGAGGATAAATCAACTCAAGCAGTTGTCCGCCTTGGGTTCGACTCACCCCCGCCATGATAAAAATCACCAATGCTTTCGCATTAAAAATCAGCGCTAGCCATAGCATCTTATTTAATTTTAACTGCCCATGATCATCATAAGCATTGATAGGATAAAGCAAACAACTTCCCTCTTACCTGTTCAACTCAATACGCATCAATTAAGATAACATCAATACACTATGGCTTAATTTCGACTCTAATCGATCACTGCGTATTAAGTACTATCGAAGCGTTATTTTTGTGGAATACCGCACTTTTCATTTATGTATATTGCCGTGCAAGTCACGTTTTTTGATCTAAAACCAACAAAATAAGGTTATTTATCAACCAATACCTATGGCTAATAAAGACTACTAAATTCTTTTTAATCATAAAGTTACAATATGAATATAATATTAACACCGCGTTCATCTAAAACTGGAATTTTCATACAAAAAGCCGTAAATATATAAATTTCAACATATATAACAACAACCATACATACAGCACTACTGCTGCTAAAATAAAGTAATCAGATATAATCACCCTTATAACCATTTATCAATAAGGTCACTAGTGCGTATGACGACCATGAAAAAAAATACAGCGCCTTCTGCAGAAACACAAATAGAAGCATTACGCGTTGCTAAAGCCACGCAAAAAGAAGGCCAAACAAAAGAGCAAACTAAACTTATCGCACAAGGAATTCAAAAAGGGATAGAGCAATATAAAAAGCAACAGAAAGCCAAAGCCAGAGAGCGCGATAAATTAAAGAAGAAAACTCAGCAAGTCAAAAATACTCAACCTAATACAACCACCGATACGCCATTATTAGCACCACACATTATCTATAAGCAACATTGGCTACCGTGGGGGCTTGTCATTGCCTCTTGGATTGGTTTTGGTATTTATCTAATATCTGCCAGTACACTATGATGAGAAAAAATATGAAAATTATTGGTTTCATAACGGCAATTGGTGGGTTAATCAGTGGTTGTGCCGATCCCCAAACAACGCCATGGCAACGTCAAATAGACATGCCTTGCGATAATAAATCTCATTGTGTATCGACACTTGAGCAACGTGAAAAATTTAAGCTTGCGCCTTTTACACTTACAGCCCAAGGTGTTCAACGTTGGTCTGATATTATTGCTGTCGCCCAAACGTTACCAGGGGCAAAGTTGATTGAGCATGATGGTAATTATTTTCATATTGAAGTTACCAGTGCTGTATTTGGGTTTGTCGATGACTTTGAAGTAAAGCAACACGCACAACAACTGCATGTAAGATCTATCTCTCGCAGTGGTTATTCTGATTTTGGCGTCAACCGTAAACGGGCACAACAATTTAGAACCCGATTAATCGAACAACAATTAATTCATGACACATCAACCACCAGCAATTAACAAATAACCACTAATTTACATCCAATAATTCGATATAAAAACAAAAAGCCATGATAACCCAAGTAGTTACTTGAATTATCATGGCTTCATTATTGCGTTGTTAACGCTATTTAATTTACTTTTTTGTCTTTACCTAGCGACAACAGCCACACACTTACAGCAGCAACCGCCACAAAACCAGACAGAATAATCACCGGCATTGCCGCATAACCCAACACATGCCAAATTACCGATTCTAGCGTACTCATTGTTTCTCCTTTGGTTTATTGCCACCCAGCTACATCTTTCATATCTGGTAACTTATGGGCAATCCCCTTATGACAATCAACACAGGTTTTATCGCCGGATGCTAATGCAGTCGAATGTTGTTTGGCACTACGAGGTGCTTGCTCGGAAAAGTCCATATAATTGAACTGATGGCAATTACGGCATTCTTGAGAATCATTATTTTTCATACGCTGCCATTCTCGTTCAGCTAAATGACCACGACGAGCATTAAATTTTTCAGGCGTATCAATCGTTCCCATCATATGGGCGACGATTTCTTTTGAAGCTTGTACCTTACGCACAATTTTATCCGTCCAATTATGCGGCACATGGCAGTCTGAACAAATCGCTCTTACCCCTGAACGGTTGGAAAAGTGTATCGTTTCTTGAATCTCTTTTACGATTGGCGCATGACATCCAGCACAGAATTCTTCTGAGTTGGTTTTTTCCATGACGGTATTAAACCCGCCCCAGAACAATAATCCCCCCATAAATCCCATAAAGAGAACAAGTCCAACAGCAACTTTACTGGGTGTTTTTAGTCGTAACCAAAATGTTTTTAACAACTTCATAGATCAACCTTTTACTATTCAGTCACGATTAACGTAATGCACTTACACGTTTAAAATCATTTTCAACTAATGGCTTAGCATCGGCTTGAGGCACATGACATTGCAGACAAAAATAACGACTAGGTGACACATCAGACAACACTTGACCTTGTTGTGGTGACACATAATGAGTCACACTGATCTTGGTTGCCCCCATCTCTTTGGAATTTTTCCAACTGTGGCATGCAAGACATTTATTGGCGTTAAGTGACACTTCATAGTGACGAATGGTATGTGGGATTAATGGTGGCTGATAAATATAATCACTGTCTATTACCCCTTGATCTTTTGGATAATGTTTCATCATATCAGCAGAACGCGTCGCTTCAATTTCAGCCTGACCACGCAATGATTCCAGACCGCCAATACCACCAGGATTATCTAATTTCGCCGCCGCCGCAATATTTGCCGTTGTGGTTGCGGTTTCAGCTGCAGTCGTGACTTTATTATCATCACTATGTGCAATACCAGTTAGCATCAGTCCTGCAACTAATACTGTAAAAATTAATTTCTTCATGCTGTTCTCCGTTTCGGTACATATTCTAGTTACAGCAAACGACACCCCTCGTTCGCTGAATTAATTGATTAGATCTTGGTGATCTTGATAGGACATTTCTTAAAATCTGTCTGTTTCGACAATGGATCAGTTGCATCCAAGATCAATTTATTAACTAAAATATTGGCATCAAAAAACGGTAAAAATACCAAGCCTACAGGAGGACGGTTACGGCCTCGCGTTTCCACTCTACATCGCACTTCACCACGACGAGAAGATAGCAACACTTCATCACCACGACGAAGATTACGGGCTTTAGCATCTTGAGGATTGATATAACACAATGCATCTGGCACTGCTTTATATAGTTCTGGTACACGACGTGTCATGGTACCTGTGTGCCAATGCTCTAACACACGTCCAGTACATAGCCACATATCATAATCTTGATCAGGCACTTCCGGTGGTGCTTCATAGGGTGCTGAAATGATTAATGCCTTACCATCAGGTTTACCATAAAAGTCCCAACCTGAGCCTTTTTTAGCATAGGGATCAGATCCTTCTTTAAAACGCCATTGGGTTTCTTTGCCATCCACGACAGGCCAACGTAAGCCACGAACTTTATGATAAGTATCATAAGGTGCTAAATCATGCCCATGACCACGGCCAAAACTTGCATACTCTTCAAAGAGCCCTTTTTGAACGTAATAACCTTGTGCTTGAGCATCATCATTCAATGGTTGCGCTTCGGTTAATGGGAACTTATCAACGTGACCGTTAAGAAATAAAATATCGTACATCGTTTTACCGCGATACTGAGGCATCTTATTCAGTAATGCTTCATCCCACACTTCTTCAACCTTAAACCGCTTTGAAAATTCCATGATCTGCCATAAATCAGACTTAGCATCACCAGGCGCTTTAACTTGTTGATACCAAGCTTGAGTACGACGCTCTGCATTACCATAAGCGCCTTCTTTTTCAACCCACATTGCCGTTGGTAGAATCAGATCAGACGCTTGAGCGGTAACTGTTGGATAAGGGTCAGAACACACGATAAAGTTATCTGGATTACGGTAACCCGGTAAACGTTCTTCATTAATATTAGGACCTGCTTGCATGTTGTTATTACACATCACCCAATACGCGTTTAATTTACCGTCATTCAGCATTCGATCTTGCTGCACGGCGTGGTAACCCGGTTTGGGTGGAATCGTACCTTCAGGCAACTTCCAAATATTTTCAGCAATAGCACGGTGCTTAGGATTAGCAACCAGTAAATCAGCAGGTAAACGGTGAGCAAACGTACCGACTTCACGTGCAGTACCACATGCTGAAGGCTGACCGGTTAATGAAAATGGACTATTACCCGGCGTTGAAATTTTACCGGTTAATAAATGCAAGTTATAAACCAAACTTTGCATCCATACACCACGAGTATGTTGGTTCATTCCCATGGTCCATAAAGACATTACTTTGAGTTTAGGATCGGCATAATATTTAGCTAACTCAACCAGTTTTTCAGGTTCAACACCTGACATTTGTGACGCTTTTTCAAGAGTATATTCCGCAACTGACGCTTTATATTCATCAAATGTCATTGGGAATAGTTCACCTGAATTAGGATTTTCAGCCTGCTTTTGTAATGGATTATCATCACGTAAACCGTAGCCAATATCGGTTTGAGCACGTTTGAAATGAGTATGTTTATTAACAAAATCCCAATTCACAGCATCATTTTCAATAATGTAATTAGCAATATAGTTGGCAATAGCTAAATCAGTTTGCGGATGGAAAATCATGCCATTATCGGCTAGCTCAAACGAGCGGTGCTCATAAGTCGATAACACATTTACTTTTACATGGGAATGACTCAAACGACGATCAGTCATTCGTGTCCATAATACAGGGTGCATTTCAGCCATATTTGAACCCCAAAGTACAAACACATCTGCATGCTCTAAATCATCGTAACACCCCATTGGCTCATCAATACCAAAGGTACGAATAAAACCAACAACCGCAGATGCCATACAGTGACGGGCATTGGGATCTATATTGTTTGAACGAAAGCCTGCTTTCATCATTTTAGAAGCCGCATAGCCTTCCATAACAGTCCATTGACCAGAGCCAAACATACCAACACCTGTAGGACCTTGCTTTTTCAATGCTGCTTTCCACTTCTCAGCCATCACATCAAACGCGTGATCCCATGAGACAGGCGTAAACTCACCTTCTTTATGGTACTCACCATCTTTCATGCGTAACAATGGTGTTTGTAAACGATCTTTACCGTACATTATTTTCGATAAGAAATAGCCTTTAATACAATTAAGACCTTTGTTTACAGGCGCTTTTGGATCACCTTGAGTGGCAACGACTCGTCCATTTTGAGTTCCGACTAAAACTGAACAACCTGTACCACAAAAACGACAAGGCGCTTTATCCCATTTAATCTTCGTTTCATCAGAACTAACAATTAAATTCGTCGCTGATGCTGGCAACGAAATACCCGCTACCGCAGCAGCTGATGCTGCAGCATTTGCCTTCACAAATGCTCTTCTTGTCATTTTCATAGCTTACCCTCAGCTTGTGTATCGTAGTGCTCAATATGGTGATAGACCAAAAAAGTAATTAACACATGGTCTAAATTATTAATTTTATCAATTGCATCAGTTACGTAGCCTTGGTTCTCTGTCTCAAGTACTACGATAATTTTACCTTCTTCACTTGTCGCAGGAATTTCTGTGTTCGGTATAGCTAAAATCTGTTGGCTAATCGTTGCTAAATATTGTGGCTTAACGTGAACGATAAGGCTTGAGGTATGCACTTCATTTAATGTCATGTTTACTCTCTATGATTCTTTAAATTTAAGGCGTTATCATTTCAATCGCAGCCACAGGACAACTACTAATACATGCACCACATCCACTGCAATCAACCTGACTAATCTCTGGTTGAGCAACCTTCGCCACTTGTAAAGAAAAGCTGATAGCTTGTGTCTCACATTGATCGCCACAACTTCGGCATTCAACATTATTAAGCGCGATACACGATGAATTAATCGACGCCACTTGCATCCATGGCGATTGGGATTGGAGCTCAAATAAAGGTTCGGGGCACACATTTGCACATTGATAACAAAAACTACATTCACCTTCTCCATGATGAAAATCCACCACAGGAAAGCCACCATCACCTTTTACAATCACCTTTGTTTGGCATGCATCAACACAAGCATTACAACGCAGGCAGTGATCAGTGAAGGTGTTTTCGTTCTTTAACCAAGGCAAGCGTTGCTGCGGAGAGCGGCGCTGACGAGTAAAGAAACCTCGACGGGAACGATTAATCACAGCGCTCTCCTTTTATATATCAACATTAGAGGATGACAAATTATTCCATCTTATTGCCATTCACTTTCTATTCATGTTCTTTTACGTTATTTTTAAATATCGTCATAACTGCGAACATACCCACTAAGGGGTAATTGATGCTATACATTGATCTAGATCAATAAAACATGATGGATAATGTCTACTATTTGCAAATTTATCGTGTAACCAGTCACTAAAAGAATAGCAGACTCAACACAACTCAGATAAATAATACCTAGCGCATTTTTCCATTAATAATTATTCATATTTACCCGTCGGCGGCAATGCATGCAGCAACAAAAAGTTAACTCAGTGACTAGCACAATTGGCCGCTCAATGGTCACTATTCTCTTTTTAGTGGCAACGACGAGCAGCTTAGCGCTATGCATGTTAGTTTCGAGTCTTAACGATGCAGCAGCTATCAATACGGCGGGCTCTTTAAGAATGCAAAGTTATCGCTTGGCATTTGATATAGAAACCCATTCACCACTACTTAATCTTCATACCGCAGAGTTTGAGCAATCCTTAACATCACCAGCGATGCAGGCCTTGCACCATTGGTATGTTCCGCAAGAAATACAACATCACTACTCAGAATTACTTCTGACATGGCAAGCCGTACGCCCACAATTGGAGCAAATGGATAAAGATGGCTATCTAACTCAGGTCGCTCCTTTTGTTGAGCGTATCGATGATTTTGTCTTTGAATTACAGCAATCATCAGAAAACAAGTTGTATCTATTGGCATTAATTAGTGCCATTGGGCTCGTACTTATTTTAATGGTAGTGTTATTTACAATTCATTTTACTCAACGAAAAATAGTACTGCCGCTCAATCAATTAATGGCAGGATGTAAACAAATCAAACAACATCAATTTTCATTAACCATCAATAATAATAGTAATAATGAATTAGGAATTCTGGCGCGTACCTTTACTCAAATGGCTGTCGATTTAAATAATTTTTATTGCGATTTAGAGCAAAGTGTCAATGAAAAAACTCACCGTCTGCGCCATGCCAATGAATCATTAAAAGTGTTATATAACTGCTCACAACAACTCTCGGTTAGCCGCTTAACTCACCATCACTTTCAGCATATGTTAAAAACATTAATCGCAATTGATGGCTTAACCGCAGCCAAGTTAGTTATTGAAGAATCAAACGGCACCACTACTGAAATTACCGTAGGTAAAGAGCAACCAACAACTTGGCACCGCCAACAATTATTAATTGATGGTGAAACAATGGGGCAATTATGGTGGCAATATCAATTACCTTGCCCTGATCTGGCATTGATTGAAAATATCGCTAATATTTTAAGTCGTGGCATTTATTACAACCGCACTCAAAAACAAACCGAGCAGTTATTACTGATGGAAGAACGAGCGACAATTGCTCGTGAACTGCATGACTCATTAGCACAGTCATTGTCGTATCTTAAAATTCAATTAACGCTATTAAAACGACAACTGACTAACACCGATGAACGCCAGCAACAAACAATACAAACCATTGATGAAGAACTATCAAATGCTTATACCCAATTACGTGAGCTATTAAGTACCTTTCGATTAACCATTAAAGAAGCCAATTTCAGTGAAGCATTAACGCAATTGTTAATCCCCTTGCGAGAACAAACATCAGCCCAATTTGAAATTGAAAACCAATTACCGTCAATGGCATTAATTGCACATAATCAGGTCCACTTATTGCAGATAATTCGAGAAGCAGTATTAAATGCAATCAAACATGCCAATGCCAAGCAAATAAAAATTACTTGTCATCAACATCACAGCATTATTTATATTGAAATTACTGATGATGGGGTTGGCTTTGACCCCTCAAACTCAAAGCTTAATCACTACGGTTTAAATATCATGCAAGAGCGTGCTTCTCGCTTAAAAGGAGAGTTAACCCTTCATTCTAAAATCGGTGTTGGTAGTCAAGTTAAATTACAGTTCGCATTATCAGAAGGATAAAAAGATGGCACCTTGGAAAGTAATGATCGTCGATGATCATCCATTAATGCGCAGAGGCATTGGTCAACTATTGAGTTTTGATAACGCTTTTGATGTTATTAGCGAAGCCAGTAATGGCAATGAAGCCATTGCCCTTGCTCATAAGCTTCCCGCCGATCTTATTTTATTGGATCTCAACATGAAAGGTATGTCAGGTTTAGACACTTTAATTACGCTTCGTAATGAAGGTGTCGATGCCTGTATTGTTATCCTTACGGTGTCAGACAATCATGCTGATATCAAAACGCTTATCGAGGCTGGTGCTGATGGCTATTTACTTAAAGATACCGAACCGGATGAATTAGTCGCTTTACTAAAAAGCGCACTAACAGGGGGGAAAGCATATAGCGAGGTTGTAACAACATACTTAAATAGTAATTGTGTTGAAAACACCCTATTTTCAAGCTTAACAGAAAGAGAAAACCAGATATTACAAGAAGTTGCTAAAGGCCATAGCAATAAAGTCATTGCGGACTCACTGTTTATTTCAGAAGCGACAGTAAAAGTACATATGAAAAGTTTATTACGCAAACTGCAAGTCAAATCACGCACCGCCGCAACGGTACTCTATTTGCAAAATATAGGTTATTAAGGCTATAAAAAACCGCAGTGATAAACACACTGCGGTATTTAATCATTCTGATAGTTCTAGCTTACAACGCTAAAGAGGTAATTAAATCCTGTTCACGCGATTCAACCCATTGCAGGTCAAAAGGTCCCCAGTCACTTAATTTATAATAACCATCATTATGACGTCGCCCATCTTGAATAAACGTCAATTCGATACCAAGCCCAGGTAAGGCTTTTAATACATCTTGAATCGTCCGTCGGGGCCAACCCGTTTGTTCAATTAAACGAGGAACATTAGGACGTTCCGTGTGCTCAACAAGTAAAGCCAGATAAAGTCTACGGGCAAAAACCGGATTCAGTTCCATTGGGGCCTCCATAATATACTGTGCCTATTATTGCCCGTTCTCAAACAAGGATGTTGCGTTTGATCAACGAGACATTCGGTTTCATCATTATGGATACAAATAAAAGTGAACTTGATCGCATTATTATAATTATCACCGCTTAAGTAAGTTACCGTAAATACTCCCAATAAAAGCACAACGGTTGCGATAACCTAATAATCTCGCTATAAAAGATAATCTACTTATTATAAAAAAGTCAGTCAAATATGAATACTATCGCTTACGGTATAAAAAACTGCGACACCATCAAAAAAATGAAGCAATGGTTTGCTGCTGAAAATATCGCTTATCAATTTCATGATTATCGCACTGATGGGCTTGATCTTGCGCAACTAGAAATCTTTGAAGCAGCACTTGGTTGGGAAGCAATGGTTAATAAACGAGGCACAACTTTCCGTCAATTAACCGCAGAACAAAAAGCCAACCTTGATCGTGAGACAGCATTACAATTAATGCTAGAGCAACCCGCAATGATTAAGCGTCCGTTATTACAGCATAATAACCATTACTACTTAGGTTTTAAACCTGACCAATATAACGCTATTTTTCTTACTAAATAACAAGGATACAAGGATGTCTGACAGTCCCGTTATTGCACTAGCAAAAGACTTAATGTCTCGCCCTTCAGTCACACCTGAAGATGCTGGCTGCCAACAAGTTATGATCGCGCGCTTACAAGCATTAGGATTTAGTATTGAAACCATGGTGTTTGAAGATACAGTGAATTTGTGGGCTCGTCGTGGCACTCAAGCACCACTGTTTGTATTTGCTGGTCATACCGATGTTGTGCCTTCAGGACCTATCGAGCAATGGCATACACCACCTTTTCAACCCACAATTATTGATGGCTACTTACATGGACGTGGTGCCGCTGATATGAAAGGTTCACTGGCGTGTATGGTTGTTGCGATTGAACGTTTTATCGCACAAAAACCGGATCATAAAGGATCGATTGCACTTCTGATCACTTCTGATGAAGAAGGCCCTTTTATTAATGGTACCACTCGCGTAATTGACACACTTGAAGCGCGCAATGAAAAAATAGATATGTGTATTGTTGGTGAGCCATCAAGTACTGATACTGTTGGTGATATTGTTAAAAATGGTCGTCGTGGTTCTATTACAGGAGATCTGCTCGTTAAAGGTATTCAAGGCCATGTTGCCTACCCACATTTAGCGAATAATCCGATTCATAAAGCCTTGCCCGCGTTAGCTGAATTAGCCGCAACCCATTGGGATAGCGGTAATGACTTCTTTCCGCCAACCAGCTTTCAGATTCCTAATATTGCTGCAGGTACTGGTGCATCAAATGTTATTCCAGGCCAATGTGAAATACAGTTTAATTTTCGCTTCAGCACAGAATTAACTGACGTCGATATTAAACGCCGCGTACATTCAATCCTTGACGCGCATGGCCTAGACTACGATCTAAAGTGGACCTTAAGTGGCCATCCTTTCTTAACTGATAGTGGAACATTAGTTGATGCCGTTGTTGCTGCCATTACTGACATAAACCAGACTTCGCCACAATTACTGACAACGGGTGGAACTTCAGATGGTCGTTTTATTGCTCGTACAGGCGCACAAGTAGTTGAATTAGGACCAGTTAATGCAACTATCCACAAAGTTAATGAATGCGTTAAAGTCACTGACCTTGAAAAGCTGACTGATATGTATCAGCGGATTCTAAATAATATTCTATAGTTACGCGTCCTTCGTCATCATCATTAAGGCTGTTCAGATAACACTATTGAACAGCTAATAATGCGATATTTGATAGATAATTATGCATTGTTATTATCATGAAGCCATCGTCGCTAACCCATATTTTTGATACTCTATAACAATGATTTGAACTCGAGATCAATCACACTCATCAAATACAGTGGATTGATATAGACATTATGGTTGTGAGGTGAATATGGAATGGTTTTTTAATCCTTGGGTTATCTGTGTCATTATTATCGCAGTAATCGCCAGTAATATTGCCGCTTTAAAGTACACCGCTTATATGCGTACCGGACTAAAAAAAAGACAACCACCACAAACACCATTTGACGAGCCTCAGCCATTACAACCCACGAAGACTAATAACACTCACGACAGCAACCACTCGCAGGATAAAAATGACTGATATAAAAACATTAGACAGCCGCGTTGTTTATCAAAATAAATGGATGACAGTACGCGAAGATAAAATCCAGCGTCAAAGTGGTGCCAAAGGCATTTATGGTGTGGTTGAAAAGCCCGATTGTGCCGCTATTTTAGCGATTGATAATGGTCGCATTCAGCTAGTACAACAATTTCGCTATAGTATTCAACAACGGTGTTGGGAAATTCCACAAGGGGCGTGGGAAGCAAACCCTGATGCGGATCATCTTGATCTTGCTAAAGGTGAACTCCAAGAAGAAACAGGATTAATAGCAGATAATATGGTTTACCTTGGTAGCCAATTTATTGCTTATGGTTTTTTAAATCAAACCTGTCACATTTATCTTGCGACCCAACTCCACTCATCACCAGAGCAACACCGAGATGCTGAAGAAGAAGATCTCATCAGCCAATCTTTTTCTATTACTGAATTTGAAGCAATGATCATTAACGGTGAATTAAAAGATAGCGTCACCATTGCCGCATATGGACTTGCGAAGCTTAAACAAGCAATTTAACACCAATAAAAAAGCTGCCATTTTATCGGCAGCTTTTTTGATATGTATTATCTTTGTTACTAATTACGGACGGCTCAGGTAATCAGCAATACCGACCCATTTATAGCTGGTCAATTCTTCTAAGCCCATTGGACCTCGAGCATGCAGTTTTTGTGTAGATACCGCCACTTCAGCACCTAAACCAAATTGTGCACCATCAGTAAAACGAGTAGATGCATTCACATATACCGCAGCGGAACCTGCCGCATTAACAAATCGCTCTGCCGCTTGAATATTATTAGTTAGGATTGAATCTGAATGACTCGCATTATGTTTACGCATATGCGCAATAGCTTCATCAACATCAGCAACAACTTTAACGCCTAACGTATAACTTAACCATTCAGTATCAAAGTCACCCGCTTCAGCTTTACGTAATAAACTTGCTTTACCTTCAAGTAAATTAAACGCAGCATCGTCAGCGACCAGTGTTACTTGGGCTTTATTCATACGTTCCACTAAACGTGGTAAAAAAGTCGCTGCTATCTGTTCATTAACTAATAACGTATCTAATGAGTTACATGCCGAAGGGCGCTGCACCTTCGCATTTTCAACCACATCTAATGATCGAGATAGATCGGCACTATCATCAACATACATATGGCTAATACCAAAGCCGCCAATGATAACGGGAATAGTACTGTTTTCTTTACACATCTTATGTAAACCAGCACCACCACGAGGAATAATCATATCAACATATTGATCAAGCTTAAGTAGCTGCGAGACGTATTCACGATCAGGCTGTTCGATATATTGCACAGACGCGGCAGGTAAACCCGCTTTAGCTAATGCAGATTGAATGACTTTTACCAGTGCCATATTTGAATAGAATGTTTCACGACCGCCACGCAAAATACTGGCATTACCGGTTTTAAGGCACAGTGCTGCAATATCAATGGTTACATTAGGGCGAGCCTCATAAATGACACCAACAACACCTAGCGGCACTCGACGACGGCTTAAACGCATACCATTTTCAAGTACACGACTATCAAGTTCGGCACCAACAGGATCATTTAAGTTAATAACATTACGCACATCATTAGCAATAGCACAAATGCGTTCGTCGTTAAGTAATAAACGATCGATTAACGCATCAGACATACCACTCGCAACAGCGGCATCAATATCTTGTTTATTAGCTGTAAGAATAGCCGCTTGGTGTGCTTCTAATTCATCTGCAATAATCGCTAGCGCAGTATTTTTTATCGAAGTTGCAGTGGTCGCTAATTCAAACGCAGCTTGCTGCGCCGCTTGTCCCATTATTTCAAGATTCACAATAATTCCTTACTTAAATTCAAATTCAATGCTTAATAAGTTATCGGTTGAATTATCACTACAACTAAATAACAACCATATCATCACGGTGAATAGCAGCATGACCGTATTCATAACCTAAAACCTGATGAATATCATGGCTGTGTTTACCTGCAATTTTAGCCATATCATCACTTGAATAACGACTAATACCTCGTGCCAGTAAAACATTTTTGCTATCAAAAATACGGACGACTTCACCGCGCTCAAAAGTGCCTTTTACCAGAGTGATCCCTTTAGCAAGTAAACTACTGCCTTTTTGCTGCACAGCGGTTACAGCACCATCATCAATCACAATATCACCCGCTGGCGGTGGACCAGCAAGGATCCATTGCTTACGGCCTTCAAGTGGTGATTCTAAAGGAAGAAAACGTGTTCCTACCGCTTTACCTGCAGCAAGATCAACAATCACATCAACGCGACGTCCCGCGGCAATAATAACTTCGATACCCGCACGACAAGCCACTTCTGCTGCTTGTAACTTCGTTGCCATACCGCCAGTACCTAATCCACCCACCGTGCCACCCGCTAATTTACGTAGCTTATCATCGATGGTATGTACTTCATGGATTAACTCGGCATCAGGATTACTGCGTGGATCCGCGGTAAATAAACCGGCTTGGTCTGTCATTAATAATAGCTTGTCCGCACCACCTAAAATACCGACAAGTGCAGAAAGGTTATCGTTATCACCTACTTTGATCTCAGTCGTTGCTACGGCATCATTTTCATTAACAACCGGCACAATACCGTTATCTAATAATGCCACCAGCATATCGCGCGCATTTAAATAGCGTTCGCGATCGTTTAAATCAGCGCGCGTTAATAACATTTGACCAATATTGATCCCATAAATGCCAAACAAGGTTTCCCACTCTTGAATTAAGCGACCTTGTCCAACTGCGGCCAGTAATTGTTTACTCGCCATTGTTTTGGGTAGTTCGGGGTAACCTAAATGCTCACGACCAGCCGCGATCGCACCTGAAGTAACAATGATAATTTTATGGCCTTGACTACGTAACATAGCGCATTGACGCACTAACTCAACCATATGGGCACGATCAAGTTTCAGTGTGCCACCTGTTAGCACGCTAGTACCTAGTTTGACGACAATTGTATGTGTTGCGGCAGCGTCTTGCTGTTGAGCATGAGATTTTTTTGAATCAGCCATGAGATCAAATAGATTGAAAGAATAAATGTTCTTTGTTGTATCAATCCCTATCGAAAAGCACAAGAAAAAAACAATGACAAAATCAATATTAATCGGCTTTAGGAGGATGTTTAAGCATAAACATCCCTAATGAATAACACTTGTACCACGCAGCGACAATATTTGTGCATATTGATTGAAATCTCACAACCGCACGATTCAATGTCGCCAGTGGTTATTCTGGCTAACTAAAAAAATAATATGGCTTAGTTAGCCGATAATTCAGTGAGTGGAGTCTGAGTTAATATTGCAGCAGGAGCGAGTGTTAACTCACACTCATCAATGATAAAAGGTGTTAATTTTGAGTAGAAATCCGTCAATGTTTTTAATACTGCTTCTTTATGTTTAGCGGGTAATTTGCCATCAACCCACTCACCTGCGGCATTAAATCGACCAAAATTATAGTCATATTCATAGCCAGTATCAGTTGCAGTCATCACTAACCACCATCCCCAAAATTCACGTAATTCAGGTTCTTTTTCAGCATTGACACAACTCGCTAAACAATCAAAAAAGAACCGTTGGGGTTGTGATTTTTTCTCACGAAGATAAGGGCCTATTGCCGTCAATTTAGACATTAAACGGCCATGTGGTGGAAAGCTTGTTGCTGTTGTCATTATTTTGTCCATCCATAGTCAGCGGTATTGAATACGCAAGTAAGACTTACTACCTTTTATATTATTCACAGCGCATTAAACTATTACGCTCAGCACAATAATAATTGACTACATTATGGATACTTTTTAACAAAATAACAAACTATAGCCGTCAATTTTGCTAACAATATCATGACAATATATTTTATTATAAAAAAACGGAATCACACTAAGGTACGATTCCGTTATTGTTAATGATCATATTATCGCGGTGATAATTATTTCATTTTATCATCCAGCCATTTAACTACTTCAGTCATCACTCGATGATAACCATCATAAATAGGCTTTGCGGGTAAGGTAATTGCTTTACCACCGTAACTTGATAACGCAATCAGTTGATTATCCATTTCAGGACAAATAGGATCATTTTTCAAACCAATACCAAGCATGGGAATATCAACCCGGCGACGGCCGAGTATGCCTTGGTTTTTTAATGACCATGCTGGCAAATGAGATTTAATACTCGCTTCAGCTTGACCATTTTTACCCATACGTGATGCCAACACATCCAAATACATTCGTGGAATCTTATCTAATAGTTTCGGTTGAGTGAGGAAACTATTGATTGTACCGCCAATGCTAACACAGGTTTTTAAGCGTGTAGGCTCCATAAAGCCAAGTCGAATTGCAGCATTACCGCCCATACGTAACCCTAACATCGCGACATTGCGGTTATCAACCCAAGGCACATCACGAATTTGTTGAAGTAGCGCTTGGTGTAAACGACTGGTATCTTCAGTTAAATTCCAACGATCACTGTGACCCACTGATGGCATATCAAGCGTGACCATTGCATATCCTGCAGGGCCTAAATAATCTTGATATAAACGCCACAAGTCACTTTGTAATGTCGCTAAACCACCGCTCACAATAACTGTCGGTAATAACTTATCAGTACGCGGAAGATGAATGAATGCCTCAAAGGTCTTATTTTCATATTTAACATCAATTTTACGCATATCATGTGGGCGAAGTTCAATCGCCTCACGATAACTTTGATTAGCTTGTAACTCTGCTTGATCAGCGAGCTGGTCGCCTTTGATATAAGGATATGCAGCAATGCTATAATGGGTACTGGCTTTAAATAACAACTCTGATGCTGCTAGTTTCTCGCCATTATTAGCCGCTGTACGTGCTAACTGCTGATAATTTGATGCTAACTGAGACCATTCATAGGCCCAATTTCCTGGACGGTAGCCAATAACGGTATCTAATAAATGGTCATTTGTTCGAGGAGCATTTGAACCCGCTATGCGCGCTAAAACCGCTTCTTGCTCAACAGGATCAACACCTTGCCATATCCATTGCGGACGACGTAGGACACGATACCATTCAAGTTGACTTTCACCATCAAGAGCATTGTTTACATCCCCACTACGGACATGTGCAATCTTAACAATATTCGATGTCTCTTTGCTGGTTTGACGTGGAGCAAATAGCTTCTCTGATAAATTTTGTTTTGATGGTTCCGACACGGCATCCTCCAACGTATATATCACTTCTCTTAATAGACCTAGATAATATACCTAAACGGCTGCCAATAACTAAAATCCATAAAAAAAGACGCCAACAACGTGACGTCTTTGATAAAACTTAGTTTTCAAGCACGATCATCACCACAATATAACGTTATTGCTGGTTCTGTAGTGAAAGAAAAGTATTATTTTTTCGCAATAGGATCAACGAAAGTAACCGCCATATCCCAAGGTTGTTCAATCCAAGTATCTTGTGGAATGCTAACAACAAAATCATCAACTAAATGCTGACCTGCCGGCTTAGCACATACAGTCACAAACTTAGCTCGTGGGTACATTTCACGAATTTTTTCAGCAGTACCGCCAGTATCAACCAAGTCATCAACCACGATAAAACCTTCACCATCACCATCTGCTTGCTTGATCACTTTCATATCACGCTGATGATCATGATCGTAGCTTGCGATACATACAGTATCAACATGACGAATACCTAATTCGCGCGCCAAAATAGCAGCAGGCACTAAACCGCCACGACTAACTGCAATAATACCTGTCCACTGCTCTGCTGGTAGCAATTTTTCTGCTAGCTGGCGTGTGTACATTTGCATGTTATCCCAAGTGATGACGAATTTATTACTCATAGTAAAACAACCTCTGAAACAGCGATTTAAAACCGCATAAATTTATGTAAGCGTAAATAACATCACGCTTATAAGAAAATAATCTTTGCAAGAAATAGTGCTGAAATAACCCACACACTGATGTTTACTTCACGTCCCTTGCCACTCAATGCTTTTACAACCGCAAATGTGATAAAACCAAGACCAATACCTTCTGCAATCGAGTAAGTTAGAGGCATTAATAAACACACAACAACCACAGGAGCCGCTTCCGTTAAATCTCGCCATTCAATTGATACCAAACCTGACATCATTAAAATAGCAACATAAAACAGCGCACCCGCCGTTGCATAGGCAGGAACCATTCCAGCCAACGGAGCAAAAAATAAGGCTAACAAGAATAACACGCCAACCGTTACGGCTGTTAGGCCTGTACGCCCACCAACTGCGACACCCGACACACTCTCAACAAAAGATGTGGTATTTGACGTCCCCAGTAGAGCACCAATAGAGGTTGCAGTACTGTCTGCTAATAGCGCTCGATTTAAACGTGGTAATTTACCATCTTCACCTATTAAGTTTGCCTTAGTTGCAACACCGACCAATGTGCCTGCGGTATCAAACAAATCGACAAACAAAAAAGCAAACACAATTGAGATTAAACCCACTTCCATCGCGCCTGAAAAATCAAGCTGCATAAAGGTTGGAGCGATACTTGGTGGCATAGAGATAATGCCGTTGTAATCCACTTCACCAACAATAATGCTGATCGCAGTTACAATTAAAATCGCAATCAATACCGCGGCTTTAAAACCGCGTTGTACTAAAGAAATTGTCAAGAAAAAACCGAGTGCAGCCATAATTGCTGGAAAACTGGTTAAATCGCCAGCCGTCACTAATGTTGCAGGGCTAGCAACGACAATACCTGATGTTTGCAGAGCGATAAACGCTAAAAATAAACCAATACCAGCTGAAATACCGATACGTAATGAATGAGGGATCGCGTTGATGATCCATTCACGCACTCGCATAACACTCAATGCAATAAAGCATAAACCAGATAAGAATACCGCCGCTAAAGCCACTTGCCATGTATGGCCCATACCTAACACAACGGTGTAGGTGAAAAAGGCGTTAAGTCCCATACCGGGTGCTTGAGCAACAGGATAGTTAGCATAAAAACCCATCACAAAACAGCCAATCATTGCCGCTAAACAAGTAGCAACAAACACTGAGCCTTGATCCATTCCTGTGCTGGCTAACATAGTGGGGTTTACAAAAATAATATAAGCCATTGTCAGGAAGGTAGTGACACCCGCCATAATTTCAGTGCGCACAGTTGTGCCATTTTCAGTGAGTTTAAATAACTTTTCTAGCATGCTTCTCGGTTCCTTAGAGATACGCAATAAAGTAACAAACAACGCCAAGAAATAGAAAACGATTGCGCAATCCATTTCGGGGCTGATTATAATCATGCGATCACGCAATTTCCAGATTTTATCGTTGAAAAGCGTAAAACAATAACTCTTTGTATTTACATAACCTAAGAGATGTCTATTTAAAGTATATTTATCAGTACATTAAAAAAATAATACTTATGTCTATTTTTTGAGCATTTAATTTTTAAACCACTAAATAGAGGTTAATTAAAGCCAATAGCCAGAATGAAAATGAGGATATAACATGAAAAGCAGCTAAAAAAACGCCACTTCAAAGGGAAGTGGCGGCAGAATGTTGCAGATAACTGGATAGTGTTATCGAGATATTCTTAATTTAAGGGGATGAACAAACTTGCATTTGTTTCGTTGAAAGCAACAAAACAATAAAAGCTAATTAGTAACGGTACGGCGTTGGGTAATGGAAGTTACTTGTATATACAGTACGGTTATTCCAAAAATGTGTCATTGAAGAAAAAATTTTCATTTAAATCACCTTAGTCATAAGTACACCAACGTCATCGTTGGTGGCTTGCCATCGCGGCTCACTTATTCTCGGTTCCTTGGAGGCGATATCTCGAGTTCGTCCTGAACGTGTCGTGTTAATCATTGTGCCAATTAATCAGGCGTGACTAAACTATAGCCAAAATGAAGTAAATTTACAACGTTTTTTTTAAGTAGATCACACTTTTTGCTTTTTCTGCTTGAGGTATGGCTTTTAGTGTAAATTTATTACATTATTATTTAGTTATATTTCAACATCTCTCTTTTGGGATGTTTTTTGGCACATTTGATCATATAAAATACACATCGCAATAATGATTAAGAGTTGCGTCACCAATGGCGTAATAATCTCAGAAATCCGTGCTATAAGATTTTATTATTTGCCCTATCCCCCCTAAAGGCAGAGTGATATGCTAAAACCAAGGCGATAAAAATACTCGCTACTAATTTTGTCATTTTACGGCTAAAACCCTACAAAATGACACTAGCCCAGTCTCGTATATTAAAAGGAAGGCTACCGTGTCTGAAATTACTCAACTATCACCAAAAGCTGTTTGGCATTTCTTTGATAAGATTTGTTCAATTCCTCACCCTTCTAAATATGAAGAGCAACTAGCGCAATACATTGTGTCGTTCGCACAAGCTGAAGGGTTAGATGTTCGTCGTGATAATACGGGCAATGTTATTATTAAAAAACCAGCAACAGCTGGCATGGAAAACCGTAAAGGCGTAGTACTTCAAGCACACATTGATATGGTGCCTCAAAAAAATGAAGACACTGTTCACGACTTTACTCAAGATCCAATTCTGCCATTTATTGATGGCGAATGGGTAACAGCAACAGGCACGACGCTAGGTGCAGACAATGGCATGGGTATGGCTACTTGCCTTGCTATTCTAGCGGCTAAAGACATCGAACATGGTCCATTAGAAGTATTATTAACCATCGATGAAGAAACAGGCATGACAGGTGCTTTTGGTTTGGAAGCAGGCTGGCTTGAGGGTGATATTCTATTGAATACTGACTCTGAGCAAGAAGGCGAAGTTTACATGGGTTGCGCAGGCGGTGTTGATGTTGCGTTGACCGTTGATATTCAACGCGAAGCTGTTCCGGCTGAACATCAAGCAATTAAATTAGTTGTGAAAGGCCTAAAAGGCGGTCACTCAGGCTGTGATATTCATACTGGTCGTGGTAACGCAAATAAAATAATGGCACGTTTCTTTGTCGCTCATGCTAATGAGCTTGATTTACGTATCAACAATTTCACTGGTGGTAGCTTACGTAATGCTCTACCACGTGAAGCAAGCGTTGTTGCAACATTACCAGCGGCAAATATCGATAAGCTTAATGCATTATTTGCTCATTACCAACAAATCGTTAGTGCTGAATTAGGCCATGTTGAAACTGACATTACCTTATTTACTGAAGCATGTGCACAACCTAGCGATGTTATGGTACTGGCTGATCAAACACGTTTAATGCATACATTAAATGTTTGTCCTAACGGTGTTATTCGCATGAGCGATGATATTGAAGGCGTAGTAGAAACATCATTAAACATGGGTGTAATCACTACAGAAACAAACACAGTAACGATCTTATGTCTGATTCGTTCATTGATCGACTCTGGTCGTAGCTACGTTGAAAGTATGTTGCAATCATTAGCGGCACTTACTGGCGCACAGTGTGTTTCATCTGGCGCATACCCTGGTTGGAAACCTGATGCTGATTCTGAAATCATGCAAGTATTCCGTGATACCTACCAGCAGATGTATGGTAATAAACCTAATATCATGGTGATCCACGCCGGTCTTGAGTGTGGCCTATTTAAAGAACCATACCCTGAGATGGATATGTTATCTTTTGGCCCAACAATCAAATTCCCTCACTCTCCAGATGAGAAAGTGAAAATTGATACAGTACAAATGTTCTGGGATCAAATGCTAGCGATTCTGAAAAATATTCCTGTTAAAAAATAACACGAATAATTGAAGTATGAATTCAAAACGGGCCTCGTGCCCGTTTTTTATTGAGGTGCATTAGTCTTTATTATTATCAAAACTAAATGATAACTGTTGTGCTTTTAAACCTTGTTCTAAGCCCACACTTAACCCAATAAGACGTATTTCTCGTCCTTGTTGACGTGTCAGTGCTTCTGCTAGCAGTGGTATAAATTGCTGTTTATCCAATAACGGGCAACTATGCTCTACTGTTGTTTGCTGAAAATCGGCAAATTTTAATTTTACCCCTTGTTTAGCAATATTCAGTTGTGGACGTACTTTTTTCAATCGTTGTTCAAGCTCTAAATGTAAGTGCTCAATAACCTGCCAACATTCGTCATAACTGGCTATGTTTTTATTAAACGTACGTTCAACTCCGACAGATTTACGCTGACGTTCCACAATCACTTCACGCTCATCAATGCCATGAGCACGCAACCATAATGAGTGTCCAAACTTACCAAACTGCTGTAATAGCTGCTGTTGCGCATAATTTTGTACATCACGCCCAACAAACAACCCCTGTTGATGCAGTTTTTGAATAGTGACTTTCCCTACCCCAGGAATTTTTTCCAATTTAAGCTCAGCAACAAAGTCATCGACTTGTTCAGGGGTTACTACATATTGACCATTGGGCTTATTGAGATCAGATGCCACTTTTGCAATAAATTTAACCGGTGCAATGCCTGCTGATGCTGTTAGCTGTAACTCTTGTTCTATTGCTTGTCGAATATGTTGTGCAATCAAGGTTGCAGAGCCATGCAACATCTCACAATCACTGACATCTAAATAAGCTTCATCTAATGACAATGGTTCTATTTTATCGGTATAGCGGGCAAAGATAGCCCGTATTTGCTGAGAAACTTGGCGATATATTTCCATTCGTCCATGTACTAGCGTTAAATGCGGGCACAATTTCATTGCTTGTGCAGTCGGCATTGCTGAATGCACCCCATATTTACGGGCGAGATAATTACATGTGCTTACAACTCCACGCTGCTCTGAACGCCCACCAATAGCAATTGGAATATCACGTAAAGCCGGGTTATCGCGCATTTCTACAGCCGCATAAAAGCAATCCATATCAACATGGATAATTTTACGTTGGGTAGGCAATGGATTAGTCACAGTAAATACTCATCAATGAACACAGCAAATAACTGTTTTTATATACAGTCATTATACGCCAATTTACTGAATCAGTGCCAATATAGCAATGACCATTTTTAAAAATAGGGCGATGGATAATGTAACAGAAGCTACATCACTGCACTTTGTATCGGCTTGGATTTCACTTAAATTACACCCATAAAAAAACCCAGGCATGACAAATTCGTTGTCGCACCTAGGTTTCAGAGTAAGCAATAACTTACATTATGTGATTAAAACCGATTATATAATCTGATTTTTCTTCCATTCAGCCTGACGTGCAGCACGAGCTTCTCGTTTTTTACGTGCATCACACGGTTCAGGGCAATCACATTCTTTTGCGATACCAATGCCGTCTAAACCGCCACAACTACCACTAACAGACTTACGCTGAAAAATATACCCTACTGCCATTGCAATAATAACCAGTAGAAAAACAGCAAATGTTACTAAATAAATTGCCATGGAAGCCTCTATTATTTTTTATCTACGTATTGCTCAAAAGTCTTTGATTTGTATTCAACAAAGCCATCTTTGGTTTTTACAATCAACATAACAGGAATATTTTCTTGGTTTGCTAGTGCAATTGATTCATCCTCACCCATTACAGAGAAGGTTGTCGCATAAGCATCTGCCGTCATGCATGATGGCGCAATAACAGTTACCGACACTACATGATTATCAATAGGACGGCCAGTTTTAGGGTTAATCAAGTGTGAATAACGTACGCCATTTTCATCAAAGTAATTACGATAATCACCTGATGTTGCAATCGCCATATCACCCGCCTGAAGAATTTCTTGTACCGCACGTTCATTCTCTACTGGTTTTTCAACAGCAATACGCCATAAAACATTGGCTTGATTTTTACCTTGCAAGCGAAGCTCACCACCGACATCAACCATGAAGTTTTTAACGTGTAAATCATCTTTTAGATAATCAGCAACCACATCAACACCATAGCCTTTAGCGATTGATGATAAATCGACATATAACTTAGCTTCATCTTTAATAAGTTTATTATCAGGTAAAACTTTCACATGCTGATAACCCACTTCAGATAAGCGAGTCGTCACTTCTTTATCGGTTGGAATTGATTCAGGGCGTGCTTCAGGACCAAAGCTCCATAAATTAACCACAGGTCCAACAGTCACATCATAAGCACCATTACTAACCTTAGAGATACGTAAGGCTTCAGTGATCACTTTCGCGGTTGCCGCAGAGACAGGAAAAGCTTTATTGGCTGGCGCTTGATTAAATAAACTTAATTCTGAATTTGGACGGTAAGTCGACATTTGATCGTTAACTAACTCTAAACGACGATCGATCTCTTTTTGAATTTCTTTTGCTGTTGGCAAACCATCTTGATTTATTATTTTAATTGAATAATAGGTTCCCATTGTCGAGCCATTAATAGTGATTTGCTGACGCTGATCACTACAGCCGGCAAGCGCTAACAATGCTGTAATCACAAATACAGCCCGAATAAGGAACATTTTCATTCAACTACTCCAATGAAATAAAGGTAATTTTTACTCTAGGGACCATAGTTAGTCATTACTAACTGATAATAACCACAATAAAAATAACATTATTATTCATTAATAATGAAAAAGGCTGGCCTTAATAGGCCAGCCTTCTTTCAAGGCGAAGGGCTAATAATTAGCCACCG
Organism: Photobacterium sp. S4TG1; assembly: GCF_036040035.1. NCBI lineage: Bacteria > Pseudomonadati > Pseudomonadota > Gammaproteobacteria > Vibrionales > Vibrionaceae > Photobacterium > Photobacterium sp. S4TG1. The sequence continues at coordinate 628,355 of NZ_JAYXUH010000001.1, forward strand.
AAATCATCCAATAGGATGTTTTCATCTTCAACACCAAGATCTTTCAGCATACTGATAACAGCTGCGTTCATCATTGGTGGACCACACATGTAGTACTCACAATCTTCAGGTGCTTCATGATCACGTAAGTAGTTTTCATAAAGAACGTTGTGAATAAAGCCAGTGTAACCATCCCAGTTATCTTCAGGCTGTGGATCTGATAGCGCACAATGCCATACAAAGTTAGGGTTCTCAGCAGCTAGTGCATCAAAATCCTCTTCATAGAACATTTCACGCTTAGAACGAGCACCGTACCAGTAAGACATCTTACGCTTAGAGTGTAGACGCTTAAGTTGGTCGAAGATATGTGAACGCATTGGCGCCATACCTGCACCACCACCTACGAATACCATTTCATTTTCAGTTTCTTTCGCGAAGAACTCACCAAAAGGACCTGAAATAGTACACTTGTCACCTTCTTTAAGTGACCAGATGAATGATGACATTTGACCAGGAGCAACATCTGGATTATTAGGCGGCGGCGTAGCAATACGCACATTTAGCATAATAATACCGAACTCTTCTGGGTAGTTAGCCATTGAGTAAGCACGGATGATATCTTCATCAACCTTAGACTCGTAGCGGAACAAGTTAAACTTATCCCAGTCGCCACGGTACTCTTCTGGTACATCAAAGTCTGAGTATTTAATGTGGTGAGCCGGTGCTTCAATCTGAATGTAACCACCAGCACGGAAAGGTACTGTTTCGCCATCAGGAATTTGAAGCTTAAGCTCTTTAATGAAGGTTGCTTTGTTATCGTTAGAAATAACAGAACATTCCCACTTCTTCACACCAAAAATTTCTTCAGGAAGCTCGATGTCCATGTCAGATTTAACGTTAACCTGACACGCTAGACGTTCGCCTTCACGTGCTTCACCTTTAGAAATGTGATCAAGCTCTGTTGGTAGAATATCACCACCACCAGATTTAACTTTTACACGACACTGGCCACAAGAGCCACCGCCACCACATGCTGATGATACGAAAATACCGTTAGCAGAAAGTGCATTCAGTAGTTTACCGCCCGCACCTGTAGTGATCGCTTTTTCTGGATCGCCGTTTACTGAGATAGTAATGTCACCTGATGGTACTAGCTTAGATTTAGCGAATAAAATCACTAAAACTAGAGCCAGGATAATCAAGGTAAACATGCCTACGCCAAGAATAATATCCATTGACTATTCCTTCCTTATCCTGATTACAGCTGTACGCCAGAGAAAGACATAAAGCCTAACGCCATAAGACCAACAGTGATAAAGGTAATACCTAAACCACGAAGACCCGCAGGTACATCTGAGTATTTCATCTTCTCACGAATACCCGCAAGCGCAACAATTGCCAACATCCAACCAACACCAGAGCCGAAGCCGTAGACGATTGATTCTGTGAAGTTGTAATCACGTTGCACCATGAAAGATACACCACCGAAGATTGCACAGTTAACTGTGATCAACGGTAAGAAAATACCTAGCGCGTTGTATAGTGGCGGGAAGAAGCGATCAAGAACCATTTCAAGGATCTGAACCAATGCTGCGATCACACCAATGAACGTAATAAAGTTCAAGAAGCTAAGGTCAACACCTGGGAAAATTGCACCATCTTTAAGTACATAGTTGTACACAAGATTGTTTAACGGTACAGATAGTGTCAGTACTACGATTACCGCAACACCTAGACCAAAAGAGGTCTTAACTTTCTTAGACACCGCTAGGAAAGTACACATACCCAAGAAGAAAGATAATGCCATGTTCTCGATAAAGATCGAGCGAATCAATAGGCTAATATAATGTTCCATATTCCTCTTACTCCTTCGCTTCTACTTGTTCTGGACGGAAAGTACGAATAATCCAGATCATGAAACCAATTAGGAAGAACGCAGAAGGAGCCAACAGCATTAGACCGTTCGGGTGATACCAACCGCCATCAGAAGCTAGAGGCAATACCTGCATACCAAATAACTTACCTGAGCCTAAAAGCTCACGGAAGAAAGCCACAGTAATAAGTACAAAACCGTAACCTAAACCATTACCGATACCATCAATGAATGCAGGTACTGGTGCAGATTTCATTGCGTATGCTTCCGCACGGCCCATTACGATACAGTTAGTAATGATCAAACCAACGAATACAGATAGCTGCTTTGATACATCGTAAAGGTATGCACGTAATACTTCGTCAACCACGATTACCAATGATGCGATAATCGCCATTTGCGCAATAATACGCACGCTGTTTGGAATTTGATTACGAACTAATGATACGAAGAAGTTCGAAAATGCAGTTACCAATGTCACTGCAATTGTCATTACAAACGCAGTTTCTAACTTAGTAGTTACCGCTAACGCTGAACAAACACCAAGAATTTGTAATGCAATTGGGTTATTGCTGATAAAAGGTCCAAATAGGATCTTTTTCATTTCTTTAGTATCAGCCATTATTCAGATCTCCTGCACGTAACTTAGCAAGGTAAGGACCAAAGCCCTGTGCACCGAACCAGAAATCGAAGGTATGCTGTACGCCGTTACTTGTTAGCGTTGCACCAGAAAGACCATCAACTTGGTGATCAGTACCTACAGGTGCACCACCCTTAAGGATTTTAATTGCAGGTTTGAAGTTCATATCATACAACTTCTTACCAACAAACTGCTCACGCCATGTTGGGTTTTCAACTTCACCACCGAGTCCAGGAGTTTCCGCCTGATCGTAGTAAGTGATGCCGTCAATAGTATTACCATCGGTTGCAACAGCAACGAATGCATACATCATTGACCATAAACCATTACCGTGAATAGGTAGGATCACTTTAGTTAACGTACCAGCTGCATCTTTAACAAGATAAACAGTCGCCACATTTGCACGACGAATGATCTTTGCTAAATCTTCGTTAGCTGGAAGTTTGATAGATTCTTTATCATTCTTCGCAGCGTCACGTTGATTATATTTAGCTGCATTTTCGCCAGCAACTTCCGCAACATAATTACCCGTATTAATGTTTACAAGCTTAGGCTCGATAAACTGGTTATATGTTTGCTTAATGTTAGTGTCTTTATTTAGCAGACCTGCAACAGCAAGAATGTTGCGTTGTACGTCAAGTACTGCATTTTCTTGCTGTTTTGGACGCAGAACAACTGCTGCTGTAGATACGATGATTGAACACACAAGGCTCAATACAACTACAAAAATCAGCGTTCTTGAGAAGCTATCCTTATTACTTGCCATGACGAGCCAGTCTCCGTTTGATGTTGCCTTGAACAACTAGGTTGTCAAATAGAGGTGCAAATAGGTTAGCAAATAGAATCGCTAGCATCATACCTTCTGGATATGCAGGGTTAACTACACGAACCATTACAGCCATTGCACCGATCAGTGCGCCATACCACCATTTTGCTTTATTGGTAAACGCAGCCGACACTGGATCTGTCGCCATAAACATCATACCAAATGCAAAACCACCTAGAACTAGGTGCCACTGCCAAGGCATGTTGAACATTGGGTTAGTATCAGAACCAATAATGTTAAATAGCGTTGCAGCAACGATCATACCGATCATTGTACCAGCGATGATACGCCATGAAGCAATGCCCATAACAACAATAAACAGGCCACCGATAAGGATAGCAAGTGTTGATACTTCACCAATTGAACCTGGAAGATGACCAACAAATGCGTCCATCCAAGTAATTGATTGACCAGTAATAGTATTAACTACGTCTGCTTGACCACCTTGAGACCACTGACTTAGTGGTGTCGCGCCTGAGAAACCATCTGCCGCATTCCATACTAGGTCACCAGAAATCTGACCTGGGTATGCGAAGAATAGGAAAGCACGACCAGCAAGTGCTGGGTTAAGGAAGTTACGACCGGTACCACCAAAAATTTCTTTTGCGACAACAACACCAAAGGTAATACCTAAAGCTGCTTGCCAAAGTGGTAGTGTTGGCGGAACGATCAATGCAAACAGAATAGAAGTTACAAAGAAACCTTCGTTAACTTCATGCTTACGCACCATACAGAACAACACTTCCCAGAAGCCACCTACCGCAAAAACAACTGCGTAGATAGGTAAGAAGTAAGTTGCACCAAGTAGCATCTTGCTACCCCAACCAGCGGATGCTGATAGCGTGCCGCCTAGCATCTGGGTAAACCAGTAATGCCAGTCAGCAGCAATAACTGCTGTTAGTTTGTCTGCAGTGTACAGGTGGTTAAGACCAGCAATTGCTTGATCACCCACGTTATACATACCCCAGAACATTGCTGGGAATACCGCAAACCATACCATGATCATGATACGTTTTAGGTCGATACTGTCACGAACGTGCGCAGATGAACGCGTCACTTGTCCTGGCGTATACATAAGAGTGGCAAACGCTTCATATAACGCAAACCAACGCTCATGCTTACCACCTGGTTCAAAGTGGTGCTCGATATCTTCGAGGAAATTCTTGAAACCCATGAATTACCCTTCCTTCTCAATTTTGTCCAAACACTCACGCATCATTGGACCAAACTCATATTTACCAGGGCACACGAACGTACATAGTGCTAGATCTTCTTCATCTAGTTCTAAAAGGCCCAATTGTTGTGCACTGTCAATATCACCTGCACAGATATCGCGCAGTAATAATGTTGGTTCAATATCAAGCGGCATTACTTTTTCGTAATTGCCGATTGGCACCATGGCACGTTCACTACCATTTGTCGTTGTTGTCATGTTAAACAACTGACCAGGGAAGAACTGGCTCATGAAGGCACGAGTAACAGAAAACTTGTTCTTACCAGGTACAATCCAGCCTAAGAATTCTTTCTCATAGCCTTCACGTAAAGCAGAAACTTGTAAGTGGTAACGACCAAGGTATCCATGAACACCTTCAGCTTTAACACCGTTAAGTACTGAACCTGATAGAACACGTAGTTGGCCAGGCATCATTTCTGAATCAGTTAAGTCAGAAATAGAAGCACCGATTCGAGTACGTACTAAACGAGGATTAGTCACAACAGGACCAGCTAGCGCGACAACACGATCAGTGAAAATTTCACCAGTGAGGAATAACTTACCGAACGCAATTACGTCTTGGTAGTTAATGTTCCACGCAATATTTTTCGTGTCTGCACCGAACAACATATGAATATGTGTACCGGCTAGACCTGCTGGGTGTGGACCGTTAAATACGTGCTCTTCAACATTCGCTTCAGCTGAACGAGGTAGGCTTGCACCTGATTTACATACGTAAACTTTGCCACTGGTTAAACGTGAAAGCACAGTTAAACCGGCAATGAACGCTTCATTTTGCTCATTGATGATAACTTCAGGGTTAGCCGCTAATGGATTGGTATCCATTGCAGTAACAAAAATCGCTTTCGACTCTGAACCAACAGCCGGTACCTTACTGAACGGGCGCGTACGAAGCGCTGTCCACATACCTGATTCAACTAATTGATCAACCACAACTGCACGGCTTAACTGTGCTAATTGTGCTGCATCATATTTGTTAAACGTGATTTGCTCATCACCTTCTACAGCAATAACAACTGACTGTAGAACGCGCTTAGCACCACGGTTAACTTCTATTACCTTGCCGCTAGCCGGTGCAGTGAACTTAACACCAGGATTCTTTTTATCTTCAAAAAGAACCTGACCTTTTTTCACTACATCCCCTACGCGAGTATGCATTGTAGGACGCATACCAACATATTCTTCGCCAAGCAAGGCGACTTTAGAGATGGCATTACCATCATGTATCGCCTGGGCTGGAGTCCCTGAAATTGGGATATCCAAACCCTTTTTTATTGTAATCATACGCACTTGCACTACATTAAAGGGAAAAAAGAATTTTCATATTGCGTAATTAAGATACTACGTTCCTTGGCCTGATATCGATGAACAGGCAGTGGAAGAAACCACTGAACGACTCCGTATCGCAACATCCAGTTAACTATCGCGCCACAAACATTAATGCGCGAGTAATTTTTCAGCCCGCGATTCTACCATTAATTAACTCGTTTTTTCTATGGTAATCCACGCGATTCCGTGTGAAAACCAAGCAACAAATAAGACGCAATAGGTTTATTAACTAATAAACATGATCAACTGCACATTTACGGGATTTTTTCACATAAATATTAAATTCCAAACCCAACGATTTATTTAACATTGCTGTAAAAAAAAACACCCAATAACACATGATGTCAACATAAATACAAACTTATCAATAACCATGTGATAGTCAGTCTTATCCAAACCATAACATTAACAATCAAGCAACAACACAGCTAAGTAATAAGTAAGACAATAACCACTGCAAAATGCTATAAGAAAAAAGCCGTCTTATTAACGACTCTTATAATTATAGACACTCTTATCAATTATCTAATGTTGAACCACCATGGCAGTGTGGTGATGCGGGGGCATGCAGTTGCTGCTGCCATTCAAATTCAGTATAAGTATGAATCGCAAGTGCATGAATATGATTTGCTAATTCATCAGCTAAACACTGATTTACAGCGCGATGTCGAGTAATAAGGCGCTGACCTTCAAACTGCGCGCTCACGACAACGACTTTAAAATGACTTTCTGCACCTTCAGGAACGTTATGCATGTAGCTTTCATTGATAACCTCAAGATGAACAGGCATAAAATTGTGGTTTAATTTTGCTTCGATTTGGGGTTGAATCATAATGTCCTCAACTAAAAAAGCGGATTTTCAGCACCGATAATAACAATTCCTCATTATTATGGCGTTAACTTGATAGATTTCCTTTCAAGCTTTTCACTGTTCTGCGAAAATGCTCTATTATTTCTTCGTCAACATACTCGAAAGTTATTCTTAATGAAACCAGAGCTAACCTTGCATCAACGTACGTTAACGTTAACCCGTTTCCCTGTACGCAAAAATGAAACCCTGCAAGCATGGGATGCCGCAGATGAATATTTGATCAATCATTGTCATACAATGGATCTTGATCCTCAACGGCCCGTACTCATTCTCAATGATAATTTTGGTGCATTAAGTTGTTGGTTCGCAAATCAAGCACCAGTAACAACGGTGACAGATTCCTTCATTACCCAGCAAGCTATTATAAATAACCTCAGCGTAAATGAATTACCGTCTGTCGCAATTATTGATTGCCTCGCTGATTTACCTGTTGATCCACAGTTAATACTCATTAAGCAACCTAAAAATAACCGCCTCTTAAGTTGGCAGTTACAGCAACTTTGTCATTTATTACCTCAAGATTGTGTGGTTATTACCGCAGGTAAAGTGAAAGAGATTCACTCTTCAACCTTAAAATTATTTGAAAAATATTTAGGGGAAACCAAAACATCATTAGCGGTTAAAAAAGCACGATTAATTTTTACTAACGTCAATAAATCATTAGCAGCACCAATGCCACAACCAACAACGTGGACAGTACCTGATCATGATTTGACGATGACTAATTATGCTAATGTATTCTCAAGTGATAGTTTAGATATTGGCGGCAGATTTTTATTAGATTTCATTCCATCAAAAGTACAATATAACGACATTATTGACCTTGGTTGTGGTAATGGTGTTATTGGTATTAAAGCGGCTCGATTAAACCCAAATGCCAATATTACCTGTGTTGATGAAAGTTTTATGGCTGTTGCATCTTGTCGTGAGAATGCGCAGTTAAATCTGCCAACGACAGAAAAATTTAACGTAATTGCATCAAATTGCCTCGATAACTTTGACAATCAAAGTGCAGATCTGGTGTTATGTAACCCACCATTTCATCAGAACAATACCATTACCGATCATATTGCCTGGCAAATGTTCTGTGATGCTCAGCGAATATTACGTCAACATGGAGAGCTCATTATCATTGGTAATCGTCAGCTCAAATACCATGAAAAATTAAGCCGTATTTTCGCCAAGGTCGACACCATTGGTAATAATGATAAATTTGTCGTATTACGAGCAGTAAAATAAGCCACGAGTAATTGTTGTTTAAATCAAAACTAAAATAGCAGTAATAACTTTTCTTAACAAAATAGGCAAAGGGAATGCTTTATGATCAAAAAATACGTTGTTCTAGTATCAACATTGGTATTAAGCGCATGCGCAACGACACCACCAGCGCCCGTTGCATTAATGCCGACAGCTGTCTTTACCTCGCAGCCATGGGCAAATAATAAAGCACTTAACCTTACTTGTGTTGATCAAGCACCAAATAGCTATATTGCAGTTATTGATAATGGCAGCACTGAAAATGTTCAAGTCATTCAGCCACAACAGCCAATATCGTTAACATTACGTCAAGCTTTAGCACAACAACTGACAGGCCAAGGCTTTAACATTGCTGACAATGCAACATCAACAATGGCTGTTAAAGTTGAAAAAGCATTAGTCACTGTTGAACAAGGGCTAGTAAAATATGATATGCACAGTGAACTGCAATTACAGCTAACAGTAAGTACGCCTAATGGACAATTTTCTAAGCGTTATACAGGTCGCTCAAGTCGTGAAGATGCACTCACTGTATCAAATAAAGAGATTGCAACCAGCATGAATAAACTCATGAATTCCGTACTTCATGAAATCGCTAATGATAGTGAATTAAATAAATACCTTAAGGAGAATGTATAATGTCGCGTTTTTTATTAGCTTTATGCTTATTGATTGCCTTACCCGTTAGTGCTGCGACCAAAGTATTGGTAACAACTAATATTGGTAATTTCACCGTTGAATTAAATGAAGCAAAGGCACCAATCACGACCAAAAACTTTTTACGTTATGTTGATGATGGCAGCTATGTTGGTACTATTTTTCATCGCGTCATTCCTGGCTTTATGGCACAAGGTGGTGGTTTTGATAAAGCACTAAAACAACGCTCAAGCTACCCGCCAATCAAAAATGAAGCGGATAACGGCTTACCAAATGATATCGCAACCATTGCAATGGCACGTACTCAAAATCCCAATTCCGCTACGCGCCAATTTTATATCAACCTCGCAAATAATGCGTTCTTAAATACTCAAGGCAACCGAACAGGCTATGCTGTATTTGGTAAGGTAATAAAAGGCTTCCCTGTTGTTGAAAAAATGGCAACGATACCGACAACCTCAAACCCACAAACAGGTATGAGCGATATTCCACAACAACCGATTATTATTGAAGCCATGAAAGTCATTAAATAATGTGATTACGTCACCTGTACGTGATCACTCACGTAACAGGTGACATCTATGTTAACACTTGCTTATAATCGTGCCTCAATTCCGACTCAAGAACAGCATTTACAACAGTTTGTTGTCGATAATGCCCCTATCTTAGCCCTCAATGCCATCGCAGCTAGTCACGGTCAAATTACTTATATCCAACTACAAAATTTATTTAATCACCAATTAGCCCAATGGTGGATGCTTCCTTACGACAATCCACAACCTGCAAACCAATATGAAGCTAGTTATTGGTTGTTAATAGAAACATTAAGCGGCATTAATGATTATCAATTAATGGGAAATCGCTTTATTCAGCACAAAGTCGCCACACTTAGCTGCTATTTACTCAATATTGGACCTTGCCCTAAAATTACGCAGATAAATCGCCCGTAATGGAATTAATTTGCGTAAATAGAGCCAAAAATAGAATTAAATAGTAAAATATTTGTCTGAGAATCATCAAGTCAATGCGTAAAAATTTGAGAGCTGCTAAGCTTTCGTTTTACAATAAAAATTTCAAATCTTCAGTACGCTAGCAACAAGTATTGTGACCTTGATTTCCAGAGGAATATATGGATAAAGCGACACCTCAAGCAGACACCCAAGGTTGGCGAGTCTACGCCAACCCTAAAGCCTTGATCATGTTAGCACTTGGATTTTCATCAGGATTACCAATCTTATTAGTCTTTGGTACTCTGTCTTTTTGGCTACGTGAAGCCGATGTGAGTAAAACAAGCATTGGATTTTTCAGTTGGGTCGCCTTAGCTTATGGCTTTAAATGGGCATGGTCCCCTCTGGTCGATCGTTTTCCTTTACCTCTTTTTTCCCACTTATTTGGCCGGCGTCGCGGGTGGATGTTATTTTCACAAATTGTGATTATTTTATCTTTATGCGGCATGGCATTAAGTAATCCACAAACAGACCTGTTTCAATTCGCCCTTTTTGCCATTCTGGTTGCATTTGCTTCTGCAACCCAAGATATTGTTATCGATGCCTTTCGTATTGAACTTGCAACAGAACGCATGCAGGCCGCATTGTCAGCAACCTATTTAGCCGGTTACCGTTTAGCGATGATCATGGCAGGTGCTGGCGCTCTCGCTTTTGCCGCCTGGTTTGGATCTGATTCTGGTTACGATCCTAGTGGTTGGAAAAGTGCCTATTTCATTATGGCAGCTATGATGCTTATCGGGGTGATCACCACCCTTATTGTCAAAGAGCCAACCATAGATAACAGCGCTATCAACACCATTGAAGCCAATTACAAACAAGAACTTATTAATAAAGGCTATAATAAGCATCACGCAAATTTAAGTGCTTGGTTCTACACTGCGGTGATCATGCCGTTTCGAGACTTTTTTCAGCGCTACGGTAAAAATGCACTACTCATACTGTTATTAATCAGTTGTTACCGTATTTCAGATATTGTGATGGGCGTAATGGCGAATGTGTTCTATGTCGATATGGGCTTTACTAAAAATGAAGTCGCTTCAATATCAAAAGTATTTGGAGTCGCAATGACCATTGCTGGCGCAGGATTAGGCGGTATTTTAGTCAGTAAATTTGGAACACTAAAAATATTAGCATTAGGCGCACTGCTATCAGCTATTACTAACTTGTTATTTATTATGTTTAGCTATGTCGGTAATAATCTTGAAATGCTGACATTGGTTATTTCGGCAGATAATCTTGGGGCAGGCATTGCTACTGCGGCCTTTATTACTTTTATGTCAAGCTTAACCAATGTGGCATTCTCTGCGACTCAATATGCGTTATTTAGCTCGATAATGGTATTATTCCCTAAATTCCTTGCGGGGTTTTCGGGCGTCTATATTGATCACTTTGGTTACAATGTTTTTTTCTTAACCACCGCCTTAATGGGAGTACCCGTATTAATACTGATCCGTATGCTAGCCAATAATTCAGCACTTAATATTATTGCCGAGCCTACCCGCCCATCTTGATAAAATAAGTCATTTAACTTACTCAATCTCAAAGGCTGGCCATCACAGCTAGCTTTTGATCTTTCCTGCTAAAACTAATCATTATTATCGAGCTGAAGTTAGTCAGCCAAGATAAATTAAAGTTCATTCTTATTGATATTCAATGGATCAATATCACACTTTTAACTAATGTAATCGATTACACTAGATCGCGATCACAAATGGTAAAGGATTGCGCAAACGTTTCATTCCCAAACGTGTAATAAAGCACTAGAATCAGCGCCAACAAACGGGGCGGCCAAATCCCACCATCTATCTAGATCAACATGAGCGAGATAAAAAGATGCGCAAATCACTAGTAGCATTCAGCGTTTTAGCAGCAACAGCACTTCCTTCGTTAGCTAATGCAGCAGATTACTCTGACAACATCCACAAAAATGATTATAAGTGGATGCAGTTCAACCTAATGTACGCGTTAAAAGAATTACCTCGCCCTGCAGATGCACATACAGGTCACGATTACTTAGAGATGGAGTTTGGTGGTCGTTCAGGAATTTTTGACCTTTATGGTTATGTTGATGTATTTAACCTAACAAACTCTGATAGCAGCGATAAAACATCTGCAGACGATAAAATGTTCATGAAATTTGCGCCACGCATCTCTCTTGACGCATTAACAGGTAAAGATCTATCTTTCGGCCCAGTAAAAGAACTTTATGTAGCAACACTATTTAACTGGGGCGGTAACAACGGCGGCGTAAACAATTACTTCGTTGGTCTAGGGTCTGATATTGAAGTGCCATGGTTAGGTAAAATGGGCTTTAACGTTTACTCACTATATGACATGAACGTTAAAGACTGGAACGGTTACCAAGTATCGACTAACTGGTTCAAGCCGGTTTACACCTTTGAAAACGGTACTTTCATCTCTTACCAAGGTTACATTGATTACCAATTTGGTATGAAGAAAGAATACACATCAGCAAGCAATGGCGGCGTGATGTACAACGGTATCGTATGGCACACTGATCGCTACGCAGTTGGTTACGGTCTAAAAGCTTACCACAATGTCTACGGTATTGATGATGGTACTTTCGGTCTTAAATCATCAGGTGTTTCACAATACTTCAGCCTATCTTACAAGTTCTAAGCTGACGGTATAACACCATAAAAAAGGCGCTGATAGCGCCTTTTTTGATCGCTGTAATTAGCCACAATGTTATCATGCAACAAATTAAGCTAATAACGGATTAAACTGTGAACATAACTCTGCTAGGTGCTGGTGCTATTGGTGCATTATGGGCCATAAAATTAACCCAACAACGACACAATGTGCAGTTATGGACCAGAAACTCTGAAACCAAAGCAACGCTGCACTTTAATGAATTAACAACACCAGCAACCACGAATAGCTATTCTTTTAGCTGTAATAGCACAGATGAGCTCGCCGCTTGTGAACTGTTAATTGTTACTGTCAAAGCCTTTCAAGTAACCGCTGCACTCACACCACTATTACCTTATCTAAGCCCTGATTGTATTGTGGTAATTATGCATAATGGCATTGGTAGCCAGCAACAAGTTCAGCAATTATTACCCCATAACCCGATTATCTATGCCACGACCTCTCAAGCTGCCTTTAAACCCACCCCAACAACCATTCAGCACACAGGCTTAGGGCAAACCTCACTGGGCGCTATCAATGATCCTGCACAATCTCAGTCCCATATAGTCACTCTGTTTGATGGTGCTTTAGCACCTGCGCAGTGGCAAGCTAATATCTATCAGCCGCTATGGCAAAAACTGGCCATCAATTGTGCCATCAATCCACTGACAGCTATCCATCAATGCTGTAATGGCGATTTAGCCCGTCCTTGCTACCAATCACAACTCGATGGTATTTGTTTAGAAGTGGCACAAGTTATGACAGCGGAAGGCTTTGCAACTACTCAACAACAGCTACGCCACCAAGTTGATAATGTTATTAAAGCAACAGCCAGTAACTATTCATCCATGAATCGTGACATTTTTCATCATCGACTCACTGAAATCGATTATATTAATGGGTATTTAGTTCAACAAGCCCAACGCCATAACATTGATACTCCAATTAATTATCAATTATGGCAGGCTATTAAACACATGGAGTCACTAGACCATGCCTGAGTTATGTCCTCGCGTCGTTGTTTGTATTGCCCCTGGCAGTGAAGAAATGGAAGCAATTAATACCATTTCTATTTTAAAACGGGCTCAATTTGAGGTCATTGTTGCGAGTGCCGCAGAAGATGGCGGATTAATTATTGAAGGTTCACGAGGCATTAAACTGGTTGCTGATACTGCATTAATTACGATTGCTGATGAACAATTTGATGCAGTTGTATTACCCGGCGGCGTTGCCGGAGCTGAGCATTTTCGTGATAGCCCATTAGTGGTCGAATTTGTTAAACAGCACCACTATGATGGCAAATTGATTGCCGCAATTTGTGCAACACCAGCCATTATGTTTGCAGCCAATGACATGTTTCCTAAAGCGTTAATGACTTGTCATCCGGCTTTTCATGATCAAATTCCAGCACCACAATTGCGTCCTAAACGTGTTGTCTATGACAAGCATGCTCACTTACTGACTAGCCAGGGTCCAGGTACAGCACAAGAATTTGCACTTGATATTGTGACTCAACTAACTAATAAAGCCACAACAGCCGCTATTGCCGAATCAATGGTGGTGTGGCCAAACATGCATTACGATGTTATGCCTGAACGTTAATACCAATTGCGATCATTCTCTTAGTGACAGATTAAAAAGTGAAGTATAAAAAAGCCCTCAGTGATCAGATCATTGAGGGCTTTTTGATATCACAAGCGCGGTATTAGCTCCGCACACGTGACATAAATTAAATTATAGTGGGCGATAAACTTTAACGTTCTCAAAGCCATTCTCTTTCAAGTATAGCGCTTGTAAACGACTCATCACACCATGAGCACAGTAAAGTAAGTAAGTCTTCTCTTTTGGTAAATCACCAAACTGAGTCGCTAACTTGTAGAATGGAATATGTTTTACTTCCACACCGTCAAGCTCTAGCGGACTTTCGTCTTCTTCATCTGGACTACGAATATCAAGTACAACAGCATCAGCTGAGATATGCTCAACTAATTCAACTTCAGGGGCTTGTTCTTGGCTCTGTTTTTCGATTTCACGAATATCCATCACTCGTGCCTCATCTATAACGCGATCCAGAATAGTAAAATCAAATTTCGCTTCTTCAATTTCAAGCTTTGATTTTACAGCTTTGACTGTTGGGCTCTTTGAAATCACACCACAAAACTCTGGCATGGTTGCAGCAAAATCTTCAGTACCAATCTGACGAGAAACATCGATAATATCTTCTTTGTCCCAGTTGATCAGCGGACGCAGAATTAAAGTATCGGTTACATTATCAATATGGCGCAAGTTCGTTAGCGTTTGGCTTGAAACCTGACCTAACGCTTCACCTGTTACTAATGCCTGAATACCAAACTTCTCAGCGACACGACCCGCAGCACGCATAAACATACGTTTTAGGATCACACCCATTTGACCATCATCGACTTTTTCTAAGATCTCGCCAACAACAGGATCAAAATCAACAGCGATAAATTTAACTTTGGCGGATGAACCGTATTTTTTCCATAAGAAGTGTGCAACTTGCTTAACACCAATCTCATGTACAGGGCCACCAAGATTAAAGAAGCAGTAATGTACTTTACTACCACGCTTAATATGAAGGTAACTTGAAACACCTGAGTCAAAGCCACCAGAAATAAGGCTTAATACGTCTTCTTGCGTACCTAGAGGGAAACCACCTAGGCCTTTATGGCGGAATAACACTTGGTTAAGCAGATTATGCTCAATTTCAATGTTAACAGTAACGTCAGGTTTTTTCAGTCTAACTTTTGCAGATTCAATCGCTTGGTTAAGACCACCACCAACATAACGCTCAGCTTCAATTGAAGTGAAGTCATGTTGACCAACACGTTTCGCGCGTACACAGAATGTCTTACCTTCAAGGCTATCACCAACAAGGGCAAGTGTTTGCTCAAAGATATTATGAAGATCAGTAAATTCCGTCTGTTGAACTTCAAGTGAATGGTGAATACCAGGCGTTTGCGTTAAAGCAGCAAGCACCATCTCACGTTTAGTTTCATCAGGTTCGTTCACTTCTAATGAAAAGCGACGATTATAAACACTAACAGACTCAGACTGACGCTTTAAAATAATGCGCAGGTTAGACTCAAGAATTTTGATAAAACGCTTACGTACTGAGTCACTTTTAACAAAAATCTCTGGATGTGGTTTAACTATAAATTTCATAACACACTTCGCTTTACTGGGTCTAAAGTACCAAACAGAATAAAGTACCAAACGGAATTAAAGGCGCGAATTATACAGCAAGGTGCCTGCTACTGGAACAAGGATATACGAACAGCACAACTTATCTTGCTCAAGCTCGCGCATGTTATTGGTGTTTATACTGTGTTTACCTTAGTCATAATCACATCAACCAGCAAATATCATCACGAAAAAACACGGCTCACTTATTTCTTGTCAGCACTCACTTCTTCAGAATAATGAGGTCGCCCTTGTACAATTGAGATTTCAACTCGGCGGTTTCTACTTCGTCCCTCAGCGGTTTTATTATTCGCAATAGGTGCAGTATCTGCCATTCCCACAACTTGCATTCGCTTTCTATCAAACCCTTTTACTTGTTCCATAACCTGTGCGACAGATACCGCTCGTTGCGATGAAATATCCCAATTTGAACGATAAAGCTCAGAATCTAATGGGAGATTATCAGTATGGCCACTAATACGAATAATGCCTGGAACATCTTTGACTAACTCTGTGACTTGTTTAATAAGAGGAATAAATTTAGGTTGTAAAAAGGCAGAACCTTCAGGAAATGCACCTTTTTCTTTAATTCGAATGACCAATTGCTGCCCAAATGCTTCAACCTCAACCGTATTGTCACTAATTTCTCGCGCTAAAGCTTGAGTTAAGACTTGAGCCGTTTGTGACTGCGCTTGCATTTGTGCTTGCTGTTCATGTTCAGAATGCTCACTTGGACCATTGTTTGAGGTTGTATCCTCTTTACGCATTCCACCATCACGTTCATTCAAACCATCATGAAAATCTAAGGAACGCTTAGTAATATCGATTGTCTGTTGCATTATCACTTCAATCGGTGTTGGCTCTGGTCGTCCTGGTCGAAACTCTTGTGCAATAACACTGGTACCTTTAGGAATATCATTCACGTTTAATACATTTTGAACCCCAAAAGCATTTTTCATCGATCCAGCAATTTGCTGAAATTTAAGTACATCCATTTCAGAGAACGACAACAATAATACGAAAAAGCACATCAACAAGGTCGCAAGATCAGCAAAAGTAGCCATCCATGCCGGAGCACCTTTTTTCTGTTGCGGTGGTAAAGAATCCATCATCCACTCTTATTCATCAAAATTAATACGACGCTTTTTCTCATGCAGATAATTTTTTAAATAACTATCAATAACACGTGGGTTTTGACCTTCTTGAATCGCTAACACACCATCAAGAATCAATAGTCGATTCAACCGTTCTTCATTTTTACGCAGCATTAATTTATCAGCGATAGGCAAAGCCACCATGTTAGCCAAAATAGAACCATATAATGTAGTTAACAATGCCACCGCCATTGCCGGCCCAATTGACTTAGGATCATCCATATTCGATAGCATCGCCACCAAACCGATGAGTGTTCCTATCATTCCCATTGCAGGAGCAACATCCCCTAATGCAGAAAAAATACTAGCCCCTTGTTCATGACGCTCATTGGTCAATGCTATATCTTTTCTTAATATCATCCTTACCGTGTCCGCATCATGACCATCAACCAACAAATCAATGCCTTTACGTAAAAATGGGTTTTCTACTTCCATCTCTTCCAATGCTAAAAAACCGCCTTTACGAGCAGAATCTGCCATGGTGACAATTTGCGCAATAAGATCATCGGGTTTATCCGTTTTAAATATAAACGCTTTAGCCGCAATTTTAGCTGCGCCAAAAAATTGACTAATGTTGTATTTCATCAGCACGATAAATAAACTGCCACCAAAAACAATTAACACCGAGGAGGTATCGGCAAACATCACTAAATCGCCGCCCACCAACATTGCCATTAAAATAAAAGCGAATGACCCAACCAATCCGATAAGTGTTGCCAAATCCACGCAAGAACTCCTTCGCTGTCGTTTTTAATTTTTAATTTAACGATCTGACAGCCAATTAACATAGGATAAAAATTTACAAGGATAATGTTTACTGTCCATTAAGCAGCAACGCCATATCGTCTCATAAAATAAAACATTGCGATCATAGGATAAAACGTCAACAGCACTATCTATCGCAAGCTAACTCTTTATCGACCATAATCACGTTTCATTTAGGGTTTTATTTTCATCATTGAGTGATATTTATTGATCCCAACGATGAAAATTACTGTCTGTGGCACAGATTACTGTGACATAATTTGACCTTAGATAGTCACTACGTTATTTTTCTTGCACTTAGATAAGAGTGAAAATGATATGGCAGCAAAAAAACCTGAAAATATGGCATTCGAAGCCGCACTTGATGAGCTAGATGCCATTGTCAATGAACTAGAATCGGGTGATATCCCACTGGAAGATGCGCTGAAGAAATTTGAGCGTGGTATTTCATTGGCTCGCAACAGTCAGCTAAAGTTAACTCAAGCAGAACAGCGCGTAGAAATTTTATTACATGCTGATGATAATGCTCCACTAACCGACTTTGAGCCAAGCCATGACGAATAGTGTACCGCTATCGCAGACGCTTAAAACGCTGCAACAACGAAACAACCAATGCCTAATCGATTGGTTAAATAAACAACCTTTTTCAGACCAAACCCTGCTAAAAGCCATGAAGCATGGTACCCTATTGGGCGGAAAACGTGCTCGTCCCTATCTGACATATGTCACAGGTGAAATGTTGGGTGTCGATTATGATGATCTTGATACTGCCGCTGCGGCTGTTGAATGTATTCATGCATATTCGTTAATTCATGATGATTTGCCCGCAATGGATAACGATGCATTGCGCCGCGGTCAACCCACTTGCCATATCGCTTTTAATGAAGCGATCGCTATTTTAGCTGGTGATGGATTACAAACGTTAGCCTTTGAAATTATTGCTCAAGGTCGTTTAAGTCCAGAAGGACATCAACAACGTATCGCCATGGTTAGCGAATTAGCGCAAGCCTCTGGTGCTGCAGGTATGTGTCAAGGACAAGCACTCGATTTAGAAGCTGAAGGCCAACACGTTGGGCTAGAGCAACTAGAATTAATTCATAAACACAAAACAGGCGCCTTGATCCGTTGTGCGGTTCGCTTAGGTGCACTGGCTGCTGGTGAAAAAGGACGCGAAATTCTACCTCAGCTCGACAAGTATGCCGATGCCATAGGCCTTGCATTTCAAGTTCAAGATGACATCTTAGATGTAATCAGCGACACTGAAACGCTAGGTAAGCCTCAAGGTTCAGATCTTGAGTTAGATAAAAGTACCTATCCTGCACTACTTGGGTTAGAAGGTGCGCAACAAAAAGCGCAGCAACTTTATCTAGAAGCGCTACAAGCATTAGCAGCAATACCTTACAATACCTATCAATTGGAAGTTTTTGCCCGATATGTTATCGAGCGCAACAACTAAAATCAGTAAAAGCGCCGAACTGTTATGACTTTGGATATATCAAAATACCCGCATCTCGCATTAGCTAATACGCCAGATGAATTACGATTATTGCCCGCAGAAAGTCTGCCTCAAGTCTGTGATGAGTTACGTACTTATTTACTCAAGACGGTTAGCCAAACGAGCGGTCACTTTGCCTCCGGACTCGGTACAGTTGAACTTACCGTTGCGCTTCACTATGTCTATAATACCCCGTTTGATCATGTGATCTGGGATGTTGGCCATCAAGCTTACCCGCATAAAATTTTAACGGGCCGTCGCGATCAAATGTCGACCATTCGCCAAAAAGGTGGATTACATCCTTTTCCTTGGCGTGATGAAAGCGAATACGACGTTCTGTCTGTCGGTCACTCTTCAACGTCAATCAGTGCTGGTTTAGGCATGGCGATTGCGGCTGAAAAAGAAGGTCTTGACCGCAAAGTTGTCAGCATTATTGGTGATGGCGCGATTACGGCGGGTATGGCATTTGAAGCCATGAACCATGCCGGTGATATACATAGCGATATGTTAGTCATTCTTAATGATAATGAAATGTCGATTTCTGAAAATGTCGGTGGGTTAAGTAACCACTTAGCACATTTGTTGGCAGGTAACTTTTACGCATCCATTCGTGAAGGCGGTAAAAAAGTACTCTCTAATGCGCCACCAATTAAAGAAATCGTTAAACGCGCAGAAGAACACATTAAAGGTATGGTTGTTCCAAGCACCATGTTTGAAGAACTTGGCTTTAATTATATTGGTCCAATTGATGGCCATGATATTGATGAGTTAGTTAAAACACTCAAGAATATGCGTCATCTTAAAGGACCGCAATTTCTGCATATCATGACTAAAAAAGGCAAAGGCTATGCGCCAGCAGAAGCCGATCCAATTAATTATCACGCGGTTCCAAAATTTGATTTAAGTGAAAAACCACTGCCAAAAGCAAAAAATACTAGCCCAACATTTTCTAAGATTTTTGGTGACTGGCTTTGTGACATGGCCGCAGTTGACGATAAACTGATGGCTATTACACCTGCCATGCGTGAAGGTTCGGGCATGGTACGCTTTTCCAAAGAATACCCTGACCAATATTTTGATGTTGCAATTGCAGAACAGCACGCGGTTACACTCGCCAGCGGTATGGCCATTGGTGGTTATCACCCAGTTGTAGCAATTTATTCTACCTTTCTACAACGTGGTTATGACCAACTGATTCATGATGTTGCCATTATGAACTTACCAGTGATGTTTGCAATTGACCGTGCGGGCTTAGTCGGTGCTGATGGTCAAACCCATCAGGGTGCATTTGATATTAGCTTTATGCGCTGTATTCCGAACATGGTGATCATGGCACCAAGCGATGAAAACGAATGTCGCCAAATGCTTTATACTGGCCATCAACACCAAGGCCCAACAGCCGTGCGCTATCCGCGTGGTTGTGGTCTTGGCACTGATGTAGAAACGACCATGACAGCACTTGAAATTGGTAAAGGCATTGTCCGCCGTCAAGGCGAGAAAGTGGCCATTTTAAACTTTGGTGCCATGCTGGGTTATAGTTTGGATGCAGCGGAAAACTTAAATGCAACCGTTGCCGATATGCGTTTTGTTAAACCGCTTGATGAAGCTTTAATTCTTGAACTAGCCGCTAACCATGATGTGTTGGTTACTGTTGAAGAAAATGCGATTGCTGGCGGCGCAGGTAGCGGTGTGATTGAGTTTCTAATGCAGCAAAAGTGCATTAAACCAGTATTAAACATTGGTCTGCCCGATCGATTCATTGAACAAGGGACGCAAGCTGAATTACACCATATGTTAAAAATAGATGGTGCCGGTATAGAAAAACAAATTGTTGAATATCTTGCTAAATAAGCGTTAATTTACATTAGCAACGATCAAAAAAGCCATGAAGCATACACTTCATGGCTTTTTTACTGCTTACTCATTAAGGTAAAACTTAGAAACCTAACCAGTAACCAACAAACCACAATGAGATCATTGCCATAAAGCCAGCTAAAACATCATCAATCATGATGCCAAAACCACCCTCAACATGTTTATCAAGCCAACTTATCGGCCATGGTTTTAACATGTCAAAAAAGCGGAATAAAATAAAACCGGCTAATATCCACTGCCATGACACAGTTGGTGCGACTGCCATTGTGATCCAAAAACCAACAAACTCATCCCACACAATGCTGCCATGATCATGTACCTTCATGTCAGTAGAGGTAATATGGCAAATACGGATCCCGATCAACGCGGCAATCAATACAGCGACTAAATACCAACCAAAAGGCAATTGAGCAAGAATTAGGTATAACGGAATGGCGGCTAACGTTCCCATAGTACCAGGAATATATTTTGCTAAACCACTGCCAAATCCTGTGGCTAATAAATGCCAAGGATTATTCATTTTTAATAAATCTTTTGGATTTGTACTCACGTTAATACCCTAATTATTTGTTATACCAAAATGATCCCAACCGGATAATTTCCAGCGTAATGGTTCACCTAATTGCAATAACGATAAACCACACCCCGCAGTCACTTGACCAATACAGCTATATTTGACATTAGTATGCGCTAAAGCTACCGCTAATGCATCTCGATTAGCTTTTGAAGCCGTAAAGCACAGTTCATATTCTTCACCACTGGTTAAGGCTAACTGCTGTGCTTGTTGACGGTCACCATCACAAAATGCCAATAGCTCAGCAGATAACGGTAATTTTTCAACATCGATATCAATCGCAACTTGAGAGCGATCACTAATATGTGTTACATCAGCAATCACGCCATCAGAAATATCCAATGCCGCGGATGCAATACCACGTAAAGCTTCACCAACATTCACCCGTGGTTGTGCTTTAAAATGCCGTTCAATCAATGCAGCAGCCAGAGGTGAATCACATTGGGATTGATTTAATATCAAAGCAAGCCCTGCTGCACTATCGCCTAGATTTCCCGTCACATAAATATCATCACCCACTTGTGCGCCACTGCGGGTTAATGCCTGACCTTGTGGTACAAGACCTTGTATGGTTAAGGTAATACTTAATGGACCTTTGGTAGTATCGCCACCAATTAATTGAATATTATATCGATTAGCAAGTTCAAAAAAACTATGGCAAAAAGGCGCTAACCACGCTTCATCAATGGAGGGTAATGTCAGTGCTAAAGATACCCATGCCGGCGTTGCTCCCATTGCGGCTAAATCACTGATATTAGATGCTAATGCTTTATAAGCCACTAACGCAGGATCAGCATCAGCTAAAAAGTGTGTGCCTGCAACTAATGAATCAGTACTTATTGCAACATAATGATTCGCAGGAACATTCACTAGCGCACAATCATCACCAATCGCTAACACAACATCATCACGTTGTTGTTGTTGATGTGCAAAATACTGTTTGATGATATCAAATTCATTTTTTGCCATAGTTGTCTATTCCTTTAATAAAAAAAAAGCCAGCTAATAAGCTGACTTCTTTCATCGTACTTAACGTAAAAAAATTATTTATCTTTTTTACGTAAAGATGGTGCAGCTTTATCTAACACACCATTGACGAATTTGTGGCTATCTTCAGCACCGAAAAGTTTTGCTAATTCGATGGCTTCGTTGATCACAACTTTAAATGGTACGTCTTCACGCTTAACCATTTCGTACATTGCAAGACGAAGTAGAGCAAGTTCCATCTGGTCAAGATCCTGAAGCGGACGAGACAAGTATGGGCGCATTTTGCTATCAAGTTCTTGATGGCTTAATACAACACCTGCAAATAAATCACGGAAGTAGCTAACATCAGTTTCTGGCGCTTTACATACAGGCGCATCAGCTTGATGTTCTTCTTCTTCAAACTTATCGCCTGAAAGGAAATATTGCTCAATATCCGCAACATTACCTTTAGTAAGTTGCCAAGAATAAATTGCTTGTACAGCAAATTGACGTGCATTACGACGCGCGGCTGGTTTCACAGTAACCCCCATTAGGATTCGATTTGGGACAGGACATTTACCATTTCGAGCGCGCTTAGTGCAGCCTCTGCCCCTTTATTACCAGCCTTGGTACCGGCACGCTCAATGGCTTGTTCTATAGAATCAACAGTCAACACACCGAAAGCAACTGGAGTATTATACTCTAGTGCAACTTGTGCTAGACCTTTATTACACTCACCGGCAACATAGTCAAAATGAGGTGTTCCACCACGAATAACAGAGCCTAAAGCTACGATAGCATCATAGCGATCACTCTTCGCGACTTGCTGGGCAACAAGCGGTAGTTCATAAGCACCAGGGCAACGAACAACAGTGATATTATCTTCACTAACCTGACCTTGACGTTTCAGCGCATCTAATGCACCTGAAAGTAAACTTTCGTTAATAAAGCTATTAAAGCGTGCAATTACGATAGCAATTTTTGCGTTTGGTGCCGCGATGGCGCCTTCAATTACCTTCATGGGCCTTCCTGTGACTATGTCTTTCCAGTTTGAGAAACCGCGGGAGTCTAACACACTTTACGATATGTCTGCTACGCACAACCGTCGGTTTCAGTGGATTTGTTAATATTTATTGCTTATTCGTTGTAGAACCAACCAATAAGTGTGCATTATCAGTAATGATAATGCTCCGTGAATTCATTTCAGCAAATACAATGCGCTATTATTCGCAAATATATTCAACTACTTCAAGCCCAAAACCCGATAGTGAATGGTAACGTTGTGTACTTGATGACAATAAACGCATTTTACCAATACCTAAATCAGATAGAATTTGCGAACCGATACCAACTTGGCGTGAAGGATTATATGGATTCGCCTTCACTTGTGGGCGTCCTTCATTTTCAGCTGCAATATTTTTCACTTTATTGATAATACTATCGGTTGACTCTTGTTTACTCAAGACCACGAGTACACCATTCTCAGCACTAATACGTTGCATTGCTGCTGGCAGTGTCCACTGCGTAGCACCTGATTGAAGAATATCTTTAAAAGTATCTTGTAAATGCACTCGAACTAAGGTCGCACCATTTTCTTCAACGTCGCCTTTTCGTAATGCATAATGAATTTGATCATCGATCTTATCGCGATACGTGATCATATCAAACTCACCAAATTCGGTATTAAGCTTACACTCACCTACACGCTCAATCGTCGTTTCATGAAGATTACGATATTCAATAAGGTCAGCAATCGTACCTAATTTTAAGCCATGTTTTTCAGCAAAGACTTCTAATTGTGGGCGACGCGCCATAGTGCCATCGTCATTTAAAATTTCCACAATAACACTTGATGCTTCAAGACCAGCTAAACGTGCAACATCACAACCCGCTTCAGTATGTCCCGCGCGTGTAAGTACACCACCTTCTTGTGCCATTAATGGGAAGATATGACCAGGCATAACAATATCTGCAGCTGTTGCATCAGCAGCCACAGCCGCTTGTACTGTACGAGAACGATCCGCCGCTGAAATACCTGTCGTTACACCTGTTGCAGCTTCAATCGAAATAGTAAAAGGCGTTCCAAATTGTTCAGTATTATCCTGAACCATTAACGGTAAACCTAATTTCTGACAACGTGTTTTGCTTAATGTTAAACAAATTAAGCCACGGCCATTTGTCGCCATGAAGTTAATCGCTTCAGGGGTGATATGTTGTGATGCAATAATAAGATCGCCTTCGTTTTCACGATCTTCATCATCCATCAGAATAACCATTTTTCCTTGGCGAATATCATCAATGATTTCTTTTGCACTACTTATCATAATACTACCCTTAATCTTATGTTGCTTTATTAAGCATAAAGCAATGCTTAACCGAGAAACCCAGTTCTCGCCAATAAATCCATCGTTACTTGGGATTGCTTTTCCGCCGCTTTATCACCGAGCATTAATCGCTCTAGGTAGCGCGCGATAACATCAACCTCAAGGTTAATTTTTCGGCCAACTTTAAAATCAGCCATAGTCGTTTCAGCCGCTGTATGTGGCACAATCGTTAACTTAAACTCATCACCACGCACAGCATTAACGGTCAAGCTAATGCCATCAACAGCCACAGAGCCTTTCTCTGAAATATACTTAGCAAGTTGCGGTGGCACTTTAATCCAAAATTCAATCGCACGACCAATATGTTGACGCTCAATCACTTCAGCGACAGCATCAACATGGCCTGACACCATATGGCCACCAAAACGTGTCGTTGCCAACATCGCTTTTTCTAAATTAACCACTTGGCCTGCTTTATAATTGACAAAAGCAGTACGGTTTAATGTTTCCAATGAAAGATCAGCAACATAACCTTTACCCGTTAATTTAACGACGGTAAGGCAAACACCGTTAGTCGCAATACTATCGCCTAATTTAACATCTGATAAATCTAACGATCCTGAATCAACAGTAACAGAAACATCAGCACCTTTTGGTGTAATTGCTGATATTTTGCCAACAGCTTCTATAATTCCAGTGAACATGATAAACCCTTAATTTCACTACTTTAGTTATTGTTTTGTACTGTTGCTATAATACGAACATCATCACCAATCAACCTCACATCGGTAATAGTTAACAGTGGTGTTTGTGCCATGGTGGTTAACCCAGTGATATCAATCAATCCACGACTATCGCTGCCCATTAATTTAGGGGCTTGATATAAAATCAAACTATCAACTAATTGCTGTTGCAATAATGCTCCCGCTAAACCAGCACCCGCTTCAACCCAAATATGATTAATGCCATAGCCAGCTAACCGTGACAATAAAGCCACCAGATCAAGTTGGTTACTATTTAGTTGCGTTGGAATTTGCCATTGTTGTACGGAGTCTGGCCACGCTTCGGTACCGAGTATAGTGCGAGCGAGAATAGTCTCTCCCGGTAAGTTGAATAGTTGATATTCAGGTGTCAATCGATTCTGACTATCAATAATAATCCGTAGAGGTTGGCGTAAAGCTGACTGAGGATATTGTTGCTGAACAGATGCATCAAGCTCACTCCAGCGTACATTCAGTGATGGATCGTCAGCAATAACGGTGGCGCTGGTCGATAAAATAGCACCAGCACAGGCACGGAACTGTTGAACATCCGCTCGCGCTTTAGGACCTGTTATCCATTTACTCACACCATTTGCTAATGCGGTACGCCCATCTAAACTCGCTGCCAATTTAAGTTCAACATAAGGCATCTGGCAGGTCATTTGTTTAATAAAACCAGGATTTAGTGCTTGTGCTTGCGAGGCTAAAATACCAATGTCAACTTGAATACCTGCCGCTTGCAGCAATGCAATACCACGCCCAGCAACAACAGGATTAGGATCGACCATCGCACAAACAACCCGCGAAACATTGGCATTGATTAATGCTTCAGCACAAGGTGGTGTTCGACCATGATGAGAACACGGTTCTAAAGTAACATAGACGGTCGCCCCTTGAGCGCGCTGCTGTGCCTGCCGTAATGCAAACACTTCAGCATGGGGTTGTCCTGCTTGATAATGATACCCTTCACCAACAATGTCGCCATTATTTACAATCACGCAGCCTACCTTCGGGTTAGGCGCTGTGGTATAGCGACCGCGCTTAGCCAGTGCAATCGCTCGCGACATCATTTGTTGATCAGTATGTGTCATTATTGTGATCTTAACGATTATGTATTTTAACGTTCCAGTTTAGCGATTTCTTCACCAAACTCACGAATATCTTCAAAACTACGATAGACAGAAGCAAAGCGGATATAAGCGACTTTATCCAGTTCTTTTAAAGCTTCCATCACTAAATTACCAATCATCTCAGATGGTACTTCACGTTCACCGGTTGCTCGAAGACAAGATTTTATATTATTAACCGCACGTTCAATGTCGTCAGTACTCACCGGACGTTTTTCCAACGCACGTTGAATACCACCGCGTAATTTTTCTTCATTAAACGGATCACGGTTACCATTCGTTTTTACTACGCGAGGCATTACAAGTTCTGCCGTTTCAAACGTAGTATAGCGTTCATTACACGCTAAACATTGGCGACGTCGGCGCACTTGGTGGCCATCTGCAACCAATCGAGAATCGATTACTTTGGTGTCATTTGCACCGCAAAAAGGACAATGCATTTAGCCTCCTACATTCAATCGACTCAGTGTAACTCATTTCATCACTTTAATGAGACTATCCCCTTCCTTTTTTGTAATAAATAGCCTTAAAAGTAACAATTATCATTAATAATGGTGCATTTTATGTTATTCACAAAACAAAAAAGGCTCACCTATGAAACAGGTAAGCCTTATTTTGATACACAACAATGTGCAACTAATACTGCATCATGTGCAAATTATGCGTAAACAGGAAGACGCTTACAGATTTCAAGCACTTTCTCTTTTGTCGCTTCAATCACTGCAGCATCATTAACGTTATCTAAGATATCACACATCCAACCTGCAAGTTGACGTGCATCATCAGCATCAAAACCACGACGAGTAATTGATGGTGTACCGACACGAATACCCGAGGTTACAAATGGGCTACGTGGATCGTTGGGTACACTGTTTTTGTTAACAGTGATATTTGCAGCACCCAATGCCGCATCGGCTTCTTTACCTGTAATGCCTTTATCAATCAAATCGACAAGGAATAAATGGTTTTCAGTACTACCAGAAACGATGTTATAACCACGTTTAATAAATTCAGCCACCATCGCTTTAGCATTAACAACCACATTCGCTTGATAAACTTTAAACTCAGGTTCCATCGCTTCTTTAAAGGCCACCGCTTTCGCTGCGATAACATGCATTAACGGACCGCCCTGACCACCAGGAAAAACAGCAGAGTTAAGCTTTTTGTAAAGATCTTCACCTTCGTTTGACAAAATCAAACCGCCGCGAGGGCCAGCTAATGTTTTGTGAGTTGTAGTGGTAACAACATGCGCATGAGGTACAGGGTTTGGATAAACACCCGCCGCAATTAAGCCCGCAACGTGCGCCATATCAACAAATAAGTAAGCGCCAATTTTATCTGCGATTTCACGCATTTTTGCCCAATCAACAACTTGAGAGTAAGCAGAGAAGCCACCAATGATCATTTTTGGTTTATGCTCTAATGCCAATGCTTCCATTTCTTGGTAGTCAATCTGACCATTTTCATCGATACCATAAGGAATGATGTTGTATAACTTACCAGAGAAGTTTACAGGTGAGCCGTGCGTTAAGTGACCACCATGCGCCAAACTCATGCCTAATACCGTGTCACCTGCATTTAATAATGCCATGTAAACTGCATTATTGGCTTGAGAACCTGAGTGTGGCTGAACGTTCGCGTACTCTGCTCCAAATAGCTGACAAGCACGATCAATTGCAAGTTGCTCTGCTTTATCAACGAACTCACAACCACCGTAGTAACGCTTACCAGGATAACCTTCAGCATATTTATTTGTCAGCTGTGAACCTTGTGCTTCCATTACACGTGGGCTGGTGTAGTTTTCAGAAGCAATCAACTCGATGTGTTCTTCCTGACGGGCTGTTTCTTCCTGAATAGCTGCAAATAGTTCCGCATCATAATCAGCAATATTCATATCGCGTTTTAGCATCTGTATCTCCTGACTCGGCAAAGTTTTATACTATTTTTTAGTGGTAAACGAAAATCACAAACCTAGACGCCACGTGGACGCAATCGTTTTCGTTTTAATTTCTATCTGTAACCTATATTACATAAATTGATCTAAATCAGAAAGTCCTAAATGTGCTTTTCTTTGTGGTAACAGTAATCGATTACTAGACTGACTTCATGCTTCGACAGCTATTTATTAGCATAAAATGAAGTCATAAAAAAGGAGCTGCATAATTGCAACTCCTCTTAATGTTTCATCATGATTAACCATCACAAATTAAATAGCATCTTCATCTTCTTCGCCGGTACGAATACGTACCACACGCTCAATATCAAACATGAAGATTTTACCATCCCCAATCTTGCCGGTTTGAGCGGTTTCTACAATGGTGTCGATACATTGTTCTGCAACTTCATCAGTCACTACAATTTCGATTTTCACTTTAGGTAAAAAATCGACCATGTATTCAGCACCACGATAAAGCTCAGTATGGCCTTTTTGACGACCAAATCCTTTGACTTCTGATACTGTCATGCCCGTGATACCCACTTCCGCTAACGCTTCGCGAACATCATCAAGTTTAAATGGCTTAATAATGGCTTCAATTTTTTTCATTATCATCATCCTTTGCTGAGCAGAAGATCGGTACCGTGATTACGAACACCGACTTGATTAAATTAAGGCTATTATCACAGATTCAATGCAGTAATTTAATACCATTTAATATTCTTTAATGTAATTAGTCTCCATTCGTCGCAAAAGTAGCGACACGGAGTACAGTAATACCAAGCTATTGATCACCATAATAGCAATATCATGATGTTTAACAGGAAAAATATTAGGTATAAAAGGAATTAAACTCACTTGAAGAAATAACGTTGCAGCAGGAATGTAAAAATAGAGGGGGATAAATCCCCATTTTTTACCTCGAAATAACCCAATACAAGCAAGTATTCCTGAGATCAATACTAAGACAGTGATACTCATCGGCACCATACTCAGTAAATCAAAACGTAAGGCTTTAATTATCATATCAAAATGTTGAATAAGACCAATAACAACTAACACTGCAAGTAATTTAGTTGCACCAATTAGACGGTAACTACTGGGAACATCCCATCCCATTGTTTCATCCTTGTAACGACGCCGTGGTCATTTTTACGTATTCGTTACGTTAATTATCCCAATGTTCCCTCAAGGTTAATGTGATCAATATCAACTTCACCTTTAAATTTATAAGCGACACAGTTACACCATAAAAAAAGCTGCCAATAAATGACAGCTTTATATGTTTTATGAATGTAAAGCTTAACCTAGGTTAACGCGTGCATTACGGAACATTCGCATCCATGGGCTATTTTCGCTCCACTCATCTGGATGCCAAGAGTTAGCCACAGTACGGAATACTCGTTCTGGGTGTGGCATCATAATCGTGACACGTCCATCTTGAGTGGTTAAACCTGTAATACCATTTGGCGAACCATTAGGGTTAGCTGGGTAATTTTGAGTGACATTACCGTAGTTATCAAGATAACGCAGCGCAATCGTTCCTGACTGCTCAATCGCCGCCAAATGCTCATTATTACGTACTTCAACGCGACCTTCGCCATGTGAAACTGCGATTGGCATCCGTGAACCTGCCATTTCATTAAAAAATAATGAATCACTCTTTTGTACTTCAACCAAACTAAAACGCGCTTCAAAACGCTCTGATTCGTTACGCACAAAACGCGGCCACAAATCAGCACCAGGAATCAGTTCATGTAGGTTAGACATCATCTGACAACCATTACACACACCTAACGCCAGTGTATCTGGGCGAGTAAAGAATGCAGCAAATTGATCACGGGCAATATTGTTAAATAATACTGATTTTGCCCAGCCTTCACCTGCACCTAATACGTCACCATAAGAGAAGCCACCACACGCCACTAAGCCATTGAAGCCATCAAGTTGTACTTTGCCGCTAAGAATATCACTCATATGAACATCTTTAGCTTCAAAGCCTGCACGATCAAACGCAGCGGCCATTTCCACATGCGAGTTCACACCTTGCTCACGTAAAATTGCCATTTGCGGTTTAGCACCAAAATTAATGGAAGGAGCAATAAATGGCGCAGCAACATCCTCATTAAGATCAAATGTTAACTTAGTATGTAAGCCTGGATCTTGGGTATCTTTCTTCGCTTCAAATTCTTGTAATGCTCCCGCTGGATTATCACGCATCGCTTGCATTTGGTAAGTAGTTTCAGCCCAGATTGCACGTAATTCAGTGCGATTCTGTTCAAGCACTAAATCATTACCATTCCAAATCCGTAGCGTATCTTCATCGATTACTGTACCAATGATATGACTACATACTTCTAAACCATTAGCCGCTAATATTGCTTGAACAGCGTCAACATCGTCACTGCGCACCTGAATCACAGCACCTAGCTCTTCACTAAATAACGCTGCTAGCACATCATCACATGCATCCGTTGTCGTGGTATTAATATCAACTTCAATACCCGTGTGACCCGCAAATGCCATTTCAGCTAAAGTGACATATAAACCACCATCACCACGATCATGGTAAGCCAATAACTTCTCATCACGCACCAAGGTTTGCATCGCATTAAAGAAGCCTTTTAATAATTCAGGGCTATCAACATCAGCGGCTTTATCACCTAACTGCTTATAAACTTGTGCCAATGCTGTCGCACCCAAACGGTTTTGACCACAACCGAGATCAATCAACATTAAGCGAGATTCGCCTTTATCAGTGCGTAATTGCGGTGTCACGGTTTTACGGACATCTTCAACGCGACCAAAAGCGGTGATCACTAATGACAATGGTGATGTCACTTGTTTTTCTTCACCATCCTGCTGCCACTTGGTCTTCATCGACATTGAATCTTTACCGACAGGAATAGTTAATCCTAGTGCAGGACATAACTCTTCACCAATGGCTTTTACTGCTTCATATAGACCAGCATCTTCACCGGGGTGACCGGCTGGTGACATCCAATTAGCCGATAAGTTAATCCGCTTCATATCGCCAATATCAGTGCCTGCGATATTGGTGATTGCTTCACCTACCGCTAAACGCGCTGAAGCACCAAAGTTAAGCAGTGCAACAGGCGTACGCTCACCCATCGACATCGCTTCACCGTGATAGCTATCATAACTCGCCGCTGTTACCGCACAGTTAGCCACTGGCACCTGCCAAGGACCCACCATCTGATCACGCGCAACTAATCCAGTCACACTGCGATCACCAATGGTGATTAAGAATGTCTTTTCCGCGACAGCTGGTAAACGTAAAACTCGCTTGGTTGCATCTTCAATGGTTATTTCACTGCGATCAAGCGGTTGCCCTGCCACTGTTAATGTTGTGGCATCACGATGCATTTTTGGTGCTTTACCCAACAAAATATCCATTGGCATATCAATGGGAGTGTTATCAAAATGGCTATCTTCAAGGCTTAAATGACGCTCAGCTGTGGCTTCACCCACCACCGCATAAGGGGCACGCTCACGCTGACAAATAGCATCAAACGTAGCCATATTTTCAGGCGCAATTGCTAATACATAACGCTCTTGTGATTCATTACACCAAATCTCAAGAGGGCTCATGCCTGGTTCATCATTAGGTACATCACGTAATTGGAACTTACCACCACGCTCACCATCGTTAACTAATTCAGGTAAAGCGTTAGAAATACCACCTGCGCCAACATCGTGAATAAAGGCAATCGGGTTGTCGTCGCCCATTTGCCAACAGCCATCAATCACTTCCTGGCAACGACGTTCCATTTCTGGGTTTTCACGCTGTACAGATGCAAAGTCCAGATCTTCAGCTGATTGACCTGATGCCATTGACGACGCTGCACCGCCACCAAGACCAATATTCATAGCGGGACCACCCAGCACAATTAACTTGGCGCCAACAGGTATTTCTTTTTTCTGCACATGATCAGCACGAATATTACCCATGCCACCCGCAATCATAATTGGCTTATGGTAACCACGTACTTCCTCACCTGCATGAGAAGTAACTTTTTCTTCGTAAGTACGGAAATAACCTAGTAAGTTTGGACGACCAAATTCGTTGTTAAATGCTGCGCCACCAAGTGGGCCTTCTAGCATAATATCTAACGCGGTAACGATACGATCTGGCTTACCAAAATCGGTTTCCCACGGCTGTTCAAAACCAGGAACACGTAAGTTTGATACTGTAAAACCAACTAAACCTGCTTTAGGTTTACCACCAATACCCGTTGCGCCCTCATCACGAATTTCACCACCAGATCCTGTAGCTGCACCCGGCCATGGTGAAATTGCTGTTGGGTGGTTATGCGTTTCCACTTTCATCAAAATATGAGTATCTTCTTGATGATAAGTATATTGACGTGATTGTGGATCAGGGAAGAAACGCCCAACATGAGACCCTTCCATAACCGCAGCATTGTCTTTGTAAGCCGACAGCACGTGCTCATGGTTATGCTCGTAGGTGTTTTTGATCATTTTAAATAATGATTTTGGTTGATCGACACCATCAATCGTCCAATCGGCATTAAAGATCTTATGGCGGCAATGTTCTGAGTTCGCCTGAGCAAACATCATTAATTCAATGTCATTGGGATTACGTTCAAGCTTGATAAAATTTTCAACCAAGTAATCAATTTCATCTTCAGCCAATGCAAGGCCTAAGGTGAGATTCGCTTGCTCTAATGCTTGACGGCCCCCCGTTAGAATATCAACACTTTTCACTGCTGCAGGTTGCGCTTGTATAAATAATGCACCCGCGGCTTCAACATTATCTGTCACCACTTCCATCATTCGATCATGAAGTAATGCTTTTAAGTTATCTAATTGTACTGCAGTAAGTGGTAATGATGATTCAATATAATATGCTGTACCACGCTCAAGACGTTTAATCGTTGTTAAACCACAATTACGTGCAATATCGGTCGATTTTGAAGACCAAGGAGAAATCGTGCCAGGACGAGGAGTAACAAGTAGCAATAAACCTTTAGGCTCGTGCTCTGCAATCGTTGGACCGTATGTGAGTAGACGGGTAAGTTTAGCTTGTTCATCAGCGGTTAGCGTTGTCACCACATCAGCAAAATGGGCAAACTCAGCATAGATATGAGTAATTGGCAGATCTAACTCATGACAACGCTCAAGTAACTTATTAACGCGAAACTCAGACAAAGCGGGTGAACCACGCAAAATTTCCATGTGCAAAGGTCTCTCGATTAGCAGATTAAAAAAAGTGATATTGAGGTAAATTTCACACTGTAGAAACTTACTTCAATAGCACCTAGTACAAGACTATTCACTGCTTAACTATCACTACGTTATTCACGAGCACCTAGTATAAGGGAATTTTTTTTGTGACGTAACACCTGACGCAACCGTTTGCGTGTTTTTTTTTCAATCTTAATCAAAATATCAAAAAAACCTTCTTTGCTATTATTTTTGGGTCATTTTTTAACCGTGAAATAGCATAATGCAATTATATCCATTCCAATATCTAAATTATGATCATTAATTGAGCAGTTCAACTTTGCGCAATTAACAGGGTTTGGTATAAAGAGCGTTAATTTTCAGATTAGGTCTGCTTAGTTGATAAATATTCAGTTTTTCACTCTCGTGCGTCGTTTTATAAGTCTGCTATTACTCACGGTATTGATCAATGGCTGTCAATGGCAAGAAAATACCCCCACCAGCCTTGAGAAAATTCGAGACAGTGGCGTATTAAGAGTAGGAACCTTAAACAATCAACTGTCTTACTATATTGGTGCAGAAGGTCCAACAGGGTTGGATTATGAACTGGCACAAGCATTTGCTAAAAAACTCGGGGTTAAGCTTGAAATAACCGCCATGTTCACCCTCTCTGAATTATTTCCCGCATTAGAACGTGGCGATATTGATATTATTGCCGCAGGACTCACCGTGACACCCGACCGTCTTCAAGGCTACCATCCTGCACCCGCTTATTATTATGCGAGCCAAATAGTAGTCTATAAAAAAGGTCAACGTCGACCTCGAGATCTCGATGAACTAGCTCAAAATAATAAACGTTTAGCTGTTGTCAAAGGCTCAAGCCATGAGCAAAAATTAAAGCTTCTGCTTACCACTCACCCAACCTTGAAATGGCAATCAATTCCCGAGTCAGACATTAATGATCTATTAATCAAAGTTGCTACAGGTGAGCTTGACTATACCGTCGCCGATTCTGTTGACGTCGCATTACTACAACGTACACATCCTGATATTGCTATCGCTCTTGAACTCACGCAAGACGAACCCGTTAGTTGGTTCGTTAAACAAAGCGGCAACGATAGTTTATATGCATTGATGATTGAATTTTTTGGTCAAATGAAACAAAACGGCACTATGACACTGCTGGAAGAGAAATATTTCGGCCATATAGATCAATTTGATTATGTTGATACTCGCGCCTTTTTACGCGCGGTCAACACAACATTACCGCAATGGGAAGCACTCTTTAAACAGTATGCTAATGGATTTGATTGGCGTTTATTAGCAGCATTATCTTATCAAGAATCACATTGGAATCCACAAGCCGTATCACCAACAGGTGTCCGTGGCATGATGATGCTTACTTTACCAACGGCAGAATCAGTAGGGGTTACTAACCGTTTAGATCCTGAGCAGAGTATTCGCGGCGGCAGTGAGTATCTTCGTAAGATGATCGCCCGCGTACCCGATAGCATTGAAGATCATGAAAAGGTCTGGTTTGCACTCGCTTCTTATAATGTCGGCTTTGGACATTTAATGGATGCACGTCGGCTGACCAAAGCCCAAGGGGGAAACCCTGATACTTGGGTTGATGTAAAACAACGCTTGCCATTATTAGGTCAACGTAAATATTACATTCAATCACGCTATGGCTATGCGCGAGGTAATGAAGCACTTAATTATGTTGAAGGGATTCGCCGTTATTACCAAAGTATTATTGGTTATGAACGGGCTCATAGCAGCCAATTTGAAAGTGATAATTTGAAAATTATTGATGGTTTACAAACAATTACACCAACACCGTCGCCCCCAACCATCATCATTGAGTAACCATCCAGTTATTGGTATCAGAATAGTGATTTAATCGTATTCATCGGTATAGATTTAGAATAATCGACTTATTTTTTACACAATGAGAGTTTGATCAACGTTTGGTGACTAACTTATAAAGATCACTATCAAAAAGTGCACTGTCATGCATAATAAATGTATTGTATAAACAATGACATTATTAACGGTGACAGCGATATCTTAATTCGCTGATGAATGCTTTAGCCGTTATGTTAACGCGATGGATGGAACCATGAAAGTTATCAAATTAAGATCAAAAACACAGCGTATTGCAAAACACCTCACGACAGCAGCCACACGTCGTAAACGCCTTAGTAGCAATATTCGTAAAAAGATTCTATGGCGTCAGCGCAGTTGTATTCTGACGGCAACGACGAACATAGCAGTTCAAGCTATTAGCTAATAAGCTTGGAATCATTTATCTAATAATAAATCACCACCAAGCTTATTCGATTTAACTGAACTCATTCATCATGTTGCTGTTGTCTTGCTAATAATTTAGCGGCTTTTTTCTCAGCTCGACGGCGCTTAAAAAAGGCTTGTAATTGCGCACGGCATTCCATCGCTAATACATCACCTTGAAACAGCACATGGTGATTAACACCGTCATAGCTAAGTAAGTTCATCACACTGCCTGCGGCACCCGTTTTCGCATCATGCGCACCAAATACCACTTTACCAACGCGACTATGAACAATAGCCCCAGCACACATCGGACACGGCTCTAATGTGACATACAATGTCGTATCAATAAGACGGTAGTTTTGTAGCGTTTGTCCGGCTTGACGTAATGCCATCATTTCAGCATGGGCGGTCGCATCATGATGA
Source organism: Photobacterium sp. S4TG1 (assembly GCF_036040035.1). NCBI lineage: Bacteria > Pseudomonadati > Pseudomonadota > Gammaproteobacteria > Vibrionales > Vibrionaceae > Photobacterium > Photobacterium sp. S4TG1. The sequence continues at coordinate 664,787 of NZ_JAYXUH010000001.1, forward strand.
CCAATAGAGCGATTCCAGCCTTCGCCAATGATCACGCCATCATGTACCACAACCGCACCAACAGGCACTTCGCCTTCAGCTTCAGCTAGAGCGGCTAACTCCATTGCACGACGCATAAAAACATCATCTGTTGCTGCTGAATCCTCAGCATCTAATTCTTTATTTAACATCTGTATAAGTACTTACAAATCATAATGGCTAATGTGAGGTAATTGTTCAGCAAGGTAATCCACCAACATTCTCACTTTAGGTGATAAATGACGGTTATGCGGATAAAGCGCCCAAATGCCTTCATCAGGCTCTTGATAATTCGTTAAAATAGGAACAATAGCCCCTGATTCTAAATCCTTATCTATATAATAATCAGGCAATTGCGCTAAGCCGATCCCTTTAATCACCGCATCACGTAAACCATAACCACTATTACAATTAAGGGTACCGCTCACACGAATACTTTTTTCTTTACCTGATTCTTGAAAGCGCCAGTGATCGTAGTTACCAATCAAGCAATTATGCTGACGTAATTCAGATAATGAATGTGGAATACCAAATTTCTGTAAATAAGCGGGTGAAGCACAAACATACATGGTACGACTAGTTAACCGTTTCGCCATCATTGATGAGCTGGTCAAACGCCCTAAACGAATTGCGAGATCAAAACTGCCTTCTACTAAATCAACTTGACGGTTAGTTAAATCAATCGTCACTTCCACTTCCGGATATTGCAGCATAAAGTCATTAACTAACGGCATAATGTACTTTTCGCCATAAGTCACAGGCGCAGTTAATTTGATCAATCCTTGTGGCTTACCGCGTAAATTACTGATTGCACGCTCAGCATCTTCAAGGCCATCTAATACTTGACGGCAATGTTGATAATAAACATTGCCCTCTTCCGTTAATGAAACCTTACGCGTAGTACGATAGAATAACTTCGTGTTGAGTCTGTTCTCTAATGCACTTACCTGGCGGCTAACTTGTGCCGTAGAAATACCGAGTCGTTTTGATGCCGCAGTAAAACTTTCCGTTTCCGCAACAGCTACAAACTCAGTCACCCCTTCCCATAGAAACATTTTAAATACCTATTAGTAACATGAACGATCGTGAAAATGATGATTACGCGGCTTATTATTACACACATGTAAAAGTAATTTGCACTTTTAGGTAATTATCTTTATTCAAGAAACAAATACAATAGCTACCATCGAAACGGGGCAAGAAAATAATAACTTTTCCCTTTCCACCTAATTCTCATCTACTTTTGATGAAGTAGAAATAAATAAAACTAGAGTGAAGATTATGACTGACAAATTTATCAAATCAAAAGCGGCTATCGCATGGGGACCTAAACAACCTCTTTCTGTTGAAGAAATTGATGTAATGTTACCTCGCGCTGGCGAAGTATTAGTTCGTATCGTTGCAACTGGCGTATGTCACACAGATGCATTCACATTATCTGGTGACGATCCAGAAGGTATCTTCCCGGCGATCCTTGGTCACGAAGGTGGCGGTATCGTTGAAATGATCGGTGAAGGCGTAACAAGTGTTGAAGTAGGCGATCACGTTATCCCACTTTACACTGCTGAGTGTGGCAAGTGTAAATACTGCTTATCTGGTAAAACTAACCTTTGTCAGGCTGTACGTGAAACACAAGGTAAAGGCTTAATGCCAGACGGCACTACCCGTTTCTACAAAGACGGTCAACCGATCTTCCATTACATGGGTTGTTCTACTTTCTCTGAGTACACTGTACTTCCAGAAATCTCTTTAGCTAAAATCAGCAAAGAAGCACCACTTGAAGAAGTCTGTCTATTAGGTTGTGGCGTAACAACCGGTATGGGCGCAGTACTTAACACTGCTAAAGTTAAAGAAGGCGACACTATCGCTGTGTTTGGTCTTGGTGGTATCGGTCTTGCGGCTATCATCGGTGGCACGATGGCGAAAGCTAGCCGTATCATTGCGATTGATATCAACGAAAGTAAGTTCGATCTAGCAATGAAACTAGGTGCGACTGAATGTATCAACCCAATGAAATTCGACAAGCCAATTCAAGAAGTGATTGTTGAAATGACTGACGGCGGTGTTGATTACTCATTTGAGTGTATTGGTAACGTTAATGTAATGCGTTCAGCACTTGAGTGTTGTCACAAAGGTTGGGGCGAATCAGTGATCATTGGTGTTGCTGGTGCAGGTCAAGAGATCTCTACTCGTCCATTCCAACTCGTGACTGGTCGTGTATGGCGTGGTTCTGCATTTGGTGGTGTTAAAGGCCGTTCAGAGCTTCCAGGTATCGTTGACCGTTACATGGCGGGTGAATTCAAACTTGATGATTTCATCTCATTTAACATGGGTCTAGACGACATCAACAAGTCATTTGACCTACTACACGAAGGTAAGAGTATCCGTACGGTTATTCACTTCGATAAGTAAGCTTTTTATACATCAGTATTACTATAATAACGCCATAAAAAATGTGCAGAGTCCCGATACTCTGCGCAGCTTTAACAAGAGACCAAATCCAATGCCTTTAGAAAATATTAGCTGTAACAAAAGTGCTGGCGGCTGGCATAAGCAATATACTCACCGCTCAGAAGTTCTTAATTGTGATATGCGTTTTGCTATTTACCTGCCGCCGCAATGTGCCGCAGGGCAAAAAGTACCGGTTATTTACTGGTTATCAGGACTAACATGTACTGATGAAAACTTTATGCAAAAAGCAGGCGCACAACGCATGGCGGCAGAATTAGGTGTTGCGATTGTAGCTCCTGATACTAGCCCACGTGGCGAAGGCGTTGCCGACGATCCACAAGGTGCTTATGATTTTGGTCTAGGTGCTGGTTTCTATGTTAATGCTACAGAAGCGCCGTGGAATCGTCATTACCATATGTATGATTACATCGTAAATGAACTGCCAACATTAATTGAAGCACACTTCCCTGTCACTGAGCAGCGTGCAATCAGTGGTCACTCAATGGGTGGACATGGTGCACTCATGATCGCCTTGCGTAATCCGAAGCGTTATAGCTCTGCATCTGCATTTAGCCCAATCGTTAATCCAATGAATTGCGCTTGGGGCCAAAAAGCATTTACCGGTTATCTGGGTACTAATACTCAAAACTGGAAGCAATATGATGCAAGTGAATTGATGCGTATTGCTGAGATCAAATTACCAATGTTAGTTGATCAAGGTACGCACGATAACTTCTACAATGACGGTCAACTTCGAACTGAAACTCTGATTGCGGCAGCAGAAACCAATAGCTACCCCGTTGAGGTTCGTATGCAAGATGGTTATGACCACAGCTACTACTTTATGGCATCATTTATTGATGAGCATCTTCGTTTCCACGTTGAAAACTTCAATAAATAACCGCTAATTTATTAAACTCCTTTTTTGCAGACAGGGTTTAATAAGACACAAAAAAGCCTCGACCAGTCTAACTGTTCGAGGCTTTTTATTGTTTAACGATAACGCTGTATTAATACTAACTATATTAAAGCTAACTATATTAAAGCTAATTACCGTTATTACAGTCTATTAATTACATGCTGTAAGTGTAAGGCGCTTGAACACCTAGAGGAATACCTAGTGTCCAGAATACTAACAGGAAGATAGTCCAACCAATTAGCATCGCAATTGAGTACGGCATCATCATTGACGCTAAGGTACCAATACCCGAACTCTTAACATAACGCTGCATGTACACAACCACTAATGGGAAGAACACCATCATTGGCGAAATAATGTTAGAGACAGAGTCACCAACACGGTAAGCCGCTTGAGTAAGTTCAGGTGAAATACCAACAGCCATTAACATTGGAACCATGATTGGACCAATCAATGCCCATTTAGCAGAAGCAGAACCCACCAACAAGTTAACACTTGCAGTTAGTAAAATCATACCAACAATAGTTACTTGGCCGGGAAGGTTCATTTGTTGCAATAACTGTGCGCCAGAAAGAGCTAATAGTGTACCTAAGTTTGACTGAGTAAACGCAACTAAGAACTGAGCAATAAAGAACACCATCACCATAAAGCCAGCCATGCCCGCCATTGTGGTCGACATTGCTTTAATCACATCACTGCTTTGCTTAAATGTGCCCGCAACTTTACCGTAAATAATACCCGGAATAACAAACAGAATAAAAATCAACGGTACGATAGATTGCATCACTGGCGCATTAAAGGCCGCCACTTCACCCGTTGGTGAGCGTAATGGTGATGTTTCAGGCCAAACCGCAGCAACTAATAATACGATACCAACAACCATGGTCCAGCCAGCGTATGAAAATGCTTTACTTTCTAGTGGTGTAAAAGAGCCCATATCTGGAGCTTCTTCTGCATCTTCGTCAATCGCTGTTTTTTGTAAACGAGGCTCAATCACTTTATCAGTGATGTACCAGCCAATACCGACAATGACAAATGATGATAAACCAGTGAACATTAGGTTTGCTAACGGGTTAACAATGTAAGTTGGGTCCATGATACGTGCAGCTTCTTGAGTGAAGCCCGCTAATAATGGGTCGATACCAGAAGGAATAAAGTTAGCAGAGAAACCACCAGAAACACCCGCAAACGCAGCCGCAATACCAGCTAGAGGGTGACGACCCGCAGCGTGGAAGATAATACCACCAAGAGGAATAACCAATACATAACCGGCATCAGCCGCAGTGTGCGATACAATTGCCACTAAAATCAGCATCGGCGTTAATAGCTTAGCTGGCGTGACATTTAGCATTTTTTTCAGGCCTGTATTGATAAAGCCTGACGCTTCAGCAACACCAACACCTAACATAGCAACCAAAACAATACCTAATGGCGCAAAACCGGTGAAGTTTTTCACCATATTAGCCAAGAAGCTTGCCATGGCATCGCCCGTTAGCAAGTTATTAACTTGTACCACATCTTTAGTAACTGGGTGCACAAGACCAAAATCAAACTGTGATAATACAGCCGAAAGAATCCAAACGGTGACTAAACCCCAAAAGAACAGTAAAGCGGGATCAGGAATTTTATTACCTGCGCGCTCAATACCATTTAAAAACTTGTCCATCGCACTCGTCGATGGAGGTGGTGCTTGCTTCAGTGTTTTTTCGTTCATGGTAATGCCATGTCCTTATGCTGGTTATGTTTGCTGTTTGGATCTACTTACATGCAGTCGATCTCATTGTGTTTTTCGCCCAAATAAAATCTGAATATTCGCTGAACGATTGTAATGAAATTACCACAACAAACAGTGTTATAGACCTATTTATAACACTCTTATACCACAACATATTGTAACTAATCATTAATACGAAACTTACTAAAAACAATAAAAAAACATACCTGCAACATTTGTGGGGATTTACGATTTATCTCCCTCCTTACCTACCCCCTTATTAGGGCTACCCTCCTTTTGCTGATACACAAAAATAAACAACCACTATTAGCTTTTGTCCTTCAATCGCCTTAAATTACAGCAATAAAAAAAGCACCCGTAGGTGCTTTTTATTATTCAATTCGTGCTGATAAGCCCGTAATTATTCCCACTCAATCGTGGCTGGTGGCTTACCAGAAATATCGTAAACAACACGTGAAATGCCATTAACTTCATTGATGATACGGTTTGATACTTTACCTAAGAAATCGTAAGGTAAGTGAGCCCAATGCGCGGTCATAAAGTCGATAGTTTCTACCGCACGTAGCGATACAACCCAATCATACTTACGGCCATCGCCCATCACGCCTACAGAGCGTACAGGTAAGAATACAGTAAATGCTTGTGATACTTTATTGTAAAGATCAGCATTATGTAGCTCTTCAATGAAGATAGCATCAGCACGACGTAGTAAGTCACAGTACTCTTTCTTCACTTCACCTAATACACGTACACCTAAACCAGGTCCTGGGAATGGGTGGCGGTATAGCATGTTATAAGGTAAGCCAAGCTCTAGACCGATCTTACGTACTTCATCTTTAAATAATTCACGTAATGGTTCAACTAAGCCCATTTCCATATCATCAGGCAAACCGCCAACGTTATGATGTGACTTAATCACATGTGCTTTACCCGTTTTAGACGCTGCAGATTCGATAACATCAGGGTAGATAGTACCTTGTGCTAACCACTTAGCATTTTTTAGTTTCTTTGATTCTTCATCAAAAATATCAACAAACACGTGACCGATAATTTTACGTTTTGCTTCTGGCTCATCAACGCCCGCTAATGCCGTTAAGAAACGATCTTCAGCTTTAACGTGAATAATGTTTAGGCCGAATTTATCACCAAACATGTCCATTACTTGCTGACCTTCGTTAAGACGAAGTAAACCATTATCAACAAATACACATGTTAGCTTATCGCCAATTGCACGGTGAATAAGCATCGCAACCACTGATGAATCAACACCACCAGAAAGACCAAGGATAACTTCATCGTCACCCACTTGTTCTTTGATTCGTGCAATCGCATCTTCAATAATATTGGCTGAAGTCCATAGCTTTTCACAGCCACACACATTCATTACAAAGTTTTCAATTAACTTCATGCCTTGGCGGGTATGCGTTACTTCTGGGTGAAATTGCACTCCGTAGAAACGCTTGTCTTCATTTGCCATTGCCGCAAATGGACAGGTATCTGTTTCAGCGACTTTAATAAAATCTGCTGGAATTTCGACAACTTTGTCACCGTGGCTCATCCATACATCAAGTAATGGTGTACCATCCGCAGCAACAGCATCTTGAATATCTTTTAAGAAAGCAGTCTGCTCAACAATTTTAACTTGCGCATAACCAAATTCACGCTCATCAGAACCGGCAACTTTACCACCCAGTTGTTCTGCCATGGTCTGCATGCCGTAACATACGCCAAAAACAGGAACACCCGCTTCAAATACATATTGTGGTGCACGAGGAGAACCCGCTTCAGTTACACTTTCAGGACCACCAGAAAGAATAATACCGTTTGGATTGAAATCACGAATATCAGCTTCATCAACATCCCAGCTCCAAAGCTCACAGTAAACGCCGATTTCACGGATACGACGAGCAATTAACTGAGTGTATTGCGAACCAAAATCCAAAATAAGAATACGTTGGTCATGAATATTTGCGGTAGTGGTCATTATAGAGCTATCTCAAAAATTGAATGTATTGGGGGCTATATTTAGCCCCGATTTTATCTAACTTCGCAACTTAGGCAATCGTTTTCGTTTAATGAATACCGACTGCTTAATAATTAAGCCATACGGTAGTTAGGTGCTTCTTTTGTAATCGTCACGTCATGTACGTGTGACTCTTTCATACCTGCACCTGAAATACGTACAAATTCAGCTTTAGTGCGTAAGTCTTCAATTGTCGCAGAACCCGTTAGGCCCATGCTTGAGCGTAAACCACCCATTTGCTGATGCACAATTTCCTTCATCAAACCTTTGTAAGCCACACGACCTTCAATACCTTCTGGTACAAGTTTGTCTGCTGCATTATCTGATTGGAAGTAACGGTCAGAAGAGCCTTTTGACATTGCGCCAAGAGAACCCATACCACGGTATGATTTGTATGAACGGCCTTGGTACAGTTCAACTTCACCTGGTGCTTCTTCAGTACCTGCAAACATTGAACCAACCATTACACATGATGCACCCGCCGCAATAGCTTTACATAAATCACCAGAATAACGAATACCGCCATCCGCAATAACTGGAATACCATATTGATCAGCAACAGATGCCGCTTCTGAAATCGCTGTAATTTGTGGAACACCCACACCGGTTACGATACGAGTAGTACAGATTGAACCAGGGCCGATACCCACTTTAACCGCACTTACACCAGCTTCAATCAGTGCACGAGCACCTTCAGCAGTTGCAACGTTACCGCCAACGATAGGCAAATTCGGAAAAGCTGCACGTGTTTCACGAATACGTTGTAAAACACCTTCAGAATGACCGTGAGATGAATCGATAAGTAATACGTCAACGCCAGCTTCAACTAATGCAGCAACACGTTCTTCATTACCCGCACCAGCACCAACAGCAGCACCTACACGTAAGCTACCGCGCGCATCTTTACATGCATTAGGTTTACGTTCTGCTTTTTGGAAGTCTTTCGCTGTAATCATGCCTTTTAGGCGGAAGTTATCATCAACAAGCAGTACTTTTTCAACACGGTACTTTTGCATGATAGCTTCAACTTCTTCACGAGATGCACCTTCTTTAGCAGAGGCTAGTTTCTCTTTTGAAGTCATTACTTCTTCAACTTTAATTGAAAGGTCGGTAACAAAACGAACATCACGACCAGTAATAATACCGATCAATTCGTTGTTATCTGTAACCACAGGGTAACCTGCGAAACCATTTTCTTCCGTTAAACGCTTAACATCTGCAATAGTGTTATTTGGTTTAACGGTAACAGGCTCTGCAACAACGCCAGCTTCGAACTTTTTCACCATGCGAACTTCAGCCGCTTGTTGTTCGATTGACATATTCTTGTGGATAAAACCAATACCACCCTCCTGAGCAAGAGCAATAGCTAGGCGACCTTCAGTCACTGTGTCCATAGATGCTGATAGCATAGGAATGTTAAGAGCAATCTCTTTCGTGAGACGGGTGCGCAGATCGGCAGTGTTAGGTAGGACTGTAGAATGAGCAGGAACTAATAATACATCATCAAACGTCAACGCTTCTTTTTTAATTCGTAACATGCAATATCTCACACCAATTTAAAGGTTTACAAAGAAGATTAAAATATTGCGAACGGATTATACGTATGAAGCAATCGTTTGGCTAGCTTTATTTTTTATTTTTTTATTGACAAAAAACATTTGCTGTGTAGTATATTTCGGTTAACTATCCGGTGATGCGGTCGACGAAATACGGCCAAGATCTGTCCATTGATCTGCCTAGGCGTTTTTCGTTCTATTTGATAGTTTTCTGACCGCCTGCCGCCATTCATTCGTTAGCAGGTGCTTCCTTCGTGACTCTATTCGCTTCTCAAAGCCAATCCAACGATCGTATCTACACCGTTTCTAGTCTCAATGCGCAAGTCCGTCTAATCCTTGAAAATGAAATGGGAATAGTGTGGCTCGTCGGTGAATTATCAAATTTTTCAATGCCCGTTTCTGGTCATTGGTATTTCACCCTCAAAGATTCTCGAGCCCAAGTTAAATGCGCAATGTTCAAAGGCAATAATCGTCATGTCACCTTTAAACCGAGCAATGGTAATCAAGTATTAGTTAAAGCGCGCTTATCTATTTATGAGCCTCGCGGTGACTATCAATTGATTATTGAAAGTATGCAACCTGAAGGTGATGGCCGTTTACAGCAGCAATTTGAACAACTTAAAATGACCCTTGCCGCTGAAGGCTTATTTGCTCAATCATTAAAAAAACCATTACCACAACAACCGCAACGTGTCGGCATTATTACTTCTAAAACAGGCGCGGCTCTTCACGATATTCTGCACGTATTAAAACGTCGCGATCCAAGTTTAGCCGTGGTTATTTATCCCACAATGGTTCAAGGGGATGGGGCTGCGATATCAATAGCTCAAGCGATTGGACGGGCAAATGCACGCCAAGAATGTGATATTTTAATCGTTGGTCGTGGTGGCGGTTCATTAGAAGATTTATGGGCATTTAACGAAGAAATTGTTGCACGGACAATTGCAGCAAGTCAGATACCCATCGTAAGTGCAGTCGGCCATGAAGTCGATATCACTATTGCCGATTTTGTCGCAGATATGCGTGCACCTACCCCCTCAGCTGCAGCAGAATTAATCAGTCGAGATAGCACCGCACAAACTGATAAAATCGCTCAAAAGCAGCAACAATTGCGCCATGCTATTCAATTTTATTTTGCCGATAAAAAACAACATATTAATCAATTAAAGCATCGTTTAGATCGCCAACATCCACAATTACGCTTAAACCAACAACAACAGCATCTAGATGAGATCAGTCGTAGACTTCAGCAGATAATGCTGAAAAAAATACAAATACAGCAACAACGTATTACTCAGAACCAATATAAATTATCGCTTTATTCACCACAGCAGCAACTTCAGCATCACACTGCAACACTCATTAACACCAAGCGACGTTTATTGGATGCGATGGATCGACAATTATTAAATGCGAACCATAAATTAGTCTTAGCGGCAGAAAAATTAGATACGGTAAGCCCATTGGCAACGCTTAGCCGCGGTTACTCAATTACGCGAGATGACAAAGGAGAGCTTATTCGTCGTTGTGATCAAGTAAAAGTAGGGGATCAACTGATCACAACCGTTACCGATGGTAAGATCCATACCACAGTTAATAGCAATTAATACTCGCTACCTATTAGACTTCTATGCCGCAATATGGCTCTTTATTATTGCGGCATAACGGCATTAAAAGATTAACCTTCCGCTTTACTAAATACGATTTTTACTCGTGACTTTGATTTTAACTCATTGCAATAATGACAAAAATAACTAGCAGAACCACATGCTTGTAACTTCTCTAATTGTTCCGAACAATCAGGACAAAATGCTGTTTTAGTCACTCCTTGCTGGCAATAATCACAAAAATACCCCTGATCTTTCCAACTCAATTCACTCTCACATTGCGGACAAGTATTTTTAATCACTTTATTTCACTCCTAAATGAATTTGTTCTAGCATGCAAAATTATTGAGTGAGATGCTACTAAATTTAAATACCATTCTCTAAATCTTAGGCATACCCCTAACAATATTTCACCATTATCACGTTTTACCCATGATGGCAGTGAGACTAAGATCACCAAGATGATCATTACCCTTATGGGTGATCATTGTGTTTATTAAATCTGATCAGCGATCAGCTATCAAAAGAATATTTATCAATACACATCCCGAAAGCATAAGTTACATATTCTGCATATGGATTTTAAACAGTATAAAACTCCAATCTTTCTGCTTAAAAACCCACAGATCTAATATTTAATAAATTAAGATCATACTTAAAAAAGAATAAATATTGACCACATTTACCATGTTATACATTTCGATAATGTCGATTTATTCTTATTCAATAATAGTCACCTGTATAAAAAATCCCACTAACATTATAAAAAATAGACAATTACAGATATAAAAAAATCGTCCGTAGACGATTTATAAATAATAATGCCATCTTATTTATGCGACGATGGCGGTCGTTATCATGACAATTTCTTGCTCAGAGATAATCTCAAACTTTACCGTTAACGCGTAATATTCTGCTAAGGAAGTAGCATGTGTTCCGCCGCAGGGAATTTCAATTATCCCCTCATCACCAAGATCACATTGCCAATAGCGTGAGTCTGTTAATGCATCCCCTTCACGACGCATTACAATCGGCGTAGCAAGTTGGATCCATTGCGCCAGTTGCTGATTAATAGCTACGGTTATTTCTGCTAAGCTTGCTACCATTTCAGCACTATTTAGGCCTCTTTTACGCAAGGTTTTACCTAAACGATAATGATCGGTGCTGCGATTTTCACTAACAATACTCTTTTCTTGCGCATAACTATGAAAATCGTAATGACCTAATTCATCACATCGACTTGGATCTTTACGCCAGAAATCAGTATGTAATACTTTATTTAGCGCTAGTGATGATAAATGTCCTCCACTGTGACCACGGCTTAAACTCTGCTGATACCCTTTATCAACAACCAGTGTTACCTTCTCACCAACACAAAAGTTCACCGCTGACGCAACATGGTGTACCACAACAAATACCCAACCATCAGTATCACGCTTAACAGGAATATTGGCAGCAATATACAGTTGTTGAGTCGCTATTTCGATTGCGCCTACAACGCAATCGATCACCGAGTATTGCTCGGTTTGAAACACTAAGTCACCACGATCTGCAGGATGATCAGGCCAAATATGACTCACAGGATGAAACGGTGTTTGTTCAGTAACAATCCATGTACCGCCATTTTTATTAGCAACCGCACAAACAACAGCTGTGGTTATTTGCCATTTATTTTGCGTAAAAAGAACGGTGGTTGGGTTAATCATTATTGGTTTAGCAATCATTGGTATAACACCTGCCATGATATTTTCCTTATAAAAAAGCCCAACACTATGGTTGGGCTTTCACATTTAGAGACAACAGACTTAATCGCTAATATTACTTTCTGCGATCGTGTAAAGCACTCGTTAAGCGCTTACGTTGACGTTCTTGAGAAACAGTCAACTTCTGCTTTGTTGTTTCAAATGGGTTTTCACTATTCTGGAATTGAATTCGAATAGGTGTACCCATCATTTCTAATGACTTACGGTAGTAGTTCATCAAGTAACGTTTGTAAGAACCAGGAAGGTCATTTACTTGGTTACCGTGAATAACAATAATCGGTGGGTTGTAACCACCAGCATGGGCATATTTTAGTTTCACACGACGGCCACGAATCATTGGTGGCTGGTGATCATCTTGCGCCATTTGCATAATACGGGTTAGCAATGATGTACTAATACGCTTAGTTGCTGACTTGTATGCTTCAATAACTGATTCATATAAGTGACCAACACCAGTACCGTGTAATGCAGAAATAAAGTGAATACGTGCAAAGTCAACAAAACCAAGACGACGATCAAGTTCAGATTTAACACGCTCTTTAACGTCGTTATCTAAACCATCCCACTTATTAACTGCAATCACTAATGAACGACCAGAGTTCAGAACAAAACCAAGTAGGCTTAAATCCTGATCTGAAATATTTTCACGCGCATCAATAACGAGTAATACAACGTTAGCATCTTCGATAGCTTTCAATGTTTGAATAACAGAAAACTTCTCAACAGCCATGCTCATATTCTTACGACGACGAACACCTGCGGTATCAATCAATACGTATTCTTGACCATCACGTTCCATTGGAATGTAAATAGAGTCGCGTGTTGTTCCAGGCATATCGTAAACAACAACACGCTCTTCACCAAGAATACGGTTAGTTAACGTTGATTTACCCACATTAGGACGGCCAATAATAGCCATCTTAATTGGTTGTTCTTGCAGACGTTTATACGCAGCTTCAGCATCTTCTTCAGAAAGGTTTGCTTTCTCGATGTCTTCAACTGAGGTTAAATCTTCAAGAGACAATTCACCATCTTCACCATTTTCAGCCGCTAACTCTGCATTTAACTTATCAGAGAATGGCGCTAACGCACGCTCCATTAATGCCGTTACACCGCGGTTTTGAGTTGCTGCAATTTGGAACATCGCATCAACGCCTAAGCGCCAAAACTCAGCACAAGCAGTATCAGGATCAATACCGTCAACTTTGTTAACCACTAAAAATGTTGGCTTTTCACGGCTGCGAAGGTGTTTTGCAATTGCTTCATCAGCAGAAGTTAATCCCGCACGACCATCAACAAGGAACAGTACAACGTCTGCTTCTTCGATTGCCGCTAATGACTGTTCAGCCATTTTGGTTTCAACACCTTCCTCTGTGCCATCAATACCACCGGTATCAATAACAATAAATTCGTGCTCTTCTAGCTCAGCTCTACCGTATTTACGATCCCTAGTTAAACCAGGAAAGTCTGCAACTAGTGCATCCCTCGTGCGGGTAAGACGATTGAACAACGTCGATTTACCCACGTTTGGGCGCCCGACAAGGGCAACAACAGGAATCATAACTACCTCTTACTTTTCATAGTCTTAATTGACATTTTACCGTTCATTCTTGCCTCAAATAAGCATATTTACTTATCTTCATCCGACAATAATATACACAACGGATATAACAACAACGGCTCCAACTGCATAAGACAGCTGGAGCCGACAAATTAATCTAGCGACAGTATACCGACTTATTTCGATATTTGCATTTTGTTGATTTCACCATCACGAGTAACAACAATGAAGCCATTGTCATCAAGTGCAACGGGTGGAACCGCAATACCGCTACCATCAACTGATTCTTGTGAAACAAATTCACCTGATTGAGTATCTAACCAATGTAGATATCCTTCAGCATCACCGGTCACCAAATAGCCATCAATAACTGCAGGCGCACTTAGTTGGCGGTATTGAAGATCTTTGTTTTGCCATAACTCAGTGCCACTACGTGCATCAACAGCAACGATATGATCTTTAGCTGTCACTAAGAACAACTCATTACCATCAACCACAAAATTTGTTGCTGATGAGTAATTACGTTTCCACGCAATTTGACCACTACGAAGATCAATCGATACTAGTGATCCATTATAGCCGATAGCATATAAACGATCGCCAGAAATCACAGGAGCAGCATCAACATCCACTAAACGATCAATTTCAGTTGAGCCTTTAGGGGTTGAAATTGTTTGCTGCCACAATACACGGCCATCATTTAAGATAGCACCTTCTAAACGGCCATTTGATAGCCCCCAGAAAACACCACCAGAAATCGCAACTGGAGAACTTGTACCACGTAATGTTAACGTTGGAATCTCATTGTTGATTTGCCATTTGCTCTTACCTGTATCAGCATTAAGCGCTTCAAGCACACCACTACTGGTGTTAACAACAACAATACCGCTATCAACTAAAGGTTGTGATAACACTTCACCAGCGACTTTAGCACGCCAAACTTCTTTACCTGTTGCTGCATCTAATGCGATTACGTCAGCATTTTCAGTACCGATAAAGATTTTTCCTTCCGCTAAAACTAAGCCTCCAGAAATTTTAACGCTCGTCTCTTTCTCTAAATCATTTTTCCATAGCACTTTGCCGTTGCTAGAATCTAGAGCTTCAACTAAACCATCACGATCAGCAACAAAGACTTTACCTTGACCAACAGCGGGCGTTAGCTTTGAATAGTAACCAGAAACACCGTCACCAACACTACGACTCCAATCTGTTTTAGGCGTAAAAGTATTGTCTACTTTAGGCAATGGTGCCATGTGAATAGAATCAACTTCGCTCGCACAACCAGATAATACGCTCACAGCAATTGCTACGGCTAAAGCGCGTTTTAACACCTTATGCATTCTGTTCGCCTTATTGAGCTAAGTCATTAAGCTTCATTTGCAATGCTGGTGATGAACCATCTTGCTGAGCTTCTATATATGCATCACGAGCTGCTTGAATATCGCCTTTTTGCAGTAAGATATCACCGCGTAATTCTGCAATATTTTCATTCCAGCTTGGAATCGTTACTTTTTTCAGTTCAGCTAACGCTTCAGTAAACTTCTGCTGTTCTGCGTAAATACGTGCTAGACGTGTTACTGCTAACGGTAAAATAGCGTTATCTTTAGTGTTATTGATCACCCAATTAAGTTGTTCAATCGCACCATCAAGATGATTATTTTCAACTTGAACTTTCGCTAATTGTAATGCAGCAAGAACAGCATACTGACTGTCTTTGTTAGCTTCGATGAACGTTTGCGCTTCAGTAACAGCAGTTTTACTATTATTGTCGAGAGCTGTAACTACTTGAGTATAGGAGTCAGATGCTAAATGTTTAGCAGTATGGACTTCAGACTGGTAATAACGCCAACCTAATAGACCGCCTAAACCAATCACGGCGCCTAGAACAACGGCTTTGCCGTTATCTTGCCACCACGATTTTATCGCTTCAACCTGTTGTTCTTCTGTGGCGTACTCGTTCACTTCCTGTCCTCTCTTAAATCAATGCTGCCAGCTTCGCGGCAACCTCATCCTGTGCCATGGTTGTTTGTTCACCGCCATGTAGATCTTTAACTACAACGGTGTTTTCTGCCATTTCATTTTCACCAAGAACCAATGCAATTGCTGCACCTACGTTATCAGCGCGTTTAAATTGCTTTTTAAAATTACCGCCACCAAAGTTAGACATAATGCGTAACTGAGGTAATTGATCTCGTAATTTTTCTGCAAGCATCATACCTGCTGCTAAAGTGCCTTCTCCAGCAGTTACCATGTAAACATCAACTGAACGACGAACATCGTCTTGCTCTAATGCTTCCATCAGTAATACTAGGCGTTCAAGTCCCATAGCAAAACCAACTGATGAGGTTGCTTTACCGCCTAGTTGTTCAACTAGACCGTCATAACGACCACCACCACATACTGTACCTTGTGCACCTAAGCTATCAGTGATCCACTCAAATACAGTACGGTTATAATAATCTAAACCACGTACAAGGCGTTCATTTACTTGATATTTGATGCCAGCAGCGTCTAATAGTTCACATAATCCAGTAAAATGTTGCTGTGATTCTGGATCTAGGTATGCAGAAAGCATTGGTGCATCAACAAGAATTTCTTGAATTGCAGGGTTCTTAGTATCTAAAACACGCAATGGATTGGTGTACATACGACGCTTAGCATCTTCGTCTAACACGTCCATATGTTGTTCAAGGAACGCAATCAATGCAACACGGTAATCTGCACGCGCTTGCAGTGAACCAATAGAGTTTAACTCTAGACGAACATGGTCATTAATACCAAGCTCACGCCATAAACGTGCTGTCATCATGATAAGTTCAGCATCAACATCAGGACCATCAATACCAAATACTTCGACACCAACTTGGTGGAATTGACGGTAGCGGCCTTTTTGTGGACGCTCATGACGGAACATTGGACCCATGTACCACAGGCGTTGTTCTTGATTGTAAAGCAGACCATTTTCAACACCAGCACGCACACAACTAGCTGTGCCTTCTGGACGTAATGTTAAGCTATCACCATTACGATCTTCAAAAGTGTACATTTCTTTTTCAACAACATCAGTGACTTCACCGATCGCACGTTTAAACAAATGTGTCGACTCAACAATTGGCATACGTATTTCATTGTAACCATATGCACTGATCACTTGTTTAACTGTACCTTCGACTTTTTGCCAAAGTGGAGTTTGTGTTGGAAGGCAATCGTTCATGCCTCGAATTGCTTGAATTTGTTTCGCCACGATTATTCTCAGTTTTCGATGGGGATTTAAATCGAATATATAATTTATTGCAGAAATAGTGAACCACACTGTCACAATAACAGCATGGTTTTTGCTATTTTATCCTATTGCGTAATATCAATACGATTGTTTAGGTTTAAGATTGAGGCTTTTGCGCGGATTTTAGCCTCAAGCTGATCAATAACGTCATCGTTATCAAAGCGCTCTTTTTGACGAATACCATCTTCATAGAAAGCACTCTTACGGTTACCACCAGCAATACCTAAGTGAGAAGCTTCTGCTTCACCTGGGCCATTCACTACACAACCAATAATAGAAACGTCCATCGGTGTGATAATGTCTTCTAATCGTTGTTCTAACGCATTTACTGTCGCAATAACATCAAATTCTTGACGAGAACAAGTTGGGCAGGCGATAAAATTAATACCGCGCGAACGAATACGTAATGATTTTAAAATATCAAAACCAACTTTGATCTCTTCAACAGGATCTGCTGCTAATGAAATACGTAACGTATCACCAATACCTTCAGCAAGGAGCATACCTAAGCCCACTGCAGATTTTACTGATCCAGCACGCGCACCACCAGCTTCAGTAATACCTAAATGCAGCGGTTGTACAATTTGTTTTGCTAACTGACGGTAAGACTCAACCGCTAAAAACACATCAGAAGCTTTAACACTGACTTTGAATTGATCAAAGTTCAAACGATCTAAAATCTCAACATGGCGCATTGCGGATTCAACTAATGCTTCTGGTGTTGGTTCACCGTATTTTTGCTGAATTTCTTTTTCTAACGAACCACCGTTCACACCGATTCGAATCGGAATATTCTTATCACGCGCACATTCAACTACCGCGCGAATACGATCTTCTCGACCAATATTACCAGGGTTAATACGCAAACAATCAACGCCGTATTCAGCGACTTTTAGTGCAATGCGGTAATCAAAATGAATATCAGCAACCAACGGAACATTGACTTGTTGTTTGATCAATTTAAACGCTTCAGCAGCATCCATTGTCGGTACAGAAACACGTACAATATCAGCCCCTACTTTTTCCAATGCGCGAATTTGGGCCACCGTTGCATCTACATCGGTGGTTAACGTGTTAGTCATTGATTGAACTGCAATTGGAGCGCCATCGCCAATAGGCACATTACCGACATAAATTCGGCTTGATTGACGACGTATAATGGGTGATTCGTTATGCATGTCTTATCATTCTCTATTACTGCGGCAACGTTAACGTTATAGGTCGACCTGCCGGATAGCGACTAAGATCGAAAGGTTGCCCTTTAAGTTCTATTTTAACGGCACTCGGTGCACCAAGTCGAACTCGAAATGGCGCCTTACCATTAATATCAAGTGTTTGACCTGCGGTCTTAATACCACTTTCGAGACGTTTACCATTGGCGTCACGAATATCGATCCAACAATCTGCGGCAAAGGCCAATTGTAATGCAGGAGCGGCCTCTTCCTCAGCTGTAACCGTAGGTGTTACAACTGTAGGTTCTTTTATTTCATCGCTTACTGTCGTTGCTGCTACAGCCTCAGGTGCTGTTGTAACAACATCCGTTATTACAGCTGGCGTTGATACTGTATCTGAATTAACAGGCGCAGTGGTTATCGATTGTGTTGTATCGGTTGCCGTTGCAGTCGATGCATCAATAGCAGGAGATGTAACTACCTCAGCCGTTGTTGTCTCTGCTGCAGGGGTTACCTTGTCAACATTAGCAACCTCAACTGCAGGCGTTGTATCTCGATCTAAATGGCTATTTTGCCACCACCATACAGCTGTCACACCGACAAAGATAACCGCAAGGATCCATGTTAACCCCATTATACGGCTATCATGCGCTTCACGGTTAGTGCGGCGTGAGAAACTTTGCATTTCTTGCGCTTTAGGTTTCGAGTGGCCGTAGTCATCCAGTAAAGCGACAACAGCAACGTCATCTAGTCCAACATACTTTGCATACGACCTCACATACCCTCGAGTAAATGTAGATATTTGCTCACTGTCGAAACAGTTACTTTCAATATCATTAATAACAGATAAACGTAATCGTAAACGATTGGCGATATCTATTTGCGAGTAACCAAGTTGCTCTCGTGCTTGACGAAGCATATCACCTGGGCGAGCCGCATTTTCTGGTTGTGGTGAGTCGTTATTTTCAGTATTCATTGGCTAGATAATTCTGATATTGCTGAGAATTAGGAAATTGTTCTTTTAATAAGTTAGCGTATTTATTGACCAAAGTTAACCGTCCATCTTGGTTTTCTAACTGAATGAGCAACAACAAACTATTTGCTGTATATCCGTATCGCTTATTAAATTTAAACAACCGTACGCGAGCGTCTTTATAATTATTAGCCTCTAATTCTAACTGCGCCAGTTGTAACATTGATTTTGGACGATATGGATCATGTGAAAGTGCTTTTTCAAAATAATCTATCGCTTGTTCGTCTGCACCTTGTTTAATACTACATAAACCGGCGTTTTCATAACTTGCTGAAATAAGATAATAATAAGGTTGGTTAATCGCTTTAACAAACGTATTAATCGCTTCATCATAACGCCCTTCGCTACACAAAAAGGCCCCATAATTATTAAGTACATCACCATTTCGAGGTGAGTCTCTTAAGGCTTGCTTATACATTTTTTCTGCTGATTCGTTTTCACCAACCTTTTGATAATAATAGGCCATGGCATTTTGCACACGGTAATAATCAGGTGCATAATTTAAAGCTTGCTCTAAATTCTCACGCGCACGCTGCCATTGACCTACTTTTAAATAATTTAACCCTAATGTCATTCGTGCTTCCGCAGCATCAATGGCATTAAATTGTTCAGCGCTATCTTCTACTGTTACAGAGGCACATCCAGCCAACAGCAAACAAGAAAATAATGGATACTTCATCCATCGTATCATTTTTACTCACCTTAACATCCGTGTTAAATCGCGAAGTGATTATAATCGCTGATCTAATTAAAGGGCTTTAACTGCAATAGATTCACCCATTGATAGCTTTGCTTGAGTACGTTTAGTGCGGTCAATTACATCACCTACTAATTGGCCGCAAGCAGCATCAATGTCATCACCACGAGTTTTACGTACAGTTACTGTGTAATCATACTCCATTAGAGTTTTCATAAAGCGATCTATACGTGAATTACTAGGTTTTTTGTAAGGAGAACCTGGATATGGGTTAAATGGAATCAAGTTAATTTTAGCTGGTGTATCTTTTAATAGACGACCAAGCTGACGTGCATGCTCCATATCATCATTAACATGATCAAGTAACACGTATTCGATCGTTACACGACCACGGTTTGCATTAGTAGAATTAACATAACGACGCACAGCATCAAGGAACGTTTCTATATTCCAGCGATCGTTAATCGGCATAATTTGTGAACGTAATTCATCCGTTGGCGCATGCAATGAAATAGCCAAAGCTACATCAATAGTGCCGATCATTTGCTCTAAACCAGAAACAACACCTGAAGTTGAAACCGTAACGCGACGCTTAGATAAACCAAAACCTAAATCATCAAGCATAATCTCTAATGCTGGAATTAAGTTTTTCATGTTCAGTAATGGCTCACCCATACCCATCATTACGATGTTAGTAATAGGACGACGACCTGTTTCTTTTTGAAGACCGATCTCTTTTGATGCACGCCACACTTGACCAATAATCTCAGATACACGTAGATTACGGTTAAAGCCTTGTTGGCCAGTTGAACAGAATTTACACTCTAACGCACAACCTACTTGAGAAGAAACACATAAAGTTGCGCGATCTTCATCAGGAATATAAACGGTTTCGACGTCTTGATCGCCAACACGCATCGCCCATTTGATAGTGCCATCATTTGAGTACTGCGCATTAGAAACCTCAGGAGCACGAATTTCAGCAACGCGCTGCAATTTTTCACGCAACTTTTTATTGATATTGTTCATTTGATCAAAGTCATCACAACCGAAATGATAAATCCATTTCATTATCTGATCTGCTCGGAATGGCTTTTCATTTAGCTCTTCGGCAAAGTATTTACGCAGACCTTTGCGATCGAAATCCAGCAGATTAATTTTGACAGTTGTCATCGGTTGGTGCCTCACTAAAAATGACTATTGCTGCGCCTTTATAACTCGGAGATCTGCAAATGGCAGTCTCATCGTAGTTATCAGGGTTTAAGGCGCGAAATTGTACAGCCTTTAGGCGCGAGTTTCCACCCGTGCAATGTATGGTTATTTTAGTGGTAATAACAATCTTGATGCTTAAAATAATAAAGGGAAGCCTTAGCCTCCCTTTAGTGTTTGGTTTCGCTTATTTTTTCAGCAACTACTCATTACTCACTGCGTGGACATAACTCATCAGCGGCAAAGAAATAGCTAATCTCACGTTCAGCGGATATTGGACTATCTGAGCCATGAACGGAGTTATAACGTAAGCTAAGTGCAAAATCAGCACGAATAGTGCCACAAGCAGCTTCTTCTGGGTTCGTTTTACCCATCAATTCTCGATAACGAACAATCGCATTTTCCCCTTCAAGCACTTGCACCATCACAGGACCTGAAGTCATAAAATCAACTAATTCACCATAGAAAGGTTTGCCTTCATGTTCAGCATAAAACCCTTGAGCTTGAGTTTTTGTTAACTGCAACATTTTAGCAGCAACAATTTTTAAGCCTGCATTTTCGAAACGTTGATAAATAGCGCCAATTAAATTTCGTTTAACAGCATCCGGCTTTACGATTGAAAAAGTTTTTTCTATTGTCATTATTATAATTTCCTTTTGAGTCTAGTTGCCGTCCATTTACTTAGTGGTACTTAACACCATTGATAACTATCATTAACTTACAATAGTAACCCTGCAATATTTGCAATACCTAAGCCCGTCGCACCGACTGCCCAACGTGGATCGGCGCTATCACGATAACATGCAGCCAAATCAAAATGAATCCAACTGCAATTATTCGTATCGACAAAGCGCGATAAAAATCCTGCTGCATTAGATGCACCTCCCATACCCCCACCTTTTTGAACGCGGCTATTGGCGGTATCTGCAAATGCAGAAGGGCAGTAGCCTTGATGCCATTTTTCAAGAGGCAACGGCCATGCAGGTTCATTCACTAGCTCTGACAATTGTTGAGCACGAGTTAATAATGTTTTATCAAACCCAAAGATAGCATTGTAATCACTACCAACAGCCATCATTGCGGCACCGGTTAATGTTGCGGCATCAATAATTAGTGGTGCTTTAGTTGCCGACGCCATTAATAAGCCATCGGCAAGTACCAACCGCCCTTCAGCATCGGTATTTACAATTTCAACCGATACCCCATTGCTATACGTTAGCACATCGCCAAGTTTATAAGCATCGCCTGACACCATATTTTCAGCACAACAAAGAATAAGTTTGACCCGCTGCGTCAAACCTTGTGCAATGGCATACCCTAATGCAGCAGTAACTGTTGCAGCGCCCCCCATATCGCACTTCATACTGACCATGCCTGCGCTGGGTTTTAAGCTGTAACCGCCAGAATCAAAGGTGATCCCTTTACCTACCAAACAAGCACTAACAGGGGCATCAGGATCGGTAGTCGGGTTATAATCAACCGTTAATAATACTGGCGGGTGCTGACTGCCTCGACCAACACTGTGAATACCAATCCAACCATCAGCCAAAAGCTCATCACCAACAATCATCTGGGCATGAATATGTTCACCCCCAATTTCAGTCAAAAAGCTCACGGCTGCTGTTGCTAATTGTTGTGGATATAGCGTATCAGGACCGGTATTGATAAGTTTTCGAGCCCAATCATGGCTATGCCGACGCGCATTTAATAATTCAAGTTCATCTTCATCAATCGACGCCCATTTGATAGTGACGGTTTCCATTGTGGCGGCAAAACCACAATAAAAGGCCCATTGGCGTTCATAATTCCAACCGTTACCGCCTAAACTTACCGCTTCAACCCCTTGCGTTTGAATTTGTCTGCCTGCTTGTTGAATACGACGCAAACTAAAAGCGTCGTTATAATGCACTGTAACACTGTCAGTTTGATAGCTAATTAAAGCATTACCCCCCCAAGGAGCACCTGCAGGTAAGTCAGATAAATTTACTGTCAACATAATCGATAACCTCTTGTTTTATTTATAGTCTATATTTTTAAATTGACGTAATTTAAATATAAAAAAAGCCCTCTTAGACGATTTTAACGAGAAAAAATCATTAAGAAGGCTTACTACTGCATAATCTATATTATTGAGCGAGAATACGTGCCAAGGTTTTTACTCCCATACCCGTCGCGCCTGCTGCCCATTGATCATTACCACTCTTACGATAAGTACCACTAGCATCAATATGCATCCAACCTTGCTGGTAATCTTCAACAAAATAAGATAAAAATGCCGCGGCTGTACTGGCTCCAGGCATAAAATCACCACCAGAGATATTGGCAAGATCGGCAAAGTTAGATGGCAACATTTTACGGTGAATTTCAGCTAATGGTAATGGCCACATACCTTCACCTTCATGTTCTGCCGCCGTTAATGCATGACGAGATAGCACCGGATCAAAACTTAATAACGCATGGTAGTCATTACCTAACGCCATTTTTGCAGAACCCGTTAACGTTGCACAATCAATGATCAACTCAGGATGTTGGCTATTGGCATACATAAGTCCATCAGCTAATACCAATCGTCCTTCAGCATCAGTATTTAGCACTTCAACCGTCTTACCATTTTTATATTTAATGATATCGCCAAGTTTTAATGCTCGACCCGAAATCATGTTTTCAGCGCAACATAAAACTAATTTAATCCGCTTATTAAGCCCGCGCGCCATTGCTAATGCTAGCCCACCTGTTGCTAATGCTGCGCCGCCCATATCAGCCTTCATTGCCGTCATACCCGCAGAAGGCTTAATGCTATAACCACCGGAATCAAAGGTAATACCTTTACCTACTACACAGGCAAAAACAGGCGCATCAGCATCACCCGTTGGATTGTAATCTAAGCGTAGCATTGCTGGACGGTGATCAGAGCCACGACCAACAGCATGAATACCATTCCAACCTTCATCTAATAAGTCGTTACCTTTCACAATTTTATAAGTTACATGTTCGGGTGCTAATGACTTAATAAACTCACCAGCACGCGCAGCTAATTGTGAAGGCGCAACAACATCAGCGGGTTGATTGATAATATCGCACACCCAATTAGTGGTTTTAATTCGCGCTTGCAATTCGGCTTCATCAGCTTTATTTAATAACTCCCAAGTTACCGAATTATCCATCTTTGGATTACGATAGCCTTGTAAAAATGCCCAAATTGCATCTAAGCCCCATGCCATGCCGATTAGATTAACCGCTTTAATGCCTTGCGCATCAAACCGACGACCAGCACGTTGAATATCGCCCAACAAATCATGGGTCGACACATGAATCACGCTACCTTCTGCACCAAAACTAATTAATGCATTTGTTCCCCATTGCGACCCTGCCGCTTGATGAGAAAGACTCACAGACATTATGGTAGACATTGATAAGCTCCTTGATAAATACCACACAGCCAAAGTAATTCAATAAAACTAATTACTGCGTCATTGTTATACTATTTTTATAACCAATAAGACTATGCCCATCCCCTTTGAGAGGCAACAATAAACAGGCTTTTTAGTGGTTCCAATTATTGTTCGTCAATCCAACACATCTGTACGGCTTCTAATATTTTTTCATTACAATGGTCAATGTCATCGTCAAACCCATCAAGGGCGACGATCCAGTCTCTTAAATCAGTAAACCGCACTTGGGTTGGATCAACCTCTGGGTATAGCTCAATCAGTTCAATAGCAATGTCACGTGAATCAATCCATTGTAAACTCATAATAAATCCTCATTTTTTGAATACAATTAACAAATTAACTTAACTATCACTTAAATAAATAGCCATAAGCCTAATCAACAGCTAAAAAAATAGGCCACCATCATGGTGACCTATCTTCATGTCAATTATTGAGCTTCAGAAGCAAGATTGACGGTATAGCGTGGAATATCAACCACTAAATCTTCATCTGCCACTCGAGCCTGGCAACTTAAACGAGATTCAGGCTCAAGTCCCCATGCCTTATCAAGCATGTCATCTTCCAGTTCATCACTCTCTTTAAGAGAATCAAACCCTTCACGAACAACAACATGACAAGTGGTACACGCACAAGATTTTTCACACGCATGCTCAATTTCAATACCATTGCGCAATGCAACATCTAGGATCGTTTCGCCTGATTGCGCTTCTAAAATAGCGCCTTCTGGACAATGTTCTTCATTCGGTAAAATTATAATCTTAGGCATGCCTAAACCTCATCAATAGACTGACCAGCGAGCGCTTGACGAATAGATTGATCCATTCGACGTGACGCAAACTCTTGGCTGGCCTTATCTGTTTTCTTAATTCCAGCTTCAATTGTACGAGCGTCGCCACTCTGACGTAATTGAACCAGTTCCATCATTACAGTTTCTAACTCTTCACGTTCTTGAGTCGTTAACAACGTATCGCCATCTGTAGCCAGAGCAGCAATCAGTCCTTCAAGAACACGATCGGCTTCTACCTGTTGTTCCGCTAATGCACGTGCATCTTTGTCATCTTGAGCAAATGTCATTGAATCTCGTAACATGGTAGCAATTTCATCATCGGACAAGCCGTAAGATGGCTTCACTTGAATAGAAGATTGCACACCACTACTTTTTTCCATTGCCGTTACCGACAATAAGCCATCAGCATCGACCTGATAAGTCACTCGAATGTGCGCAGCACCTGCCGCCATGGGTGGAATACCGCGTAAAGTAAATCGGGCTAATGAACGACAATCGCTCACCATCTCACGTTCACCTTGAACAATATGAACCGACATTGCTGTTTGACCATCTTTAAAGGTGGTAAATTCTTGTGCGCGAGCAACTGGCAACGTGGTATTACGCGGAATAATCTTCTCAACCATACCGCCCATGGTCTCAATACCCAGCGATAGTGGAATCACATCAAGCAATAACATGTCGGCATCGGGCTTATTACCCACCAAAATATCAGCCTGAATCGCAGCACCAATAGCAACCACTTGATCAGGGTCAATCGAGGTTAGTGGTGTTTTACCAAAAAAGTTACCCACTAATTGACGCACTAATGGCACACGAGTTGAGCCACCAACCATGACGGTTTCAATCACATCATCAATAGTGATATCTGCATCTTTTAATGCACGACGACAGGCAAGTAAGGTTTTCTTTATCAATGGCGTAATTAAATCATCAAATTGTTCACGAGTGATATCACCCTGCCAACCTAATACATTAATAGTCACGCTATCAGCATCACTTAATGCTACTTTCGCTTGTTGAGCTGCATCTTGTAATTCACGACGTTGCTGAGGCGTAAGTGTTTCACCTAATTGCGCTTGAAGTAAAATCCAATCCGCAAGCAACTGATCAAAATCATCTCCGCCTAATGCAGAATCACCACCCGTAGCTAAGACTTCAAACACGCCTTTAGACAGGCGTAAAATTGAAATATCAAAGGTACCACCACCAAGATCATACACCGCAATCACGCCTTCTTGACCGGAATCGAGGCCATATGCAATTGCTGCTGCTGTTGGTTCATTAAGTAAGCGCAAAACATTGAGATTAGCTAACTTAGCGGCATCTTTGGTGCCTGCACGCTGCGCATCATCAAAATAAGCAGGAACGGTAATCACCACCCCTTCAAGATCACCACCTAAACTTTCAACTGCACGCTGACTTAATGATTTTAAAATTTCAGCGGATACCTGAACTGGGTTCATCGTTCCTTGACGAGTCACAAGTTGCGGTAATCCATTCGCTGATGCCGTAAATTGATAAGGCAACTGAGGATAACGCTGCTCAATATCAACCAATGAGCGTCCCATTAAACGTTTTACCGATAGGATAGTATTCGCAGGATCGCGTTGTGCATAAGCACGTGCGGCGTCCCCCGTTACCACATGTTCTTCAGCATAATGCACTACTGATGGTAATATTGAACGCCCTTCAGCATCTTTCAATGTTTCAGCAACACCGCTACGAACGGTTGCAACTAATGAGTTTGTCGTCCCTAAATCAATACCAACCGCCAATTTCTGTTGATGCGGTGCTGCACTTTGACCGGGTTCGGAAATCTGTAAAAATGCCATTATCGTTCCTGTCTAAATAACGCAAGTGCTGATTAGTCGAATAATGATTCTTCAAGACGTTCGACTTCATCACGCAACTTAACAATAAACTTTAACTTACGTACTGCATCTGCAGCTTCAAACCAATTTTCTTGACTCAATAAACACGTTAATTTATCCAACTGTGCCTTATACATAGCTGTTGCCTGTTGTTCAAAATCAAACAAAGCAGCTTCAGGATCGGTTGAATCAGAAATAACTTCCAGCGCTTCACGTAGTTCCATTTGCTGCATCAAGAAATCCATATCTTGCAGCGTCTTTTGCTCACCACGAATATCTTCATCGCGTTCAGCAAGCATATATTCAGCACGGGAAACAGGATTTTTGAGCGTTTGAAAAGCATCATTAATCTGAGCCGCTTTTTGTACCGACAATAATCGATCACGTTCAGATGCAGTAGCAAAGTTGTCAGGATGGAATCGACGTTGTAATTCGCGGAATTGTGTTGCCAGTAAACCGCCATCAACATCAAATTGAAACGGTAATCCAAATAATTCGAAATGATTCATAATCGCAGCCATATATAAAAAATAAACCTGACAACTCACTCACCATAATGGCGGCCAGCAGCCAGGTTTAATAAAACACTATGAGCAATTATACGTTGAAGCTTTCACCACAACCACATTCGCTTGATACGTTAGGGTTGTTAAATTGAAAGCCTTCATTTAGGCCTTCTTTGGCAAAATCAAGCTCAGTACCATCAAGGTAGACCATGCTTTTTGCATCAACGATAATTTTTACACCTTGCTCTTCAAAGACCTGATCCCCTTCGTCAAGTTCATCGACGAACTCAAGGATATACGCCATACCCGAACACCCTGAAGTGCGAACGCCGAGGCGTAAACCAATGCCTTTGCCTCGGTTAGCTAAAAAAGTCGATACGCGACTAGCTGCCGCTTCAGTGATAGTAATGGCCATACTTCTTCAAACCTCAGAAATTATTTTTGTTCGTGTTTCTTTTTATAATCGCTAACTGCTGCTTTAATTGCATCTTCTGCAAGAATTGAACAGTGAACCTTAACCGGCGGTAACTCAAGTTCTTCTGCAATCGCAGAGTTCTTAATTGATGCAGCTTCGTCTAATGTCTTACCTTTCACCCATTCAGTGATCAGTGAGCTTGATGCGATAGCAGAACCACAACCGTAAGTTTTAAATTTTGCATCTTCAATGATGCCATCTTCAGTTACTTTGATCTGAAGTTTCATTACATCGCCACAGGCTGGTGCACCCACCATACCGCTACCAATGCTTTTATCGTCGTTATCAAATGAACCCACGTTACGCGGATTTTCATAATGATCGATGACTTTTTCACTATATGCCATGATAAATTTCCTCGAATAATGCCTAACCGCAGATTAGTGGTGTGCCCACTCAACTGTATTTAAATCAATGCCATCTTTGAACATATCCCAAAGAGGTGACATTGCGCGTAACTTATCTACTGCTTGTTTAATTTGAACAACAGCATAGTCAATTTCTTCAGCGGTAGTAAAACGACCAAAAGAGAAACGGATTGAACTATGCGCTAGTTCATCATTAAGGCCTAATGCACGTAGTACATATGATGGCTCTAAGCTTGCAGAAGTACATGCAGAACCTGATGATACAGCAAGATCTTTCAATGCCATTAGCAATGACTCGCCTTCAACAAACGCAAAACTGATATTCAGGTTGTTAGGAATACGGTGTTCTACATCACCATTGATTGACATTTCTTCAATGCCTTCAAGGCCTTTTAGTAGACGCTCACGCATCTCAACTGCGTGTTGGTAATCTTGCGCCATCTCAAGCTTAGCAATACGGAAAGCTTCACCCATACCCACAATTTGGTGAGTAGGTAAAGTACCAGAACGAAAACCACGTTCATGACCGCCACCGTGCATTTGCGCTTCGAGACGAATACGAGGTTTACGACGCACATACAGTGCACCAATACCTTTAGGACCGTAAATTTTGTGGGCAGAGAATGAAATTAGATCAACTTTCGTTGTTTGTACATCAATCGGCAGTTTACCTGCTGATTGGGCGGCATCAACATGGAAAATAGTCTTATTTTCACGACAAATTTCACCAATCGCTGCAATGTCTTGAATAACACCAATTTCATTATTCACATGCATAATAGAAACCAGCACAGTATCTTCACGCATTGCGTCGCGTAGTTTAGCCAAATCAATAAGACCATTTGACTCAGGCTCAAGGTATGTTACCTCATAACCTTCACGCTCTAATTGACGACATGGGTCAAGAACCGCTTTGTGCTCAGTTTTGCATGTAATGATGTGCTTACCTTTCTTGTTGTAGAAATGTGCAGCACCTTTTATTGCAAGGTTATCAGACTCTGTAGCACCTGAAGTAAATACGATTTCACGCGGATCAGCATTCACTAACTCAGCAATATACTCACGAGCAGCATCAACTGCTTCTTCCGCTTGCCAGCCATAACGGTGTGAACGTGACGCTGGGTTACCAAACGTACCATCCATAGTTAAACACTGAACCATTTTCTCAGCAACACGAGGATCTACCGGGCAAGTTGCAGAGTAATCAAAATATATTGGCAGTTTCATTTTCTTCTCCGAAAACACGAACGTCTGGTCTCTAGGAGCGGACATCGACACCGATAGGGGCACTGTCGTGTGATTTTTTATTTGCAAATGATGGTTGGTTATTACTGCGTAGGATCACATCCTGACGATCGGCAATAACTTGTACATCATTATCCTTCATCAACTCACCAAGAGTGATGTTATTTAAAAATCCGCTGATACGATCACTTAAATCATGCCATAGAGTGTGAGTTAAACAACGCACTCCGCCTTGACATCCGCCTTTCCCTTGGCACTTAGTTGCATCAACTGATTCATCAACCGCAGCGATAACCATACCAACAGCGATATTGCTAGCATCTTCACCCAAGCGGTAACCACCACCAGGACCACGGACACTTGTTACCAAGCCCGCTTTTCGAAGACGCGAAAATAATTGTTCTAGGTAGGACAGTGAGATCCCTTGACGTTCTGAAATATCAGCCAACGGTACTGGTCCATTATGTGAGTGCAATGCTACATCTAACATTGCAGTCACCGCATATCTTCCTTTTGAGGTCAACTTCATAACATGGCTACCTACTTGAATGTATACAAGCAGTCTCCCATACCTGACTATTTTAGTCAAGTATTTAACCTACTAAAACAATAGGTCTTTCGCTATATTGCGACCAAGATTACTTGTTGTTCTTCTCTAAGGTTTCAATCGTTTTTTCTACTGACGATAAAATACCACGTAAAATGTTTAACTCTTGTTGCTCAGGGCGAGCGCGAGTAAACATACGGCGTAATTTTACCATTACCATGCCAGGGTGATTTTTATTAATAAATCGCGTTTGGCTAGTGACTTTTTCTAGATGCTGGTAAAAACGTTCAAGTTCCTCAGCACGTGGATATTCATCAACAACAGGTGCTGATTGATGCTTTGTCGCATCAAGATATGCCATACGAACTTCATAAGTCACTGTTTGTACTGCCATTGCTAAGTTTAGCGAGCTATATTCAGGGTTAGCTGGAATATAAACATGGCAATGACACTTTTGTAATTCTTCGTTGGTCAAGCCGATACGCTCACGACCAAATAAAATAGCTACCGGATGCTGTTCTGATTCAGCAACCACTTTTATGCCATTTTCACGCGGATCTAATTGTGGCCATTCCAAGGTACGAGAACGCGCACTAGAACCAACAACTAGTCCGCAATCTGCAACGGCTTCATCTAATGTTTTTACAATCTTAGCGTTCTCAACTACATCTGCAGCGCCAGCCGCTAAAGCAATTGTATGACTATCAATTTCGCATGCAGGATCAACAAGAACAAGATTCGTTAATCCCATTACTTTCATTGCGCGAGCTGCAGAACCAATATTTCCAGGATGTGACGTGCCGATGAGGACAACGCGAATTTTATCTAACATGATGTCGCTATATTCCAGTCTAATTTAACGCTCAGAGATAGTAGCACAGCCATCACAAAAATGAAGAAAACATGTTTATTTGATGAACGTTATTACCTATTACTTCCATCAAAAAATAAAATACAGTCTTTTTCATTTTATTCCACATCGACTAACGTCGAAAAAATAACCACTTCCTTTTTTTTATAGCTCTGTTATACTCGCCGCCGCTTTTTATGTTCTTTAACATCCGTTGGGAAAATCCTATGCATCCGATGCTTAATATTGCCATTCGCGCTGTGCGAAAGGCTGGTGACCATGTCATTAAATCTCTAGAAAAACCTCAATCTATTGAGGTTGCTAATAAAGGTAATGATGTTGTTACCAATATCGATCATGAAGCAGAAGCTATCATCATCGAGACAATCCTAAAATCTTACCCTGATCACTGCATCATCGCAGCTGAGTCTGGTACGAAAGAAGGACGTGACAAAGAGTGTCAGTGGATTATTGACCCAGTGGATGGCACCAAGAACTTCGTTCGTGGTTATCCTCACTATGCAGTTTCTATCGCTCTACGCATGCGTGGCCGTACAGAAGTTGCAGCCGTTTACGACCCAGCTCGTAACGAACTATTCACAGCTACTCGTGGTGCAGGCGCGCAACTTAACAGCCTACGTCTACGTGCATCACAACCTCGTGATCTAACGGGTACTGTATTAGCAACAGGTCTTCCTTTTGCCGCTAAGCAACACGCTGAAAGCTACCTAAAAATCCAAAATGCTTTATTTGTAGAATGTGATGACATGCGTCAATCAGGTTGTACTGCATTGGATCTTTGTTACCTAGCTGCTGGCCGTGTTGATGGCGTATTCAAACTAGGCCAAAAGCCTTGGGAACTTGCTGCTGGTGAATTAATCGCGCGTGAAGCTGGTGCTATCTGTGCTGACTTTACGGGTAACACTAACTACCTAACGACTGGCAACATTGTTGCTGGTAACGCACGTGTAGTTAAGCCAATGCTAGCTAAAATCCGTGAACTCGGTAGCGAAGCATTGACTAAGTAATCATTGATTACTACCTGTTAATAAAAACGCCCCGCTGATATCCACCAGCGGGGCGTTTTTGTTTCTATTATATTTATTTCTATTACTACTTGTATCTAACACTGCCAACCTCGGCTTTATTGCCCCATTCTTACTCTCCTATCACAAATACTCGTGATACTCACACATTACTTCGGCAACCTTTTTACCTAAACCATTGACTCAAAAACTCTTTTATTCATAGTGTTATTACAAAAATCCTTATTTGTCATATAAAAAAACGGAGCCCAAAGACTCCGTCTAGATAGATAGTTATTACAACATCTATTTATGCGTTACCGTTAAGGCATGGCATCCAGTTCTTCACCTTCTTTATCTATCGGCGTCGGCATTAAGTGCTCTCGAGTAATACCCAATTTAAGCGCTAACGCAGATGCTACATAGATTGAAGAGTAAGTACCAACCGTGATACCAATTAATAAGGCTAAGGCAAAACCTTGAATCATTGCGCCGCCTTTTAAGAACAAGGCAATCACAACAAACAAAGTAGTACTGGACGTAATTAATGTTCGACTTAATGTTTGAGAAAGTGAACAGTTCATAATTTCTTCAGCGGTTTGCTTACGCATCTTACGGAAGTTTTCTCGAATACGGTCAAACACCACGATAGTATCGTTAAGTGAGTAACCCACTACGGTTAGCAATGCAGCCACAATAGTTAAATCAACTTCAATTTGTAATATCGAAAAAATACCAACCGTAATAATAATGTCGTGTGCTAACGACAATACTGCACCAGCAGCTAAACGCCATTCAAAACGCACAGAGACATAAAGCAGAATACACAGCAATGCGATAAGAATCGCCAAGCCACCGGCTTCAGCTAATTCATCACCCACATTAGGGCCGACAAATTCTACACGGCGCATTTCAACTTGTTGACCGGTACCGGTTTTTAAAGCATCAATGATCTGGTTCCCCAGAATCTCACCTTTAATACCTTCACGGGGCTGTAAGCGCACCATCACATCACGCGCAGTACCAAAGTTCTGCACAATCGCATCGCCAAAACCTGACTTTGCTAGTGAATCACGAATTAACGGTAAATCCGCAGGGTTTTGAAAGCTAACTTCAATTAGCGTACCGCCAGTAAAGTCTAAGCCCCAATTTAACCCTTTGGTTGATATTGTCGCTATAGAAGCTGTAATCATCATTAGCGAAAAAATAAACGCTAATTTTGACCAACGCATAAAGTCAGTAACTTTATCGGTATTCAATAATTGTTTCATTTATGCGCCCTCCTAAATTGACAACTTATCTACGCGTTTGCCGCCGTAGATTAAGTTAACCACAGCACGAGTACCGATAATTGCCGTAAACATCGAGGTTAAAATACCGATCGATAGTGTCACTGCAAAGCCTTTAATTGCCCCCGTACCAACAGCAAATAAAATAATCGCTGTCATTAAGGTGGTGATATTGGCATCTGCAATGGTACTAAACGCATTACCGTAACCTTGTTGAATTGCTTGTTGCGGGCTGCGTCCATCACGTAACTCTTCACGAATACGTTCAAAAATAAGCACGTTAGCATCAACCGCCATACCAACTGTTAATACAATACCGGCAATACCTGGCAAGGTCATGGTTGCCCCTGGAATCATTGACATAACACCAATAATTAACACCAAGTTCATCATCAATGCGAGATTAGCAATCAAACCAAAACCACGGTAATACAATAAGGTAAATAGCATTACAGCGACCATACCCCAGATACACGCCTGAATACCCATATCAATATTCTGTTGACCCATAGATGGACCAATGGTGCGCTCTTCAACAATGGATATCGGTGCAATCAACGCACCTGCACGTAATAACAATGCAAGGTTGTGTGCTTCTGGCTGTGAATCAATGCCTGTAATACGGAAGTTACGTCCAAGTGCCGTTTGAATGGTCGCTTGGTTGATCACTTCTTCGTGCTTTTCAAGAATGACTTTACCTTCAGAAGTACGATTACCGCTGTCTTTATACTCAGTAAATACAGTCGCCATTAATTTGCCGACATTATTACGTGAGAACGCCGTCATTTTGCTACCGCCTTCGGTATCAAGTGAAATATTCACTTGAGGACGTCCATATTCATCAGCACTTGATGTTGCATCAGTAATATGAGAACCCGCTAAAATAACGCGCTTTTTCAATACAGCAGGACGACCATCACGGGTCATCTTCACTTCACTACCCGCAGGAACTCGTCCTGCAGCGGCAGCCGCAAGATCGGCACTACTATCAACTTCACGGAACTCAAGTGTTGCAGTAGCGCCTAAGATTTCTTTTGCGCGCGCAGTATCTTGAACGCCTGGTAACTCAACCACAATACGGTTAGCACCTTGACGCTGTACTAATGGTTCAGCTACGCCTAATTCATTAACACGGTTACGTAAAATCGTAATATTTTGATCAACAGCATAATTACGAATTTCTTGAAGACGCGCTTCAGAGAAACTAGCGATTAATACAAAACGTCCTTTCGCTTCACTTTCAGTAAAGATCATATCGGGATGAAGAGGCTCTAATACCGCTTTTGCTTGCTCAAGTTGAGCGGCATCGCGTAAACGCACAGAAACCGTTTCTTTACTTTTATCAATGGCACGATAACGAATTTTATCTTGGCGTAGTTCAGTTCTGAATGTTTCTTCTTGCTGACCTAATAGTTTTTCCATCGCCGCATCCATATCCACTTCCATAAGGAAATGAACACCACCACGTAGGTCTAAACCGAGCTTCATTGGTGTAGCACCAATAGCTTCTAACCAAGAGGGGGTTGATGGCGCGAGGTTAAGAGCAACAATATAGTTGTCGCCTAACTCACTATTAAGAATATCGCGGGCACTAATTTGGGTATCAGTATCTTGAAAACGGACCAATACAGAGCCTTTTTCAAATACAACTGACTTATAGGGGATATTGTTCTTTTTTAAATCTTCGGTGACAGTATCCAGAGCGTTCATAGTAACTGAGGCGCCACGCGCCCCAGTTATTTGAATCGCTGGATCTTCACCGTATACGTTGGGAAGTGCATAAAGCAAACCTATAATTAGTGCGAACAACACTAACAAGTTCTTCCACAGAGGGTATCGGTTAAGCACTGCTATGATCCTTCAAAGCGAATGTTTTTTTATAGTCTTATAAAGACTTCATTGTGCCTTTTGGCAAAACGGCTGTGATGAAGTCTTTTTTGATAGTAACTTCAGTGTTGTCGTTTAGCGCAATAACAATGTAATCACTTTCAGATGAAGACTTAGTAATGCGACCTAAAAGACCACCGTTTGTCATTACTTCATCGCCTTTACTCATCGAGCTCATTAGCGTTTTATGTTCTTTAACACGCTTAGCTTGTGGACGGTAAATCATGAAGTAAAAAATGACAGCAAACAGACCCAGCATAATGAATAACTGGTACGGTGAACCACCTTGAGCAGCACCTTCAGTTGCGGCATGTGCTTGAGAGATAAAAAAGCTCATTTATAACGTCCTCGGTTTATTATGATTTATACAATTTGTAATGGTGGAACTTCACGGTCACGACGCGCGTAGAATTCTTCTACAAACGCATCGAAACGATCTTCTTCAATCGACTTACGAATACTTGCCATCAAACGCTGGTAGTAACGTAGGTTGTGAATTGTATTTAAGCGCGCACCTAGAATTTCATTACATTTGTCTAGGTGATATAGATACGCTTTTGAGTAATGACGACAAGTGTAACAGTCACACTCAGGATCTAGTGGTGTTGTATCTGTTTTATGTTTCGCATTACGGATCTTGATCACACCGCCAGTCACAAACAAGTGTGCATTTCGTGCATTTCGCGTTGGCATTACACAGTCAAACATGTCGATACCGCGACGTACGCCTTCAACAAGATCTTCAGGCTTGCCTACACCCATAAGGTAGCGCGGCTTGTCTTGCGGTAATTTTGGACAAGTATGCTCAAGAATACGGTGCATATCTTCTTTTGGCTCACCAACAGCCAAACCGCCTACAGCATAGCCGTCAAAACCAATATTCGTTAGGCCTTCAACAGAAACATCACGCAAATCTTCATATACGCCACCTTGTACGATACCAAATAGCGCATTTGGATTTTCTAGCTTATCGAAATGATTACGACTACGTTGAGCCCAACGAAGTGACATTTCCATCGACTTTTTAGCTTCATCGTGGGTTGCTGGGTATGGCGTACACTCGTCGAAAATCATTACGATATCAGAGCCTAAGTCATACTGAATTTCCATCGACTTTTCTGCATCCATGAAAATCTTGTCACCGTTTACAGGGTTACGGAAATGTACACCCTCTTCAGTGATTTTACGCAGTGCACCAAGACTAAATACTTGGAAACCGCCTGAATCGGTTAAGATTGGACCTTTCCATTGCATAAAGTCATGCAAATCACCGTGCATCTTCATCACTTCTTGTCCAGGACGTAGCCACAAGTGGAACGTATTACCTAGAATGATTTGTGCACCTGTGTCTTCAACTTCTTCAGGTGTCATACCTTTAACGGTACCGTAAGTACCTACAGGCATAAATGCAGGGGTTTCAACCGTACCGCGTTCAAACTGCAAACGACCGCGACGTGCACGACCCTGAGTTTTATCTAATTCAAATTTCACAAGACCTCCAAAAGCCAGAGAAACAATCTGACAGATTCCCATTACGGGATTAAGCCCCACAGGCGATTGCCTGATCAGCCACAAAAATAATGGTCGTTAATAACGGCCATTGTCACTCTCAACATTAGTGTTATCGTAAGTAAGCATAACGACAAAGTGGAGCGCTAAAGTATTTATTGTGTTGTAAATGCTACATAAATGAATCTATCGTATGAAGCAGAGACAACAAAGGCTGCAATTGTAACAAAAAGCAGCCTAAATACTTAATTTTTAATAAGTGTTAACGTAATCAATATCACACATTTTTACGGGTAATAAACATCGAGTCGCCATAACTAAAGAAACGATATTGATTAGCCACTGCTTGATGATAAGCATTCATGGTGTACTCATAACTAGCAAATGCACTCACAAGCATAATCAATGTTGATTCAGGCAAATGGAAATTAGTAATTAATACATCCACCAACTGGAACTGATACCCAGGGAAAATAAAGATTTCAGTATCCCCAAAGAAGGGTTTTAACTCAGTACCATTTTTAATCGCATCTTGTGCTGCACTTTCTAGTGAGCGTACAGAGGTAGTACCTACAGCAATGACACGACCACCATTAGCACGAGTTTCATTAACCGCAGTAACCACTTCTTGTGGCACTTCTACATACTCAGAGTGCATGTGGTGATCATTAATATCATCAACACGTACAGGCTGGAACGTTCCGGCACCAACATGCAATGTTACAAAAGCAAAATTAACACCTTTCGCTTTAAGATCAGCCATTAACTTATCGTCAAAGTGTAGGCCCGCAGTAGGTGCAGCAACCGCGCCTGGTTTTGCATTATAAACCGTTTGATAACGCTCTTTATCTGCATCTTCGTCAGGGCGATCAATGTACGGTGGTAATGGCATATGCCCCACCGCATCTAAAATCTCTAATACTGTTTTATCGCTGTTAAAACGAATTTCAAATAGTGCATCATGACGAGCGACCATTTCAGCAGAAAACTCACCATTTTCACCTAATAACAATTCGTTACCAGGCTTTGGTGGTTTAGATGCGCGCACATGAGCAAGAATGGATTTATCATCCAGCATTCGCTCAACTAACACTTCAATTTTACCACCAGACGCTTTATGACCATACATACGCGCAGGAATAACACGGGTATTGTTAAAAACCAATAAATCCCCAGCCTCAACCAGATCTAACACATCTTTAAAACCTTTATGTGCTAATTCACCAGTATTGCCAGTCATATGTAGCAAACGACTTGCGGTACGTTCAGGTTGTGGGTAGCGAGCAATTAGCTCATCTGGTAACTCAAAATCAAAATCAGAAACTTGCATCGTAATACGCCTTAAATAACAGCAAGCGGGCATTATACTTAACTCCACCAAAGATGCGAAACTCAGAAGCAATTAAAGCGTAGATTCCATAACAAAAACGCCATTGCCTAAGTTAATCAGGCATGACTCACGCATAAAATATAACGTTTAATCATTGGTGATATTTGAAATTTATGACCACTGTCATGGGATAATCTTCCATAATTCGCTACATTCAAAAGAGTAGATTACGAAATAATATCTTCGCTAGTAGATAACAGACGGGAGGTTTCTATGTTTACTGTTGCCGATATGATGACCCTAAAACCGCACACATTATCACGTAATGACACTTTATCTGATGCCAAAGAGATGATGCAAACCCTGTCTATTCGCCATATACCCATAACTGATCATAGCCATCATTTACTGGGATTAATTTCGCAACGGGATGTACTTGCAGCTCAAGATTCTAATTTAAAATCCGTTATTGTCAGTCACTCTCATTCCCCACTAGATGTGTTGCTTGAGCATTGCATGAACCGTAATATTTTCAGTGTTGATAGTCACGCAGGACTTAAAGAAGCCGCACTGTATATGCAAAAACATCAAATTGGCTGCTTACCTGTACTTGAAAATAAACAACTGGTGGGAATTATTACCAACAGTGATTTTGTCGCAATTGCGGTAACATTATTAGAAATGCAAGATGAAGTGGATCCTATCGAGCCGGAACAAGATCACCTTGAAGGTGACGATCTACTGCGTCAGCTGTAATTTTCTGATATGCCTAAAAAAGGGAGCACCATGCTCCCCTCGATAGTTCAATCGCTATATAAAATACGCTTATTTAAACTGTTCTTCTTCCGTTGATCCAGTCAATGCGGTTACTGACGAATTACCACCTTGAATGGTATTGGTCATGGTATCAAAGTAACCCGTACCCACTTCTTGTTGATGGGCTACAAAGGTGTAGCCTTTATTCGCCGCTTCAAACTCAGGACGCTGCACTTTTTCAACATAATGACGCATACCTTCGCCTTGCGCATAAGCATGTGCTAATTCAAACATGTTAAACCACATATTATGAATACCTGCGAGCGTAATAAACTGGTACTTATAACCCATGTCCGCTAATTCTTGTTGGAATTTAGCGATGGTTTCAGCATCAAGGTTCTTTTCCCAATTAAATGACGGTGAACAGTTGTAGGCTAATAACTGTTCAGGATATTGCTCATGAATAGCTTCGGCAAATTTACGTGCTTCTTCTAAACATGGTTTGGCCGTTTCACACCAAATTAAATCCGCATAAGGTGCATACGCAAGACCGCGTGAAATAGCCTGATCAATCCCTGCACGAACACGATAAAAGCCTTCAGCAGAGCGATCACCGATAATAAAATCTTTATCGTATGAATCACAATCTGACGTCAACAGATCCGCCGCATTAGCATCAGTACGAGCAATAACCAAGGTTGTCGTTCCAGCAACATCGGCCGCTAAACGTGCCGCCACTAATTTTTGTACCGCTTCTTGAGTGGGAACTAAAACCTTGCCGCCCATATGACCACATTTTTTCACTGACGCTAATTGGTCTTCAAAGTGAACCCCAGCAGCACCCGCTTCAATCATGTTACGCATTAATTCATAAGCATTGAGCACACCGCCAAATCC
Organism: Photobacterium sp. S4TG1; assembly: GCF_036040035.1. Lineage (NCBI taxonomy): Bacteria > Pseudomonadati > Pseudomonadota > Gammaproteobacteria > Vibrionales > Vibrionaceae > Photobacterium > Photobacterium sp. S4TG1. Next base: position 704,611 of record NZ_JAYXUH010000001.1, read on the forward strand.
AGCTTCTGCATCAGCAACAATCGGCAAGAAATAATCGACACCGTCTGCTGGTGAACCACCATTAGACCATTGAATTTGATCAGCACGACGGAAAGAGTTATTGATACGCTTCACCACCGCAGGCACAGAATCTACTGGATATAACGACTGATCAGGGTACATGGCAGACGCTGTATTATTATCCGCAGCAACTTGCCAGCCAGATAAATAAATTGCTTCAATACCAGCTTTTGCCTGCTGTACCGCTTGTCCACCCGTTAAAGCACCTAAACAGTTAACATAACCTTTTTTAGCACTACCATTAACTAATTCCCATAATTTATCAGCACCGCGTTGAGCGATGGTATTTTCAGGAATAAATGAACCACGAAGATTAACGACTTCTTCTGCGGTGTAAGTACGCTTAACGTGTTTCCAGCGTGGGTTTTCAGCCCAATCTTGTTCTAGGGCAGCAATTTGTTGTTGGCGAGTTAATGTCATAATAATATCCCTCTAGTCAATTGGCAGTAATCCGTTATTACACTAAATAGTCATAACCTTTTAAGGTTAAAAAGTTATCTAATTCATCACTGGTTGCTAAGTGCGACATTAAATAGGTTGCCTCGTCAAAGCGCCCAGTTTCAATCCGCTCTTGGCCTAACTCTTGCTGTAAGACCTGCATTTCTTCAGTCAACATTTGCGCAAATAAGGCTTTAGTTACCACTTGACCATTGGATAACGTTTTTCCATGTTTTATCCATTGCCAAATTGACGCTCGAGCAATTTCTGCCGTTGCTGCATCTTCCATCAAGCCATAAATAGGCACACAACCATTGCCTGAGATCCACGCTTCAATATATTGCACAGCCACACGAATATTATGTCGCATTCCCGCTTCTGTTCGTTCGCCATCACAAGGGGCTAATAATTCAGCCGCAGTAATTGGCACGTCCTCTTCACGGCTGACATTTAATTGATTGATACGCTGATCGAGCACTTCATCAAAAATAGCGCGCGCAGTATCCGCTAGCCCTGGATGAGCAACCCAAGTACCATCGTGGCCATTATTCGCTTCCAGCGCTTTATCAGTTTGAATCTTATTTAACACCCATGCTTGTTGTTTGGGATCTTTCGCTGGAATAAAGGCGGCCATTCCCCCCATTGCTAATGCACCGCGACGATGACAAGTACGAACTAATAACCGTGAATAGGCGTTAAGAAATGGTTTTTCCATGGTCACCACTTGGCGATCAGGCAAAATACGCTCAGGGAAATTACGTAAGGTTTTTATATAACTAAAGATATAATCCCAACGGCCACAATTCAGCCCAACGATATGCTCTTTAAGATTAAATAAGATTTCATCCATCTCAAATGCGGCGGGTAAGGTTTCAATCAATACGGTTGCTTTAATGGTGCCGCGTGTTAAACCAAATTCATCTTCAGTAAAACTAAACACATCACTCCACCACGCCGCTTCTCTAAAACTTTGTAGTTTAGGTAAATAGAAATAAGGACCACTGCCTTTGGCTAATAATGCTTGGTGGTTCAAATAAAAATACAACGCAAAATCAAGTAATGCACCAGGGATCGGCAGCCCGTTCCAAAAGATGTTTTTTTCAACTAAATGCAGACCACGGACACGACAAATTAATACAGCAGGATCATCATCAAGTTGATACAGTTTACCCGTTTGAGGATGGGTATAATTGATGGTGCCATTAACGGCATCACGCAAATTTTGATGACCATCAAGAATCGCATTCCATGATGGTGAAAAAGAATCTTCAAAATCTGCCATAAATACTTTTACATTAGCATTTAATGCATTGATCACCATTTTACGATCAACCGGACCGGTAATTTCGACACGACGATCTTGTAAATCATGTGGAATATTTTGTATTTTCCACTCTGATTCTCTAATAGCGTGAGTCTCAGGTAAAAAATCGGGAAGTTGACCACGATCAATCGCTAATTGCTGCAATTCGCGGGCCTCTAACAATAACGGTACTCGCTCAGCAAATCGTTCAACTAACCGTGCAATAAAGGATAATGCATCTGCAGTTAAAATCTGTTGTTGCTGTTCCGTCAGAGGTTGCTGCAGTAATAACTGAGAATGAGCATTGGCTTGAATGGCTGTATCTGTCATATTGCACCTCCAGCATGTAACTTAATCACTACTTTTATCAATAACAAAAGCAATGACTCCCTGTTGAATTATTCTAAGCACTTATTTACGTTGCCGTAACCTGCGTCAGAATGCAAATAACACCGATTTCACCCAACCTAGAGCAAAAAAACAAAAACAAATATATTCAACAGGTTACAAATAAAGCATACCTGTGCAATATACTTAATTCATAAAAATCTTAGCAATTAACTCGGAATTTGGGTTTTTGCGTAAACAATGCTTTTTTGTGGCTAGTTACGTAATTAAATTACAAAGCATGGCGCAATAGCGATTATTTAAAAAAGTGTTTTAAACAAAGAGCAGAATTTATATTAAATATAACCGCATGATTAATATAATTATTAGTTTAAATGAAAGCCAAAAATAAAATAAGCGAAAGTCATAAGAACTAAAATAAATATTCGCTTAGTTTGTAGAGAGAAATAAATTTAACCAACAAAACAGTAACTTATAGATAACTCACTCGATAATATAATATTTTAGTTATTATTAGAAAGTTGCTATTTTCAACTAAAAACAGCCCCAAATAGCTATAGTAGAATACAACCCCAATAAAAAAGCCTGAACAACGATAATAACGCCAAAAATAATAGTGTGCGTTATTCATCATTACTTCAGGCATTTTATGTCATTATCATAATAAAGAAGGCTTACAATAAACTTTTAACGATATCGCCTAACTTATCAAACGTTGCTATACGGCTTGATGTTGGTCGCCATACTAAGCCAATTTCACGGTAAGCATCTTGACCGGGCGGTTCAATAACCACTAAATTTTGATTTTCTAAAATTCCATGATTTATTGCCATTTGTGGAATAAACGTCGTTCCCAAGCCATTGGCAACCATTTGTACCACAGTATGTAAACTCGTTGCCGTAAAGGGATTAATTTTCTCTTTCGCCGTCAATTGACATGCAGATACGGCATGTTCAGTTAAGCAATGTTCTTTTTCTAATAAGAACACGGATTTATCGGGTAAATCAGCATAATGCAATGGCATCGTCACAGAATCTGCTTGGTGCTTACTGATCACCATCTTAAACGCATCCCGCCCAACCACTTTACTTGCCATTCCGTTAATATCGACGGGTAACGCTAAAATTAACACATCCATTTCGCCATGTTGCAGCGCGGCTAATAAATTGGTAGTGGTATCTTCTCGCAATAATAAATTCAATTTAGGGTATAACGCATTCACCTGCTGCACTAAACCACACAACAAAAATGGAGCAATAGTAGGAATACAGCCAACCCGTAATGGGCCTTCCATACCATCACCACAACAACGAGAAAGCTCTACCAAGTCGCGACTGCACGCCAATAATTCACGTGCTCTATCAACCACCTGCTCACCCATAGACGTAAAAACCAAGGTTTTCGCTTTGGTATCACGCTCAACAAGGTGACAATCGAGTAAGTCTTCAAGATTTTGAATACCAGAACTTAATGTCGACTGGCTCACAAAACACCGTTTAGCTGCTTCGCCAAAATGGTGTGTTTCCGATAGAGTAACTAAATAATGTAGCTGTTTAAGTGATGGAAATTTATTCATCGTATTTTTCGATTACTTTAATCTGTTTATTCCGCTTTTTTCAATTTAACAGTTTAGCTATAGTTTGTCTCGTCCAAGTATGGAGCCCGCCTAAAAAGGTTGGCAACCCCCAATATTTAAGGAGCACCAAAATGGTACTAGTAGGTCGTCAAGCACCAGATTTTACTGCTGCAGCGGTTCTAGGTAACGGCGAAATCGTTGATACTTTCAACTTTGCAGAATTTACTAAAGGTAAAAAAGCAGTAGTTTTCTTTTACCCACTAGACTTTACTTTCGTATGCCCATCAGAGCTTATTGCTTTTGATAAACGCTTTGAAGATTTCCAAGCGAAAGGCGTAGAAATTATTGGTGTTTCAATTGATTCACAGTTCTCACACAACGCATGGCGTAACACTGCTATTGAAGATGGCGGTATCGGTCAAGTTAAATACCCGCTAGTTGCTGATATTAAGCACGAAATCTGTAAAGCTTACGATGTTGAGCATCCAGAAGCTGGTGTTGCTTTCCGTGGTTCTTTCCTTATCGATGAAGACGGCATGGTTCGTCACCAAGTAATTAACGATCTACCACTAGGTCGTAACATCGATGAAATGCTACGTATGGTTGATGCATTGAACTTCCACCAGAAGCATGGCGAAGTATGTCCAGCTCAGTGGGAAGAAGGTAAAGCAGGTATGGACGCATCACCAAAAGGTGTAGCGGACTACCTATCTGAGCACACTGCAGATCTAGGTAAGTAATTACCTGCTAACACCACGCTCACGGTGTTATAAATTGCATTAGTGCTACATAGAGCCAAAGTCAGCTCAAATAAAAATAGAATGAGGCCCGGAATATACCGGGCCCTTTTTTTATCTCGAATTTACCCCGTTATTTCATTTTCAACCAACCGCACATTATCAATCACAGCTATTCGCCCCCTCAGCAATAATCTTCTACACTAAATACCCTCTTAAACACCATACTGTTAATAAATCATGACTATTCAACTTGAAGTGTGTATCGATAATCTTGAATCTCTCCATAATGCGCAACAAGCAGGTGCAACCCGTATTGAACTTTGCTCATCGCTAGCATTGGGTGGACTAACACCTAGCGCCGGATTTATGCAGGCTGCAGCTAAATATGCCACCATTCCGGTTTACGCGATGATTCGCCCGCGCCAAGGTGATTTTTTATTCAGTAATGAAGATGTTGAAGTCATGCTGGCAGATATTTTTGCGGCTAAAAAAGCAGGATTACAAGGGGTCGTTGTCGGTGTATTAACCGCACAGGGCTTAGTGGATAACACTATTCTTACGAGTCTCGTTAAACAAGCTCAGGGAATGGGGATTACCTTTCATCGCGCGATTGATCAATGTGTTGAGCCAATGGCTGCACTTGATACGATTATGGCGGCTGGCTGTGAACGGATTCTTACTTCTGGTTTACAAGCCAATGCTTATGACGGTATTGGTATGATTAACCAAATGCACCAATACTGTGGCAATCGCTTAAAAATTATGGCGGGTGCGGGCGTCAATAGTCATAACGTCCGTGACATCATTGCTCGAACAGGCATCAACGAGATCCACCTTTCGGGTAAAACCACCCGTCCAAGTCATATGATTACAGTAGCAAAACAAGCACATATGGGCAGTGCAGACATTGACGATTTCGCGATTCCAATCACAGGTGTCGAAAATATAGCGGCAGTGGTGGCTCAACTTAAGCTGTAATGATCATTACTATTACAAACAAAAAAAGGGACATATCATCTTATTTAAGATCATTCCGTCCCTTTTATTTTCCGATATAGCTTAATTTTAGTATTGCCACCACATAAGCCATAATTATTGCTAAAGTATATTTTTAATATCTTCAGGATTTGTGTGGCGAATATCTTTGCCTTGTACAAAATAGATAATATATTCACAAATATTTTGGCAGCGATCCCCTACCCGTTCAATCGAACGCGCAGCCCACATTACCTTCATCACATTCGGTATTGAATTAGGATCTTCCATCATATAAGTCATTAATTGCCGTATGATCGCTTCATATTCACGATCAATACGATCATCCTCTTGATATACTTCAATCGCCGCTTTTACATCCATTCGTGCAAATGCATCTAAAGTTTCATGCAACATTCGCACCGCGTGTTGCCCTAACGACTCCAGTGAAACTAATAAGTTATATTGCTTATTGGTGAAATTTTCCGATGCCACTTTTGCAATACTTTCAGCAACATCACCAATACGCTCTAAATCAGTAATGGTTTTAATAATAGCAATCACTAACCGTAAATCACTGGCTGTCGGTTGCCGCTTGGCAATGATACGCGTGCAAGCTTCGTCAATGGCCACTTCCATCGCATTAACTTTATGATCGTCTCTAATCACCCGCTTGGCTAATTCTTCATTTTGTTTATGTAATGCTTTTAAGCTATCGGCTAACTGCTGTTCAACCAAGCCACCCATGGCTAACACATGGGTGCGAATGCTTTCCAATTCATGATTGAACTGACCAGAAATATGACGACCAAGGCTAATTGTATTTAACATGTTGTTGTTCCTTAACCATAACGCCCGGTTATATAATCCTCAGTACGTTTTTCTTTGGGAGTGGTAAATATATCATTGGTACTGGTATATTCCACTAGCTCACCCATATGCATAAAAGCAGTTTGATCGGAAACTCGCGCCGCTTGCTGCATATTATGAGTAACGATAATAACGGTATATTTTGCTTTAAGCTCATTAATCAACTCTTCTATGGTCAAGGTTGATATCGGATCCAAGGCTGATGTCGGCTCATCTAATAATAAAATTTCAGGTTCGATGGCTATTGCTCTAGCAATCACTAATCGTTGTTGCTGACCGCCTGACAAACCAAATGCATTCTCATGTAACCGCCCTTTTACTTCATCCCACAATGCCGCTGAACGCAGTGAACTTTCAACCGCATCATCAAGCACTCGGCGATCATTGATCCCTTGCAATCGCAGTCCGTAAACAACATTTTCATAAATGGATTTAGGAAAAGGATTAGGGCGTTGAAATACCATTCCGACTTGACGCCGCAGCGCTGCAACATCAACATTTTTATCGTACACATTCTGACCATGAAGCATGACTTTACCATCAATATGACAGCCATCAATCAGATCATTCATGCGATTAACACAGCTTAACAAGGTTGATTTACCACAACCTGAAGGTCCGATAAATGCTGTCACCTGACCTTTAGCAATTCGCATATTGATATCAAATAATGCCTGCGTTTGCCCATAATGCAGATTCAATCCTTCAATGGACAAGGCCGTTTTGTCTTCAGCTAATAGCGATAAATCTAAAGGCTCAAATAACCCCATCGGAGGATGGTCAGTAAAGAGCGAACGATCGTTATACATAGTTGTTCTCATCTTATTGATACTTAGGGTTATTGCTCTAAAGCGCGGAATTTTTCTCGAAGGTGATTACGAATAGCAATAGCCGTTAAGTTTAAACTGATAATAACGGTGACTAATAGAAACGAGGTTGCGTACACTAATGGGCGAGCAGCTTCAACATTAGGGCTTTGAAAAGCAACATCATACACATGATAGCCTAAGTGCATGAATTTTCTATCTAAGTGTACATATGGGAAGTGCATATCTAGCGGTAATGTCGGTGCCATTTTCACCACCCCCACCAGCATCAATGGCGCAACTTCTCCTGCAGCTCGTGCAACAGCAAGAATTAATCCCGTCATAATAGCAGGGCTTGCCATTGGCAATACAATGCGCCATAAGGTTTCAGCTTGTGTCGCTCCTAGTGCTAATGAGCCGTTACGTACCGAGCTTGGTATGCGAGAAAGCCCTTCTTCAGTCGACACAATCACCACAGGCAATGTCATGATCGCTAACGTTAATGCTGACCATAAAATACCCGGCGTGCCAAAAGTAGGGGTTGGTAATTGCGCAGAGAAAAACACATCATCGATAGTGCCGCCTACCATATACACAAAAAAACCTAATCCAAACACACCATACACAATTGAGGGTACGCCCGCGAGATTGATCACCGCAATACGAATTAAATTAGTAAACCGATTATTACTCGCATATTCATGTAAATATACCGCCGCAAGCACCCCTAACGGCGTCACCATGATACTCATTAGTAACACCATAAATACGGTACCAAAAATGGCAGGAAAAACACCACCTTCCGTATTGGCTTCTCGTGGTGCTTCAGCTAAAAATTTATAAACGTGGTAACTCCAATGCTGAACTTTTTCAAGCCACGATAAATTATTGGGTTGCCACATATCCAGCACTTGCATCATCGGAATAGTGACATTAGTGCCACTTTGATCACGAAGCACTAACGCGTCGTGATCTAATTGCCCTTGTAAGGCAAATAATCGATTCTCAATATTTTTGTAAATAGTATTGTAGTTGGCTTGCTCACGATCAATCCGTTGTCCATCCGCCACTGTGAGTTTACCGCTTAACTCTAAGCGTCGTTTTTCAATTCTTAATCGCTCTAAATTCCAGTTAATATTAGCAATTTCATTACTTTGCAATGAACGTAATTCCGAACGGACTTTATTAGCTTGTGCTAATGCTAGCGGCAGTTGAGAGAGCGGTTGAGGTTCACCGCCTTCAATCACACTTACAGGATAGCCATAAAACTTACCATTACTTTCACGATCAACCACCGCAATATTATTAGCAATTTGTTGATGAATAATTTGAGTGCTTAATACAGTTAAGAAATCAAGCGCACCCTGACCACGATTACCAGTTTTAATTAAATACCGTGGCACGCTGTCTTCAGTAAATTGACTAACGTCGACTCCAGCATCGGCAAGTTGATCTACCGGCACCATAGTACGTTGATAAAGCTCACCAATAACAACTTGCGGTTTGCCATTGAGGTTAACATCAAACTGATACACAGGGGCTGGCCAAAAATAGCTCAAGCCTTTATAGCCAATCAATAACAATAAACCGAGTACAGCAACCAAGCTCAAGCTGACGGCACCCGCAGTTAACCAAATCCATGGCGAACCAGATTTAAACCATTTAATCATTGCTGTATCACTTATTATAACGAACTGTATTTTGCACGTAGTCGTTGACGAACAACTTCAGCAATCGTATTAAAGATAAAGGTAAATACAAACAGCACAAAAGCGGCAAGGAATAACACTCGATAATGCGAACTCCCCACTTCAGATTCGGGCATTTCAATGGCGATAGTGGCTGCTAGAGTTCGTAATCCTTGCAGTAAATTCCAATCCATTACCGGAGTATTACCCGTTGCCATTAATACAATCATAGTTTCACCGACAGCACGCCCCAATCCCATCATGATCGCAGAAAAAATACCGGGACTTGCAGTAAGTAATACCACTTTAGTTAAGGTCTGCCATTGAGTCGCCCCTAAAGCTAGTGAGCCTTTAGTTAAATGCGTGGGCACTGAGAAAATAGCATCTTCAGCAATGGTAAAAATCGTCGGAATAACGGCAAATCCCATCGCAATACCGACAATAAGCGCATTACGCTGATCATAACCGATACCTAAATGATTATTTAAATAGCCTTGTAAATCACCATTAAAAAACTGTGTTTCAATCCAAGGACTTAAACCAAAACAACCATAGGTTACCGCCACAATAACCGGAATTAACAAAGCAATATGAAAACCATTAGGAATTCGTGAGCGCCATTGCCCAGGCAGCATTGACCAACTCCAGCCAATCACAATAATGGCTAACGGTAAAATTACGATCCCTAGCGCTATTCCTGCCAGATATTGTTCAACAATAGGCGCTAACCATACTCCCGCTAAAAATCCCAAAATAACCGTTGGTAATGCTTCCATCAATTCAACGGTCGGTTTGATCACTCTTCTTACTTTATTTGACATAAAGTAAGCGGTATAAATCGCGCCAGCTAATGCTAATGGAATCGCAAAAAACATTGAATAAACCGCCGCTTTAAGAGTACCAAACACTATCGGAACAAGACTTAACTTCGGCTCAAATTCATCACTAGCAGAGGTTGATTGCCATACATAATCCGGCTCAGCATAACCCTCATACCACACTTTTTGTAATAACGATGATAATCCAATATCAGGATGTGCATTTTTGACTTGATAGCTCTGCCATTGTCCATTATCAAGCGTTACTAATAAATTCGCTTTGGGGGAAATGGCAATATCCGTTGGAACCTTCGTGAAGACTTTATCTTTGTATATGACTTTGCGTTCAGCAGTATAATAAGCCGACGTCGTGCCATCTTTTTGAATCGCAAAAAAGCCTTTACGGTAATATTCCGGCACTATTTTAACTAATGGGCTGGCAGAAAAATGAAAAGTTCTAACATTGATTAACTGACGCTGCCCTTGCTTCACCACTTCAAACCATTGCGAGATCGTATTATCAGAATTGGTGATCAATAATGAATTAGCCCCAGACAACAGAGTCATCGATACGGGTTTACTATTACCAGTGGTGACATTTTCAATTTTACGCAGAAATGCTGTATTAGCCGTTAACTTATATAAATATAAATTTGATCCACTCAGCACATATAATGTCTTACCATCTGGGGTTAATTGAAAATCATCAATTTTAGCGGGAGTATTATTAATCTCAAACCGCTGCTGTTGCCAGCCATTTGCCCGCTGCACCACATTTTCAGGCAGCAATAAACTCAATCCATAAAGGTGGTTGGTCGCTGTTTTTCCGACCACGATAGTACGATCATCACGCCCTGAAATGGCTAATTGAGTAATGGCCTCTCCTGCGGGAACTAGCACTAATGGCGTTTGACCAAAAGGATATTCAATACTGGGTTGTAAGTGCTTATTAGCCGCTGCAAACGTAAGCGAAAATTCAGGTTTAGCAATCTTAACCCGCCCTTGTGCCGTACCATAAGCAACCATACCATCACGAGGTAAACTTAGACCGTATGCAGTTGGATTATTGATAATAGTCTGCTGTTTTAGCACCTGCGCTTGTTGCGTTGATGACTGAAGATCGACAAAAATAACCTTACCATCGCGACTAAAGCGATAAGCAATGTTATTACTATCATCCACCCCTAACAACGCTGTTTTACTGCTAACCGATAATGATAAGTGCTGTTTAGGATTAACAGCAACCGATGAGAAAATAGGCACAATCACATACAGTAAATAAAAGAAAATCAGCATCAAGGTGATCAGCACAAAAATACCACCCGCTGTAACGCCAACTCGAGCTAAGTTGTCTTTACCTCGACGAAAACGATTTTCTTTCCTTAGTAATGTGCTGGCGTTTGCCATTATGACCTCTAACCTATTTATACGCTCAAAAGTGTATTGCTATTTAATGACAGATTTATGACAACGCCCCTGGTAACGATGATTTGAGTTGGCTAAACCTGGTTTTACAGCCATGCTTAAAAAACAACCTTCAAATAATCACCACCATCATGTTATAACGACAAGGACTGACGTAATGAAACAACTGATTGTGACCATTATTGGCAAAGATGAACCCGGACTAGTAGAACAGCTCTCCGATACTATTTATTTCAACCATGCAAATTGGCTAAGCAGTTCGCTTAGTCAGCTTGGCGGGCAGTTTGCGGGAATAATACAAATAGATGTTGCGGATAAACACCTGCTCTCGCTGCGTCAAGCATTAGCCAATATTGAAGCATTACACATTCACGTCGTAGAAGATCACACTCAAACCGTGACCACTTATGTTGCTCAACAACTCACAGTAACAGGTAACGATCGTCGAGGCATAGTAAAAGAGGTAACACGCCATTTAACTCAACTTGGAATTAATATCGCCAAATTAAAAACCGAGACTCAAAGTGCTCCTAATTGGGGGTACCCTATTTTCATTGCTGAATTTCAATTACAAACACCAAGTGAAATTAGTGCCAACATGATTCAACAGCAACTGGAACAGTTAGCCGATGATTTAACGATTGATATTGAAACACTGAGCTAAATCAACCAGATGACATACACTATGGCAATGTAACGCGAATCATGATGTTTTACCATGTCATTTGACGTTGTTAACGCTAAAGTAGTAAGGATATGACCCCTAATGGCCATCAATCAGATTTATCTTGAAAAAGAGCTTAGCTGGCTCGCCTTTAATCAGCGAGTCCTTCAAGAAGCGGCGGATAAATCGGTGCCACTACTAGAACGGGTTCGCTTTCTTGGTATCTATACCAATAATCTTGATGAGTTTTACAAAGTCCGTGTCGCTAAAGTTAAACGTCAGCTATTACGTGTACGTGGAAATAATCAAGATAGTGCCGCACATTCATTGCTAAACCAAATCCAGCACCAGACGCAACAAGCCCAACAAGCGTTTGAGAAAATCTATGCTGCATTGATCAGTGAAATGGCACTGTGTGGTATTTATCTTAATAATGAACAACAACTCACACCTAAGCACCAGCAATGGTTATTGGCTTATTTTCGCCAGCATATTTTGCCACATATCATAGTCATCCCCCTGACAGACACCTTTGAAATCGAGCAATATATACACCCTCACGGCTCATACCTAGCGGTAATGATAAAGCATCATCATGATATCAAATATGCGCTTATTGAAATGCCGACGGCTCAATTACCACGCTTTGTACAACTCCCATCGCATGATAATACTCATCATCTTATGGTTATCGAAAATATCATTCGTCACCATATTCGAGACATTTTTAATGATCTTCCCTCAACGGCTCAATTGAGTGTTTATACGATAAAAATAACGCGAGATGCTGACTATCAATTGCAGCAAAACAGTGGTGATAATTTATTACAACAACTAGCACAAGGGCTCACCCAACGTTTAACGGCCCCCCCACTTCGGTTTACCTATCAACCGACAATGCCAGCAGCAATGCAGCACTTTTTTTATCGCAATCTTAATCTCTCCGACTACGATACAGTGATGGCCACAGAGTGTTCTCAGCACTTTAACGATTTAAGTGCTTTTCCGATTATTGGTAATAAATACCTTAGCTATGCGCCATTACCTACCATCGATAGTTACCCGTTTCGTCATGCTAAAACTGTTTTCGATGCCATAAAACATCAAGACATTCTGTTGTATTACCCTTATCACAGCTTTGATCATGTCACTGATTTTGTACAACAAGCCGCATTCGATCCTACCGTTAGCCATATTCGCATCAGTATTTATCGCGTAGCCAAACAATCTATTATTATCGATAACCTCATTAATGCCGCGAACAATGGTAAACAAGTCACGGTGGTGGTTGAGCTACAAGCCCGTTTTGATGAACAAGCCAATATTCGCTGGGCGCAACAATTAACCGCCGCAGGGATCACGGTCTTATTTGGGGTTGCCAACGTCAAAATTCATTCAAAATTGTGTCTAATTACTCGGCAGGAACAACATCAATCCATAGATTATGCTCATATTGGCACCGGTAACTTTAACGAAAAAACTGCTACTTGCTATACTGATTTTTCATTGTTTACTGCACACTCAAAAATAACCGCAGAAGTGCAGCAACTATTTGATTATATTGCAAATCCAACCAAGAAAACTCACTACAATTACTTGCTCATATCACCAACCGATACACGCACACGGTTATACCAATTAATAACAAATGAGATTGATAACGCTCAACAAAACCGTCCTGCTGGCATCACCCTTAAACTGAATAATTTAATCGATAAGGGGTTAATCGATAAACTTTATTACGCCAATCAACAAGGCGTGAAAATTCAATTAATTATTCGCGGCATGTGTCGCTTAATCGCAGGCATAAAAGGCATCAGTGACAATATTACCGTTATCAGTATTGTTGATCGTTTTCTTGAACATTCACGAGTGTATATCTTTACTAATAATAACGATCCGAAGGTGTTTATTTCTTCAGCCGATTGGATGTACCGTAATATTGATCGCCGTATTGAAGTCGGTTGCCCTATTTTGGCGCCTGTACTTAAGCAACGTATTATTGATATCACCCACCTACAACTGGCTGATAATGTCAAAGCACGTATCCTTGATCAATCAATGAGCAACCGTTATGTCAGTCGTGGTAAGAAGCAAAAAATACGCGCTCAAACTGCTATTTATCATTACTTAAAACGCAGTGAAGATTACTGTCAGCGACGTGCACATAAGGAGCTAAAATACCATGCAAAACCATAATCAATCCCCAGCTCCACAACCACCAATACCACCAATGCCACCAATGCCACCACGACACATTGCAGCACTTGATCTTGGATCTAACAGTTTTCATCTTGTGATTGCGCGCGTTGTTGGTCACAACTTACAAATTGTTAGTCGTTATAAACAGCGGGTACATTTAGCATCAGGGCTTGATAATCAATATAACCTCAGCCAAGCCGCCATTGAACGAGGTTTAGCCTGTTTGGCAATGTTTGCAGAACGACTGCAAGGGTTTGCACCACAAAATGTTCGAGTTGCAGCGACGTATACGCTGCGCCAAGCACGTAACGCTGATATTTTCATTCGTCGAGCTGAAGCGATAATGCCGTTTCCAATTGAAATTATTGCGGGGGCAGAAGAAGCGCGGTTAATTTATTTAGGCGTGACCCATACTCAGCCCGATCACGGTAAAAAATTAGTGATTGATATTGGTGGAGGCAGCACTGAATTCATCATTGGATCAGGATTTGAAACCGATATTGTACATAGTAAGCACATAGGTTGTGTAAGCTATAATCAAACCTTTTTTGCAAATGGTAAGCTCGATAGCGTTAATTTTGCCAAGGCACAATTAGCTGTTCACCAAAAATTAGAAACAATAATTAATCCATATCAACATATTGGCTGGCAAAAAGTCATCGGTGCGTCCGGTACGATTAAAGCGATTCAAGAGGTATTGATAGCGCAAGGCCATCATGATGGAATAATAACCCAACCACGCTTACACCAACTTATTACAACAATCATCGCCTGTAAGCACCAACACCAATTAGTATTAAGCGGCTTAAATGACGATCGAAAACCTGTTTTTGCTGCTGGCGTAGCGATTGTGAGTGCTATTTTTTCAGCCTTTAATATCGATAAAATGCACTTTTCCGCAGGGGCTTTACGCGAAGGCGTATTGTATGAAATGGAACAACGTTTCCGTCATAGTGACATACGCAGTCGAACCGCAACCGCAATGGCTGAACAATATAATATCGATAAGCCTCAAGCTGAGCGCGTAAAAAATACCGCCCTTGCTCTTTATAACCAACTAACGTTACCACCGACAGATCAGCAACCGACCTTAACCACGTTGTTAGCATGGGGGGCATTACTGCATGAAGTAGGTCTCAGTATTAGTTACCCCGGTTTTCATCGTCACTCCGCGTATTTATTACGTTTTAGCACCATGCCTGGATTTAATATCGATCAACAAACCTTGCTCGCCACCTTAGCCCGCTGCCAACGAAAACGACTTAAACTTGATGAACTACCACCATTAACAATCTATAAGCGTAAACAGCTATACCCGTTAATTCGTGCCTTACGATTAGCTGTCATATTAAATGGTCAACGCAGTTCGGTTCCACTGCCACCAATAACCATCACCGCCAATAACGAACATTGGCAATTAATGTTGCCAAAAGATTGGCTCGCAACCAATACTCTCCTCGCCGCCGATCTGGCAACCGAGCAACAATATTGGCATAAGGCTGGCTGGAAATTGAGTATTGAGAATAGTTAAGTGGTGAATGGCTCAAGACGAAACCTTGAACACCACAACCAGTAGCGCTGATTATAATTACAAAATTAAAATCTAATAAATACCCTTCTTTTTGGGAATTCTTCTCAACACACGGTGTCAAGAAAAATAACACAAAAAAGTCCTAACCACATAATTTAAATATATTTTTTAGCTAAAAGTAATCTCGTTGTCTGACCCTTTATTATAAGCCCTTTTTTATAATAACTTTAAAAATGAGTATAACATATAGCATAACCATGGGGGGTAATTCGAAGTCAGTATAACCAATATATATTTGGTTTAATTATTGATGAACATAAGTTTACCGTCATTATATAACTTTCCTGTTTTATATTGAGAGCAGAGGCTATAGATAGTTATTTATGTTACCATTTGATTCGTTTTAATTACTATTATAAATGATGATTATTGATCAAATGAAAAGTAAAGGTTTTACATTAATTGAATTGGTAGTTGTAATTGTTATTCTAGGAATCTTAGCTGTTATTGCTGCACCTAAGTTTATGGGATTACAGAAAGATGCACGTATTGCGGATTTAAAAGGACTTGAAGGTAGTTTAAAAGCTGCTAATGAAATGGTTTATACAAAAGCAGCAATTAAAGGTCTCGATCAATCTCAAAGAGAAGATGGTGGCGGTGGTGGTAATGCGGAAAAAAATCAAATTATTATTAATGGACAACCTATTAATTTACATTTTGGGTATATAACTGCAACCAAAGAAAATATAAAACGAATTCTTAATGTTAGTAATACAGATTGGAATATTTTAGGTTATGCAGGATTTTTTTCTCCCATCTATTTAACGCCAAAAACAGCTCCTGCTTTTAATGCAACAAGTCCTGCAGATATTGAAAAATCGAACTGTTATTTATCTTATGGTTTTCTTAATCCTCATGATGGAGCATGGGATATACCTCAATATCATCTAGTTACATCTGGTTGTTAATTTTTAATTAAAATTACAAACTGTTCGCACGCCAGCAAACAGTAACAATTTAATTACAACTCTCTGTTTATATAAACAAAGGTTATTTTTTAAGAAAAAGTATGCATAAATAGTTTTATATTAAGGCTACTTCTGTAGCCTTAAACCTTCCAATAGCAATATATATTTCATTAACACAGTTATTGATATCAAATTATATTCCTCGTTTAGAATAATTATATAAAATAACCAAACAAATATAATTTTTTATAGGACCATAAAATATCCTATAATTACTTAAATTTACAAAATACTTTGCATTATATAATTAAAAATAATATTGTGGTTGTTATAATTTAATTTTATGTAGTAAAAACGAAATTAAAATATGCATTAATTAATAAATCAATTTTTTTAAACAGTGATATATTCACGCATCTTTTTATATTACCTTTATAAGCTATCGTATGATTTCAGATATAAACATTAACCAGCCTATCTATTTCTCATCCATCAATAATATTACAATCACAGCAAAAATAGGTAATAGTAAAGATGGTGATCGAACAAACTATATAGGTAATGACACATTAAATAATGCTACTATTTTACCTGGTGGAAAATTATCAATAACTAACGATGTTGTCGCAAATAAAACAATAGCTAAAAGTACAGCGGATCGAGCATCAGGAAAAGGGGCTTATTTTTACGTTTCTGGTAATGCGAAGTCAAATAATGCCACCATTGAAGAAAATGCTTATTTAAATGTTGGTAATGTTCGACAACAAGAATACAAAAATGGCCATTGGATTTATAAACCTTTATCTGAACAAATTACTAAAAATAAAGCCGCGGCGATTAATACTCACCTATTAAAAGGCGGCGTTTTGTGGACTGGTATAAACTCCATAACAAAAAACACAATCAATGATGGAGGTGTGCTGAATGAATATTATGGTTCAGTTTCAGACTCTGTAAATATCAACAAAGGAAGAGAGTATACTTTTTCACCTGTAATCTCTTCAAACTCAACTTTCAATCATAGCTATGATTACGTTGGGCTTAAAAGTAAAAAAGGAGGAATTCAAAATAATGTATCAGCCGAAAAAAACAGTGTTATTAATGTAACTAACGATGGAACAATAAATAATATAAAAAGTATCGATAGCACTATAAATTCAAATAACAAGGGAACAATTAATAATATTGATAGTCAACATAGCATTATCAACATTGAAAATGGTGGTGTTATTTCTCATATTACAGCCATTAAAAATAGCATCATAAACAATAAAAACATAATTAAAAACAAAAATATCATAACTAACAGTACCTTGAACATGAATACTGGTTCAAAAGCAGACACTGTAACTTTAAATAATTCATTAGTTAATGTTAATGGGACATCAACCATTTCAAACATCATCAGTAATGAAAAGAGTAATACGATTTCATTTACAAAAAAAATGCCCGTCACCTTAAACTCAAATACAATTATAGGTAACTACATTGTTAAAATGTCATCAAATCTAAATACTTTTTCCTCTGATTTAATTAATGTTAAACATCAAATCAAAGGAAATTTGAAATTAGATTTCAGCGGCTTAGGTAAAACAGGTAGAAATACCATTGGCAATGGTATTAAGGTCATTAATAATGAATCACAGTCTTCTAGCCAACATGTAACAATGACAAAACCTATCAATCGAGGTATGCTCATTTATAATTTAAAAAACATTAATAATGATTATTATCTTCAATCTTCGTTAAATAAAATTAACTATATTAATGTTTATACACCATTGGCTCTGTCTAATTATTCATTATCAAATACGGGTAGTCTCTATCAACGCCAAGGTGCATTTATTTTCCCCGACAAAAATAACGTATGGGTAAAATATAATTCAAAAAAACAGCAGGTTAATGATGGCCAACTATCAAGTGACACATTAACATTAGGATATACATTTTATAATAATAATAACATTCAAAAGCATATTGATTCTGGGTTTATGTTAAACCTTGGAAAATTAAATTTTTCATACAATAGCGAAGTAAATAATACTGATGCAATAAGCTTATATAACTATACAACAATCAAGAAACAAAACTATTATTTTGATTTTGTAAATGGATTCGGATTATATAAATCAAAAATAAATCCATCAATATCAACTGATAGTGAATCTTTTGATTCAAAAATATTTATATCTTCTATTGAAACTGGTTACTTTTTCCAATATCACAACTTTAATATTATCCCTCAAACTCAATTAATATATCAAAACTATAACCAAAATAGCTATAATTTAGTAGGTTATGAGTCTGACACTAAAATGGATACAGTAAAGCAAAACAATATCATTGGTAGAGTGGGTGTAAATATTAATCGAGATATCAAGAAAGAATATTTATATCAACCATTTATTCAGCTTAGCGTCTATAATAAATTTAACAAAAGTCACAATATTACAGCAACAGATATTAATGTTAATCAATATGCTAACATAAAAGATGATAAAACTTGGCTTAACATTACAGCAGGGATAAATATTAAGGTATCGCCAAAGTCTAATATATACGCAGATGTTATTTATGATCATCACGATATCAATGAGTTAATTGCATACCGCTATAGTTTTTAATTTTTAAAATCAAACGACATAAAAAATGATGTTAAGGCTACAATAGCCATTGGATTCGTAGTCTTAACTTTACCCTAATTTTTTAACCCCAACTTCACCATGTTTTCATTCACAATCGCAACAGGTAAAGGAATATAACCATCTTTTTGCACTATATTTTGCCCATTACTGGATAAAATAAACCGTAAAAATTCTTGCTCCATCGGTGCTAGAGCTTTGTTAGGATGTTTATTGATATATAAATATAAATAACGTGATAACGGGTAATTACCATTAATTGAGTTCTCTACTGTTGCCTCAACATAATCAGTGCCTTCACGAGCAACTGGAATAGCGCGAATGCCCGTAGTTTTATAGCCAATACCTGAATAGCCGATGGCATTAAGCGAGGTTGAAACAGACTGCACTACCGAAGCTGAGCCCGGTTGTTCATTAACGTTATTGCGAAAATCGCCACGACATAAAGCACGCTTTTTAAAGTCACCATAGGTGCCAGATACAGAATTACGCCCAAATAATTGAATATCCCGTTGTTGCCAACTATTAGGTAAGCCTAGTTGTCCCCATTGAGTAATAGGTACTAGTGCACCGCAACGTAAAGTTCGTGAGTATATTGCATCTAACTGCTCGAAATTAATGCCTTTAAGCGGGTTATCTTCATGTACAAATACTGCGAGTGCATCCACTGCAACTTTGATCGCCGTTGGTTTATAACCATATTCATTTTCAAACGCTTCAATTTCTTTGGTCTTCATTTCACGGCTCATGGGTCCTAACTGCGCCGTTGCTTCCACCAGCGCGGTTGGAGCCGTTGATGAGCCCGAGGTTTGAATTTGAATATTAACGTTAGGATATTGACGTTTAAATGCCTCAGTCCAATAGGTCATTAAGTTAGCTAGCGTGTCTGATCCTACCGATGATAAATTACCCGAAATGCCACTGACTTTATGATAAGGCTGCAATTGAGTATCAACGGTAGAGGTCATCGCTGCCATGACTGGAACCCATGCAGTCACGCTCCACAACGTAACCGCGTAGAGAGTCGTTGAGACTATTTTAGTAAGTAGTGACAGTAGCATCAGGTATCCTTACCGTTTAGGAGTGAGCATTAGTAACGGTTAAACTTGTATCAGCCACTAATCGACTTGGTAACGTAAATGAGAAGGTACTGCCCTTATCAATTTCACTTTCAATTTCTAGATGTGCGTCATGATGACTTAACGCATGCTTAACAATAGCGAGTCCTAAACCACTGCCACCAGTTTCGCGTGAGCGGGCTTTATCAACTCGATAGAAACGTTCAGTTAAACGATGAATATGTTGAGCCTCAATACCTTCACCACTGTCCGTCACTTCTAATCGTGGTCCTGTCGGTGAGCGATACCAACGAACACGAATCGCTGCATCATTCGGAGTATGTTTAACCGCGTTATAAACTAAATTGGAAATAGCACTGCGGAGTTGATCATTATCGCCAAAGACTTTTAAGCTGTTATCAACCTCAAAGGTAAATGATTGCTCTTTATTACTACTGAGTGACATCGCTTCTTTTTCTAAAATATCAAGCATTGCAGGCACATCAACCATTTCTTCTAGTTCAATCGTCGGTGCCGCTTCAATTTTAGATAACGTTAATAACTGCTCAACCAGTGCATTCATACGTGCCAATTGTTCAGTCATCACGCCATGAGCACGATCCCACATTGGTCCCATCAGCATTTCAGGATCTTGTGCCATTTCAAGATACCCTTGCAATACCGTCATTGGTGTACGTAACTCATGCGACACATTGGCAAAGAAATTACGGCGCATGCCTTCCAGTTGTTTTAACTGTGACACATCACGTACTGCCATGAGGTATTCGCCCTCAGTGTAGCGCATGATTCGCAATTCTAAAGTACGATCATAATTCATTGGAGATGTAATTTCTAACGGATTATCAAATACTTGACGAGAAAGATAGCGCACAAAATCAGGACTGCGCAATAAGTTGCTAATCGGTTGACCACTGTCATCAGGCCAACGTAAACCTAATAATTGTTGCGCTAATTTGTTACACCACACAATATTACCTTCACTACGAAACACCACTACCGCATCGGGCAGTGATTCTGCACCATTACGGAAACGACGAATTAAGGTAGTGAGCTCTTTGCGGCGACGACGATTGCGCTGTTGTAAGCGATAAATGCCATTAAATAGCGGCTCCCAACTGCCAGAGCCTGAAGGTGGGGTTAGGCTACGATCTTTCCATAACCAATTCGACATTTTAAGCTGGTTATGAAAATGCCATCCAAGCTGAATCCAACTAGCGATCAACAAAAACCACGGTAGGTAGCCAAAAATAACGCCAAGTATAAGCCAAGGCAGATAAAATAATATTAGCTCCCCGACCAACCTTTTCCATGTCAATCTTTCCACATGTTTACTCCTAGCAGCAACGGAGTAGCACAGTGGTTCCGTTACGCTATTTTTCTATTCGATAAAACTGACACAACCTTCATTATTATCATAGACACATGATAATAATGAAGGTAACGAGTTTGCCACTGCTGCTGAGCACAATGGAATATTTACATGCGTGTTGAAAAACGGTATCCCGCTCCACGTACGGTTTGAATCATTTTGTCATGGCCACCATTTTCAAGTGCTTTACGTAAGCGACGAATATGGACATCAACGGTGCGATCTTCAACATAAACATTGGTGCCCCACACATTATTAAGCAACTGCTCGCGGCTATAAACACGTTCTTGGTGAGTCATAAAAAAGTGCAACATCTTAAACTCAGTCGGGCCCATGTCTAGTGGTTCATCATCTGAGGTTACGCGATGTGAAACAGGGTCTAACTTCAAACCTTGAACATCAATCACATCATCTAAAGCAGTTGGTGAAGCGCGACGCATGACAGCTTTTAAGCGTGCCATTAACTCTTTCGGTGAAAAAGGTTTGGTAATGTAATCATCCGCACCCACTTCAAGACCGCGCACTTTATCTTCTTCTTCACCACGCGCAGTTAACATCACCACTGGAATTTGGCGAGTCAGTTCGTCGCGTTTAAAGTGTTTGATCAAATTAATGCCAGAGCCTCCAGGTAACATCCAATCCATTAAGATTAACTCAGGATACGGCTCACACATTTTGTCTAATGCACTATCGTAATCTTCAGCTTCTATTGCTTGATATCCATTTTGCTCAAGTACAAAACACAACATTTCGCGAATCGGTGCTTCGTCTTCTACTACAAGAATCCGTCTTGCCATAATAAAATATACCTAGTCGTTGTTTTCTCTGACATGCATCATTATGTGTGTTCATTATGACACTTTTGTGACTTTTTCAGATAAAGCGCGTTTTAATATAATCAATAATAATTATTCTAAATAAGCTTATCGATTGATACTACAATAAAAATAGCCCTGCAATAAGTGGCAATCTTATTACCCTTTAATGACAATTTGACTACGTCCACCACCAATAGCTTCGACGGCAACTTGAACCCCAATCCGCTCCACTAAAGTACCAACATGCGAAATCACGCCAATCTGACGCCCATCCGCTTGCAAAGCATCTAAGCAAGCCAATGCCATCTCTAAACTATCAGGATCGAGAGTACCAAAACCTTCATCAATAAACAGCGATCCCAACTGACGTGTATCTGCCGCAAGCGATGCTAATGCCAACGCCAATGACAACGACACTAAGAAACTTTCACCACCAGAAAGCGATTCCACACTGCGGACTTCATCGCCCATATCATGGTCAATAACTTGTAACGCTAACGGGCTACCAGGTACAGGTTGCAAAGCATAACGCGGGGCTAAATCTTGCAAATGTTCGTTAGCTGCTAACACCAATTGTTGTAAGGTTAACCCTTGTGCCAAGGTTCTAAATTTATTACCTGTTGCTGAACCAATCAACTCATTCATTTGTAACCACAACTCGGTTTGGATCTGTTGTGTCGCTAACGCAGATCGTAGATCCCCTACCTGTTGTTCTGCTTGCTCGGCATGGACTAATTGCTGGCGTAACTGAAAAACCTGATCATCACTGTGCTGTTTTTGAGCCAGCCATTCCGTCATGGTTTGTTGTTGTGAACTCACATCATTGTTGATGTCATGAGCAGTAAACCAACCTGTCGCTAATTCGACCAACGGCTGATGCTCAACATCTGCTTGCTGACGCTCTTTTAATACTGTTTGGCTAGCAGATAATGCCTGTTCTATTTGTTTAAGTTCAGCCCGTTGTTGTTGCAACCATGTGTTATCTTTACTCAACAATGCTGTCAATTCAGCTTCGGTAAGGGCTAATTTTTCAAACCAATATAATAAAGTATGCTGTAATTTTTCTTGCTCTTGAGTTACTTCTAACAATTGCTGCGTCGCATGGTGATTGTGTGCCTCATTCGCCGCCATCGCTTCAGCTAACTGATTAAGCCGAGTTTGCTGTTGCTGTAATTTTTGTTGCTGATGTTCAAGCTCAGCTTTGGCTTTATTTTCAATGACATCTAACGATTGCTCACCAATGAGCTCAAGTCGTTGTTGCCAATATAGCGTTTGTTGTTGCATTAACTGATGATCTTTATTGGTCATCGTCTGTAACTGCTGCTCGTTATGCTCAACGCCACTGATTAACTGAGCCAATACAGGAGCACGTTTAGCTAACTGCTTTTCAAGTTGCTGTTGTTGACTAACATTAGTTTGATATTGTGCTATTTGTTGCTCAAGTTCGGCAATAAAACTATTTTTACCTTGCTGAGATAATACTGTTAACCACGTATCATTTCCGTAAATTGCATTCAATGCTTGTTGTCTTTGTTCGTAGACTTTTTGTTGGCTTTCACATTGTGACACTAACGCTTTTTGCTGTTCTTGCGCTTGCGTTTGTTGTTGCGACAATTGATGGTAAGTCTCTTTGAACTCCGCTTGTTGATGACCTAATTGCAGCAACTGTTGCTGTTGCTGTTTAACCTCGGTGATCAATTTTTTACGCAGCTCTCCTTGGGTTTTAATGGTCTGCATTTGTGCTATCGCATTATCCTGCGCTTGTGACCAATTGGCTTGATAATGTACCAATTGAGCCACATCACTGACGGCGGATAAGCTAATTTCAGCCAACGTTATCGCATCAAGATCAAGCGCCATTAAATCAGACCAATAACATTGTTGCTGACTGACTAATGTTTGAATATTCAGATTAAGCCCATCGATATCTTGCGCTAATTCGGTTTGGATGTGTTGATCTTGCGTGATGGTTTGGATCAGTTGACGCTGCTCGGCATGAACATCTTGCAATTGTTGGGCTAGCTGCTGCAATCGCTGCTGTTGCTGACTAATAATGGTGGAAACTTGCGGATTATGTTGCTGATATGGATGTTCAAGCGCACCACATAACGGACATGCTTCGCCCTCAATCAATTGATCACGATAATCAGTTAAGTTCATCACCGCGCGAGTTTGAGTCAGTTGATGATCAACTTCTTTATGTTGCGCGTCTAATTGTAATAATTCAGGGGCTAATGCGGTTAAACGGTGTTGATTATTGGTGATCGTTACCGCTAATGCTTGCTGCTGTAACTGCAATTTATCACGCTGCTGTAGCTGCCCATGCCACTTATCTAAGCCATATAAACTGTCTTTTAATTGGCTATTACACTGTTGATAAGCACTATAATCCTGACGTTGTTGATCTTGTATGTGTTCTAATTGAGCAAGATCATGCGCTGCAACTTGTGCCGTTAACTGTTGCTGTTGTGCCGCGAAACCTGACAGCTGTTGTTCTAAGTCAGTTTGTTGTTGAGTGATTGTGGTTAATGTTATTTGACGTTGTTTGATATCCGCTTGCAGTTGAGTAATATCAATTTGTGCTTGCTGAAATTGGTTAACGTTATCTTTAATCGCGTTATGCTGTTCGGCTAATGCTTTCACCGCTTGTGTTGTCTCTAACTCAACTACCAACTGTTGGTACTGTTGCTGAGAGGCCTGTTGTTGCTGTTGCTGCTTTAATAATTGCTCACGGTTAAGCGCTAACGCGTTGGTTAACTGTGAAATTTGCAGCTGTAACTCATCGCGTTGCACCTGTAAGCCATGACGTTGTTGTTCAATGGTGGCTGCTTGCTTTAATTTTGGTTCTAGCGCATTAAACGCCTGTTGTTTTTGAGTCAGTAACTGTTGGCATTGCTCAGTGCTTGCTTGCAATTGCGCTTGCTGTTGGTAATTTTCTTTTAAGGTAGCGCTGCTTTGTTGCTCTGTTGCCGTCCACTTACTGACTTGCTGTTTAGCTTGTGCTAATAACGTAAAATCACCACGGGCAGGCAAAGCTTGTTCGTATTGTTGTAACTCAATATAACGCGGTGCTGCTTGTTGTTGAATGAACTCCGCTTGCTGTAACTGTTGCTCACTGTCAGTGATCCGTAACTGTAACTTTGCCGCAGTTAGCATGACATCCTGATGCTGTTTTAATTGCTCAAGCTGTTGTTGCTGAGTATTAACTTGCTGACGTACAACCTCTAACTGACTATTTAATGCCAATTTTTGCTCATCCGTTAATAAGGCCACATCACCAAGCTTATCTTGTAACTGAACCAGTTTTTGTTTTTCCTCAGCTGAACGCTTATAAGCCGCCATCGACAACCGACCGTAAATTTCACCGCCCGTCATTCGTTCAAGTAAGGTGGCTCGCTCATCAGCCCCCGCTTTTAAAAATGCCGCAAATTCACCTTGAGGTAACATCACAGCACGACGGAACTGATCAAAGCTCAACCCAATTAAGCGTTCTATTTCAGCTTGTAACTCTTGTTTTTTACCTGCAAAACGTTGTCCAGTTTCAATGTTCTCTAACCATTGTTCAGCGGCTTGCATTTTGCCTTCAGCACGGCCACGAGCACGACGCACTTGCCAATGGGTACGCCAATGCGAACCATCGTTAGCAATAAAATCCACCTCAGCAAAACCCTCGGCTTTACCGCGCGATAAAATACTGCGTACATCGTTGGCTTTAATGCGGTTATCGTCATCATCACGCCCGATTTCAGCATCATTTTTTTTATTAGATTGCAGGCGAGGAATACGATCGTATAACGCTAAACAAATCGCATCGAGTAAGGTTGATTTACCCGCGCCTGTTTTACCTGTGATCGCAAATAAGCCCGCTTCACCTAAGCGTCCACCAGCAAAATCAATCTCAAACTTGGTTTGTAAACTTGCTAAATTTTCACCACGCAGTGCAAGTATTTTCATTTTATTATTCTCTCTTATTGTTGTTCTTCAACTTGCACTAATAAACTTTCAAAAGCGGCTGTCATCGCTGCATCAGGTTCACCATCGTATTTTTTATTCCAGCTCAGCGAAAATACTTGTTGTGGTGACACTTCGGATAAACGTTGATGCTGCAAACCTTGTTGCTGTTCAATTTGTTGATAATGCGGGGTGATTTTAGCCAACCGAACCGATTTACCTTCCAATGCTTGCAACACTTTTTCACGTAATAAAGCTTGGGGCTTATCAAGTAACACATGCACTTCTAAAAACGGTTGTTGATCGCGAGGTAATTCATCATCAGGTAAAGCTTTTAATTCAGCTAACACTTCATCTAAGAGCGCAGGTTTGGTTGGTACTTTTAGCATATCAACACAACGAGGAATGGTGATTGGCTCAATGTTAGTAACATCAGTGCCGTCTAATTCAACCACTACGATTTGATGGCTATAATTACGCTCAGCCATTGATAATGGTATTGGTGAGCCGCAATAACGCACATGTTCTTGCTTGGCAACTTTCTGAGCTAAGTGCAAATGTCCAAGGGCAACGTAACTAACATCGTCAGCAAAAATCGTCGCTGGTAGCGCATGTTGATTACCGCCTAATACTCGTCGCTCTGACATTTCAGAAATCTTCCCTGACGCCATATACGCATGACCCATACCGATTAACGCTTGTTGAGGCTGTTTACGCTCACGGGCAGCGGCAGTTATTTCGGCATACAACACCTCAACCCCTTTAATCAGGCGATCATCGTCATCGGTTAAATTTTCAGTGCGTAAATCAGCGCTACGTAAAAATGGCACCGCTAATACCCATGCAGCTTGTTCACCGTTGGCGTTGGTTAATGGCACTAACATTCGCTCGCAATCTAACTCGCCATTGTCTAATCGATGAATACCACCGACTAAATGCAGATCAAAGGCTTTTAATAACGCTTGGGGCGCATCGAGTTTACTTGGCGAATCATGATTACCACCGATCATTACCACATCTAATTTGGGCAATGTTTTAGCTAATCGCGCTAAGAATCGATATAACATTTCCCACGCACTGGCGGCAGGGTTAGCAGTATCAAAAATATCCCCTGCCACTAATAAGGCATCCGCTTGTTGTTGCTCAAGGGTATCAGCAAGCCAATCTAAAAATGCTTGATGTTCAGTTGCGCGGCTATAGCCATGTAATTGATGACCGAGATGCCAATCAGATGTATGGATAATTTTCATAATGGAATAACACTACCAGCCAGAAATAATCATCAGATTGTACCGTGAGAACCCCCCAACTACACAGAGTTTTGATGATTCACAAATAGCCGACATAACAAAATATTATCATTTCAATAAATATTGATAATTTTATATTATTTAAAGCTTGGCATAGTATTACCAGCAACAGAAATGACCAATTAATCATCAATATTTGAGGTAAGTTATGAAAATGAATCACGTAGGCATCATGGTTGGCGATATGGATACCGCGGTTGAGTTTTATACCAAAGCATTGGGTCTTGATGTTGTGATGGGTAACACCAAAGTAACAGAAGAGCGTGAAACAGCGATTGGTCGTATGTGTATTGCTGTTTTTGGTGAAGGCTTTAAAGGGTTTAATATTGCCCATTTATTAACTAAAGATGGCATCGGCTTTGAACTGTTTGAAATGAAAGACCGTCAGCAACGTCATGAGGTTGATTTCTCTCGCATTGGTATTTTCCATTTCTGTCTTCAAACCGATGACTTTCATGGCGTTATTGCTCGAACTGAACAATATGGCGGTAAAGTACGTATGGATATCATGCGTTACCACCCAGAGGATGACAGCAACACCTCCCAAATGGTTTATTTAGAAGACCCTTTTGGTAACTTATTTGAGCTGTATTCACATACTTATGAAGAGACTTACTCCACAAAGTATGAATAATATTTTTGAGTTAAAGGATTGGTGATCGCCAATCCTTGCAACAATCACAAACGCTACTTAGTAATTTACAGCGGTTGAGTTAAGATAAGCCCCCAACTGTTTACCCTAGGAAGTGTGACTAGCATGATGTGGTTTAAAAATATACTGACTTACCGTTTTACGCGTGAGATTGACTTAAATGCAGACCAAATAGAAAAACAGCTGGAAGAATTCCGCTTTACACCTTGCGGTAGCCAAGACATTCAAAAATTTGGCTGGGCACACGCATTAGGTAAACATGGCGATATGTTTACCCATGTTTCTGGTGACAACATTTTAATTTGTGCTCGCAAAGAAGAAAAAATGCTACCAGCGTCAGTGATCAAAGAATCATTGAACAACAAAATTGAAATGCAGGAAAAAGATCTTGGTCGTAAATTGAAAAAGACTGAGAAAGATACCCTCAAAGACGAAATCGTGATGGATTTATTACCACGCGCATTCAGTCGTCAACATCAAACTTACGCGTTAATCATGCCAAAGTTAGGCTATATCGTGGTTGATGCAGGTAGCTACAAAAAAGCCGAAGATGTATTAGCATTACTACGTAAATCTATTGGTAGTCTGCCTGTTGTTCCGGTTGTGCCTGAAAAACCATTAGCATTAACCCTGACAGAATGGGTACGTAGCAATCAATCACCACAAGGTTTTACCATTGGTGAAGAAGCTGAGTTTAAAGCTGTTGAAGAAGACGGTGGCGTGATCCGCTGTAAGCAGCAAGATCTAAATTGTGATGAGATTCTAGCGCACATTGAAGCGAATAAAGTAGTCACTAAACTAGCACTGAATTGGCAAGACCGTATCGATTTTATTCTAGCGGATGACTTAACCGTTAAACGTCTTAAGTTCTCTGATGAGTTAAAAGATCAAAACGAAGATATCGACCGTGAAGATATGGCACAGCGTATTGATGCTGACCTATCATTAATGGGCGGCGAGTTCTCTGCATTTTTACCCAACCTATTTGATGTTATCGGCGGCTTAGAAAACAAAGGCTAATCTCTATATTTTCGAGATTAGGTTTTCAGTTATATAAGTATTGCTTGAATAACAAAAACAGCCGTCAGGTGTTAACACATGACGGCTGTTTTGCTCTTTATATTCTTTTACTGATAATAATTCGTTCGCTATAAACGTTTATCCGCGTTACATGCTCATTCCCATGCTTGCATTGGCTTTTTTACCTAAACGGTAATACCAAATAGAAACAGGAATAAAGATAAGGTTCATCACGGTGGTGAAGTTCAAACCAAAGCCTGATTGATTTAATGCACGTACTGTTTGGTCAGCGGTAACCCAACCAAAACCATTAAAGATTGCATCAACACACAAACCAGTAAATAAGATAGACACGAATAACAATCCAACCATCCATTTCGTTGGACGTTTACCGTAGTATTTTTGGTAAACACGAATCATTGGAATAGTTAACACATCCGATAGAATGAAGCCAATCACGCCACCAAATGAAATACCACCATGCCACAATGCTGCCGCTAAAATTAGATTACCCACAGAACAAACATAAGCAATCATTGCCACAAAAATACCAATAATCACATCTAAAAACGAATGTAACCACACAGGTAAGCCAGCATCATTACTAATAAACAGATCGCGCCAACCATCTTGAGGCATTAATGCTATTAAAATGGAAGATACCACTACCCCAATCAGGATTTCTTTACCAATCATGGCAATATCCATTTGGAAGAAACCCGCAGACTTGGTAATTTTTTCCATCGTAGCCGATTGAGGCTCAGCAGCCATCTTCATTGCAGAATGATCGCCAGACTTCATGCTTGACATGTCCATACCGCAATCACTGTCATCAGATTTCATGTTCGACATATCCATGCCGCAGTCACTGTCGTTAGATTTCATGTTCGACATATCCATGCCGCAATCACTGTCATCAGATTTCATGTTCGACATATCCATGCCGCAGTCACTATCATCAGCTTTCATCTTTGACATATCCATGCCACAATCACTGTCGCTAGCCTTCATCTTTGACATATCCATGCCGCAATCACTGTCGCTAGCCTTCATCTTTGACATATCCATGCCGCAGTCACTATCATCAGCTTTCATCTTTGACATATCCATGCCGCAGTCACTGTGATCACCGCTCATTTCGGACATGTCCATACCACAACTTGCTTTTTGCGGTTGTGCATCATCTAAATGCTGGCGTAATTCTTGTTCAACATCTTTAGGATAAAAACGACTAAATAAAAATCCAACGGTTACAATTAGAATCAAGCCACCAATTACTTCTCCCCATAAAAACGTCCACCCCATTAATGCAACTAAGACAATAAACATTTCTATAATCAAGTTGGTACTTGAAACTAAAAATGCCATTGCGTTAGCAACAGTCGCTTTCTTCGTCAGCAAAGTATGAGACAGTGACGCCGCAGCATATGAACATGATGATGACACCATACCTAAAAAGGTTGTAAAACCAAGACTCACTACGGTTGTTTTACCTAAGTGCTTAACCACGCTTGAAACGGGTAATAAATTACGTATCCATGACGACAGTATTAAACCAAATGCCAGTGGCCAAAAAATTTGCCAGACCATATTCCCAAATGTAGAAAATAAGTGAATGACCAACCCACCAATATCTTGCCCTATCATATATACCTTCTTAATATATCATTATTAAATTAGTAGCAACATTGTGCAAATACTCTTCACATGTTGCACTAAAATATAACTAATGTATTTAATGCATACTAAGTATGTATTTTAGTGCGTTAATGAATGAATAAAATACAAACTATTACGATTGAGAATAAAGCTCACATTCTATTTCAGCGGAATAAATTGAGTGAGTGAATCATTATTTCCAAGAAAATTGGCAATGTGGGAATGAAAAAAGTAGAATCTTGCCTCCTCCCTATAGCACTAGGTGTTATAGGCTGATTTGGAATCAGACATCTAAGAGAATTGAGCAATGTTTAAACCAGAATTATTATCTCCAGCCGGTAGCCTTAAAAACATGCGCTATGCATTTGCCTATGGTGCAGATGCTGTCTACGCAGGTCAACCACGTTACAGCCTTCGCGTTCGTAACAATGAATTCAATCACGATAACCTTAAACTGGGTATCGATGAAGCGCACGCACAAGGTAAAAAGCTGTATGTGGTTTGTAATATTCAACCACATAACTCTAAGCTTAAAACCTTTATTCGTGATTTAAAGCCAATTGTCGACATGGGTCCTGATGCGCTTATCATGTCAGATCCAGGTCTGATCATGATGGTTCGTGAAGCGTTTCCTGAAGTTGTTATTCACCTGTCAGTACAAGCAAATGCTGTTAACTGGGCAACCGTTAAATTCTGGGCAAGTCAAGGTGTTGAGCGTGTGATTCTCTCTCGTGAGTTATCACTAGAAGAAATCGAAGAAATTCGTGAGCATTGCCCAGATACTGAACTAGAAATCTTTGTTCATGGCGCACTTTGCATGGCATATTCTGGTCGTTGTTTATTATCTGGCTACATCAACAAACGCGATCCAAACCAAGGTACATGCACCAACTCATGTCGTTGGGAATACAAAGTAGAAAAAGCGGTTGAGAACGATTCGGGCCAAATCGTAGAAGCTCAAGATGCAATCCAAATTCAAGAAATTGAAGAGCGTCCAAACAATACATTAGGTCTAGGTAAGCCAATTGATGATGTTGTGCTACTAAGTGAATCTCACCGTCCTGAAGAAAAAATGGCGGCATTTGAAGATGAACATGGTACTTACATCATGAACTCTAAAGATCTGCGTGCGGTACAGCATGTTGAGCGCCTAACTAAAATGGGTGTGCACTCACTAAAAATTGAAGGCCGTACTAAATCGTTCTACTACTGTGCTCGTACAGCGCAAGTTTACCGTAAAGCGATCGATGACGCCGTTGCTGGCAAACCATTTGATGACTCATTGCTGGGTACATTAGAAAGCCTAGCGCACCGTGGCTACACTGAAGGTTTCCTTCGCCGCCACACTCATGATGCTTACCAGAACTATGATTACGGTTACTCAATTTCAGAAACTCAACAATTTGTTGGTGAGTTCACAGGTAAACGCCGTGGCGATCTTGCTGAAGTTGAAGTGAAGAACAAATTCATTGTCGGTGACAGCCTTGAAGTTATGACACCACAAGGTAACGTTGTCTTCAAACTTGAAACCATGGAAAACCGTAAATCAGAAGTAATTGATGATGCTAAAGGTAATGGTCACTTTGTGTTTATTCCAATGCCATCAGACATGGATCTAAGTTTTGGTCTACTGATGCGTAATTTGAGTAACGGTGAAGATACTCGTAATCCACACGCACCTAAAGACGGTAAATAAGCATTATGGCACTGCTCATTACAACTAAATGCATTAACTGTGATATGTGTGATCCTGAATGTCCAAATGAGGCCATTACCATGGGGGATGAATTTTACGAAATTAATCCTGATCGCTGCACTGAATGTAAAGGGCACTATGATAAGCCAACCTGCCAGTCAGTTTGTCCTATCACCAATTGCATTATTACTGATCCTGAACATATCGAATCAGATAACGAACTACTTGAAAAGTTTGTCACCCTGCAAGGTCTTGCTTAGTTATCACTAACAAACCGTATAGAAAAAGCGCCGCTCAGTTAACTGGGCGGCGCTTTTTTATGTTATGTATCATTGACGAGCAATTACGAGTAACAAACAAAACCTAACTCTTTAATACCCTCTCACACATCGGCGGTAACACTTTTTTAGGTTTTGGTTTCGGCTTAACATCGGCAACCGGTTTTGTAGTCACTGGTGGCTTATAATTTGGCGACCATGAAGCAAGCTCAGTACCACAACCATCACCTGCTGGCGGTGGTGTTTGTGGCTTACAAGTTGTGCTCCCGTCTGGGCAATGTAAACGAATATGAAAATGATAATAATGGCCAAACCAAGGTCGTACTTTACTTAACCAATCACGCTGCTTCCATTGCGTTTTACATAATTGCTGTTTGATCACTGGATGAACAAAAATACGCGCAACGCGATCATCACTGGCTGCCAGTTGAATCAATTGTGCCTGTTTTATACTCCAGTTTTTTTCAATGATTTTATAATTATTTATATCAACCATTGGTAAAGCTGACACTGTTTTTAGCTGGTTAGCCGTTAATGGCTTTTCAGGTATCCGTAACCAAATATCGGCATCAAGCCCAGTTTGATGACTTGCATGGCCTGATGAAAAACGTCCACCTCGAGGCATTGCAATATCACCCACCAGCACATTGCCTATATTTAGTTGTTGTGATCGCTTCATTAATTGCTGTAAAAAAACAATCATTTCACTATGGCCATAATAACGTCCACGTTCTGAACGTATCACTTGATAGCCATCACCTTGTAAGGGTAAACGTTCACCACCAGCAAGACATCCATTAGCATATGAACCAATTGAGCTAGAATCACCACGGCTTGGCGTTTTTACTTTTTCCCATGGTGTTGCCATTACGCTCTGATTTATACAAACCAGAATCAATCCTGTAATTATCGTCCTTAACACTTTACTCTTCCTTTTTATCATCAGTATTTGTAATGATACCGCAACCATTAGATGATGCAAAATTCATCCACTAACAAGTCTGTTGTAGTTTAGCCTTATCGTTAGCTAATAAATAATAGTTATTCAGATAGTCGCAATGCATTGTTTTTTATTTTTTCAAATAGGAAATAACAACTAACACTCATAATTTTCGAAATAATAAATATTTACAAATCTAACAGTAAGTCTTACTTTTTATAAAACAAGGTTATATTTTAAAATTAATAATCTTAACATTGTTTATTAAATAACCCTTTACCTTTCCAATACTGATACTTAAGATTGCATTTAATTAGTGTTATTTGGTGGTTTATATATGCTTTCCGTTTTTAAGTTTTATTATTTCGTTGCAATTAATGAATAACACACCACAAGAAAAACGCCCCAAAACAAGAGATAACAATTTGATTTTAATAGTAAATAAAAACATCGCCGCTTTACTTTAAAATCACTAAAAAAAGAAGATAACACCACAAGAAAAGATATTAGTTTATATAAATATCACTTTAATAATACGTTATTAATTTATCACACAATATATAAATATATTTACCATTAAAAATGAAACATGACTAAATATAGTAATGCAGTCATCACTTTAAATGACAATGATTATTAGTACACTATAAGTAACGATAACTTTGATGCAAATCATTATCCTCACATCATTACCTGTCATGAGTTATTAATGATATTTAAATAGTTATTTATATTATTTAATTTATTATTTTGTTTTTTATCCCATTGCCTCTAATAGCAAAATTTGACGACTTTATATTGCCCCATATAATAACCACTTAGATTTCACCCTCTTCTTTATTTCTAATAAGGTCTTTTTAGATTGAATATAAGTAGACGTCAATTATTTAAATTGTGCGCGGGAGCTGTAGCAACGACGACCATTGCTTCGCTTGCCACAATTCCGCAAAAAGCATGGGCACAAGCCCGTGAATTCAAATTAACCGCAGCCAAAGAAACGCGTAATACGTGTTCTTATTGTTCAGTTGGTTGTGGCACATTACTGTATAGTACAGGTGCTACTGGCGGAAACATTAAACAAAAAGTATTCCACGTTGAAGGCGATCCCGATCATCCAGTAAGCCGTGGTGCATTATGTCCTAAAGGTGCGGGCCTAGCTGGTTTTGTCAACAGCGAACAACGTTTGAAATTCCCAGAATACCGTGCTCCAGGCTCTGATAAATGGCAACGTCTAACATGGGACGAAGCCTTTAGCCGTATCGCTAAACTGATGAAACAAGACCGTGACGAAAACCTTATTCAGAAAAATGAACAAGGCACCACGGTTAACCGCTGGCTAACAACAGGCATGCTTTGTGCCTCAGCGGAAAGTAATGAAAATGGTTGGTTAACTCAGAAATTTGCCCGTGGTTTGGGTATGGTTCCTGTAGACACTCAAGCGCGTATTTGACACGGTCCAACGGTAGCAAGTCTTGCTCCAACATTTGGCCGCGGCGCGATGACCAACAACTGGGTTGATATTAAAAATGCCGACCTTATTCTTGTTATGGGCGGTAACGCAGCAGAAGCACACCCTGTAGGCTTCCGCTGGGCGATTGAAGCTCAAAAAACCAATAACGCTGAAATTATCGTGGTTGATCCACGCTTCACGCGTACAGCAGCAGTGGCAGATCACTATGCACCGATCCGTTCGGGTGCTGATATTGCTTTCCTTTTAGGTGCGATTCGTTACCTAATGGCAAGCAGTCAAGTGAATCATGAGTATGTTAAAGCATACACCAACGCTAGCTTTATTGTGCGTGATGACTATGCATTCCACGATGGTCTATTCTCTGGCTATGATGCAGAGAAACGTCAGTATGATCGTAGCAGCTGGTTCTACCAACTTGACGATAAAGGCTATGCATTAAAGGATGAATCACTACAACATCCTCGTTGTGTATGGAACTTACTTAAAGATCACGTATCTCGTTACACACC
Organism: Photobacterium sp. S4TG1; assembly: GCF_036040035.1. Classification (NCBI taxonomy): domain Bacteria; kingdom Pseudomonadati; phylum Pseudomonadota; class Gammaproteobacteria; order Vibrionales; family Vibrionaceae; genus Photobacterium; species Photobacterium sp. S4TG1. The sequence continues at coordinate 740,418 of NZ_JAYXUH010000001.1, forward strand.
TGATGTTGTTGCTAATATCACCGGTACACCGATTGATATGTTTGATCACGTCTGTAAAGCATTAGGTAGTACTGCAGCGGATAACCGTGTTGCCACTATTTTGTATGCGACAGGCTGGACTCAGCACTCTAAAGGCGCTGAAAACATCCGTTGTATGGCAATGATCCAATTACTATTAGGTAATATGGGCATGGCTGGCGGTGGTGTTAATGCCTTGCGTGGTCACTCTAATATTCAAGGTATTACTGACCTTGGTTTATTAGCACAAAGCCTACCGGGTTACTTAAAACTACCGTCAGACAAAGATGTTGATTTAGCCGCTCACCTTAAGCACCACACTCCAGTGGCACTTGAAGCAGATCAAACCAACTATTGGCAGCATTACCCAGCATTCTTCGTGTCATTACTGAAGTCTTTCTACGGCAAAAGTGCAACAGCTGAGAATAACTTTGGTTACGATATGATGCCGAAGTGGGATCAAGGCTACGACATGTTGCGCGTGTTCGAAATGATGAACAAAGGCGAAATGAATGGCTATATCTGTCAAGGTTTCAACCCTGTTGCATCAATGTCTAACAAGCAAAAAACATTGGATGCTTTATCTAAGTTGAAATACTTAGTAGTTGTCGATCCGCTTGCAACTGAAACCTCTACGTTCTGGCAAAATAAACCTAACGTTAATGAAGTTGATACTGCAAGCATTGACACTGAAGTGTTCCGTTTACCTTGTGCATGTTTTGCTGAAGAAGATGGCACTATCGTAAGTTCAGCGCGCTGGTTACAGTGGCACTGGAAAGCAGCTGATATGCCAGGAGAAGCAAAAGGTGATGCTGAGATTCTAGCGGGTATCTTCTTGAAGATGCGCAATATGTATCAACAAGAAGGCGGTACATATCCAGATCCAATCCTATCGCTTGATTGGAATTATGCGATCCCTGCAGCGCCAAATACCAAAGAGCTAGCACAAGAACTTAACGGCAAAGATGCTAACGGTAAGCAATTATCAAGTTTTAGCAAACTAAAAGCAGATGGTTCAACCAACGCGGCTTGTTGGTTATACACTGGTAGTTGGACTGAAGCAGGTAACCAAACTGCACGTCGTGACAACAGCGATCCTTCTGGTTTAGGTATTGCACCAAACTGGGCTTGGTCTTGGCCTGCTAACCGTCGTGTATTGTACAACCGTGCATCAACACGTCCTGACGGTAGCCCATGGAATAAAGCGCGTATGTTAGTGGAATGGAACGGTAACAAATGGGTTGGCCCAGATGTACCTGACTTTAACGCTAAATTGCCACCATCAAGTAATGCGGGTCCATTTATCATGCAACCTGAAGGCGTTGGCCGTTTGTTTGCACTTGATAAAATGGCTGAGGGTCCATTCCCTGAGCACTACGAACCATTTGAAACACCGATTGGTACTAACCCATTACATAAAAATGTGGTTTCAAACCCTGCGGCACGTTTATTCAAAGATGATGCTGCGCAGTTAGGCACAAAAGCGGATTTCCCATTTGTAGGTACCACTTACCGCCTAACTGAACACTTCCATACTTGGACGAGTCACTCTCATTTCAACGCTGTATTACAACCAGAACAATTTGTTGAAATTGGTGAAGGTTTAGCGAAAGAGCGTGGCATTAACAATGCTGATATGGTGCGTGTAACCTCTAAGCGTGGCGCTATTATCGCTAAAGCTTATGTGTCTAAGCGTATTACACCACTGCATGTTAACGGCCAAGCAGTTCACACTGTCGGTATTCCTATTCACTGGGGTTACGAAGGCGATACTAAGCCAGGTTACCTTGCGAATACGCTATCGCCATGTGTGGGTGACGCTAACTCACAAACACCGGAATACAAAGCATTTTTGGTTAACGTAGAGAAGGTGAAGTAAGCCATGGGTATGGAATCACAGAATATTGTTCGTAGTTCTGCTACATCGTCGCTTACTCCATCACCTGATGCGCGTGAACGTCAAATTCAAGTAACTAAATTAATTGATGTTACTTGCTGTACGGGCTGTAAAGGCTGTATGGATGCGTGTAGCGAGTGGAATAATTTACGCGGTAAAGTAGGCACCTTTGAAGGTTCTTACCAAAATCCGCCCAATACCACAGCTGAAACGTGGACCACTATTCACTTCAAAGAAATTGAAGAAGATAACAAATTTAAGTGGTTATTTAGTAAACACAGTTGCATGCACTGCTCTGATCCTGGTTGCTTAAAAGCATGTCCAGAACCCGGTGCTATCGTGCAATATGAAAACGGTGTTGTCGATTTCAACTCGGAAAAATGTGTTGGTTGCGGTTACTGTATCGCTGGCTGCCCATTTGATATTCCGCGAATGAACCCCGTTGATAACCGTGTTTACAAATGTACGTTATGTCTTGATCGCCTTCAGGCTGGTCAAGTGCCATCGTGTGCAAAAACCTGTCCAACAGGTGCATTACGTTTTGGTCCTCGTGAAGAAATTCTTGAGTATGCCAATCAACGTGTTGCTGCACTGCAAGCTAAAGGTCATAAAAAAGCAGGTATCTACAACCCACAAGGCGTGGGCGGTACGCATGTGATTTATGTTCTACACGATATCACTGATCCTGAGCGTTATGATCTACCAAAAGATCCTAAAATCAGCGAAACAGTGAAGTTATGGAAAGATGATCTTAAGCCACTTGCCGCTGCTGGTTTAGTCGGTACTTTGGCTCTTGCTGCTATTCACCGTGTAACAGTGGGTCGTAGTCGTGTGGCTGAAGATGAAGGAGATGAGAAATGAGTTTGAATAAAACAATTTTACGTCATAAACCTTTAGATCGTGTTGTGCACTGGACAGTCGCATTAACAGGTATCTGGACTTTATTGTCTGGCTTATCTTTTATGTTTGCGCCACTGCACTTCCTTAGCTATGTCTATGGTTCGCCACAGCTTGCACGTATTTTGCATCCATTTGGTGCGATTATAATGACTGTAGGTTTATGCTTCTTAGTCTGTCGTTATTGGAGTCATAACCACTTTGAAAAAGGTGATCTCCAATGGATGTTAAAAGTTAAAGATGTTTTAACTGAAAACGAAGAAAGCGTACCAGAAGCAGGTCAATACAACGCAGGACAAAAAATGCTTCTGCGTCAATTTATTGCCTGTGCCGTATTGTTGCTAGTAACGGGCCTAATTGCATGGCGTGCTTACTTTTCAGCTTACTTCAGCATTGATGTTGTACGTATAGCCTTAATTGTTCACTCAATCGCAGCCCTTGTATTTGCTTTAAGCTTAATTGTGCATGTTTACATGGCGTATTGGGTAAAAGGCTCAATCGATGGCATGTTAGAAGGTAAAGTTTCTCCCGCTTGGGCAAAGAAACATCACCCACGTTGGTTCCGTTCGCTAACTAGCAACAAAAACCAACACTAACAACAAGCTCTAGAACGGATAATCCTTGATGTTTATCCGCTCTTTATTTCTATACCAACCTCGGTTTACCGGGGTTGGTATTCTTATAATTGGATACTTGCATGAGCGTTAAAATTTTAGATAAAAACACCATCGTTAAGCAAAAAAGTGATGGCTTTAATCCGTTAATCATTGGTAACCCTGCAACCATTTTTCATGCCCGCGCCGCACGTTTACGTCAGTTGGCACAAGATTCTTTTATGGCAGATTATCTATTACTAGCGGGTCAAATAGTGCAGCAACAAGTGCATTTAGTTGAAACGTTTAATAGCGCCGTACAACAACAATTACAAACAAAAACGCTAACATGGCCGATTGAAATAGACAGCACTTGGCAAGCAATTTTAGACCCAATGCTAACCCAGTTAACCTCTGCATTACGTTCGATTGCAAGTGATGATATCGTTAAAGTTATTGATAGCATTAGCCAAATCGATCAACAAACATTACAGCATTACTTTCATGCCCTGCAACAAAACCAACCGGAACGTGTTCCTGCTGATATTGCGATTATTCTTTGGGGTTGTATCAATACACTAATGAGCTTAATTGTTACTAATACCCAATTAGAGTGGCAACCAGAAGCCAATGCCAAACAATCACATTGCCCTCTTTGCGGTGGCGCACCTGCGACAAGTTTAATTCAAGGCAGTGGTCATCGTTACTTACATTGCAGTCAATGTGAAGCAGAGTGGCATCGACTACGTGCTGAATGCACTCAATGTGGTGACGGCGAGAATATTCAACTGCAAAGTGAATCACTAGAAGACAGTGTTCGTGCTGAAACCTGTAGTCATTGCCAAAGTTATTTAAAGATGCTGGTACTTGAGAAGAACCCTCAATTAGATCCCATTGCCGATGATTTAGCAACAATAGTTTTAGATCAAAAACTAAGTCAAATGGAATTCTACCGTAGCGGCTTCAACCCATTTTTACTGCCTCTGGCTCAATAACGCTTTAGAGTAACGCTATGATTATTGCTACAGCTGGCCATGTCGATCATGGTAAAACCAAACTGTTACAAGCCCTTACTGGGATCAATGCCGATCGACTGCCAGAAGAGCAACAACGCGGGCTCACGATAGATTTAGGCTACGCATTTATGCCGTATCACTCAACAAAATCTAACCACCAACAACGGTTAGGTTTTATTGATGTGCCCGGCCATGAAAAATTTATCTCCAATATGCTAGCTGGCGTAGGCACCGCCCATCACGCAATGCTGATTGTTGCGGGTGATGAAGGTATGATGCCGCAAAGCTACGAGCACCTAGCCATTTTACGCTTACTTGCGATGGATAGTTTAACGGTAGTGATCACTAAATCCGATCTCACCAGCCTTGAGCAACAACAGCAACTCGAAGCGACATTACACCAATTATTACTTCAATATGGCTTTACTCAATCAACTATTTTTCATTGTTCAGCGCATACAAATGACGGTATTGATGAACTTAAACAACACCTGATTGACCTTGCGGATAATGAACAGCAATATGACAATACCCTCAATTTTAAGCTTGCTATCGATCGCGCCTTTCACGTTAAAGGTTCAGGATTAGTTGTTACTGGCACCGCATTAAATGGTCATATCAATGTTGGTGATAGCTTGTGTTTAGTGAGCCATAATCAGCTTAAAAAAGGCCATGCCCAACCGCAAACCGTACGCATAAAAAGTATTCATGCACAGGGACAGGCAACGGAATCTGCGACGGCAAACCAACGGGTTGCACTTAATATCAGTGGCGATATTGATAAAACAAATCTAAGCCGTGGTGACTGGTTATTACAGACGGCACCCACTCAAATAATTAAGCGGTTTACGGTAAAATTAACCGTAAACCATCTAATTAAGCACTGGCAAAATATTCAGATTTTCCATGCAGCGACTCACACTACTGGTCGTATTGCATTATTAGAAGATCAGCAATTAGTACCAGGTGATACCACGATTGCAGAAATAACCCTTGATACGCCACTATGCTTAACCGAACAAGATCGATTATTACTCCGTGATCCGGCAAAAAAAATAAATCTTGGCAGTGCCGTTGTTATTGATCTATTACCGCCAAATAGAGGCAAACGTGCTCCGCAGCGACTTGCATACCTCAATCAACGAGCAGCCTTGCATTCACTCAATGATATTGTTGTATTTAAGCTTCAGCATGCACCACAGTCACAGCAACAATTACTTGAACAACATCAGTGCCAAACCCGTGTTCTTAACCAACTCGTGGCCGCTGATAGCAGCATAAAACAATATGGTGATTACCTGTGTTTTGATAGCTATCAACAAGCGCTACAGCAACACATTATCGCTACGCTAGAACAGTACCATCAGCAAGCACAAGACACGCTTGGTATCGGTAAAGATCGGTTATACCGCATGGCGGCACTTAATCAGCCCCAAGTCATCTTTAATGCCATTATTAGCCAATTACTCAACCAACAGTTGTTAGTAAATACCCGTGGTTGGCTGCATTTAGCAGCGCATCAGTTACAGTTAACACCGTCAGAACTCCACTGTTGGACCCAAATAGAGCAATTGATGGCAACCAATCCTCAGCCTTGGTGGGTACGCGATCTTGCCTTTGAAATAGGTGAGAATGAAGACAACTTACGCAAACTCAGTTATAAACTAGCGCAATTAAGTTATATTGCTGCGATAGTGAAAGATCGCTATGTCAGTCATCAATATCTGGTAAAAATGGCAAACGCGGTGCGTCAACATACCGTTCAACATCAGAAATTAGAAACTGCTGAATTTAGAGATATTAGTCAATTAGGCCGTAAAGTTGCGATTCAGTTATTAGAGTATTTTGATAAGATTGGTTTTACTAAGCGTAAATTTAATTATCGCGAATTAAAAGATCAGGATTTATTGCAAGAATAGGAATACAGCAAAGAAAGTGGCGGAAGAACATAGGAGTCGAACCTACCCAGGACTGCTGGCAGCCCTACCCGGATTTGAAATCCGGACGCATCACCGGATACGACGTTCTTCCTTTATTTTGAAGCTGTATTTTATTGCTTAAAGGTATAATTCGCAACCGCTATCTACATTCAATTATGATAGCGGTTTCTTTTATAGATCAAATGATTAAATAAACATCTATTTCATCTGCTGATCAAGATTAAGAATCGTCAATGCATTACTAACACTGGTTGCAAGTACATCAACTACTCCTGAACGCAACGCCCCCAATAAAGCCAATGCCTTACTGTTTTCAGCCGCAGTCACCACTACCGTTGGAATATGACGTAATTCATCCATGGTTAAACCAATCACACGATCACTCATCATGGTATCAGCTTGCTTACCTTGGCTATCAAAAAAATCATACCCAGCAATATCACCTACAACCCCTTTTCGAATACGTGCTTCGACTATTTCTTGAGGTGTGAACCAACCTAATTTAACCATGTGACTATTTTCATTCATATCACCCACGCCAACTAATGCCACATCAGCGCGACGAGCACGATCTAAGGTTTCTTTAACCGTGCCGTTTTTCATAAATGCTTCTTTAACAATAATATCTTCCACATAAGCCGGGGCATATAATGTTTCACTAATACCATCATATTTTTTTGCCAGCTGTCGGCAAATATGATCGGCATTAATCGCATTACCAGAACGGTGAGTACCACCAATTCCACACACAAAACGACAATTACGATGTGGCACCACACCAACATGATTCGCAATAGAAGCAATGTTACGGCCTTGCCCAACCGCCACCACCATATCATCAGATAATGTTGCTGCCAGATAGCCAGAAACCAAGCTCGCGACCTGTTGGCGTTGAGTTTCATCATCAGGTTGATCAAGAGCGATAAGTGCGCGCTTTAATTTAAACCGTTCAATCAATTGTTGTTCAAGCTTTTCACTGAATACCGGGTGATATTTAACGGTAATTTCAACCACCCCTTCTTCTCTTGCACGACGAAGTAAGCGACCAATTTTAGCGCGAGACATACCAAAACGTTGTGATATCTCTTCTTGCGTAGCACCTTCTTGATAGTAAGCAATAGCAATTTCAGTTAGTTGATCACTCTCCGCATGATTATTATCGTTATTCAAACTGCTCATCACTTTGTCCTCACACTACAGATACATATCAATAATTCATTCTACCACTGTGATATCAAAACAGAGAATCATTACCCATCACTGATAATCTAGCTATGCAGTAGTTTTTGTACCAGCATTATCAATAAAAATACCTCTAAGCATAAGACAATGTAACGATAATCCCCGCTGCGAATTTTCCACTTTTTATCGCATCATTGTCATTTTCAATAATTGGCTGAGCATTAATAGTAAACGAATGATTATTATCACTTGATATTATATAAGGAGAATAAAAAACAAGTGGACTGTTATTCCCTTGATTATTGCTCTTTACATTATATGAAGAGCTAAACGCTGATCCATAAGTTGTTAATAAAATACCTAAATTTTTGGTCGTTGTATTTAATATTCCTAACGATGGTAATCCAAAGTGACCACTCTCACTTAAGGGCTTAAATGATAACGCTATATTTTCATTTTTATAGTTTCCTGTACACGTTATGGTAATCGGTATTGAAATTATATTTCCACGTCGTTTTTTTAATTGATCAACACTCACTATATTGAAATTAACATTATGTTTAGGTATATATAACTCACAAATATTAGAAATAATCAACGATATATTTAATTTTGCACTCGTCACATACGAGCCATTACTTGCGCAGACTAAATTTGAAAATAAAACCATTATTAATACAAAAAAAAGTTTAATCATAATTAACTACCATATTGATAGATGCTGATACTAATCCTGACTTTATTTTAGTATGTGTGTTTAATAATAACGGTTTAACATTTATTGTTGTACTAAAATGTGTTGGTATATTATATTCATGATTAAACTTAAATTTATTATCTTTAATATCATTCGATAAATAATTCCACCATATTTTAAACCCAATATTACTTAACTTTCCATTTTGATTACCTTGTATAATATCGCCACCTATATTATCTATTGATCTTTTTTTAAAGATTAATGTTTGTGTCTCTGTATTTTTACATTCAATAAGTAAATTTGCACTTTCTGATTTAGATGATGCATTTTTGATATCTAATGCAGATACATTTTTAAAATTAACATTAATTGGCTTTATATTACAAGTTGGAATACGAGGCTTTTTATTTATGACATTTATGATAATATTGGGAAGATTACCATTCCCTAAAAGATTATTACCATTATTTGTTTGGTCATCAAGATCATTAAAATCACTTAAATTAACATAACCTGATGATGATGTTGTTGCTGCTATTGCAATAACAGATGTTGGCTTATCATTATTAAAATTATTTATTATAAGTGGAGGGGAGTTTAATATTATTTTAAATCTATTTGTTATTGTATCAGAATAAAAAAGATGAAATATATTAAACCATGAAATATAAGGAAAATAACCTGCACTATTTATAACTGCGCTCTTATTTGTAGAAGATAACGTAGGTGATATTAATTTTAATATGTAATTTTTATTATTAGAAAAATACATCTGATTAATTTTCCCCGCATATAATCCATTATTATTTGTTTTAACTTCAAAATATCTATAATAAGAATCTATAACACCAGTAACTGTACATGTTAAGTAATAGGTTATATCTAATGTACCAACAACATCTCCTATTTTATGTCCTGTGATATTAATAGTTGGATGTGATGATGTTACATTAATAGAACATCTATTATCTAAAGCAATAGGGCCACGAGAACCACTAGCATAGCAATGAAAGCTTAATAAATAAAACAAAAGAATAAATAATATTTTTTTCATATTAAATGCTCTTTATCTTATAATTAATCACAGCACCATAATCATTAATTGCATTAAAGGAAATGTTTTTATTATAATTCCCAAGTTTAACTTTGCTAAACGGCTTAAAAACAGTTAGTTTATTCATTATTACAGATGAAAGCTGTAATAGTTTATTATTATCAGTTACAGAAGTAATTGCAAAATAATATGGTGTTGGATTATTTAAATATATATCTCCATCCTTAGTTATTATATTTATTTTATTCTCTGCTCCTGCTCTATCATTTATTATAGCTTTAGGTCTATAAATTAATTTAACTCTTGTATTCATAGCTATTTGCAATGAGTTATCCGTTGTACTTTTTAACGGAATCTCTTGAATATTCAAATAAAATAATGATTCTTTGTTTTTAGGTAAATCATCATTTACATTTATGATTGAATCAATTTGAATTTGATTTTTTGCTAATGTAAAAAAAGCAGGGGCTGGTATAAAATATATATTGTTTATAGGTTGATCTGAATTCTCAATCCACACTTGTCCTCCGTAGCTATTATTTGAATCGTTAGTTATTTGTACGGCTATATTTTTTATTGTCCCATCATAAATATATCGAGTGCCATCTAATACAAAAGAGGCGTAACAATGTGTAGTCATAAACAATAATAAAGCATATATGTATTTATTTATCATAATGTATTTCCTGAATAGTATTTAAATTAGATTTATATCTTTTTAAATCGATATGATACCTTTCAACGCCAGTATTAATATTAATTATGTTTTTATCATTATGACTTCTTATAATTATAATACCTTTGTCTTGGCTATATCCAAGCGTTTGATTTTTATCATTCATTGCTACAGAACCAAATGGAATTGTCATCCCATTCTTTGCAAATATTCTAAATATATAAGTAAATGTTTTAATATAATTTATTTTTTTAAAAATTATAGCTCCCTCAGTTGGAGTTACAGTAAATGATGTAGTCTTAAATTGAATATTATTAGGTATATTTTCAGTATTAATATTAATTATATTAGTCTGATAACTATTTAATGTACTAATTGTTAATCCATTATTATTAGTTGGGTCTGAATCATTAAAAGAAATTCCTTTTATATTAGGCGTATCAATAACAGCAAATGTATTATTAGTATCCTTACTAAATAATAAGTGGTTATTTTCTCCATCATTAACACCAATAATTGTCCCAGATAATTGAATGTTTGCAGATGATGAATATTTTGTTTTAGATAATATTCCATTGAATTGAGCTGCATCTGATAGATATGTGGCATTTATTGAACTATTTATATCATCTTGTGACTGACTAACATTAGCAGAATAATTTAAATTATCCGTAATGTTTTGACTTATATTAATATTATTTACATAATCACCATTATTAATATAGTTACTAGAAAGTGATAGAAATGAACTACTAAGTGGTATGTTTAAACTAAAAGATAATGACAAATCATCTTTTAAAGAAGATGATTTGTTGTAAGATAAAGATGTAGTTAAAAATATATTTTTATATTCTGATGTTACAAAAAAATCACACCCATAATTATATGACTGCTTATATTCATTATACCATAATTGTTCAGCTAAATTACTTTTTAAATAATTAACATTATTATTTAATCCTATTTTTATATCGCTCAATAATTTATTATTATTGATTCTACCTATATCATTAAAAGAATTATAATTATTTTTATATTTATTATATTCAAGATTAATTTGGAGATCTTTATTTATATTTTTCGAATATAATACTGATATTTTATCTCCAATATTATTTCTCATACTATTTTCATATGAGAAATTATAAGTAAAAGAAGATATTCCTAAGAATCCTAAATTATAAGTAATACCACCCAATATATTGAAATATTTTTTAGAAATAATACTCCCCATAATGGTAGAGAACATATTATAACCATAAGAATACTCTATTTCCCCAAATGGCAATTTATTTGATGCCGTATTAGCCTTACCCATTGAAAATAAATAATTTGAACTATTAGGCCTAAGTAATGTAGACATTTGACCTACAGCATATTTTTTTTCTATTTTATTTCCATTTGCATCTACAATAACAACCTTAATATCACTATTACCAATAATATTAAGGTTATTAATTAAATAAGGTCCGGGATTTACATTTAATTTTTTTATTATATACCCATTCTGACTAATTGTTATTGTGGCAGCAGTAACTACTGATCCAGAAATAATTGGAGCATAATTCCGTTGTGACCATGGGATCATATTATTATTATTATATAACTGTATTCCTATAAATGGTATTGATGATAAATATCGACTATTAGTTTGATTTTCACCTATCGTTAAATCTGATGTTATAGATCTTATATCACGTTTCAAATAGACATTAGGTAATATTTTTTGTGCGTTAGAATCAATATTACCTATTAGTCTCCATGCCTTATGGTTAATTGAAAAGTCACTTGATATTGTTGTATTAATTCTTTCATTATTATATTTATCAGAGGATAAATAATAATTGAATAATATAGAATCATTACCTTCATTCCACTCACTATTATTAGCTTTAACAACTAATCCTGCTTGTGGAATAGTAAACATTAATTTATTTTCATGACTATTAAATTTTATTTTTGTGTTTTTTTGTTTCGTTAAAATATAATATCCATTTTCCTTATCAAAACATTTAGCATAGAACTTACTATTAATTTTAATATTAGCATCAGATAACCATGCTTTAGTTAAATGTAATTTTTTAATTGCATTATTTTTAATATTTATTTGTTCTGATCCTGTTTTTATACCATTAACATATATATCAACATAATAAGTATTATCTATATAACTATTATTTATTTCAGGTGAATTAGGGGGCATTCCATGAATAAAATCAGTATTAAATATAGTAGTTGCTGCAACATTACTTGTAGTAGCAACTGCTATAAAAAAAAATGCATACTTAACTTTTATCATAATCAATTATATGTGACATTATAAATTGCATTAGATAAAACACTTCCTGGAATTGGTTTTTGATTATTTTTATCTTGTAAATTGGCAGAAAACAAGTATCCAGGAAATGTTTTTTTATCGCCTTCCAGTGCTGTATAACTATCTTTTATAACTTTATTAGTTTGTGTTAAATGTACAGGCGATATCTTCGAGTTTGCCGTATAACCAGTGAGAGCAATATCAACATTTTTTGAAGTACCTAAATTAGTCAATCCATTATCATTAAAATTAGATCCACTCCAAGCAATAACTGCAGTTAATTGTTTAAAAGTAGGAGCGCATTTAGGGTCAGGTTTAAGGTAAAAATAAACCGGAGGAGTTTCTTTTTGGGTTGTTTTCATAACACCCAAATTAACAGTATTATTTAAATTAACCTGGCTACTTGATACAAGGTTAATACTACAAGTTGCTTGAACAACAACACCTGTAAAATTTATCTTCCCAGAAGAGGGCGTAGTTGGTTGTATTCCAGTAGACAGCCCAGCAATAGCATAATTCATACTAAAAATAGAACATCCAATTACAGTAATTCCTATAATCTTATTCATTCAAATTCCCTCTTTTATTTATAAAACTTAACTATTTATTAAGGCGATTCTAATCTCAATCATATCTATTTATCACTGTTATATATAAAACATGTGATTGAATAAATAGATATATAATTAAAAGTTATAATTATATATAAAAATATTAATAAATTGATCTGTATATTAAATGCATCGTTTATAATGATAAAAAGCAAACAATCTAACCAACTGAATTTGAATAAATTTTCACATCCACGATACTGACGTTATGAACAAGATAGGAAATCTATTATCAGCACATTGTAGAGCTATACCAATCTAACTAAAATTATGATCTAATTAAAACCATCATTGATAAATAAGATTCATTATAAACAGCAAGAGGAATTGATGAGGCGTTAGTGGTACCTTCGGTAAATAAAGAAATAATGACATAGTACTTGATCAAATATTACAAATAACCGAAAAAGGTCGTCATGCTATTGTGGTGATGGATGGTGTAGCTTAGCTCACTGGCGATATTACCAATCAGTTTAATAATCTCAGTATCATCTTACTTTTATATAGCCGAAAAAACTGAATCGTTAAATTCAGGCGTTTTCCATAATGTGAAGTGGATAGGACTTGCCATAGTTAACATTACAACCAGAGCATCTGCGCGTCCATTTTCCATCAAATAATAGTCGTGACAGACCGCTAAGCTTCTCAATAGAAAGTTAATCAACTAGACTACCACTCCGCAGTGTCTATTCAGCATCATCTTGCTTTATATACAGGCGAAAAAAGCCTGAATCTTTCGATTCAGGTTTCTTAAATAAATGGCGGAGTGGACAAGGCTTGCCATACCGAACATCAGCACGCCCCTCTGCGTTTCAGGCCGCTAAGCCCCCTAATAGAAACTAATTTATAACTTAATCTTCTACCATCATTCCCTACAGTGAGGTTACGAACGAGATAAGGAATCTATTATCAGCACGTTGTAGAGCTATTGTTTTAATTGCTTTTTTATTGGTTTCTGTAATGCTCAAACACGTGATAAGTAGATCTCGGATAGCTAGTGCCTCTCTTTCGAGATGACGAGTAATAACCCACGCTATCATTACCG